>NZ_JBAWSY010000001.1:0-644664 GCF_037104765.1 Psychrobacillus mangrovi | reverse complement strand
ATTTCCCATTACGCAAGTAAGTAAGATCCCTCAAAGACGATGAGGTAGATAGGTTCGGGGTGGAAGCGTGGCGACACGTGCAGCTGACGAATACTAATCGATCGAGGACTTAACCAAATATGAATTTCGAGCAATCAATGTCTTTTATCCAGTTTTGAGTGAACAAGCACTCTTTAAGAGGGTTTCAAGACACGAGTAATTCGAGGAAACGATTGAGAGAGGAAAGGAGCGTACTCAAGTACGTGACTGACCGAACGAATGAAGTTGACGAAGAAGTACGATGTGTATTGAAAGCCGAAGAGTCTAGTGATGATGGCGAAGAGGTCACACCCGTTCCCATACCGAACACGGAAGTTAAGCTCTTCAGCGCCGATGGTAGTTGGGGGTCTCCCCCTGTGAGAGTAGGACGTCGCTGGGCACCAAGAAGTCGTTACCGAGTAATCGGTGGCGGCTTTTTTTGTGTTTATTAGGCTAGATTGTGGTATCACAAAGAAGTGTATTCTTATTGTGAGAAATGATTGCTTTCACGCTCTTATTGGTCGCTTTGGAATCATCTTAGTCGCTTATATGACTCATTTGGTTGCTTAAAGAGTCTCCATGGTTGCTCTCACAGGAAAACTAGTCGGTCTTATCCATATTATTACTGAAAATTGTAATCGGAAGCGGTCCTTGGTCTCGGTTTCAAATAAAAATATATATGCGAGAAAGTAGATGAGCAAAGAGTTCGAGGAAGCAAGGAAGAGAGACTCACAGCGTATGATATACGCAAGAATCGAACGACTGCGGCTGACGAAGAAATCTGCCGCTCATCTGCTTTCGCAGCCCGAACACGGAAGTGAAGCTCGCGCGCGGATGGTAGTTGGGGGGCTCCCCCTGTGAGAGTAGGACGTCGCCGGGCATTAAGAAGTCGTCACCGAGTAATCGGTGGCGGCCTTTTTGATTGTTTAGGAAATTATATTCAAATTAAAGAGTGAAAAAATTCTCTCTACTCATTTGTTATAAGTAAATCCTGAGACGTTTGACATGATTTTAATGAAATATATAGGTTTATAGATGGTGATAATATTATAAAAACTCTATCTATATGCCTGTTTTATTTAGATTTAAAGGATAATTTTTCTTCATGAAGAATATATATCTTTGGAAAAGATTAAAAATTCAGTTAATATAGGGGGAAAGTTATGAAGAAAAAATGGGGAGCCATGGTGATTACGTGGGTATTAGTTGTGAGTATGTTTGGTTTTAACAATGTAGCTCAAGCAGAAGAAATGGTAGCAGAAACGTTAAGCGATTCTATTACTAGAATAATAGAAGAAAAATTGGTTGGAGCTGATGTTAGTGTTACTGTAAGAGACCAAATCTCTGGCGAAATGATTTATGACTACCATGGACAAGCAACGGTAAAACCAGCATCTAATATGAAGCTGTTAACGACTGCAGCTGCTTTAGATGTACTGGGAGAGGATTATCGTTTTAATACAGCTCTATATACTTCAGGAAAGATGTCAAATGGGGTCTTAAAAGGGGATGTTTATTTAAAAGGACAAGGTGATCCCACTCTTTCCTTCGAAGACCTACAACAGTTCGCAGAAGAGTTAAAAGCGCAGGGGATTAATAAAATTGATGGAAGGATTGTCGGTGATGATAAGTGGTTTGATGATGATTTATTAACACCGGGAATTTGGGTTGGGGATGAGTCTTATTATTATGCTGCACCTATTTCAGCTTTAACTACTTCTCCAAACACAGACTACGATTCGGGAACGATTATCGTAGAAGCAACGGGGACTACAGTTGGAAACTTACCGTCCATAAAAGTAACTCCGCACATTGGTGATTTACAAATAGTAAATGAAGCACAGACAGTGGAAGCAGGAAAAACGAATACAGTAACGATAGAAAGAATGTATCAAACAAATCAGATTGTCATTAGTGGGAACCTTCCAATCGATAAAACTAAAAAAGAATGGGTGACAGTCAAACATCCTACGACACATACATTGACTATGTTTCAGGCTGTTTTAACTGAAGCAGGAATCGAGTATTCAAAAGAAAAAGTATTTAGAGCTGCAACTCCAAAAAGTGCTCAACTAGTTGCTATGAAGCAATCAATGACACTGGAGCAACTATTAATCCCGTATATGAAACTAAGTAATAATGGGATTGCAGATATTCTAGTAAAAACAATGGGCAAAATGAAAAAAAATGAAGGTAGCACTACAGCTGGCTTAGAAGTTATAAGAGAATATGGAAACTCAATAAATTTAAATATGGCTGAGTGGCAATTTGAAGATGGCTCTGGTATGTCTCATGAAAATAGGGTTTCGAGTTTCTCAGTAAGTGAACTGTTGTATAAAGTTCAAGGAGAAGATTGGTTTAATACCTATTTTAATAGCTTGCCAGTAGCTGCAAATACCGATCGAATGGTAGGAGGCACTTTAAGAAATCGATTAAAAGATCCACTAACTGCAGGAAAAGTCTATGCAAAAACAGGTTCATTAACGGGTGTTAGTACACTGAGTGGATATTTAAAAGCAAGTAGCGGGGGATCATACATCTTTAGTGTATTAGTTCAAAATAAATCAGGAACATCCACAGTGATAGATGAAATTGTTAAAGAAATAGCAGAAGAATTGTAGAGATTGTTCAACACTTTTCCTACTCGATCATACAAATAAGTTCGAGTTTATGAAAAGGAACAATCAAAATATAGGTTGGAAAAAAATATTATTTCAACTGAACTAGATAATCGAGGATAATAAAAACACCTTTTCGTTGAACTAGGGTTTCGTACCTTTGAATACAACGTGGAGGTGTTTTTGAATTAGGGAAAAGTGAAAATATCCTATGGAAGTGGAAATGTGTATATAATAGTATAAGACAGAAAAATCAATTTTCGTAAATAACAACCAGTAGTATTGAATTATTATTTTACGTTACCCGGCACGGATATCAAAGTAAATTTCAATTGATTCTAATGAGAAGATTTCCAATGATAAAAAAATTATATGGTGGAAGATGCTATTTGTTCATGTGTTCGCTTGGTTTGACAAATAAATTTCCAACCTAACAAGTTTCACCGCTTTAAGCCCATAGAGGCAAGGACACCCTAATCAAAATTCTCCAGGAGGTGTAGGACTATGAACAAAATGTTGTATTTTGGAGTAGTTGGTAGTGGAAGTATTACAGAAACTCATATTAAAAGTATTCAAAAGGTACCTAATGCTGAAGTAATAGCTATTTTTTCGAGGAATAAGGAGACCTCTGAAAAATGGGGTAAGCAATACAACATTCAAGTTTACAGTGATTATGAAGAATTTCTAGGTAATGATAAAATGGATATCGTCACCATCTTAACGCCAAGTGGGACACACGCTGATTTAGGAATATTAGCGGCAAAAAAAGGTAAACATGTCATTGTTGAAAAGCCGATTGATACGTCGCTTAACAAAACGAACGAACTTATTCATGTTTGTAGAGAAGCAAATGTTACGTTAAGTTGTATTTTTCAACATAGATTTGATGATGGGATAGTAGATATTAAAAATGCAATGGATTTAGGAAAATTTGGTCAATTGAATTTTGGAGCTGCACGTACTACGTGGTATCGTTCACAAGAATATTATGATAGTGGTGCATGGCGCGGGACCTGGGAACTTGATGGTGGTGGCGCATTAATGAATCAATCTATCCACTATATCGATCTACTTCTTTATCTAATGGGTCCAGTGGAAGAAGTTCATGCGTATTGTGCAACTCGAGCTCATGAAAGAATAGAAGTAGAAGACATTGCGGTCGCATCATTAAAATTCAAGTCAGGCGCCCTTGGATTGATTGAGGGGAACACAGCAGCATATCCAGGATATAGTGCAACCCTTGATATATTCGGTAATGACGGTAGTGTAATCATTGAAAATGATGAAGTAAAAGAATGGAATTTTAAGAATGGAAATCAATATACAAAAGCTTTAAGAGAAGTAGTAAAAACAAGTGCATCGTCAAACAAAATGGCCTCTTTTGAGTCTCATAAAAAACAATATCAGGACATTGTTCATGCGATTTCTGAGAAAAGAGATCCACTAGTAACAGGTGAAGAAGCAAGAAAATCACTAGAATTAATTTTGGCTATTTATGAATCTGCTAGAAGTGGAAGGCCAGTTAAGTTATAAAAACAAATAAACGTAGTGCCTTAATCATAAAAAGGCCTACGTTTTTTTTTTGAAGAAAAATGCAATTCAACAAACATTCACGTTACATTAATTTAGTTAATCAAAAATCAGTAAATGTTCAGAAAGATCATCTATTTTAGAATCCTTGAAAGACATAGTTCTATTTTCCAACCTAAAAAAAACACAAGTTTTCTATAAAAAATAAACATTCTAATAATTCCGAATAAACCGTAGTATTAAAAATAAGAAAACGCTTTCTCGAGGAGGAAAGTTATGGATCTAACAAAAAAAGTGTATTCACTCATTGATAATATATTTGAAAAGTTAACCCTATTATCACTAATTTTATTAGTAGTCATCGTCACATTGCAAGTAATAACAAGGTACTTTTTCAACTTTGTCTTCTTTTGGTCAGAAGAGATTACTTTACTTCTATTAGTTTGGTTTGGATTTATGGGAATCGCAATTGGATTTCGTGAGTATATCCATTTAGGAATTGATACATTTACTAATTTATTTCCGAAAATATTTAATAAAGTTCTAGATAAGGTGATTCTTGCCGTTGTTTTTTCTTTTGGAATATATCTTGTAGTTCAGGGTTGGCAATTTACGGTTCTTATGTTTGATTCAACACTACCCGCAACAAAACTTCCAAGTAGCATCACCTATATCATCATGCCGATAACGGGATTCATGATTTGCTTATATGCACTTCTGCAGTTATTTAATATCAACACAGCTATGTATAAAGACATAGAGGAGGGGCATTAGTATGACAAGTACCAGCATAGCAGTCATCATTTTACTCGTAAGTTTTGTTATATTAATCATGCTGCGATTTCCGATCGCTTTAACACTAGTTATATCATCACTACTGACCATCATTTATTTAGATATCCCGTTACCAATTATTGGTCAGCAGATGATTCAAGGAATGAATTCATTTTCACTTCTCGCAATACCATTTTTTATCCTAACAGGTCAAATAATGAGTACAGGTGGTCTAGCTACTCGGATTGTAAATCTGGCAATTCTTTTAGTCGGAAGAATTCGTGGAGGGCTGGCCATGGTAAACAGTGTGGCATCACTATTTTTTGGAAATATTTCTGGATCTGCTGTAGCGGATGTTTCATCAGTTGGATCAGTTATGATTCCAATGATGAAAAAGAATGGCTATGAAGCAGATTATGCTGTAGGAGTCACGATTGCATCCGCTATACAGGGAGTAGTAGTTCCGCCAAGTCATAATCTTGTATTATATTCATTAGCAGCAGGTGGCGTTTCTATAGCCAGTTTGTTTATGGCAGGTATTGTTCCAGGTGTCATTATGTTAATCGCACTGTGTATTACGGGATATATAATTGCAAGAAAAAGAGGTTATGAAAAGGCTGCTCCGGTGCCAAAATCACTAATTGGAAGTACTCTTTTACATGGTCTATTATCCCTAAGTCCAGCGGTTATTATATTGGGTGGGATCATGAGTGGGATTTTTACGGCTACAGAATCAGGGGCATTAGCATGTTTGTATTCTTTTATTCTAGCATTCGTTATATATAGAGAAGCACCACTTTCTAGTTTGGTAGCTATCCTAAAACGTACTTTGAAAACGGTTTCAATGGTATTTTTCTTAATTGCTGCTTCAGCTGCATTTGGTTGGGTATTGGCATACTTACAAATTCCTTCAATGATGACTGATATATTATTAGGTATTTCCGATAATCCACTTATTATATTACTTATTATTAATATCTTATTACTTCTCCTAGGTGCGCCAATGGATATGGCACCAATGATCTTAATTATGACACCGATTCTTCTTCCGGTTGTCACAAGCCTAGGTATGGATCCAGTACACTTTGGGATTGTTCTAATATTAAATGCGGGAATAGGCCTATTAACACCACCGGTAGGGACTGTTTTATTCGTCGGTTGTGCAATTGGAAAGATTTCTATTGCACAAGGTACGAAAGCAATGATGCCATTTTTCTATGCTTTACTAGTTGTTCTGTTAATAATCACCTATATACCTGAGGTAGTGATGTGGCTTCCAAATTTGATGGCTGACTAAACCTTGGGATTGGGTAATATTATAAAAAAATTTAAGGGGGTTTCAAAATGAAGAATAAAAAATTTATTGGGTTAATAACATCTTTACTCTTTGCTACGACAATTCTTGTAGCATGTAGTCAAGAGGATGAGGATGTAGCTGAGGCAGATAAAGGTACCAAAGTAGAAGAACCAAAAATTACTTTACGTCTAGCAGACAATCAACCAGCTGATTATCCTACTGTTATCGGAGATCAAAAGTTTGCCGAGTTAGTTAATGAAAAATCTGATGGTCGAATCACAATTGAAGTATTTCCAGCTGGCCAACTTGGTGATGAAAAATCTGTGCTAGAGCAGGTTCAACTTGGAGCTATTGACTTTGCTAGAATAAATGCCAGCCCACTTGCAGAATTTAATGATGATTTCACAGTTTTCTCAGTACCATATTTATTTAACAGTGATGATCATCTGTGGAATTTCCTTAATGGGGAAAAAGGTACAGCATTGTTAGATGGTCTACAAGAAGCGAAAATGCAAGGACTTGCTTATTACGATTCAGGCTCTCGTAGTTTTTATTCTACTAAACCTCTAACAAGTATTGGAGACTTAAAGGGTCAAAAGATTCGTGTTCAGCAAAGTGAAATTAATATTAAATTAATGGAGGCATTGGGAGCAAGTGCCACTCCGATGCCATATGGAGAGGTATTTTCTGCCCTTCAGACTGGTATCATTGACGGTGCAGAAAATAACCTTCCGAGCTTTGACTCATCAAACCATTACCAAGAAGCAAAGTACCTGATCATGGATCACCATACAAGGGTGCCTGAAGTATTATTAATGAGTAAAACGGCTTGGGAAAAACTTTCTGCTGAAGACCAAAAGTTAATCAAACAAGCTGCATTGGATTCTGTCGAGACCCAAAGGCAAGCATGGGCTGATTATGAAGAAAAATCTCTAAAGACATTGAATGATGCTGGAGTAACGATTACAGAAGTAGAAGATATATCTCCTTGGCAGGAGACAGTTAAGCCTATAGTTGATGAATTTTCTAAAAATTATCCTGAGTTAGTCGATGCAATCAATTCAGCAAGCCCATAATACTCAAAAGATTATCTTGGCCTTAGACTAGCATTTTTACCCTACCTAGTGGGTGTATATTTACTAGGTAGGTCTTTTCCATTAAGATTAAGTGGGAATATAAAACTCAACAATACTTATTGGAAAGGAACTACGATGAAGAAGCCGTGGAATAAAATTAAAAAATTTATTGAACATTATATTCTTTATAAAAACCAGACACTTATGTCGAAATTTTGTGTCTTTTCTAGTATTCTAGTAATCTTACCTGTACTTTCTGTTGGAATTATAACATACAAATATTCATCTTTTGAACTAGAGGAAGAGTTCACGCAATCGAGCCAAAAAATTATAGAACAAGTTGAATTGCATGTAGAATATTATTTGCAGGATTTTGAAATAACGAGTTTAAAAATCATCAACTCACCTGAAATGGGAAATTTATTAAGACTTGAAACCAGTAGTGAATACGATCGTACACTCTCTGACCCTGCATTAAAGGTTCTTAAGAATTCAGAATATTCTAGAAACGATATTTCTAACATTACCGTTTTTCTAGATAATGGGATTATTATAGATTCTTTAAGAGAGAGAAATTACTATCCAGCTATAAATATCAAAGATGAATATTGGTATTCATCAGTCCCGGGAAACGGTATGGTTATGCTTGTGAGTAGGACATTAAAATTGAAAGACAAAGAGCTGCCGGTGATCTCTCTTGTTAGGCGTTTATATAATCCCCATACATTAAAGCCTGTAGGTATGCTGATTATTGATATCAATTTTAAGAGAATTGAAGAGATTTCCAAGATGGTAACTTTAGGTAAGGATGGTTATTTTTTTATTTTGGATTCGGAAGGGCATTATGTCTATCATCCAAAATATTCAAAACTTGGTAACAAGGTAGAATTCATGCAATTAACAAATCTTGAAAGTGGAAAAAGTGGTTCAGTGCTCATTGATAACAATCGTAAGGAGTTAGTTTCTTATTCTCTTTCTCCAAAACTTGGATGGAGTTTCTTCACTGCTGCTCCTTACCAGGATTTGCGGGTCGGTATCCAACAAATAAGGACCGCGATTACATGGACGATTTTTATCTCCTTAATATTTGCTTACTTAGTAGGTTTTTATAGCATTTCCAAAAGTATAGTTCGTCCTATTCATCGACTTCGTTCTTTTATGAAAGAAGTGGAAATTGGTCACTTAAATGGAAGAGTAAAGGTGGAGTCCAATGATGAAATCGGACAATTGACAGCTGGGTTTAATAAGTCCGTAGAAAGACTATCCAATTTATTGGAAGAAGTGTATGTTTCCAAATTGAAGGAAGCTGAAATGACTCTTAACAAAACAGAGACCGAATTAAAAATGCTACAATCACAAATTAACCCTCATTTTTTATACAATTCACTTGAAACAATTAGAGGAATGGCTTTGGAAGAGGGCAGAGAGAATATAGCTAACATATCATCTTCTCTAGGGAAACTTTTACGTTATAACCTTAGAAATAGTTTACCAACTGTTAGTCTACGAGAAGAAATTAAGTTTTGTGAGATGTATCTAAAGATTCAAATGATTCGTTTCGAGGACCGTTTTGAATATTTCTTTGATATACCAGATGATGTAATGGACTTTGATGTTGTAAAGTTTTCTCTCCAACCAATTGTTGAAAATTGTTTTATGCACAGTATTGGTGAAAACTCAAAGAAAATAAAAATTACTATAAATGCTCAACTTCTGTCTAAATCATCGTTCAATATTCGAATTACTGATACAGGTGTCGGAATTAAGGAAGAAGTATTAAAAGAATTAAAAGAGAAATTAAGAAATAATTCAACTTCCTTGGGTGGACAACATATCGGAATTATGAATGTTCATCAGAGAATTCGCTACTTGTTTGGCTCAGAGTATGGAATAACAATCAATAGTACAAGAGGATTAGAAACCGAGGTTAATATTCATTTGCCAATTGTAGATGGTAAGGAAGTGAAAGAATGAAAAGAGTTTTACTAGTGGACGATGAGAGATGGGTAAGGAAGGCTCTTATGTGGTCGATTAGAAAGTTGAACTTGTCCTTACAAATCGTACATGAATGCGCAAATGGGTTAGAGGCTCTTGACTGGATTAAACGAAATGATGTTGATTTGGTTTTAACAGATATCCGTATGCCTGTCATGGATGGACTTACTTTGGTGAAAGAACTTAACAAATTAGATCGTAATCTGGACTGTATTGTTATTAGTGTTCATGATGAGTTTCAAATTGTTCAGCAAGCGATACGAAGCGGTGTAACGGATTATCTCCTCAAACCGATTGAAGAAGAAGATTTAAAGGATTGTTTGGAAAAGTGGTTGAATAAACAAAAAGAAGTAGGTGAAGAAAATAAAACACCTACTATTGTTGATGAAGCCTTTCCTGCCTCTACAATTGATCAAGTGTTAGCTTATCTTGAAACAACGCCTCTAAGACAGGTGTCTCTAACAGACGCTGCAAAAAGCGTTCACTTGAACCCTAGTTATCTAAGTCAACTGTTTAAACAACAACTAAATACTAAATTTGTGGACTATTTAACCGAACTTCGAATTCAAGAAGGGAAACGTTTATTGCTGAACACGACATTAAAGATGTCAGAGATTGCCGATAGAGTGGGATACTCGGAAGTGGCATACTTCAGCAATAACTTCAAAAAAATGACTGGATATTCTCCCTCTGAATTTCGAAAATCTACAAAAAAATAAAAAACTATTGGCGTAATTATATAAAATGCGATATGTCCTTAAATTTTTGTTTTTAAAAGGGTTTATTCATAGTGTTTTAAATTGCTTAATAAAGAAATTTCGGGACATTAGAATATAATAGTGCCTCTTATATGAGTAAGCTCAAGTGAAATTTTCGAAAGCAGGTGCAATAAATGAAAAAATTTATGGACGAAACTTTTTTATTATCAAGCGATACGGCTATGACTTTGTACAATACATATGCAAAGGATTTGCCAATTATCGATTATCACTGCCATTTGAGTCCAAAGGAAATATTTGAAAATAAAACATTTCAAAACATTACAGAGGCGTGGTTATATGGCGACCACTATAAATGGAGAGCAATGAGAGCTAATGGAATTAAAGAAGAGCTCATTACTGGAGGAGCTTCGGACTATGACAAGTTTTTAGCATGGTCAGCGACTATACCGATGACCATTGGTAATCCCTTATACAATTGGACTCACTTAGAGCTTCAACGTTTCTTTGATGTATATGACATATTAAATGAAGAAACGGCTCCAAGAATATGGAAGGAAGTAAATAGAAAGCTTACTGGTGGAGGCTTTGGAGCAAGAGATTTAATTAGGAAGTCAAATGTTGAAGTGATTTGTACTACGGATGATCCAATTGATACATTAGAATATCATGCGAAAATTAGAGATGAATCCGATTTTGACGTTAAGGTGCTACCGAGCTTTCGACCGGATAAAGGTTTAGAAATTAATTTGGATGGATATTTGCAATGGATTGACAAACTAGAGGAAGTGTCGGAAATACAAATTTCCAACTATGATGACTTCTTAAATGCATTACAGTCAAGAATTGAGTATTTTCATTTAAATGGCTGTCGTGTTTCTGATCATGCGCTAAATACATTGATGTATGAAGAAACAACAAAGAAAGAAGCATCAAATATTTTTACTAAAGCATTAACAGGACAAAAAGTATCGCTGGATGAAGAAAAAAAATATAAGTCTTACACTTTAACTTTTTTAGGGAAACAATATGCGAAATTTGAATGGGCGATGCAATTCCACATTCAAGCATTACGTAATAATAACTCGAAAAAGTATAAAGAATTAGGACCTGACACTGGATTTGACAGTATTAATGATGGACAGATAGCTGTGCCTTTAAGCCAACTACTTGATTCTTTGGCACGAGAAGATGCTCTTCCAAAAACAATATTATATTCAGTGAATCCAAAAGACAATTACGTGATTGGTAGTTTAATTGGTAATTTTCAGGGAGGGGAGCCAGGGAAAATACAGTTTGGTACAGCATGGTGGTTTAATGATCAAAAAGATGGCATGCTCGAACAAATGAAAACGTTATCTAATCTCGGTCTATTTAGCCGTTTTATCGGAATGCTGACAGATTCAAGAAGTTTTCTTTCCTACACAAGACATGAGTATTTTAGAAGATTAGTATGTGAGTTGATTGGAGAATGGGTGGAAAATGGGGAAGTCCCGAATGATATGAAAATGTTAGGTGGTATTGTTCAAGGCATTTGCTATCAAAATGCAAAAGAGTATTTTGACTTTTAATATTAATTGCTTGTAATTAAAGCAGAAAGTATACGAAAAGACATTAATTTGTTTTTTTAAGTATTTAGCAATGCGATTGAGAAAAATACGTATTGAGATTTCAGAAAAATCAGATTACAATAACAACTATTTTATTGTTTACACAAGAAACTTCTTTTCCACTTTTGAGGGGGTGATCTTGTTAAAATATTGAAACAGTGAATTCTGCAAGCAGGTAATTACTAAAGGGGAGGAAAGGCATGGGTTCAATATTGAAGAATCTAAAAGTCAAAAAAA
Source organism: Psychrobacillus mangrovi (assembly GCF_037104765.1). NCBI lineage: Bacteria > Bacillati > Bacillota > Bacilli > Caryophanales > Bacillaceae > Psychrobacillus > Psychrobacillus mangrovi. The sequence goes on along the minus strand of NZ_JBAWSY010000001.1, from coordinate 632,790 downwards.
CAAAAAAGGCTATAACTGGTATCCTTGCACTATCATTGATTGCATCAATCGGTATTCCACAAGTAGGAGCAAATGAAAACTTAGGGTATGTTGATCCAAGCAAGAATACAAACCCTGGACTTTCAAGTACTAATGTTGAGACATATCGTGTTCTAGCTGACAGTAAAACTGGTCAACCGGAAATCGAAGCAACCAAAAAAGGCGTTCTTACATTTGATGGGAAACAGTTCAGAGACCTAAATGGTAACAAGAGTCTAGACCCTTACGAGGATTGGAGAATACCTGTTAATCAACGGGTAGCTGATTTAGTATCAAAGATGACACTTGCTGAAAAAGCAGGATTAATGTTGATTAACACTCATACTCCAATTGCGAATCCAACAGATGGAAAGTATGTTAAATCAGATGATCCATTAATTGTAGGAAAGAATATGCGCTATGTCATTTTCCGTCAAACTCCTACTGTTGATGTTATCGCTAAATATACAAACCAGCTACAAGAATTGGGTGAGGCTTCAAGATTAGGGATCCCAGTAGTAGTTACTTCAAATCCGAGAAACCATGCCTCAACGGACTACACAAATATAGCAGCAAGTGAAGGACAACATTCATTTTGGCCAGGACCATTAGGGTTTGCAGCAGCAGGTGACACAAAAGCTGTAAATGAATTTTCCGAAATTGCGGCAAAAGAATGGAGAGCAGCAGGAATTCGTAAAGTCTACGGATATACTGCAGATATAGCTACGGATCCACTTTGGGCAAGAATTGAAGATACATTTGGTGAAAACCCTGAAGTTGCTTCAAATATGATTTATAACGTCATCAAAGGATTTCAAGGTGATAAGCTTGGAAAAGATAGTGTTGCAATAACTGTAAAACATTTTCCAGGTGGTGGGGCACGTGACAATGGGTTAGATCCTCACTTTGTAGAGGGTAAATTCAATCCTTATCCAACTGAAGGAAGTTTACTTAAGTATCATATTCCTCCTTTTGAGGCTGCAATCAAAGCGAATGTTTCATCGATCATGCCATATTACGCGTATCCTAGCAATGATAGTGCAGATCAAGGATTACCATGGTTTAGTAAAGGACAGCAATTTGAAGAAGTTGGCTTTGCCTTAAACGATGCTATTTTAGATGGCTTCTTACGCAGCGGACTTGGATTCAAAGGATATGTTAACTCTGATACTGGTGCTGTTGGTGATAATGCTTGGGGAGCTGAAAGTTTATCTCCGGAACAAAAGTTTGCAAAAGCAATCAACGCTGGAACAGATATTATTTCTGGATCATCAGAACCACAGTATATTATCAATGCAGTAAATCAAGGCTTACTATCAGTAGAAGCAGTAAACGAATCTATCACATTATTGCTAACAGAAATGATGAATTTAGGGTTATTTGAAGACCCTTATGTAGATGCACAACATGCACTTGATGTGGTGGCTAATCCAAAGGCACAAGAATTAGCGTATAAAGCACACTTAAAATCCTTAGTTCTTTTACGTAATGATAAAAATATATTGCCTTTAAAGGATGCTAAGTTAAAGAAAGTAAAACTGTATGTTGAAATGTTCCCAGGAGGAACAGATGGAGCAAGTACAAAGGGATTAATAGAGACGATTAAAAAGCATGATCCTTCCATTACAATCACGAATAAACTGGAAGAGGCAACACATGCGTATATTTATGTAAAACCTGTTCAATCGAACTGGGATAATAATCCACGCATAACAGTAGGTCCTGAAACAGGAATCACAAATGTTGATCGAATCGTAGCTATACAAAAAACTGTTCCTACTATTACGGCAGTAAACATGACAAATCCATGGGTACTTGATGAAATTGAGCCAAATGCTGCAGCACTAATCGGTACTTTTGGAACAAAGGCGGAAGCTATAATTGATGTTATCCGTGGTGAGTTTAATCCAACTGGAAAGCTTCCATTTGCTCTTCCTGCAAGTATGAAAGCGGTAGAAAACGAAGTTGGAGATGTTCCTAGTTACGCAAAAGAAGAAGATCCTTCCTATTCTTATGTAAATAAATCTAAAGATGTATACAAGTATGGATTTGGTCTTTCTTATAATCAAGGGAAAGCAAAATAGAAATCTAAAAGAAATAAAGAACTATAAAGAAAATCGGCTGGATGTGACGAAGTCAACTTCCAGTCGATTTTATTATTAATAGAACGTAGTTAACTTATATTAGAATAGTAGTCATTTACCTATTTTCATTATTAATTTCATTCGAACCTTATACAACAGGGCAACTTTCATTGAAAAAGAGAAAAGTGAACTTAAATTGTCTATGTATAACAACTTAAGCTCACTTTTGTTTTCCTTATTCTTTATTCATTATGCTATGCTTTCTACCGTAAGTAAAATAGATGATCAGTCCAAAGACAAACCAAATAGCGCAGGCAATCCATGTAAAAACAGATAGTTGTGTAATTAAAAATAAACACAGTAGGAATGATAATATCGGTATTACTGGAAAGAATGGTACTTTAAAACTTCCAGATGGTATGCTTTTATTTTTCCTTAAATAAACAACTCCAATTGAAACGACTGTAAATGCTATTAATGTGCCCATGTTCACTAATTCTGCTAGCTTAGATAACGGAATGACGCCGGCACAAAAAGCTACTAATGTTGCAAACAACCACGTATTTTTAACTGGTGTTTTATATTTTTTATTAAGTTCGGACATACTTTTCGGCAATAATCCATCACGACCAAGGGCGTAAAGAAGTCTAGTTCCGCCATATAACATAACGAGTATAACTGTCATCATTCCAACAACAGCCCCAAGTGAAATAATGCCAGCCACCCAATCTTGGTTTACAACTTGCATAACAAAGCTAACTGGGTCACTTACATTTAGATGATTATATGAAACAATTCCAGTCAAAACAAGTGAAACAGCTACATAAAGAATTGTACAAATAAAAAGCGAACCAATAATTCCAATTGGCATATTACGTTGTGGATTTTTTACTTCTTCAGCTGCTGATGAAACTGCATCAAACCCAAGATAAGCAAAGAAAACTAGGGCCGCTCCACCCAAAACTCCATTCATTCCGAATGGCATAAATGGTTGCCAATTAGCAGGCTCAACATAAAAAATACCTACTCCAATAAATAAAAGAATAACAATGACTTTAATAAATACCATGATCGCATTAATTTTCGTAGACTCTTTTATACCAAGCGATAATAAAAAAGCAATGGTAAATATAATGGCTATAGCCGGTACATTTAAATATGTTCCCTCTGCTGGATTAAAAGAACTGGAGATGGCTCTTGGAATAGTAAGATTAAATCCCTCTAACAAAGAACTTAAATATGATGACCATCCAGTAGCAACCGCCGCAACTGCTAATCCATATTCTAATAGCAAAGCCCAACCAACTAACCAAGCAACTAATTCTCCAAACACAATATATCCATACGTATATGCACTACCTGTTACTGGTACAGATGAAGAAAATTCTGAATAACACAAGCCAGCCAATGCACAAACAATCGAAGCGATAATAAATGAAAAAACAATAGCAGGTCCAGAATGCTCCGCAGCTACTGTTCCAGGCAGGATGAATATACCTGTTCCTACAATGGCACCAATCCCAAGTAACACTAGATCAAATGCTCCTAGCGTTTGCTTGAGCTGTACATTACCATTTTTTTGTAGTAATTCTTCTACAGTTTTCCTTCTGAATAACCCACTTTTCATACCTAAAACACCCATTCTTTTTTAGAAACATATAAAGATTCTATACATTTATCTTTTAAAGGTCAAATAAATTCTGTCGAATTATAAGATATTTTGTCGAAAAATAATGTTTTTTAAGTCTTTCGAACCTGATTTGTTATAATCGGATGGATTTGTCGAGAAGAAGACTTAAAAGTCTAGACACATTAACGCTGAGTATTAAGTATCAGATGCAATGAGCTTTTCGATTGATAGTATTTCCAATATTCCTTGTATTAATTCTTTGCCGTACTGTGAAAAAAATTTCAAGTGAGAATTGAATATGGTTATTACTGTATTGATTCTTCATGTGGAAATCATTACAGAGTATCTTTATTTGCCTATTTATAATCCTAAAGATTTTTTATGCGTTCTAACTTTTAATTGAAGTAATACATGATGAACAGCTTTTATTTTTTGGTAAGATACTTAAATACCTACGAGGAAACTAAATAATCTCCATGTAAATACTATCAATATAACCACTATCCCCCTTCCCCGGTAGTATAAGAGTCACGAGCTAATTGTTAAGTGGCATTTCTTAAGAATCGTTTTTGTGAGTGTTATAACTTTTACCTTTACCTTGATGCTCAAAAATGGAATATTATAACTATTGATAGGTTACTAGAGGAGGACAAGAATGTTAACCTGTGGCGTATTATTGTACAATAAAAAATATTGGGTTCATTCAAAAGTGATTGATTCTAGGCAAATGATGAGGCATTGTCTATGAAAGTGTTGGACGTAGATACGGACTAGTTCCTGACGGTTGGCAAGTCCCTCATAAAATTTCTTTGGATCAAAGTGGTACCAATGTTGTGGAAAACTTAGTTCTAATAAAAAACGATCCCTATCACAAGGTTATTACAAATGAGCAAAATTCCTTAACAAAGGGTATGAAACCTGGGGACAGTAAAATAGTGGATTTTCCTATTCCAGAAGGAGACATTTATCCTCCTAATAAGGAATAAATAATTTTAGAAGGTGATTATATGTGGAGAGAGCAAATTAGTCAGATTTCCAAAATAAGAGAGAAACGAGATCGAAAACTCAATTTACCTACCAATGAAAACGAGTTATCAAGATTTCGTAAATCTGTAGTAGAAAAGTTTGGTGAAGATGTACTGCCACAGCAATACTATGAATATCTACAAACTGTTAATGGCATTGAATTTAATGGACTTAAAATTTATGGGATTGACCAAGTTTTTTTGGATTCTAACCCAATAAATCAGGTAGATAGTTTTTTTGATGCCAATGAAACATGGGAGTCAATTAAAGACGAAGATGAACTGATTTTTTTTGGAGATTCCGATATAGCTTGGTATTGTTATAATGTTTCTAAAAAAAGTTTTGTTGAACTAGATAAGCCTTCAGGTGAGCATATGGAGACTTTTTCCGATTTTGACACTATGCTTGAATCTGCTTTCTCTGCAGCACTTAGTTAAATGTATAATCCACCGCCAATTTTTGGAGGATGGAAAATGTAGTGTAGCACATAGAACCTGACCATCAGCTAACTGTTTATTTTCGGAAATGAATTGATGGAAGTGCACAAGCAGAATAGCTAGAATCAGGCAATTGGGTTGTATGCAGCATACCAGGAGTTGGGGAAATAGCGGATGGGGTAAAATAATTTGTAAAACTAGATCTTGACTGTCTTTATGCGGATGTTCACTCCAAGATTTTAATAGAAATTTTTTCAAATAATAAAATTTATTATTACTAATCATCTAAATAATAGTGTCACATAATGACATAAGTATTTTTTTTTGAAGTCAAATGAAAACATGACGAAATCCCTAAAGGATAACGTGATGTTTTTCTTTTTTTGTATTTTATAGCAAAGAGCACTGAAATGCTTGAATGGCAACCGGAAGCTGGAAAAGAGCAGCAAAGATGCTGATAGTCCTAAACTCCAAAGATAAGCCAGTAAGTAATGGTAAGCCTTTTTTTAAGATACCAATGTCGAAAGATGATTTGAAATTTTATGAATGGGGTATTAGTAACTTTGGATACTACCACAATTTATAGAATTTGAATCGTGGTCATTTCCCATATTGAATATTAAGTGTAGCGCAAAGAACATTTTTGGGAATTGGGTCTGGTTGCTTTTCCAAAAATCACTTTACTACATAAAATATAAATACTTAATTTCTTCAACATGAGTTGAAAACGCTTTCATTAAATAGTTGTCTAGAATAAACGGAAATGGTTAACAATCACAGTATAGGTATTATTTAAGGGAGGTCTTGTATATGAACATCAACAATGCAATTGAGGTTTTAGATCGGATGCGCCTACCGAACGGCGCTTACACTGCCAGTATTTCAAAGGACTACCATTTTGTTTGGATACGTGATGTCGTTTATACGGTTTTGCCTTTTTTGCAAAGCCAATCTGATCGGTATGAAAAAGCATATCATGCCTTATTCGAACTATTTAAAACCTATGAATGGAAAATCGATATTCACCGTGAAAAAAAACCGGTTTATCTTTTTGAATATATCCACTCACGCTATTCAACAGATTTAAAGGAAATGAGCCAAGAATGGGGTCATGCTCAGAATGATGCAATTGGTGCCTTTCTGTGGGGAGTAGGGGTGGGCGTTAGTCACGGACAAAAGGTTATCCGTGATGAGAAAGATCTCGCAATTGTTCAGAAGCTAGTCGACTATCTAGAGTGTCTTCAATACTGGCAGGCAAAGGATAATGGAATGTGGGAAGAGAATATGGAACTGCATGCTTCAAGTGTAGGTGCATGCGTGGCAGGCTTGCGTGCGGTGAAAATGCTCGTAAATGTAAAGAATGAACTGATTCAAAAAGGTGAAGAGACGCTACGTTTTCTTCTACCACGAGAAAGTGAAACGAAAGAAACAGACTTATCCCTACTTTCACTTATCTACCCTTATCGTATAGTGGAAAGGAAAACGGCACTTAAGATAGTCGAGATGGTTTCCGAAAGCCTTGAGCGGACAAATGGCTGTATTCGTTATCAGAACGATCAGTATTACAACGAAGGTAGCGAAGCAGAATGGTGCTTTGGATTACCTTGGCTAGGACTGTGCTATTTTGAAATGGGTATGCATGATAAGGCTTATGAATATGTGAATAAAACGGTACGAATCGTACCAGATAATTGGGAAGTCCCTGAATTATATATTGGCGGTAAAAATGTGCCAAATGGCAACACTCCACTAGCTTGGTCTGTCTCCCTTTCCTATTTATTTTTAAACCGTATGATTAATATGCCTTCCTCACAATTGACAGGAAATGACTGAGCTTAAAATGTAGGTATATATTTATAAATTCTCATGGGTCACATTTAATATAGTTTATTAGACAATCTTCACAATCAGTCAAAAGTAAGGTATAAAAAAGTATGGTATGTGGGAGGACAGCTGATAACTAGTCTACGGTTACTGCACCATAGAATTTTATTAATTTTAACAATTCAAGATAAAATGAAAGCTAAAAAAGTCCTTCATTCTATGGAGGATTTTTTATTTTGTCTAAAATTATTGATTATTTAAAAAAGTAAAATATTTTAAAGGTGATTTTAGATAGATGGCGAATAATTTAGGATAAGAACTGGTATATAAATTGAAATAATCATAGATTGAAAGAGGTGTTGAAGTGGTAGGAATTATGAAGTTGAATAACCGGCAATACCCAAGTGATTTTGATGTATATCTTTTTCATGAAGGAACACTGTTTGAAAGTTATAAGATGCTCGGAGCTCATATACTTTATGAGAACGATATTCAAGGTGTGCGTTTTGCAGTTTGGGCGCCGAATGCGAGGCAAGTTTCCGTTGTGGGTAACTTTAATAATTGGACTGGTACCCAGCATCCAATGGAACGCTTGGCTTCTGGGATCTGGGTATTGTTTATTCCCGAGCTTGCACATGAAGATATCTATAAATATGAGGTTACAGGACCAGATGGACGGAAGGAACTAAAAGCAGATCCGTATGCCTTTTATTCAGAGTTGCGACCGGCAACAGCTTCTATCATCTACAATTTAAATACATTTGAATGGCAAGATCAAAAATGGATGGCACAACGATTAAAGAAAGATATTTACAACAAACCGATGACGATTTACGAAGTTCACTTGGCTTCCTGGAAACAAAAAGAAAATGGTGAGTTTTATAGTTATCAAGAACTTGCTGACGAATTAGTCGATTATGCAATTGATAATGGTTTTACGCATATTGAGTTGATGCCTGTTATGGAGCATCCTTACGATGGTTCATGGGGTTACCAAATAACTGGATATTATTCTGCAACTAGCAGATACGGTACACCTGAGCAATTAATGTATTTTATAGATCAATGTCATCAAAAGGGACTTGGTGTCATTCTGGATTGGGTGCCTGCACATTTTTGTAAGGATGCTCATGGCCTTGGACTGTTCGATGGAACACCTCTCTTCGAATCGGTAGATCCCATGCGAGCCGAGAGGCCAATCTGGGGAACATATAGTTTTGACTATAGTAAGCCAGAAGTCGTCAGCTTTCTGATTTCAAATGCAATGTTTTGGATGGATTTTTATCATGTTGATGGAATTCGAGTTGATGCCGTTTCATCAATGATTTATCTAAATCATGATAATCCTCTTCCAGTAAAATTGAAAAATCAGTTTGGTGGCGAAGAAAATCTTGAAGCAATTAAATTTCTAAAAAAGTTAAATGAAACCATTTTCCAAAAGTATCCTGGTGCCCTCATGATGGCGGAGGAAGCAACCGAATGGCCGCTGGTTACAAGTCCTACTAGTACAGGCGGACTTGGATTCAATTATAAATGGAATATGGGTTGGTCAAATGATGTACTTAAATATATGAAGCTTGATGTTAAAGAACGACCAAAGCATCATCACCTACTGACTTTTTCATTTTTATATGCTTTTACGGATAATTTTGTCCTTCCATTTTCGCATGATGATATGGTTCATGGAAAAAGATCATTATTAAATAAAATGTCTGGAGATTACTGGCAAAAATTTGCAAACTTACGTCTCTTGTTCGGCTATTTATTCGCACATCCAGGAAAAAAGCTTTTATTTATGGGCAGTGAATTAGGCCAGTTTGACGAATGGAAATATCAGCAAGAAATGGATTGGATGCTGTTAGATTTTGAAGCTCACTCCAATTTCTATCGATACTATAAAGAGCTAAATAAATTTTATCAGGAAACCAATTCCCTATGGCGCCTGGATCATGAGCAATACGGCTTTCAATGGATTGATGCGGACAATGCGGAACAAAGCGTAATTACTTTTATGAGGAGAGGAAAACGGAAGGGAGATTATTGCATAGTTATTTGTAATTTTTCAGCCGATGTTTACCATAATTATCAAATAGGGGTTCCGTCCAACGGGAACTATTTCGAAGCATTTAATAGTGATGCTACATCATTCGGCGGATCGGGACAGTTGAACTCTGCCCCAATCCATGCCAGTAAAATTCCGCACAATAATCAACCTTACTGTCTAGAAATAACTGTACCGCCGCTAGGGATTGCTATTTTCATGAAAGAAACAAAAACAAGGAAAAGGGGAGTCAGTACAAATGGCATCTAAAAAATGGGTTGCAATGCTTTTAGCAGGAGGTCAAGGCTCAAGACTCGGGGAATTGACGAGTGACTTAGCTAAACCCGCAGTACCATTTGGAGGGAAATATCGGATCATCGATTTTACCTTAAGCAATTGTACACATTCAGGTATAGATACAGTTGGTATACTTACTCAATATCGTCCACATATTTTGAATTCATATATTGGTAACGGCCGCCCGTGGGATCTTGACCGCAATAACGGTGGAGTTTCTATGCTTCCACCTTATCAGGGAAAAGATGGTGGGGAATGGTATAAAGGTACCGCAAATGCCGTGTATCAAAATTTCCATTTTATCGATCATAATGACCCGGAATATGTACTTGTAATCTCAGGGGACCATATATACAAGATGGATTATAATAAAATGCTCGAAGATCATATTGATAAGGGTGCACATGTGACTATTGCTGTCATAGAGGTACCATGGGAACAAGCAAATCGCTTTGGTATCATGAATACCAATGAAACGGATCAAATTATTGAATTTGATGAAAAACCTAAACATCCAAAAAGTAATTTGGCTTCGATGGGTGTGTATATTTTTAATTGGAAGCATCTAAAAAAATATTTAACAGAAGACGAAAAGGATAGCAGTTCCACTAATGACTTTGGGAAAGACATTATTCCAAAGATGCTGCAAGATGAAGCAAAATTACAAGCGTATCGATTTAAAGACTACTGGAAAGATGTCGGTACGATTGATAGCCTGTGGGAAGCGCATATGGATTTATTGGAAGAATCATCCGATTTTAAGCTCGGAGACTCAAACTGGCAAATATATGCAGGGAATGCCAACCACCCCCCACAATATATATCTGAAGATGCTGATGTGACACAATCTTTAGTCAATGAAGGTTGTTTGGTATTTGGGAAGGTCGACCATTCTGTTCTTTCCTATAATGTCCAAGTTGGAAGTGGCTCTATCATAAGGAATTCTGTAATCATGCCAAATGTGAAAATTGGAAATAATGTAATAATCGAAAAGGCAATAATCGGTAGCGGTACAATTATCGAAGATGGTGCTGTAATCTCTGACACTAAACAAAGACTTACATTAATCGGTGAAAATCAGCTGGTTTCTTCGGAAAGTGCTTTGCTGCAAGCTTTATAATAGGAGGTAACTTATATGAGGAATGTATTGGGTGTAATTAATCTTGTAAATGAAAGACCCATTTTAAAAGAATTGACCCATCATCGTTGCCTGGCCTCCATACCATTTGGCGGACGCTATCGGATGATTGATTTCACTATGTCAAACTTTATGAACGTTTCCGTAAGTAAAGTTGCCATTTTCACAAAAGATAAATATCGATCGTTGATGGATCATCTAGGTTCTGGAAAGGAATGGGATCTCGATCATCGTTCACAAGGTCTATTCATTCTTCCTTCGATTCATCCTGATGAAAAAATCAGAGGAGATTTACAGCAGTTCTATGATCATTTAGAATTTTTCCAACGGGCAACTGCAGATACAGTAATTATTGCTCCTGGTCATCATATTTGTAAAATAGACTTTAACGATGTGATTAAAGAACACGAAAGTAATGAAGCTGATATTACAGTTCTGTATAAGGATTATGATGGGGTATCAGTGAAAAGACCAATATATCATCAAATTTCACTTGATACAAACGGTGAAGTCCGTGATATTAACTTTTATACATCACCTAAGAAAGGTGATCATATATGTTTGGAAACATATGTGATTAAAAAACAATTATTAATAGATTTAATAATGAATTGTATAGATTATGATGAATATGATTTTTTGAAAGATATTGTTAAAGCAAATTTGATAAATCTAAAAGTGCAAGGGTACCAGTTCACGGGTTATATGCCATTCATTCATTCCCTAGAAACATACCATGCTAGTAATATGGAATTTCTTAATCCAGAAATTCTTCGTAACTATTTTTATGATTCATGGGAAGTTTTCACGAAAATTAAACATGAAGCACCTGCCGAATTCACAAATTCCTCTAAGGTGTCTAATTCTTTAATTGCCAATGGATGTATTATTGAAGGCACCGTCGAAAATAGTATTATTTTCAGAGGAGTAAAAGTAAAAAAAGGTGCAGTAGTTAAAAACAGTATCATTATGCAAAAGGGTGATATTGAAGAGGGAGCACATGTCGAAAATGTGATTACTGATAAACAAGTAATCATTACTAGGGATCAAATCATAACGGCGAGAAATAAGCCGATGGTGATCAAAAAAGAGGAAGTAGTTTAAACTGGAGGTACACCAGCATGAATGTTTTATTTGCAGCCTCAGAGTGCGCCCCATTTATAAAGACCGGGGGACTGGGTGATGTTATTGGCGCCTTGCCTCAAGCTTTACATAAAAAGGGAGCAAACGTTAGCGTGGTACTACCGAAATATGACGACCTTCCATTACATTTTAAAGAACAAATGCAATGGATCAAAAGCATTGAAGTGCCTGTAGGCTGGAGACGTCAATTTTGCGGTATAGAAAAAATTAATTATCAAGGGATAACAGTATACTTTCTCGATAACGAATATTATTTTAAAAGGCATGGCAGTTATGGTTTTGGGGATGATGGTGAGCGTTTCGCTTTCTTTTCGCGAGCCGTGCTGGAGGCTTTACCGCATTTAGAGGAACGGCCCGATATTATCCACTGCCATGATTGGCAAACAGGGTTGATTCCTGTTCAGTTGAAGGCCAATTATGAAAATAACCCATATTATCGAGGAATCAAAACTGTCTTTACCATTCATAATTTACGCTACCAAGGTGTATATCCTAAATCAGTGCTTTCTGATTTACTGGATATAAGCGAGCTTTATTTTCATATGGACGCTTTAGAGTTTTATGGGGATGTCAGTTACCTCAAAGGAGGACTGGCCTTTGCTGATTCCGTGACAACTGTTAGTTCAACCTATGCATACGAAATACAGTCTCCCTATTATGGTGAAAGACTTGATGGGTTTTTACGAAAAAGAGGCGCTGATCTTCAAGGAATCGTGAACGGTATTGACAATGACTCCTATGATCCTAAACGTGATGAAAATTTGTTCATTCCATACGACGATTATAAGGGGAAGTATGTAAATAAAAAGCACCTCCAGGAAACACTTGGGCTTCCTATTAACGCTGATATCCCAATAATTGCTATGGTTACAAGACTAGTCGATCAAAAAGGTATAGATTTGATTTTACATGTCTTCCATGAAATCATCGGTTTGAATGTCCAATTTGTTTTATTGGGTACAGGCGATCAGCAGTATGAGGAGGCATTCAGATATTTTGAAAAAATTTTTCCCCAAAAAGTTTCAGCCAACCTTTATTTTGATGAAGCATTGGCACGGAGAATTTATGCCGGTTCTGATCTTTTTCTAATGCCATCACAATTTGAACCATGTGGCATTGGGCAATTGCTTGCACTTCGCTATGGAACCTTGCCGCTAGTTCGTGAAACAGGTGGTCTAAAGGATACGGTTATACCTTATAATGAATTAACCGAAGAAGGAAATGGATTCAGCTTTGCTAATTATAATGCCCACGAATTGCTGTATACAATTGAGCGAGCAGTTGCACTTTTTCGCTTACATCCTAACAAATGGAGGAACTTAGTAGAGCACGCAATGGGTCTCGACTTTAGCTGGTCATCATCTTCGCAACAATACCTCAAATTGTATGAACTCCTGAAATCTGATAAATAAAATAGAATGGTTTTCAAATTGTTGAGAACCATTCTTTTTATGGATCCTTAAATTAAGGGTTTCCAATCACAAAAAAGATGACACAGTCCTAGAGGGATGCGTCATCTTTTTTGTGCATAATATGGATGAGTCTTAAGGGGAAATAACTGAATTATTTAAATCGTATTATCGTTGAATTTATGTTAATAGCTGTATTATCGATTCTGTTGGTTATTTTGTTGCTCGTTTTTACGTTTAGTTTGGTTTAGATCTAAATCTTCTGCAAATTCTTCACGATTGTCCTTTCGTGAATTAGGTTCTTTCTTCTTAAAGTTTGGTTTACTTTTATTTGACATGGTATCGTCACCTCCTAGAGTTTAATGTGCTCAGTATAGATGGTCTTATTCAAAATGATTAGTTCTTTGCAATTCTTTAATGAAATTGGACTGATTCATTAAGTAAAAATTTTTAATAGGCTGGTTAAGGAATTTGAGTTTGCCTACAAATAACTGATCACTATAGTTGGTTCTATCTTTCTTTTTTCTGATTACACTTAATGTAAGAAAGAGTGTATGGAGGTGAAGTGGATTTGGTAAAAAAATACGGAATTACCGCACTTTTGTTATTTGGAGTATATGTATTCGTGATGTATGTATATATTTTTCATAGTAATAGTGGGGGAATACCTGAATCCTTGAAAGGGACAGTTGCAGATCCGCATGTTTTTATGTCGGAGCATGAACTGTACCTTAGTGAGGAGTATTCAAAAATAAAGAATTTCCTCTTTTTTGTAGCAACACCGTTCGAGTGGCTTGTCTATTTATTTATATTAATTACTGGACTTTCTCAAGCGTTTGAAAGTTGGATTCCGATGAAAAACAAATCGGCAATTTTGCAAAACGCAGTCTATTTATTTTTGCTTTCTCTTTTTATATTTATCGTTTTATTCCCTTTAGACTATTACAGTTATTTCTTAAGCAAAAGCTACGGGATCAGCACCCAAATTTTCACCTCCTGGATGCGGGATAATGTCATAGGATTTTGGATTAGCTTTGGTACGACATTAGTGATTGTGACGGTTCTTTATTGGCTTATTAATAAGAACCCAAAGAAATGGTGGATAAATGCTGGGTTATTAATGATTCCGTTCTCCATTTTCCTTATGTTCATTCAACCAGTAGTAATCGACCCACTATACAATGATTTCTATCCGCTAACGAATAAAGAATTAGAGACGAAAATTCTCACATTGGCTGAGCAAGCAAATATTCCAGCCAATCATGTGTATGAAGTGATTATGACAGAAAAGACAAATGCGCTAAATGCCTATGTAACGGGAATCGGTAGTAATTCAAGAATCGTATTATGGGATACGACATTAAACCGCTTATCAGAAAGTGAAATTCTCTTCATTATGGCACATGAAATGGGACATTATGTGGAGAAACATATATATTTCGGAATAGCAGGTTATATCTTAACTACAATTTTGGGGCTTTGGTTAACAGCGAAATTAATGCCTTGGATCATCGCACGCTTTGGACGTGGATTAAAAATAAAACGGATAAATGCTATTCACTCGTTACCATTGTTTTTCCTAATTACATCCTTTCTATTATTCGCTTCTAGTCCACTTTCAAATTATATTTCTAGGTATCAAGAAACTAGAGCTGATGAATATGCACTACAATTAGTGGCAGACCCAAGTGCTGCTGTGAGCACTTTTCAAGAACTTACGAAAGCTGGATTAAATGAAGTGAATCCACCACTCCTCGTAAAATGGTTTCGATATTCCCATCCGACAATGCTAGAAAGAATTATTAATGTAGCCAATGAAACAAGAACAAAAGAATGAGCAAAGACTATAAAATAAAAGACTTGTCCTTTAAAAGGCAAGTCTTATTGTTATCACAGTAAAAGAATCCATTTTGATTATTTTTTATTCAAAAGTGGATTTTTATTATGTAACATGAGGTTAAAAATTGAACCTTGTAGGATATATATATGAGTCTTCACGCAAGGGCAAGCTAAAGATGGATATTTATCGAGTTCTTTTTTTACTCAGTGAAGCTTATAAAGTTAACTAGAAAGCACTTAATTGTATAATAGACGTTTTAGCAAAGAAGAATTTGAATGATAGGCAAATTCATTCCAAGTGGTAACGAGTTCCAATGAGTTAATACACTGACTCAGTTAGAATAAAAACCTTTATATAGAGCAAATTAGACTCTAGGAGGTGAATATCCATGAGTAAAAATAACAATAAGACAATTAATGTTAGAACGCATAATAGTTTCGAACTGTATAAAAATCCTACGAATAATCCCGACGAAGAAATTGCTGAAGAATTTATCGCTATATCTAAAAATAAGGTGACGAAAGAAATTAATAAAAATAAACCTAAAAAAAGGGATTAAACCAGTACATGAAAGGTGAGTGTATTAGCTCACCTTTTACCTGGTTTCACCTTATCTATTAACAAGAGAGTTTCGCAATCAACCAATGTATACATTTTGAATGTTTTTAATACACGTCTACTTTAAATGTATCTATCGCTTCCAATGGAAGTAAAGCATTATTAACATTTTATTCTTTACTCATAATACTTAAATATACATACGAGTAAACAAGATAGAATTTAATTAACTGTCACGTACAATTACACCTAAAAAATTGCCATAAAAAAACTACAGCTACCCGAATTTCTAGGAGTATTACTGCAGTTTAAATGTTGCTAATCGTGTATAAGAAATTTATTCAAATTCTATTAGATCGAGAAATTGCCAATTTCCAGTTGCATCCTTTTCTAATAGATAAGTTAGATTATATTCAAAGCTTTCATTTTGTTCTGTTTCCACTTCATTATGACTCACAAGTGCCATACCATCAATAACAAAATGAGTTTCGATACCTAGTGTCTCGTACCTTAAGTCAAAGTCTTTAAATGTAGTTTCCATGTCATTTTTTAGAAACAAGTAATCAGGAAAGTCTTGGCTATAAAGACCTAAAAGGGACTCAACATCTTCTGTATTTGTATATTCTGTTGATTTTTTGAAGAACTCGATTATTTCTTTTTCTTGTGCTAAGAAGTTTGAATCCTTTCTAATAATTTCATAATAAGTTGTATATAGATCAGCAGCAATTTCCTCGTTTTTTATCATATCTTGCATATCGAAAAATTTAGCTACATTTGCCTCTACTTTGCTTTGAGTTGCTTTATTAGCAATTAAGCTATCTAAATAATTTAAATGAATCTTTGAAGAAATTACATATTTAGAAGCTAGAAGTGCCTTCTCACCAGGCTTTTTATATTTAGCTAAAATTGCCTCTCGGGTTGATTTTCCGTAAACGTGATAAAGAATCTGAGCTTGTTTCCGAATCTCAGTCGATAAATCATGGTACTTTTGTACTGTCATATTGGATGTTGGCGTTGAAGCATATAAGGTGTTGTATTGATTTGTTAAATTCGCAATTTTATTGCCAGAAGTAATTGCATCGATATATGATGTTGTTCGTGAAAGATGAATACCAACATTTTCATGTAATCGTTTTTCAAACTTAGCCTTGTCATTCTCACTTAATTTTTCAATTTCAAAATAAGCTTTCCAGTAAGCATTTTTAGTTAAGTTAAAAACAGTCATATCTGGATATTTTATTTCCTTCGTTATTTCATACGAACTTTGCCACTTAAGAGCACCTGCATGTTGCTCTGCTGTTTTCAAAAAAGATTCAACTCTAGAAATTGAAGCAGCTTCGGCATTGGCTAAAGGTAGTTGTAAACTAGTGCCGATAATTACAACTGCCAATACGATAAATAATAATTTCTTCATAATAATCTCTCATTTTTGGTAAATAGTCTTATATTGGTATGCTATGTATAAGCCTTATTTAGTATATTATATAACTATAATATCCGCTATTAATTATTGAATGTAATAGATAGAAATGTTATAAAATCGTTTAACTGTTTTTTAACTGTATTGACTAAAAGTTCAAGCATTTATTCAAAAAGGATTCATACTAAATGAATTATAATCATAAGAATAATTACTAAATACTCCTTTTGGCATTGGCAAGACCCCTCGTCTTAACTCCTACTAAATAACCGTTAAACCCCTTTTATAATAGTTTAAGAGTCACGAACAAATTTTTAAAACTTATTGCATAAGTTTATTTTTAAGAAAATTACAACTTCTCACTTTACCTTTCTATGGAAAAATGGAATATTATAACTATTGATAGGTTGCTAGAGGAGGAGGAGAAGAATGTTCACCTGTGGGGCAATATTGAACAATAGGGATTATGGGTTTTATTCAAAAGTAGTTGATTCTAGGTCAATGATGAGGCAATGCCTATGAAAGTGTTGGACGTAGATTTATTTCAAGATGGGCTACAGCGGAATATTACTATGCTTGACAGGCTACGAAGTGAAATAGAAGCAATCCATCGTGCAGTCGATGGACTCGTACAGATGGAGGATCAATTGAAAGGCGAGGGAGGGAATGCCATTCGCTCCTTTTATGGAGAGTGCCATTTGCCATTTCTTCAATATTTCCAATTGTTCTCCGAGAATTTCAAACAAGTTCTTCACCAGATGGAGGCTGCTCTTAACTCACTCGAACCTGATTCGGCAGGCCACATACTAGAACAATTCCTAGAAGGTGAGCTGGAACAAGGACTTACGCTTATCGGCCAGCTGACAGCTAGTTTGACTGATGAAACTAACAGTATCATGGATCAGGTAAGCGACATTGTCGGGCTACCCCACTTAGATGATAGCGGAGTGCAGGAGGGAGTCATTAATTCTAAGAGGAAACGTGATGACACGGTCACGCAGCTTCACGAATTCGATTCGAGCCAGACGACCGCACTGATGCCTATTGAGCAAGATATGCAGACTATGGAAAATTGGCTTGCGGATTTAGAGAGAATCTTTGAGTCTGGACTTACGGAAATCCATTTTCAAACAGAAAATTGGACAGGATTGACTTCTAAAAATAAATTAAAGACAGATTTGGTGTATCGTACAACTTCGATTGCCAGACTTTCCACCATATTAGATATTGAAAGTCAGATGACGACCATGTTACAAACATTTTTAGCTGGAGCGCGTCCAATTCAATTTGGCTATGGTGGTTTTATTAACATACAAAGTCCTTTTGTTGGTACTGATATGATTGCACTATCATGTCCAAGACCAGAGGGAAATGGGGCTGAACAAGAAAAAGTAAACGTCAAGAAAAATAGTAATATTCTTCAGGACTTAGCTGACTTAGGTATAGGTGCTATAAGTTCTATTCCTTCATTCTTTACAGGCGACTTTGGTTCAAAAATGATGGGAGAAGCAGAAAAAATAGCTCCTAGACAATCTAAAATTTTTGAAAACGTGCAACGCTTTTCACATAGAACAACTAATTC
The DNA here is from genome assembly GCF_037104765.1 of Psychrobacillus mangrovi. NCBI lineage: Bacteria > Bacillati > Bacillota > Bacilli > Caryophanales > Bacillaceae > Psychrobacillus > Psychrobacillus mangrovi. The sequence goes on along the minus strand of NZ_JBAWSY010000001.1, from coordinate 614,343 downwards.
AGCTCTTTTAGGTCTACCTGCACAACTGGAGAAGAACGTTACAGGTGTAGTTTCGCCTTTCCAATCTCAACGAAAGTTTGGTGAGGGTGGAGGTACGGACATTTTAGCTGATATGCTAGGCTATTTAGTCCCTGGGGTTGGAACTGTAAAAGCTATTAGAGGTACAGCATTAGGTGCGAAAGGACTTACAACTGGGGTTTCTGCACGCAATTTAGTACAATTTGCTAAAGAAGGTGCTGCAGTTGGCGGTGTTATGTCTGGAGTTGAGGTCGGAGGTCGTGAGTTACTAAATCCAGAAGACACAAGTTGGGAACAAAATGCTTTGGAGCTAGGTTTGAATGTTGGTGCCGGTGCAGCACTTGATCCATTAGTTTCAATGTCAGTACCTATAGCTAAGTCTGTGCAGAAGATGTTAAATGACAAATCTATTGTAGATGCAGTGAATCGATCGTCGAAAACTGATGAAGGAATCCCTAAGGGTATCGGTAATAAGGAAGTAAGTGGAACTAATAGTACAATCCTAGATGAACAAAAAATTAACACAAAGGGTGGATCGAAGTCTCCATCAGAAATCGCTCAAAGTTGGCAAGGTTCAGGGAAATATCCAGGGGTTGATAAATATAAAGACATAGTCATTAAGAAAGATAAAATTATATATAGAGGTGAACCTAATGGGACTGGGTATTTTACAACAATATCGGCTATAGAGAGATCTTATAAAGATGCAACTAAAATTTTTGAAGGCTTACAGGTTGAAAAAAATGCAATACATGGATATAGAGGGACTATGCAAGGGTATAAAGTAAATATTGATATCGATGCCGCATTCGGTATTACAAAAGCAAATCCGCAATTTGGAAAAGGAGAATTACCTCAGATTTTCGTTCCTGACGTTGATGAATTAATTAGCAATGGATATTTAGTACCTGTAGATACTATTATTTTAAAAAAATAAGGAGAAATTATTCATGATTGATATAACAAGTGGTGAATTGTTCATAAATAATGAATTAATATTTAGACCCCTATATAGATTTGAAGAATTTAAAAATACATCATATTATAAAAATCAAGATGGTATAAGAGTAATATATTTAGAAGGAAAACAATCTATAGATGGAAATGACTATTACGTTAATTTTTTCTTTAGAGAAGGAAAGATTTATGCTGTAAATCTGATTAAAGATGATGAGAATATTACAGAGTTGACAGAACCACTAAGAAAGTTAGTACATGATAAGATATTAGTCAAATATGGAATTGAAAACGGAAAAGAATATCCATGGGGAAAAGTTGTTTCGGATTATGATGCAAGAGGGAATGTGAGTGCAATAACAATATATTATAATTAAATATGAGTGAGTGAAGTATAATCATTGTGAGTAGGGCAACAAAGTAACGAGATTAAAATAAATGATTTTGTTCTGCATAACATTTATTTATTGTATAAAAACTTCAAATATTTAATAAAATATCTACTTTAACGTAAAGCACTTAATTGTATCAAGGCAATGGGTGCTTTTGTTTTAATTTAACAATAAATGGTCATTTAATACTCGGTATTCTTTAAAAAACGTGATCCAAATTAAAATACATGTATCGGTTATATGGTTTTTCCTATTTAATTTAAAATTACAATAGTGAAAATTTTGTTTTATTCATAGGCGTGTGATGGAACATTAGGATGTTATAAGAAGTTATAAATAATAGGAGGATAAAATGATTAGGAATGATATTTACTGTCGATACAAAGGAAAAGAGTATCGATTTGTTCACAAAGCTGACGGAACTTATGAGATTGTAACTAAAAATAAATTTAATATTGATGAATCATTTGATTTTTATCAAAATGAAATTTATCGAAAACAAGTAGAATTAGATGAAATTGAAGATGTATATTCTATAAACAGTTTTGCCGTATATAAGGGAGAAATTTTTGGAGTCAGTCGCTCTATTGGACCTGACGTAGAATTGTATACATCAAATATAGATTTAGCTAAAGAGAATAGGATGAATCAAATTGGAAAAAGTGAGTTTATAAAAGTAGTTTCTAAATCAGAAGTTGAAGTTTTTGAAGAAAAGAAACAATTAAATCTGAAATAAGCAATAAGTGGTTGATGGAATTGTAAATATTAAATAGTTTTTTCAGGTTTCAGTTAGTTGGAGTAGGAATTTAATATAAAGTTGGGACAAAGAACAAAACTTTGTCCCCTAAGATTTGATTGATTCCTGTATAAATATAGACTAATGAAAACATAGATTATTTGTATATTATGGATAAAAAAATTATATTTGAACGTGGACACTTAACAGAAGAGACTCCGTTATTATCACAAATGATTAAACAAACTAAGTCTGATTGTGAATCGTTGTTACTCGCATTTGATACAGAACTTAATTTTGACATCTAATGCTTTTTATTCTGTCATCAGATGAACTTTAAAATTTATATAGCTGTAAAACAAAATGAAGTATAGACCGAAAGTATTGACACATAGATTGATGAATTAGTTTTAGGTATTCAGTGTGAACTTAACCAATCAGTAAGTAATTTAATAGAGCAAGGAGTGCTCAGAAGGGTGAGAAAATAGAATGAAGAAGGAAGAATTGCATAATTTACTGATTAACTCCAATGTTCCACCAGATTCGTATAACTTAAATGGAGGACTACCTAATGAGGCATTTTGTTTAAACAAAGAGATCATACTTGGGAAGTTTATTATAGTGAACATGGTGTGAAATCACAATTAAAAAAATTTGAATCTGAAGAAGACGCTTGCGAGAATTTATATATTAGAATTTCAAAATTTCTCAATTTATAGGGGGAACATTAACGTTTAATTCATAAAAGTAATGATTGTTTTAATTAGTTAAAGTTTAAATACCTTGACTGCTTAATCATGAAAAAAATCGAAATTAAGATAGGAAACCATCAAGTGAAAGATGGTAAATGTTTTTTGAAAATTTAACTAGTTATTTAAGTCAAATAAAAACATCTTTACGTTGAATTAAAACTGGGAATTGTCCCTTTAAATTCTAAGTGGAGGTGTTTTTTTTATATTAGTAAAAGTTAATTGTGTAACATTCTATCTCGTTACCACTTGTTAATGAATTTGCTTGTTATTTGCGTAATTCCTAACTCTCAAAAATAACAGTCAAAGCCAAAGTTTAATGCAACTGTTGCTGTCGTTATTTGTATTACAATTGCTTAGCAGACTCCACTTAGAAACTTCATGTTTTTGATTGTAATCCACAAGGAAGTGGAGATTGAAGAGTATAATTTAAATTACGATGAATTTAAAGATTTACGATTAAAACCATCTTATTAGTTAAATGATATTGAAAGAAATGATTATTCAAGAAATTCGTGACTATGTCCCACTACCAGATAAAAATACAACCTTAATAAAGAACATCATGTTAAAGATTTTCAAAAATACCTTGATGGAGAGTATACCTCTGTTAGAGGTTTTGTGGCAAAAGTTGAGGATAGTTATTTTTAACGGAAAGGTATTTATTGATGTAGATTAAGGAGGTGAATAATATGTTAAAAACAGGTTTATATGGATCTTATGAGGGAGTCGAGTAAGGATTAACTGTTGATAGGGATAATAATTTGAAATTTATGACTGATGAGAAAGAAAAAATAGATGCAACATTTGAAGATACTTACCAAAGTGGAGTTTACACTAAGATAGTGATAGCAAACGAATTAGTGAATTGTGTAAGTATTATTCCTTATGGAATTATAAAAGGAGAGAAGTTCAAATTTTAAAGGAAAAGGATGACCAATATCAAGTTGCTACAGATTCTTTACTAGTGGGTAGTAATCTAAATCTGCCTAGAATAGATAGAGATTCTTGGCTTGGGTGGGTATCTAAAAGTGAGATCAGGCTAATTGAAGAAATAACACCTATTAATCTGGAAGATTTATAATCGTTGCTTAAAATTTATTTCTAGTTTTGGAATTATGGTAGAGAGATATAATAATTAGCCTTGAATAGGTATAACCTTTTAAAATTTCTAAAACATTTGGAAATCAAATGATAACCGGAAGCGTTGCGCCACAATATAAATTTGAACAAAAATATGTAGAAGGAGAAAATAACTGGTGGATAATGGAATGAACAAAATTAATCGAGAAGTAGAGAATCAACAAACAAAGGTAATTGGTTTAATAGATATAGTTCTGGAAGAGCTATCTCTAGAAATAGAGGCTAGAAAAACGATAAGTGGCAATGAGATACCTTCAGTATTACAACTTGAATCTATTTCAAATGAATTAATTAAAATGAAAAATGTGTTGTCACCAAAAAATTATTATCCGACTTATACTAGACAAATAGTAGACTCTTGGGAGATAAATTCAAAATTCGGTGATAAATTATTGAGTGTTGAACAAGAATATACAAAATTAAATTGATTGGAATAGCCTTGACTAGTCTCGAACCAGTAACCCCCACCTTGTCGAGGTGAAACAAATGAGATAATTTTTTATACCTATTACCTTTCACTCGTGAACTGTTATTAGTAAGTAAATCTAGCCATAAAAAACACCCCGCAAATGTTAGTTTAGTGTCTAACATTTACGGGGCAGTTCATTGTATCTTCGGCTGCTTTCTTTATCAATAGATAAGAATCTCTTCTTTCATTCCCAAAAAGAACAAAACCACTTTGTATCTTGTGGTTGTAGGAGTGCGATGGATTCACATTTGCCACAGGATTACCGAAAAGAAAAAAATCCGCTGGAAGTGACGTAATCAACTTCCAACAGATTTTATCATTCTCTCGTTAAAGGTGTAGAAAATGTGCAATCCATAGCAACCCGAAAACCACTCAACACTAAGTTATTTCTATTTCTTCATATGTCTTATTTTCTCTTCATCCGGTGTAACAAACAAAGTAGTTTGCTCAAAATAAATCACAAAACCAGGTTTAGCCCCACTAGGCTTCTTCACTTGCTTAATCACCGTATAATCTACAGGCACTGAAGAAGATTCACGAGCTTTACTGAAATATGCAGCAAGATTCGCTGCTTCTAAAAGAGCTGTTTCTGACGGATCGTCGGAATGTATAACAACATGGGATCCTGGGATATCCTTGGTATGAAGCCATGTGTCTGTTTTTTTCGCCAGCTTAAAGGTGACAAAATCATTTTGTTTATTATTTTTACCTACAGAGATTTCCGTGCCATCTGAGGCAATGAATTTTTCTGGTGAAGGTTTTGTTGGTTTCTTCTTCTTTTTCGATGCTCTTGCTTTTAATAACCCTTGCTCCATTAGTTCTTCTCGAATTTCTTCGATGTCGGTTGGAGAGGCTTGCATTACTTGTTGGAGAAGCAACTCAAAGTACGCAATATCATCTTTCGTTATTTCAAATTGTTGTTCGATTTTTAGTAATGCCGTTTTCGCTTTTGTATAGCGATTATAATAGCTTTGTGCATTTTGCGTAGCTGTTTTTCGGTTATCTAATGGGATGGTAACTGTTTTACCATCTTCATCGTAGTAGTTGATTAGCTCCACTTCTTTTAAGCCTTTTTCAATTGCATAGGCATTTGCCATTAATAGCTCCCCGTACAATTGGAATGTATCCAGTTTTTCGGCTTGTTCAAAGTCTTTTTGGAGTTTTTTCATTTTCAGCTTTAATTTGTTTAATTCGTTTTGAAGCCATCTTTCTAAATCTCCAGCCTGTTGTTTCACACGGTCACGTTCTGCTTTGGCGAAGTACACTCGATCTAGTAAATTTCCTAGAGTTTCTTCATTATATTTATCTCCATCTAAATGAGATAAAGCATTAGGAGAATAAAACGTTTTTCCGTTGAATTCAACTATTTGTTTTGCAGAGCCACCTTGCTCAAATTCCTTCATATATGCTTTATAAACTTCTACACGAGCTGTCACATCATTAAATCGATGCAATAATTCCTTTGCATGTAATGGAGAGAAACTTGATATTTGCTCCACAATTTCTTTTGATTCATGAACGGATTGTATAACATTTATCAGTTCTTCTGAATACTCTAAGGGATGGAGCTTATTTTGAGCAGGAGGTGCAATGTAAGGTTGGCCAGGTAAAATTGTACGATAGCTATTCATGGAAGGTGATAAATGCTTAATACTTTCCAAAATTAGATTTCGAGTAGGGTCAACTAAAAGTAAGTTACTATGACGTCCCATGATTTCCATGTGGACTTCTCGTGTAATATCATCTCCGATTTCGTTTTTACTTTGGATTTCGAAGATGAGAATACGATCGGTTTCATGTTGTCGGATGGAAGTAATAATTCCACCTTCTAAATGCTTGCGTAACACCATGCAAAAAAGAGGTGGTTGTGCAGGGTTGTCAATTGTTTCATGAGTAATTTGCACACGTGAATAAGAAGGGTGAACAGAAAATAATAATTTATAGTTTTGCCCTTGAGCGCGAATTTGCATTAAAATTTCTTGTGCATTTGGTTGATGTATTTTAGAAATACGCCCACTAACTAATTGCTGTAATTCAGTTTTCATTGAAATTGTAAATAAACCATCAAAAGCCATAATATGTCCTCTTTCAAAACGTTTTTTTCGATCAAGCTTTGTCGCCTAATATCGACGCATGAGCTTTTCTATATTGTCCAGCTCCAGCGCCTTGCCCCTCGGGGTCAAATGGTAAAAAGCGAGGAGGCATATCTCCAGCCACCACAGCTTTTTACCATTTGCCTGTCGGGGCAGACATAGACGCTTATGCTTTTCTTATTATCTTATCATTTTCTGAGAAACTTGTGTTATAATCAGTTAAGTATGTAATTATAAGAAGAATTCGGTATATGAATGTATTTGAAGGAGACGTTATGCGAAGAGAAAAAGGGATATTAATCGTCTTATCGGGTCCATCCGGAGTCGGAAAAGGGACAGTGAGAAAAGAATTATTTTCAGAGCCTGGAACAAATTATGAGTATTCTATCTCGATGACTACAAGACTTCCAAGAGAAGGAGAAGTAGATGGAGTAGATTACTTTTTTAAAAAGAATGAAGAATTTGAGGAGTTAATTGAACAAGGAAAATTATTAGAGTACGCTTGTTATGTAGGTAATTACTATGGTACTCCTATTGATTATGTCAATGAAACGCTCGACTCTGGACGAGATGTATTTTTAGAAATAGAAGTTCAGGGTGCTGCACTTGTTCGTGAAAAAGCGCCAGAAGCACTATTTATATTCCTTGCGCCTCCTAGTTTGTCTGAATTAGAGCAAAGACTAATCGGCAGAGGGACGGAAACAGAAGATGTGATTAATTCTAGAATTCAAGCTGCAAGACAAGAACTAGAAATGATGCATTTATATGATTATGTCGTTGAAAATGACGAAGTAACAAAAGCATGCGCTAAAATTAATGCCATTGTTGCTGCGGAGCATTGTCGACGTGAACGAGTTGAAAAAAGATATTTAGCCATGTTGGAAGGGGAATTATAAATGTTATATCCATCAGTAGATTCATTAAAAAACAAAATTGATTCAAAGTATTCGTTAGTGAGTGTAGCCTCTAAAAGAGCTCGTCAGTTACAAGAAGAAGGCGGCGAACGTTTAACTTCATATATTTCTCATAAACAAGTTGGGAAAGCTTTAGAGGAAGTAGCTAAAGGTGAACTTTCAATCGAATCATCGAGTGAAAACGTAATTTACGAGGACGAAGTATAAAATATCCACTTCATTAGCTAGTCGTCCGAACGACTGCAGGATAAAGTGGATGCCTTTGGCGGATGCTACTGATTTTGTGATGGAACTCATTCAGCAGGCTGAATGTAAAATCTGGGCGCAAATACGCCAAGGCGAATTAGATTTGAAGCAAACACCTCCCAAGGAATAGTTCTTTGGGAGGTTGTTTAGTTAAGAGGACGAATTAACGATAAAGTAAATGTCTAGCTTCAGACGCCAACTGCGACTGCGCAAGCTCGTCGCAATAAAACCGCGTGCTCGAGGTCAAATGCCCATTTTCTGAGGTGGCTGAGGAACTGCCTCCTCGAAAACCGTCATTTGCTTGTCGCAGCTAGGCGGCGTCTGCCGCTTTTCCTTGGGAGGAGAAATCATTATGTTAACTTCAAAAAAAATTGTTGTTTGTGTAACAGGTGGTATTGCTGTTTATAAAGCGGTTGCGCTCGTTAGTAAACTTTCACAGGCTGGAGCGGACGTGCGGGTCATCATGACGAAATCAGCGATGGAATTTGTACAACCTTTAAGTTTTCAAGCGATGTCTCGAAATGATGTTTATTTTGATACGTTTGATGAAAAAGATTCTAGTGTTATTGCGCACATCAATTTAGCCGATTGGGCGGATTTAGTTATTGTTGCACCGGCTACCGCAAATGTTATTGGTAAGCTGGCAAACGGAATAGCAGACGATATGGTAACAACCACTTTACTTGCGACAACTGCTAAAGTGTGGATAGCACCTGCGATGAATGTGCATATGTATGAAAATGCTGCGGTTATACGAAACATCGATCAACTTTCAAAAGACGGATATTCATTTATCGAACCTTCTGAAGGTTTTTTAGCATGTGGTTACGTTGGAAAGGGCCGTTTAGAGGAGCCCGAAAAAATCGTTCAACTGCTGGAGGAATATTTTGCTCCCAAAGAGTTACCACTTAAAGGACAAAAAGTTGTTGTGACTGCGGGACCTACAAGAGAAAGAATTGACCCCGTGCGCTTTTTAACTAATTTTTCTAGCGGCAAGATGGGCTATGCAATGGCAGAAGCAGCAGCTAATTTAGGAGCAGAAACTATTTTAATATCTGGGCCAGTAAGCATAGATGCTCCAAGTAATGTAAAGCTCGTACCGGTGGAAAGTGCACAAGAAATGCTTGATGCAGTTCTAAAAGAGTTTGACACAGCTTCGATCGTTATCAAAACAGCAGCAGTGGCGGATTACAAACCGAAGGAAGTACATAGTCAGAAAATGAAAAAACAACCTGGTGAGTCTACAATTGTTTTAGAACGTACAACTGATATTCTGTCTGAGCTTGGCAGTAGAAAGACAAAGCAATTGTTAATCGGTTTTGCGGCAGAAACGAATGATGTGCTTCATTATGCAAAAGGTAAATTGGAAAAGAAAAATGCAGACTATATCATTGCCAATGATGTGACAGAGGCAGGTTCAGGCTTTGGAACGGATACAAATTCCGTTACTTTAGTAGGTAAACATGATGTTGAAGTGCATTTCCCTCATTTAAATAAAAAGGAGCTTGCTCATCAATTGCTTCAAACAATTATCAAACTCGAAAAAGATGAGCTTAAATGATAGTAGAAGTTATTGTTGATGTTTCTGCTTATCCAATTGACCGACCATTTGATTATATTGTTCCTGAGGAATTGAAGGATCTCGTTGAAAGAGGGAGCCGGGTTCACGTTCCTTTTGGAAATCGTAAAGTGCAAGGTTTTATTACCAATATCAAAGAACAAACAGATATCGATACTTCCAAGCTAAAAGAGGTACAATCCATTATTGATGTAGAGCCTGTTGTCACGGAAGAACTTCTACAATTATCTAAATGGATGACCAATAAAACACTTTGCTATGAAATAGATGCACTTCAGGTTATGCTTCCTGCTGCTTTACGTGCTTCGTATAAAAAGAATATAAAGCTGATAGATTCTAACGCAGTGGATGAATCATTTTTAGCTCTGTTTGGAAAAAAAGACACTATTACTTACGAAGTAATTGAAAAAGCTGGTTATTTACGACAAATGAAAAAGTATTTAACACAAGGTAGCGTTCAACTGGAGACAGTTATTAAACAGCACGTAAAAGCAAAGACGATTACAAAGTATAACGTCATTGCTACTAAAGAATACATTCAAAATCAAATAAGTAACCTAGCTAAAAATGCCGTCAAACAAAGAGAATTAATGGAATGGTTATTAATCCAAGAACAAGATTCTTTTACAATGGAAGAACTAAAAGAAACAGTCAACGCAAATAATAATGTAGTGAAAGCTCTAATTGAAAAAAATATTTTAGCATTAGAAAAAGCCGAAGTTTATCGAGAAATTACTACATTGGAGCATCATGACACGGACCATAGATTCCAGCTGACAGAGGAGCAGTCTGTTGCACTTGAAAAGATAAACCATGCTCAGAATCATGCAGAGAATACAACATTCTTATTACACGGGATTACTGGCAGTGGAAAAACTGAAATTTATTTAAATGCAATCGAGAACTCCATTTTAAAAGGAAAGCAAGCAATTATGCTTGTGCCAGAAATTTCATTAACTCCTCAAATGACTCGACGGTTTAAACTTCGTTTTGGTGATGAGGTTGCTGTAATGCATAGTGGCTTATCAATCGGTGAAAAGTATGATGAATGGCGTAAAATATGGCGTGGAGAAGTGAAAGTTGTCGTTGGTGCAAGATCTGCTATTTTTGCTCCATTTAAAGATCTCGGTGTCATCATTTTAGATGAAGAGCATGAATCTACCTATAAACAAGAAGATAATCCAAGATACCATGCAAGAGACGTAGCAATTTGGCGTAGCGAGTTTCATAAATGTCCTGTCATACTAGGGAGTGCTACTCCTTCACTTGAGTCGTATGCTCGCGCTTCAAAAGGTGTTTATTCGTTGTTAACGCTGAAAGCACGTGCGAAAGAACAAGCCTTACCAACCGTGAATGTAGTCGATATGCGAGTGGAACTGAAAAATGGTAATCGTTCTATGTTCAGTGTAGAGCTTGCAGATGCGATAAGAGAAAAACTCGATAGGAAAGAACAAATCGTATTATTTTTGAATAAGAGAGGTTTTTCTTCATTTGTATTATGTCGTGACTGTGGAACAGTCGTGGAGTGTAAGAACTGTGATATCTCCTTGACGTATCATCGTTCGGGAGAGCAGCTTAAATGCCATTATTGTGGACATGAGGAACCAGTTCCATCTATATGTCCAGAATGTGCAAGTGAACATATTCGCTTTTTTGGGACAGGTACACAAAAAGTAGAAGAAGAAATTGCGAAATTGTTTCCTTTTGCAAGAGTCATTCGAATGGATGTAGACACTACTAGAACAAAGGGTTCCCATGAACGAATTTTAAAGCAATTCGGTGATGGCGAAGCGGATATATTGCTTGGTACACAAATGATTGCAAAAGGGTTAGACTTCCCAAATATTACACTCGTAGGAGTGTTAAATGCTGATACAACTTTACACTTAGCAGATTTTCGAGCAGCGGAAAAAACGTTTCAATTGATGACGCAGGTTAGCGGAAGAGCAGGTAGGCATGATAAAGAAGGAAAAGTATATATTCAAACGTACACTCCCGAGCATTATGCTATTGAACTTTCCAAATTACAGATGTATGAACCTTTCTATCATAAAGAAATGCTCGTTCGTAAGCAGTATGAATATCCACCTTTTTATTATTTGACGCTCGTTCAAATAACGCATGAGAATGTTATGCTCGCATCCGAATATGCGAAGCTTGCAACGGATTGGCTAAGAGCTAATTTATCGGAACAGTCAATGGTTGTTGGCCCGACAGCTTGTGCAATTAGTAAGATACAAAATAGATATCGTTACCAATGTTTGATAAAATACAAAAAAGAACCAATTTTAATCGAAAAACTACAGCAATTAATAAAAATATATCGTACAGAGTGGATGAAAAAAGGTATTATCTTATCGATTGATCTAGATCCTTCCACGATTTTATAGGCGGTTTGAAAAGAGGAATAAAGAAATGGCAATAAGAGAAATTGTTACACATCCGAATGAAGTACTGACAACAAAATGTAAGGAAGTTACTGTATTTGATCAGATGCTAGCGACACTTTTAGATGATATGTACGATACGATGATCGCTTCAGACGGTATTGGAATAGCCGCTCCCCAAGTAGGTGAAGCAATTCAAGTTGCAATTGTGGACCTTGGCGAAGGGCAAGAAGTCATTGAAATGGTAAATCCGGAAGTAGTCGAAATAGGCGGTTCTGAAATTGAAGTGGAAGGTTGCTTAAGTTTTCCAGATTTATATGGGGAAGTAGAGCGTCCATTTTATGTAAAAGTAGAAGCGCAAGACCGAGATGGCGCTTTATATGAATTAGAAGCTGAGGATTATGAAGCACGAGCTATCTTGCATGAAATTGATCATTTACATGGTGTTTTATTTACATCTAAAATTATACGTTATGTGGATTTGGAAGAAATAGAGAAAGAGCTAGAGGAGGAACAACTATGACATCTATCGTTTTCATGGGGACACCTGCTTTCTCCGCTCCCGTTTTACGTATGTTAGTGGAGGAAGGCTATGATGTTTTAGCTGTTGTCACGCAGCCAGATCGTCCAGTTGGTAGAAAAAAAGTACTAACTGCTCCTCCTGTAAAAGAAGAAGCGGTTAAACTAGGACTTCCTGTCATCCAACCTACGAAACTTAAAGGTTCAGAAGAGTTAAAGCAAATTATAGCATTGCATGCAGATATCATCATCACTGCTGCATTTGGTCAATTACTTCCAAAAGAGTTGCTAGATGCTCCTGAACTTGGATGTATTAATGTTCATGCTTCCTTGTTACCTGCATATCGGGGTGGTGCGCCTATTCATCAAGCAATTATCGATGGGCAGGACAAAACAGGTATAACCATTATGTATATGGAAGAAAAACTGGATGCAGGGGATATAATTGCACAACGTGAAATTTCAATAAATCATACAGATGATACTGGGCTTCTATTTGATAAATTAAGTGTAGTAGGCACTGATTTATTAAGAGAAACACTACCATCCATCATTACAACAACAAATAATCGAGTGAAACAAGATGAGTCTCTTGTGACGTATGCAAAAAATATTTCACGCGAACAAGAACGAATTGATTGGAACAAATCTGCACTAGAAATACACAATCAAATCCGAGGTCTACACCCTTGGCCAGTAGCTTACACAACGCTTGATGGACAGTCGGTAAAAGTTTGGAAGGCAGACACAGTACAAGCGAAAACGAAAGAATTACCAGGAACAGTTGTGAAGGTGGAGTCGGATTATTTTGTTGTTCAAACAGGCTTTGAAGAAGCAATTCGAATAGATGAATTACAGCCAGCTGGGAAAAAGAAAATGTCCGCAGTAGATTATTTGCGTGGCGTAGGTTCGAAATTGCGAATAGGGGATAAATTTGAATGACAAAAAAACAAGAAAAAATTTGGTTAGGGAATGTTCGGGACGCAGCACTTACAATATTAATGGCAGTTGAGAAGCAACAAGCATACAGTAACTTATTATTACATCAAACAATTGAAAAATATAATATTGAAGATAAAGATCGAGCGTTATTGACAGAGTTAACGTATGGAACAATTCAATATAAAATGACGTTAGATTATTATTTACAACCGTTCATCAAAGGGAAGTTGGAGGACTGGGTTCTACAATTACTTCGCCTCTCTCTATATCAAATTCATTATTTATCGCGTATTCCAGATCATGCGGCTGTGAATGAAGCGGTTAATATTGCAAAAAGAAGAGGGCATAAGGGTATAGCAGGAGTAGTGAATGGTATCCTTCGTTCTATTTTAAGAGAAGGCGTTCGTTCAACCGAAGAAATTAAAGATGAAGTAGTTCGACTTTCGATTGAAACAAGTCATCCTCTATGGATGGTGAATCGTTTTATTTCAGAATATGGCTTTGAGACTACCGCTAAAATGTTAAAAGAAAATAATGAACCTCCAGTAACTACACTTCGAGTGAATTTATTTAAACGTACAGTGGAGCAGGTACTTCATTTAATGACACAAGAAGGATATGTCGTTGCACAAAGCGAAGTTATCCCAGAGTGTATTTATTTGTTTAACGGTCAAGCGGCTAAATCAACTGCTTTTCAAAAAGGCTTTGTCACGATTCAAGACGAAAGCTCCATGATTCCGGCTTATGCACTTCAAGTAGAGCCAGGAATGACTGTACTTGATATGTGTTCGGCACCAGGTGGTAAAACGACACATATTGCAGAAAAAATGAAAAATACCGGAAGACTTATCGCAATGGATATCCATCAGCATAAACTAAAGCTAGTAAAAGAAAATGCAGAAAGGTTGGGCTTTAGTTTTATTGAGACAGTAGAATTAGATGGACGAAAAGCAACAGAGGAATATCCAGAGCAATCTTTTGACCGTATCTTAGTAGATGCACCATGTAGTGGTTTAGGTGTAATGAAGAGAAAACCAGATATCAAATACACGAAAAATGAAAAAGATTTTGCTTCATTAAAACCGATTCAGCTGAATTTGTTAGAAGAAGCATATAAACTTTTAAAGAAAGATGGTTTATTAGTTTATAGTACATGTACAGTTGATCGGGAAGAAAATGAAGGAACCGCCAAATTGTTTTTAGAGGCTCACCCAGATATGCAACTACAAGCTTTTCCAGACGTTATTAAAGACATAAAAGACCAAGAGCAAGCAGGAATGCTTCAATTGTTTCCACAAGATTTAAGAAGCGACGGTTTTTTTGTATCAGTCTTTAAGAAAGCTTAAGACGCCCACTAAGCCGAGAAATGGCAAAGAAAATTTTCATTTCATATTAAAGAGGTGACGGAATAGATGGAGTTTGTTGTTAAAACGGATGTAGGAATGAGAAGAACTGTAAATGAAGATCGAGCGGACGTTTTTGTTCGCTCCGATGGGCGCATTTTAGCTGTAATAGCGGACGGTATGGGTGGTCATAATGCTGGTGATGTCGCGAGTGAAATAGCCATTTCTGAATTCAAAAGATACTTTGCGGCCTATAATCCAGCCATTGTGAAAGCAAAAGACTGGTTAACTTATACGTTTCAGTCAATTAATCAGGCAATTGTACAGCATTCAGCTGTTAATGTAGGTTGTGAGGGCATGGGGACTACGCTCATTGCTGGATTATTTGAAAAGAATAAGGGGATTATTGCACATGTAGGAGATAGTCGTGTATATGAACTTCTACCAAACAGTATAGCAAAGATAACAAGAGATCATTCTTATGTAAATGTCTTGATAGATTCAGGTGAAATAAACGAAGAACAAGCAAAAACACATCCAAAGAAAAATGTTCTTATGAAGGCTGTAGGAACAGAGCATACCATTCAACCAGATTTTCATGAAGTAGAATTTCAACCTAATTCTATTTTTCTCTTTTGCACAGATGGATTAAGCAACAAATTGAATGACCCATTTATTCATACAATTCTTTACTCGAAGGATTCTTTAGCGGAAAAGGGTACCCAGCTAATTGAAGAAGCAAATCGTGCGGGTGGAGAAGATAATATTTCTTTAATAATACTATCTAATAACAGTGAGGAGGTGTGAGGATGTTAATTGGAAAACGAATTAGTGGCAGGTATAAGTTGCTAGAAATGATTGGTGGCGGAGGTATGTCTCACGTTTATTTAGCGCATGATATGATTTTAGATCGTGATGTTGCCATTAAAGTGCTACGTTATGATTTTTCTAACGAAGAGGAATTACGCCGTCGATTTCAACGCGAAGCATTATCTGCAACAAGCCTCACACACCCTAACATTGTGAATATATACGATGTAGGTGAAGATGAAGATATTCACTACATCGTGATGGAGTATGTTAAAGGTGAAACATTAAAACAATACATACAACGTAACGCACCTGTTTCTCCTGCGAGAACAATAACGATCATGAGACAGCTAACATCTGCAATTGCGATTGCTCATAACAATCATATTATTCATCGAGATATTAAACCACAAAATATCTTATTGGATGAAGAAGGTAAAGTGAAAGTAACTGACTTTGGTATTGCCATGGCATTAAGCGCTACTTCCTATACACAAACGAATTCAGTACTTGGAACAGTGCATTATTTATCGCCTGAACAAGCTCGTGGTGGAACAGCAACAAACCGTTCGGATATTTATGCATTGGGGATTGTCCTATTTGAACTTTTAACTGGACAACTTCCTTTTTCAGGAGAATCAGCAGTTTCCATTGCATTAAAGCATTTGCAAGCAGAAACTCCATCTATTCGTTCTATCATACCGTCTATACCACAAAGCCTAGAGAATGTGGTACTTAAAGCAACTGCTAAAGATCCAAACAATCGCTATAACACCGCAGAAGAAATGGAAGAAGATTTAGCAACTGCTTTGTCACCAGAAAGAGCTGGTGAAGAAAAATTTGCAATAGCCGTCGATAATGACGCAACTAAGGTTTTACCTGTTATTAAGGAACCTGTGCCTTTTCAAGAGGTTGAGGAGACGAAAAAGATTCCTGTTACACCGAACAAGTTGGACAAGGATGTTCCAAAGAAAAAGATAAAAAAGTGGAAAATTGTAGCTGGGGTTATAGCAGGTGTGCTACTACTAGCATTATTATTTTTCATTCTCTTCCCGGGTGTATTTAAACCAGATAAAGTAGAAGTACCTGATGTTGCAAATCTAAATGTACAAGCTGCAATTGAACAATTGGAAGCAGAAGGTTTCGCAGTAGGTGAAGAAATATTAGAGTTTTCAGATGAGGTGGAAGAAGGGAATGTTATTCGAACCTCACCAGAAGCAGGTAAGCTGCGCGAAAAAGAAACGAAAATTGATTTGTTCATATCATCAGGAAAAGAAAGTTCTGAAATTGCCGATTATAGAGGGAGAAATATTAATCAAGTCACTGAATTACTTCAAAATCAAGAGTTACGTTCCATTAAACCTGAAGAACAATTTTCAGAAAAGCCAATTGGGGAAATTATCGGACAAGATCCACCACCAGGCACTGAAATTATCCCATCTGAAACAGATTTAGTGTTTACTGTTAGCAAAGGACTAGACTTACGTTCAATAAGCGACTTAACAGATTGGAATGAAAAAGCATTAAAAGATTATGAGAAATCTTCTGGTTTTAAAATAAAAATAGCAGATTCGAAGTATTCGGATACCATCCAAAAAGGTAATGTGATTAGTCAACAACCTCAAGCGAACAAAAGAGTGGCCCCTGGAAGTACAATAGAAGTTGTAGTCTCAGATGGACCAAAACCTGCATCTACAAAATTGGTAGTTAAAACGGTAACAATACCTTACGAGCCTCCAAAACCTGAAGAAGGTGATGGTGGTGAAGAAGGGGAGAATGAAGAAAATGTAGAGCAGACCGCTCCTGAAGAACAAGTTGTAAAAATTTATGTACAAGATAAAACACGTACTATGGCCGTTCCGATTGAAGAGTTCGTATTAACTGAAACGGTAGAAAGACATATTAAACTAGAAATAAGTGAAGGGCAAAAAGCTGCATACCGAGTAGAAGTTGGTAACACCGTATTTGCTCAAGAAACGATTGATTATAAGGATGTAAAATAGGGAGGTAACGGATGCCAACGGGTCAAATTAGAAAAGCATTAAGTGGATTTTACTATGTTTATGACAATGGACAATTAATAACTTGTCGAGGAAGAGGCGTATTTCGCAATAGAGGAGAATCACCGTTAGTAGGAGATATCGTTGACTATAAAGTAGAAGGTGAGAATGACGGAACAATTACGGTCATTCATGAACGAAAAAATAGTCTCGTTCGTCCGCCTATTTCCAATATTGATCAAGCAATTTTAGTTTTTTCTGTGAAGGAGCCAGATTTTAATACAATCTTATTAGATCGTTTTTTAGTTGTATTGGAGTCATTTCATATCGAACCGATTATTTGTTTAACAAAAAGTGATTTATTAGATGAAAAGATGGAAAAAACAATCTCACAGTATATAAAAGAATATGAACAAATAGGCTATAAGGTTTTAATGACGTTTAAAGATGACCCACAATTTGACGATAAAATTACTCCTTTATTAGAAGGAAAGACTACAGTGCTTGCTGGACAATCTGGTGTAGGTAAGTCTACTCTTTTAAATACAATTTTACCTGCACTTAATCTAAAGACAGGCGTAATTTCGGATGCTTTAGGACGTGGTAAGCATACGACAAGACATGTGGAACTTATAGAGGTATGTGGTGGCTTACTCGCCGATACTCCTGGTTTTAGCTCATTTGAGTTTGAATTAATGGAAAAAGAAGAGCTTTCTAGTTGTTTTCCAGAGTTTGTAGAAATTCAAGATGAGTGTAAGTTTAGAGCCTGTTTGCATGTAAATGAACCAAAATGCGCAGTAAAAAATGCAGTGGAAATAGGTAGCATTAAAGATTATCGATATAAACATTACCTACAATTTTTTAATGAAATAGTGGAAAGAAAGCCGAGGTACTAAATTATGGTTAAAATTGCCCCATCCATATTAGCAGCTAATTTTGCAAAGCTGGGAGAAGAAGTGTTAGAAGTAGAAAAAGCAGGTGCTGAACTTATCCATATAGATGTAATGGATGGTCATTTTGTTCCGAATATAACTATGGGACCAATTGTAGTGGAAGCACTACGACCTTTAACGAAGCTCCCTTTAGATGTACATTTAATGATAGAGAATGCAGATCAATATATTGAGTCATTTGCAAAAGCAGGTGCAGATTATATTACAGTTCATGTTGAAGCTTCTCCGCATTTACATCGTACAATTCAGTTGATTCGTTCTTTTGGAGTGAAACCGGGAGTAGTGTTAAATCCGCATACTCCGATTGAATCGATTCAACATGTTTTAGAGGATATAGATATGGTTTTATTTATGACAGTAAATCCAGGCTTTGGAGGTCAAAAATTTATCCATTCTGTTGTTCCTAAAGTAAAACAATTGGCTGATATCGTGAAAGAAAGAAACTTAGCGATTGAAATCGAGATTGATGGCGGCATAAATGAAGAAACAATTATTCCTTGCGTAGAGGCAGGGGCTACGATATTTGTAGCAGGTTCTGCCATCTATAATGCTGCTGACAAAGGAAAGGCTCTACAAGCGATAAAAGAAGCCGGTTTAAGTGTAGCGGTAAAATGAAAACGGTTATTGTTTGCTCAGGAGGTCCAGTAGAGGAAGTTGTTGATTTTAAACAACTTCCTTTTTCCAAAGAAGATACTTTTTTTATCGGAGCTGATCGCGGAGCTCTTCATTTATTAACAAATGGAATAACGCCACATGAAATAATAGGTGATTTCGATTCTTTAAAAGAAGAAGAATTTCATTTATTAGAATCAATGGTTCAAAAAGTTACAATATTGCAAGCGGAGAAAGATGAAACAGATACACATATAGCAATCCTTCGCGCTTTAGAATATAAACCGGATAACATTATATTAACAGCGGTTACCGGTGGAAGACTGGATCATTATGAAGCAGTTTTACATGATATGATCCGCTTTCAAATGAAGCATCCAGAAATTGTTTTCTACATACGTAATAAGCAAAATATTATTCGTTTTTTATTACCTGGAACATATGAAATTAAACCTGATCAACATTTTAAATATATTTCATTCTTTTCATACGGTGAAACAGTTAAAAATATATCTCTCAGAGGCTTTCTGTATGAAGTTACCAAAGAAAATATCTCCTTTGGCAATTCAAAATTTACTAGTAATGAAGTAAGTGGACGAATTGGTACTATCTCTTTTACCGCTGGCATATGTTTAATGATAAGAAGCAGCGACTAAAAGGGAGGAATTGTGTGTGAAGGTCTACACATTTAGATTGCCTAAATCAGTAAGTAGTTTTGTGAGAGTTTGCATTCGCATGTTTAAGAAAGAAGAAGTCAAGAAATAACAGATGACAGACGCCATGTCTTCTGGAGAAGAAAAGAAAAAATGCCAGGTCGACTGTTGTCGGCCTGGCATTAATTATGAGTACGATTAAACGCGCTCAATTTTTCCTGATTTCAAAGCTCTAGCAGAAACCCAAACACGTTTAGGTTTACCGTCTACAAGAATGCGGACCTTTTGAAGGTTTGCCCCCCATGTACGCTTGTTAGCGTTCATTGCGTGAGAACGAGCATTACCAGAACGAGCTTTACGCCCAGTGATTGCACATACTTTTGGCATTATATTTCCTCCTTTAAAAAAGAAGCTGAAAGATTTTTCAGTTCGATATTTCACATACTTTAATAATTTACCACAGACTAATATGAAGTGCAAGCATATCAAGAAAAAAACCTTTACAGTATATTTGCGTTAGACATCAATTTGTAACGCACAAAAAAAGTTTTTCTTTATCAAAAGCAAGACGTTTTTTGCCTATCTTTTCTTATTACCCTATAATATAGGGAAGATATGATAAATAGCAAACGCTCTCTTTTATAATTTTGAACGGTGTAGTACAATAAAGGATAGTCAAAAAGACTTGGGAGGTTTCATCATGTCAATTGAATTGAAAAATGAATTCGGACAAATTGATATATCGCAAGATGCAGTTGCACAAATTGCAGGCGGAGCCGCTATAGAGTGTTACGGAATAGTTGGTATGGCATCTAAGCATCAAATTAGAGATGGATTGACAGACATATTAAGAAAAGAAAATTTTACAAAAGGTGTTATAGTAAGACAAGAAAAAGAAGACTTACATATTGATATGTATATTATTGTTAGTTACGGAACAAAAATTTCGGAAATAGCTTATCAAGTGCAATCAAAAGTGAAATATACACTAAACAAATCTCTTGGTATGTCAGTGAAATCCGTAAATGTATATGTACAAGGAGTTCGCGTGGCAAGCGTGTGAATAAGGAGAGAAAACAATGAATTCAATTAATGGTATACAGTTTGCAGATATGGTGAAAATGGGTGCTCATCACCTTTTTCAAAACGCAGATTATGTAGATGCTTTAAATGTTTTTCCAGTTCCAGACGGAGACACAGGTACGAATATGAACTTATCGATGACTTCTGGAGCAAAGGAAACAGCAGCTCACACTGTAGAACATATTGGGAAAACAGCTCAAGCATTATCTAAAGGATTACTTATGGGAGCTAGAGGTAATTCAGGGGTTATTCTTTCACAATTATTCCGAGGATTTGGGAAATCAGTGGAGCAATCTTCTACACTAGATGCTAAACAATTCGCTGAAGCCTTAAATTATGGGGTAGAAACAGCATATAAAGCAGTTATGAAGCCAGTGGAAGGTACTATTTTAACTGTTGCGAAGGACTCTGCTAAAAAAGCAGTAGAAGTGAGCGAAACAGAAGAAGATATTCGTTTGTTAATGGAAGCGATTGTAGTAGAGGCAAAAGCTTCTTTAAATAGAACTCCTGATTTACTACCGGTTCTTAAAGAAGTAGGGGTAGTAGATAGTGGTGGTCAAGGCCTTGTTTTTGTATATGAAGGATTTTTAGCAAGCTTGAAAGGTGAAGCGTTACCGGAGAAAACAGTTACGTCATCAATGGATGATTTAGTAAGTGCAGAGCACCATAAAAATATTCAAGGATTCATGGATACTTCAGAAATTGAATTCGGTTTCTGTACTGAATTCATGGTTCGTTTTGAAGATGGTAAAAAAGCATTTGATGAAACTTCCTTCCGGAATGATTTAAGTTCTTTTGGTGATTCATTATTAGTAATTTCAGACGACGAAATTGCCAAAATCCATATCCACTCTGAAACGCCAGGTGAAGTACTGACATATGGTCAACAATATGGTGATTTGATAAAAATCAAAATCGAAAACATGCGTCAGCAACATACAGATATTGTTGGTGAAGGATACTCAAAAGAAGCCCCAGCCAAAAAAGCAGAGGTTCATCCTTATGCAGTCGTAACAGTTGCAATGGGCGAAGGGATATCAGATCTTTTAAAAAGCCTAGGAGCTTCCGCAGTAATTGAAGGCGGACAAACTATGAACCCTTCAACTGAAGATATTGTAAAAGCAATCGAAGCTGTTGGAGCAGAACGTGTCTTAATCTTGCCGAACAATAAAAATATTATTATGGCTGCAGAACAAGCAGCAGAGGTATTAGGTATTGAAGCAGCAGTTGTACCAACAAAAACACTTCCTCAAGGAATGGCTGCTATTTTAGCATTCAATCCACAAGCTACTGTGGAAGAAAATAAAGTACAGATGACTGAAGCTTTTTCTCATGTTAAAACAGGCCAAGTTACTTTCGCTGTTCGCGATACGTCAATTGATGGGGTGGACATTAAGAAAGATGATTTCATGGCACTGGCAGAAGGAAAGATTATTCTTTCTAATCCTTCAAGAGAAGAGGCAGCGACAAAGCTGGCACAAACGTTAATCGATGAGGAAGCAGAAATCGTAACTATTATTTACGGTGAAGATGTAACCGAAGAAGAGGCAACGAAATTTGCAGCTTATATTGAAGAGCGATTCGAAGATGTAGAAATTGAATTATATAACGGAAAACAACCTTTATATCCGTATATTTTATCAGTTGAATAGTAAGATGCCACGAGGATAGAAATTTAAATTTCCTCGTGGTTTTTTATTTGGTATTATTTGCTAGCTAATTCAATTTCTGATAAACCTGTTGCAGTAGTGTATACCTTACTACTCACACTATTTTCTCTTAATCTTCTAACCTTTGTTTAAAATGTTCATTCAGTGTAAAATAAGAATTAAATAATATATTGGAGGTCTATGCAATGAAGTTCAAATCCGTTTTTGACATTATTGGACCTGTTATGATTGGACCATCTTCTTCCCATACTGCAGGAGCAGCACGTATAGGAAGAGTAGCAAGAGATTTATTTGGAAAGCAACCTACATGGGCCAGAATACATTTATATGGTTCATTCGCAGAGACCTATAAAGGGCATGGAACAGACGTAGCGATTATTGGTGGGTTGCTTGACTATGATACATTTGATGAGCGTATAAAAACTGCTTTCGAAGATGCAAAAAAGGTTGGCATGACATTTGAGTTTATACCAGAATCAGCCCATACGGAGCATCCTAATACCGCTCGAATAGTGATTGGTGATGGTACACAGGAGATGTCAATGGTTGGGATTTCTATTGGTGGCGGTAAAACAGAAATAACAGAGTTAAATGGTTTCCCACTTCGCTTATCTGGTAATTTAGCTGCAATTTTAGTAGTGCATGAAGACCGTTCAGGTTGTATTGCAAATGTGGCAAATTGTCTCGCGAAATATGATATTAATATAGGTCATATGGAAGTTTCTCGTAAAGAAAAAGGAAATATGGCATTAATGGTTATTGAAGTGGACCAGAATGTGGATGCCAATATACTTGCGGAATTATCTACATTACCTAATATTACGCAAGTTACTAGAATAGCGGACTAAGGAGGAAGACAAATGGATGTTTTATTTCGTAATGTTCGTGAATTGGTTGATTTAGCTAATAAAGAACAAAAACTGATTTCAGAAATCATGATTGAACAAGAGATCTTAATAACAGATCGCACACGAGAAGAAATAATGGCTCAAATGGATCGTAATTTGACTGTTATGGAAGAAGCGGTTGAAAAAGGCTTGAATGGAGTTCGTTCAACGTCCGGCTTAACAGGTGGAGATGCGGTACTTCTTCAAAACTATTTACAAAAAGGTAACACTTTATCTGGAGAATTAATGTTAGATGCAGTTAGTAAAGCAGTCGCAACGAATGAAGTTAATGCAGCCATGGGAACTATCTGTGCAACTCCTACTGCTGGTTCTGCTGGCGTTGTACCAGGAACTTTATTTGCAGTGAAAAACAAGTTAAACCCTACGAGAGAGCAAATGATTGGTTATTTATTCACAGCAGGTGCTTTTGGTTTTGTGGTGGCTAACAATGCTTCTATTTCTGGAGCGGCAGGTGGCTGCCAGGCAGAGGTTGGATCAGCAGCAGGTATGGCAGCAGCTGCAATCGTTGAAATGGCGGGAGGAACACCTCAACAATGCTCTGAAGCTTTTGCAATCACCCTTAAAAACATGCTCGGCTTAGTGTGTGATCCTGTTGCAGGGCTTGTGGAAGTTCCATGTGTAAAACGTAATGCAATGGGTGCTTCTAACTCATTAGTTGCAGCAGATATGGCGCTTGCAGGTGTGACGAGTCGGATTCCATGTGATGAAGTAATAGATGCGATGTATAAAATTGGCCAAACGATGCCAACTGCCTTAAAAGAAACAGCTCGAGGCGGACTAGCAGCAACTCCTACTGGAAAATGGTTAGAATCAAAAATTT
The DNA here is from genome assembly GCF_037104765.1 of Psychrobacillus mangrovi. Lineage (NCBI taxonomy): Bacteria > Bacillati > Bacillota > Bacilli > Caryophanales > Bacillaceae > Psychrobacillus > Psychrobacillus mangrovi. The sequence continues at coordinate 590,347 of NZ_JBAWSY010000001.1, read as the reverse complement.
TTGGTGGGGCAGTAGTTAATAGTGGAAACTAAAAGGGATGAGTTAGTTACTTCCTTAAAAGGAGTGGGAAGTGGTACAGCTAACGCATTGCAAGAACTAGGGATCATCACATTAGAAGATTTGGTTATGACTTTTCCTTATCGCCATGAAGACTTTCGATTAAAGAACTTAGCGGAAACCGCTCACAATGAACGAGTAACAGTAGAAGGAAGGGTCGAGAGTGAGCCTTCTCTTCTTTTTTTAGGTAAAAACAAATCAAGATTACAAGTCCGTTTATTAGCAGGACAACATCTTATTAAAGCAGTTTTTTTTAATCAAGCGTATTTAAAAACGAAAATTATACCAGGCTCAGTCATTACAGTTACCGGAAAATGGGATAGAGGAAGACAAGTGATAAATGTTTCTACCTTTTCGGCAGGCCCTAAGACAGATCAACAAGATTTTGAACCTGTCTATTCGCTTAAAGGTACTATTAGCCAAAAGACTTTTAGAAAATTTATGAGGCAAGCATTAGATGAGGTAAATGGATACCTAGTAGATGTCTTGCCTAAATCTATTAGAGAGACCTATCGTTTACCGGATATTTCGTCTGCATTGGAAGGAATTCATTTTCCGCAAAATGCAGAGCATTCAAAAGATGCGAGAAGACGCTTTGTTTATGAAGAATTATTAATTTTTCAGTTAAAAATGCAAGCGATAAAGAAAGCTCGAAAGGAACAGAATGTTGGTAATAGCGTTGCATTCAATAACGATTTGGTTAAAAAGCTTATTGAATCTTTACCATATGAATTGACCGATGCACAAAAAAGAGTTGTCAACGAAATTTGTCGAGACTTAAAAGAACCTTATCGGATGAATCGACTATTACAAGGGGATGTAGGCTCTGGGAAAACGGTTGTTGCAGCTATTTGCTTATATGCAGCAATTACTGCAGGTTATCAAGGGGCACTTATGGCTCCTACCGAAATATTAGCAGAACAACATGCTAGCTCTTTGGATGATTGGCTTACTCCAATAGGAGTAAAAATTGCTTTACTGACAGGTTCTACAAAAGCGAAGGCTCGTCGAGTAGTACTAGAAAATTTAGAAGCTGGTAATATTGATTTATTAATAGGAACTCATGCTTTAATTCAGCCTGACGTCTCATTTAAAAATTTGGGATTAGTCATTACAGATGAGCAGCATCGATTTGGAGTCGAACAACGTAGAGTATTGAAAGAAAAAGGCGAAGACCCAGATGTATTATTTATGACAGCAACTCCAATACCCCGAACATTGGCGATTACAGCGTTTGGAGAAATGGATGTATCTGTTATAGATGAAATGCCGGCTGGACGAAAAAAAATTGAGACTCATTGGATGAAGCAAGATCAATTGCACAAACTAATAGTCCGTTTAAAAAAAGAATTAGCTAATGGTAGACAGGCTTATATTATCTGTCCGCTCATTGAAGAGTCAGAAAAACTAGACGTCCAAAATGCAGTAGATGTATACAATATGATGGCTACTGATTTAGGGAAAGACTATTCAGTAGGTTTGATGCATGGTCGCCTTCATCCTTACGAAAAAGAGCAAGTGATGAGAGATTTCTCAGAAGGAAAAGTACAAGTACTTGTCTCAACAACAGTTGTGGAAGTTGGAGTAAATGTACCAAATGCAACCTTTATGATTATTTTAGATGCAGAGCGATTTGGCCTAGCGCAACTTCACCAACTTAGAGGGCGTGTCGGGCGAGGAGAGCACCAATCGTACTGTATTCTACTAGCTGATCCTAAATCAGAAGAAGGAAAAGAACGTATGATTTCAATGACGGAAACGAATGATGGTTTTGCTCTAGCTGAAAAGGACTTAGAATTACGTGGTCCTGGTGACTTTTTCGGTAGAAAGCAAAGTGGGTTGCCAGAATTCAAAGTAGCGGATCTTGTACATGATTATCGTGCACTTAATACAGCAAAAGTGGATGCAGAAAGTTTGTTGAATTCTGATTCTTTTTGGCAGTCGGAAGAAATGGAAGGTCTAAGAAATATTTTAATAAATTCAAAAGCGTTAGATGGTGAGCGCATTGACTAAGAGAATGCAGGAAGGAATGCAAATCAATTCTTGCATTCTTTTTTTAATATTTATATACTGATATTAGTACCAAGTGCTAAAATGGTGGTGATTGGATGAAATACACAAAAAAAGATAGACAGAAGTTACTACTTAATACGTTAGAGAAGAACCCATTTATCACGGATGAAAACTTAGCTTCTACATTTAATGTGAGTGTGCAAACAATCCGTCTGGATCGAATGGAGTTAGCCATTCCGGAATTACGTGAGCGAATAAAATCTGTAGCAGCACATAATTTTGAAGAAGAAGTGAAATCACTTCCGATTGACGAAGTAATTGGTGAAATAATCGATATCGATTTAGATAAACAAGCGATTTCTTTATTGGATATTACAAAAGACCATGTGTTTGCAAGAAATGGAATAGCTAGAGGACATCATTTATTTGCGCAAGCTAATTCATTGGCAGTTGCAGTCATAAATGATGAATTAGCTCTTACAAGAAAATCTACCATTACATTTGTGAAGCCTGTTAAAGAAGGTGACAGAGTGATTGCAAAGGCAGTAGTAGTTTCATGTGATATGGAAATAAACACTACGCTTATTGAAGTAACGAGTAAAGTGGAGAATGACACTGTTTTTGTAGGCCAATTCAGCATGTATAGAGTGACAAAGTCTTAAATAAGGTGATGACATATGAAAATTTCTATTGATGCAATGGGTGGAGACAATGCCCCACATGAAATAGTAAAGGGTGTATATGAAGCGTTACACACTTTTGAAGATCTGCATATTCAGTTATACGGGGACGAGGAAAAACTGTCTTCTTTAGTAACCGCCCATGATCGATTACAAGTGATACATACGGATGAGATTATTGAAGGTACGGATGAACCAGTACGAGCTGTCCGGAAAAAGAAAAATTCTTCGATGGTTAAAATGGCAGAGTCTGTGAAAAACGGAGAAGTGGATGCATGTGTTTCAGCAGGGAATACAGGTGCTTTGATGGCTGCAGGTTTGTTTGTGGTTGGTCGTATTGATCAAGTCGATCGTCCAGCACTTGCTCCTACTTTGCCAACTTTGGATGGTAAAGGGTTTGTTATGCTTGATTTGGGAGCAAACTCGGATGCAAAACCCGAACACTTGGAACAGTTTGCCGTTATGGGGAGTGTTTATGCCGAAAAAGTTCGAGGTATTAAAAATCCACGAGTTGGACTTTTAAATATTGGTACAGAAGAGAAAAAAGGAAATGAACTAACAAAAGCGACATTCGATCTATTAAAAGAAGCACCAATTAATTTTGTTGGGAACGTGGAATCTAGAGATCTTCTAAATGGTGTTGCGGACGTTGTTGTGACAGATGGATTTACCGGTAATATGGTATTAAAAACAATTGAAGGAACAGCTTCTGGAATATTTACTTTGTTAAAAGAGGCATTTAATACCTCCACGAAAACAAAAATTTCTGCCCTTCTAGTAAAAGGCCAGTTAAAAGAGTTAAAAGGGAAGTTAGACTATTCCGAGTATGGGGGAGCAGGATTATTTGGTTTAAAAGCTCCTGTCATTAAAGCACATGGTTCTTCTAATGCAAATGCAATTTTTCATGCTATTAGACAAGCTAGAACGATGGTAGAACATGATGTATGTGGAATTATTCAAAGTACTTTACGAAAGGAATTGCCAAATGACTAAAATCGCATTTATTTTCCCAGGACAAGGTTCACAGTCTGTTGGAATGGGTCAACAATTTATTGAAATTGATCACCAAAGCAAAAAGTATTATGAGGTAGCAGATGAAGTTTTAGGCTTTTCTCTATCCAATATTATGTTAGAAGGACCTACTGAAGAATTGACAAAAACGTTTCATGCGCAGCCCGCTTTACTTACTACTAGTACAATGATAGCTAAAAAATTAACAGATGCTGGTATTTCTCCTGATTATACAGCCGGTCATAGCTTAGGGGAATATTCTGCATTGGTTGCTTCGAATGTAATGAGTTTTGAGGAAGCTGTTTTATTGGTGCACCAAAGAGGCTTATATATGAATGAAGCTGTCCCTGCAGGCGAAGGCGCAATGGCGGCTATTTTAGGGTTAGATAAAGAAGCGTTAACGGAAGTGACGAATGAAGTTTCTAATAGTGGTGAAATTGTCCAAGTTGCCAATTTGAACTGTCCAGGTCAAATCGTTATATCCGGAACTGTTGCTGGTGTTGAGACAGCTTCAGCTAAAGCAAAAGAAGTCGGAGCGAAAAGAGCGATACCACTAGTTGTAAGTGGACCATTCCATTCAGAGCTAATGCGACCGGCTGCACAAAAATTAGATTCCGCAATTTTGGCTATCACGTTAAATGATACGAAAACTCCGGTTATTTCTAATGTCACAGCACTTCCTGTTACTGAGGCTTCAAGAATAAAAAACTTATTGGTAGAGCAACTTTATTCTCCAGTTCGTTGGGAAGAATCAGTGGAGAAAATGATTGAGCTTGGTGTAAATGTATTTATCGAATGTGGCCCTGGAAAAGTACTTAGCGGCTTAGTGAAAAAAATCGATCGCTCTGTAACGACTTATTGCGTGTATGATGAAGCATCATTGCAACAAGTTATTTCAGAATTAGGAGAGGTTATGAATGGGTAAATTAGATGGCAAATCTGCAATTGTAACTGGAGCATCACGTGGAATTGGGAAAGACATTGCTCTTTATCTTGCAAAAGAAGGCGCAAAAGTAGCAGTTAACTATAGCGGTAGTAAAGAAAAAGCGGAAGCAGTTGTAGAGGAAATTAAATCATTTGGTGGGGAAGCATTTACGATTCAAGCGAATGTTGATCAAGCCGAAGACGTACAAAATTTAATTAGTGCTACATTAGAAAATTTTGGTTCTATCGATATTTTAATAAATAATGCTGGGATTACAAGAGATAATCTTTTAATGCGCATGAAGGAACAAGAATGGGATGATGTTCTTGATACAAACTTAAAAGGTGTCTTTCTTTGTACAAAAGCAGTTACTCGTCAGATGATGAAGCAAAGAAAAGGGCGTATTATCAACATTACTTCCATCGTTGGGGTTTCTGGAAATCCTGGTCAAGCAAACTATGTTGCAGCTAAGGCAGGTGTTATAGGATTAACCAAATCTACTGCACTAGAGCTAGCTAGCCGAAATATTACAGTAAACTCTGTTGCTCCAGGTTTTATTACAACCGATATGACAGATGCTCTTCCAGAAGAAGTGAAAACTCAAATGTTAAGTCAGATTCCACTAGCTAAGTTTGGAAACACGGAAGATATCGCTAAAGCTGTTGCGTTTTTAGCTTCGGATGATGCGAATTATATTACTGGTCAAACATTGCATGTTAATGGCGGAATGTATATGTAATCTTTCAGACTCATGAAAGCCGCTCGCATTCGTGGTCCTACTTTTTGCCTCGAATAACAAACGTTTTCATTCCGTCTGAAATAATATTCATTAATACTTAAATACTCTTTCAATAGGATGAAGTTTTTTGTATAATCATTGAGGGGAGGTGACAAATTTGTCAACAGTATTAGAACGCGTAACGAAAGTAATCGTGGATCGTCTAGGTGTAGATGAAAGCGAAGTAAAATTAGAAGCATCTTTCCGTGATGATTTAGGTGCTGACTCTCTTGATGTAGTAGAATTAGTTATGGAACTTGAAGATGAGTTCGATATGGAAATTTCAGATGAAGATGCTGAAAACATTTCAACTGTAGGTAGTGCAGTTAGCTATATTGAAAGTAAACAAGCTTAATTTCAATAACATCGGAGACGTTCTACTCATTCCTCGAGAATAGAGATAGAACGTCTCTATTTCTTTTGCACAAAGCTATAGAAACAGGTAAACTTAAACAGATAGATCCATAAGCAAGAAAGGCAGATAATTCATGAGAAAAAGTACGCATACGAAAAAATCGATTTTCCCTGAAAGTGTTAAAGAACATTTTAATCTCTTTCAACAACATTTTGATATTCATTTCGATAATCCAACACTATTGTATCAAGCCTTTACGCATTCATCTTATGTGAATGAGCATCGACGGAAGTTTTTTACCGATAATGAAAGACTAGAGTTTCTAGGAGACGCTGTTTTAGAATTGTCTGTTTCTCAATATTTATTTCAACAATATATGGGGATGAGCGAGGGAGAACTTACAAAACTTCGCGCAGCAATAGTTTGCGAGCCATCGCTTGTATTGTTTGCCAATGAACTGAACTTTGGAAAATATGTGTTGCTAGGAAAAGGAGAAGAATTGACAGGTGGACGTGAAAGACCTGCACTCCTTGCAGACGTTTTTGAAGCATTTATCGGTGCATTATACTTAGATAAGGGACTTGCAACAGTGATTTCATTTTTAGAAAAAATTGTTTTCCCTAAAATCGAACTCGGTGCTTTTTCGCATGTGATGGATTATAAAAGTCAATTACAAGAAATTATTCAGCAACAAAATAATGGAACGTTAAATTATGAAATTGTGGAGGAAAAAGGTCCTGCACATAATCGTACATTCGTTTCTCGTGTTGTGTTAAATACAAATGAACTAGGTATAGGAAAAGGACGCTCGAAAAAAGAAGCGGAACAACAAGCAGCAAGATTAGCAATAATTGCATTAAGGGATCATGAACGGGAGGAATAAATTTGTTCCTTAAACGATTAGAAATAATAGGTTTTAAGTCATTTGCGGACCGGATTGGAATCGATTTTGTTCCAGGTGTTACGGCAGTAGTAGGTCCAAATGGTAGTGGAAAAAGTAATGTAACCGACGCAATTAGATGGGTATTAGGAGAGCAATCTGCTAAATCGTTGCGTGGGTCCAAAATGGAAGATGTAATTTTTGCGGGAAGTGACTCCAGAAAAGCATTAAATTTTGCAGAAGTCACGTTAATATTGGATAATTCGGATCACCGAGTTGCTTTAGACTTTGCCGAAATTAGTGTCACTAGAAGAGTATTTCGTTCTGGAGATAGCGAATATCTACTAAATAAACAAACATGCAGATTAAAGGATATTACAGATCTTTTTATGGATTCTGGTCTTGGAAAAGAAGCTTTTTCTATTATTTCTCAGGGTCGAGTAGATGAAATTTTAAATAGTCGCCCAGAAGATAGAAGAACAATATTCGAAGAAACTGCTGGAGTACTAAAATACAAACAACGTAAGAAGAAAGCAGAATTTAAACTGATAGAGACAGACGACAATTTAAATCGTGTACTGGATATTTTACATGAGTTAGATAGTCGAATGGAACCTCTACAAATACAATCATCGCTTGCTTCGGATTATTTAAGAATGTCCGAAGAATTAAAAGATATTGAGATTGCTGTTATTGCACATGATTTAAGATTGTTTGTTCAGCAAAGTGCTGAATTACATACGAAACTTCAAACACTTGATGAAACTAAACGAGCTCTTCAACTACAAATAAATGAAGTTGAGTCAACTATACAAGCAGACAGAAGAAAAATGTCTGATATAGATGAAAGTTTAGATACAAATCAAAGTGAGCTAGTAGAAACAAGTTCAGAGTTAGAGCGATTAGAAGGTAGAAAGCTTTTACTTGCAGAGAAAAAACAAAATGCAAGTCAACAAATTTCCCAGTTAAAAAGAGCATTAGAAGAAGAAAGAGAAAAGCTGGGAATACTCGAGAGACAACTGAAAGATAATGACGGATCTAAAACAGAAAAACAAGTTTTGCTAAAAGAACTTCGCGCCAAAAAGTTGCAAATTGACAAAGTCTTAAGTAAATCCGCTTCTGAAGTAGAAGAAGAAATTGAGGATTTAAAAAGCACTTATATCGATTTATTAAATGAAGAAGCTACCATGAAAAATGAAATGAAACATATGGAGCAGCAACTTCAATTTGAACTCGTTTCTTCTGAAAAAATGATGGAAGATTATCGTGAGATTAAAGAAGAACTAGAGAAACTATCTAAACGCAAAACTGAATTAGAATCGTTACTTGCTATATGTCAAAAAGAATTAGAACAGAAACTGTCAGATTTTAAAACTAAACGTGAAACAGCTGATCAGCTTGAGCGCGGGTTTGAAGAACAACAGACGATGCTTCAAAAGGCATATCAAATGAAGCATCAAATGCAAGCAAGAAAAGATTCTTTAGAAGAATTAGAATCAGAGTTTTCGGGCTTTTTCCAAGGCGTTAAAGAAATATTGATTGCAAGAGATAAAAAAGAATTACACGGTATTCATGGTGCGGTAGCAGAGCTGATTCAAATTCCGCATACTTATATGAATGCAATAGATACTGCAATTGGACAACAATCACAGCATATTATTACAGATTCCAGTCAAGACGCGCGTTTAGCTATTGAATGGTTGAAAAAGAAGCGAGTAGGAAGAGCAACATTTCTACCGCTTCAAGTAATGAAATCACGTAAGGTAAATGAGCAAACTTTAGCGATGATTAAGGACCACCCTTCTTTTGTTAATACGGCAGATAAGCTAGTGAATTACAGTGATGGCTACCAAATTATTGTAGAAAATTTGCTAGGAAATATTATTATTGCAAAAGATTTAAAGGGTGCGAATGAAATGGCATCCCGTCTTCAATATAAATTTCGCTTTGTAACATTAGATGGTGACGTTGTGAATGCAGGAGGTTCACTCACTGGTGGTTCTGTAAAACAGCAGTCCTCATTATTTACTCGTAAAGTGGAGCTAGAACAGCTAAATGATAAATTAGTAGAATTGGAAAAGACGGTACTTCAAGCAGAAAAATCTGTTTCCTCTAAAAAGCAAGAAGTGCAAAAGTTACGATTAGAATTGGAAGAAACACGTCTTCTTGGTGAAAATTTAAGAGGAGAAGAACTTAAATTACTTTCAGAAACAAGAGAATGTACTGCTATTATTTCAAGAATTACGAGTCAATTACTTGAATATGATGAAGAGAAAATGGAAAAAGGTAACTTGCATGATGATTTAGTCCGTAAAAAAGAACAAACTTCCTCAAGAAGTGCGGAGATAAAAGAGTCATTAGCTACTATCCAAACATCGATTGATCAGCTACAAGTTTTAAAACTTCAATCGATTGAAGAAAAAGATAAATTTCAAAATGAGCTTGGTGAGTTGTTATCACAGATCGCTGTAGTTAATGAACAAGTCACCCAACAAGAAAAAGAAAAAGTTCAAATTACAAATTCGATTCAAGTTAGCACTCAAAAAATAGATACTTTAGAAAAAGAAATTACCTGGTATGAAAATGATGATCGAGAAGGTCCGACAGACGATGAATTAAGTGACCTTATTACAAAATACAAATTGTCAAAAGATCAATTAATCGAACAAATACAATTAGGAAAAAGCAACAGGGTAGAACTTTCCCAAAACATTAATAAAGCTGAAAACAGGCTCAAAGAGCTTCAACAACAAGCTGGGCTACTGACAAATGAAGAGCGTTCCTTTGAAATTAGACAAAGTAAACTGGAAGTAGAGATGAACACGCTATACAATCACTTAGAAGAAACATATGAGCTGACACTTGAAGAAGCTGAACGTGACTTCCCTTTTGAAATGGAAGAACAATTGGCTCGCAAAAAAGTCACCTTATTAAAACGATCTATTGAAGAGCTTGGTCCGATTAATCTTGGGTCTATTCAAGAATTTGAACAAGTGAGTGAACGACACTCCTTTTTAACAGAACAAAGGGAAGACTTGCTTTCCGCTCAAGAAACTTTGCATGAAGTGATCAGAGAAATGGATGAAGAAATGACCATTCGATTCGAAACAACATTCAAAGAGATACAGTCTCATTTTAGAGTTGTTTTCCGTGAACTGTTTGGTGGGGGTCAAGCTGATTTAGTCTTGACTGATCCTACTTCCTTACTTGATACAGGGATAGACATTATCGCACAACCACCTGGGAAAAAACTGCAAAACCTTACTCTTTTGTCAGGAGGAGAGCGTGCGCTTACTGCAATTGCCTTATTATTTGCTATCCTACACACTCGTCCTGTACCATTCTGTATACTGGATGAGGTAGAAGCAGCCTTAGATGAGGCTAATGTGGCTCGTTATAGCAACTATTTAAAGAAATTTAGTCACGATACGCAATTTATTGTGATTACTCATCGAAAAGGAACAATGGAAGGTGCAGACGTACTATATGGTATTACGATGCAAGAGTCGGGTATTTCAAAATTAGTTTCTGTTAAATTGGAAGAAGAATTAGTAACTTAAAAAGGAGCTTAGAGGATGAGTTTTTTTAAGAAGTTTAAAGAAAAGATGCTTGGATCGAATGAAGAGATAGAAGAAACAGTTTCGATTACAAATAAATTTAAAGAAGGTTTAGCGAAAACAAGAAATCAATTTACTTCTAAAGTAAATGACTTAGTAGCTAAATATCGTAAAGTCGATGAAGATTTTTTCGAAGAATTAGAAGAAATCTTATTACAAGCGGATGTAGGTTTTGAAACAGTTTCCGAATTAATGGACTCCTTGCGTTTTGAAGTACAACGCAAAAATATTAAAGATACTGCTGGAATTCAATCTGTTATTTCTGAAAAACTAGTCGATATTTATGAAGCTGGTGATGAAAATAGTACAGAGCTTCAACTTGAGGAAGAAGGATTATCCGTTATTTTATTTGTTGGAGTAAACGGTGTAGGTAAAACTACAACGATTGGGAAACTTGCACATCGTTTAAAAAGCGAAGGAAAAAAAGTCATTTTGGCAGCGGGAGATACCTTCCGTGCTGGTGCGATCGAGCAGCTTCAAGTTTGGGGCGATAGAGTAGGTGTAGAGGTGATAAAACAAGCAGAGGGCTCTGACCCTGCTGCTGTTATGTACGATGCAATTAGAGCAGCTAAAACGCGCAATGCGGATGTTTTAATTTGTGATACTGCAGGTCGTCTTCAAAATAAAGTGAACTTGATGAATGAGTTAGAAAAAATTCATCGTGTTATATCGCGTGAAGTTCCTAGTGCGCCTCATGAGGTATTGCTAGCACTAGATGCAACAACCGGTCAAAATGCACTTGTGCAGGCACAGACGTTTAAAGAAGCGACAAATGTTACTGGAATTGTATTAACGAAACTAGATGGCACCGCAAAAGGTGGTATCGTATTAGCGATTCGTTCAAAACTTCATATTCCAGTGAAATTTGTTGGATTAGGTGAGCAAATGGATGATTTACAACCGTTTGATTCCGAAAAATACGTTTACGGACTTTTTGCAGAAGGATTAGAGCTTGAAAGTGAAAATGAAACAAACGAAGAAAATGCAGACAAGTAAAAATACTTGACAGTTGTACCCTCAATTAATAAACTAGAGGATGTAATTGAATTGGTAAGGAGAGTTGGGAATGATTGAAAAAACAACACGCATGAATTTTCTCTTCGATTTTTACCAGGCTTTATTAACAGATAAGCAAAGAAGCTATATGCAGCTATATTATTTAGATGATTTATCCCTTGGAGAAATTGCAGAAGAATATGATATTTCCAGACAAGCTGTTTATGATAATATACGTCGTACAGAAGCAATGTTAGAGGAGTATGAAGAAAAACTTAACCTCTTTTCGAAATTTGAAAAACGTCAGGAAACGATTGAGCAGCTATTGCTTTTAGCAAAGGAACAATCATCTGAAGAACAACTGATTGAACTCATTAATCAATTAAAAGAATGGGATTAGGAGGCGGCATGCATGGCATTTGAAGGATTAGCTGAGCGACTCCAAGGAACGCTTCAGAAAATTAAAGGTAAAGGAAAGATTTCTGAAGCAGATGTAAAAGAAATGATGAGAGACGTTCGTTACGCACTTCTCGAAGCAGACGTAAACTTGAAAGTAGTAAAGGAATTCGTCAAAAATGTTTCGGAACGTGCTGTTGGGCAAGATGTAATGAAAAGCTTAACACCCGGTCAGCAAGTTATTAAAATTGTTAAAGACGAATTGACAGAGTTAATGGGTGGAGAGCAAAGTCAAATTTCTTTTTCATCGAGACCACCTACCGTAATTATGATGGTCGGTCTTCAAGGTGCTGGTAAAACAACCACTACTGGAAAGCTTGCGAATGTACTGCGCAAAAAATACAATAAAAAGCCTCTTTTAGTAGCGGCAGATATTTATCGTCCAGCAGCTGTCAAACAGCTTGAAACGCTTGGTAAACAATTATCGTTACCTGTGTTCTCTTTAGGCACTGATATTTCACCCGTTGAAATTGTGAAACAGGCGATGGAGCATGCGAAAGAAGAGCATAACGATGTTGTGATCATTGATACTGCAGGTCGACTTCATATTGATGAAACACTTATGCAAGAATTAAAAGATATTCGTGCCATTAAAGAACCAGATGAAGTGTTCTTGGTGGTAGATGCAATGACTGGACAGGATGCAGTCAATGTTGCGAATAATTTTAACGAATCTATTGGCATCACTGGTGTTGTATTAACGAAGCTTGATGGGGATACTCGAGGTGGAGCTGCTTTATCCATCCGTTCTGTTACGCAAAAACCTATCAAGTTTGTTGGTATGGGCGAAAAGATGGACGCTCTAGAATCTTTCCACCCAGAGCGAATGGCTTCTCGAATTTTAGGTATGGGAGATATGATGTCCCTGATCGAGAAAGCTCAAGCAAATGTTGATGAAGAAAAAGCAAAAGAATTAGAAGAAAAATTCCGTACGCAATCTTTCACATTTGATGACTTTTTGGAACAAATTAGTCAAGTGAAGAAGATGGGACCTTTGGACGAAATTTTGAAAATGCTTCCTGGAGCTGGTAAAATTAAAGGGTTGGAGAATGCAAAAGTGGATGAAAAGCAAATGGATCGTGTCGAAGCGATTATTTATTCCATGACTACGCAAGAAAAAACAACTCCTGAAATTATTAATGGTCCTAGGAAGAAAAGAATTGCAAAAGGATCTGGGACGTCTATTCAAGATATCAATAGATTATTAAAACAATTCGAAGATATGAAAAAAATGATGAAACAAATGACAAACATGCAACAAAAAGGGAAGAAAAAGATGAAAATGCCAGGTTTAGACTCTCTTTTTAAATAATTTTTCCCCAAAAAATTAGGGTGTTAAGAAAAAACACTTTACAAACAAATAAAAGCTTGATAATATACTATCTTGTGTGAAACTATTCGGAGGTGCAATAAAAATGGCAGTTAAAATTCGTTTAAAACGTATGGGAGCAAAAAAATCTCCTTTCTATCGTATTGTAGTAGCAGACTCTCGCTCACCACGTGATGGTCGTCAAATTGAAACAGTAGGTACTTACAACCCACTTACTAAACCAGCAGAAGTTAAAATTAACGAAGAACTAGCGTTAAAATGGCTTCAAGACGGTGCGAAACCATCTGATACAGTACGTAACTTGTTCTCTGAACAAGGAATTATGGAAAAATTCCATAACGCAAAACTCGGCAAATAATCGGAGGGGACAATGTGGAGCAGCTGATCGAAGCAATCGTCAAACCATTAGTTGATTATCCAGATAAGGTTCAGGTTGTAAAAGAAGAAAATGTAAACCGTATAGTTTATAAGCTTTCTGTTCATCCTGAAGACATGGGAAAAGTAATTGGCAAACAAGGGCGAGTAGCGAAAGCGATTCGTACTATTGTTTACTCAGCAGCAGGCAGTCACCAAAAGAAAAAAACATATGTCGACATATTAGATTAACGGACTTTAGTGGGGGACCTCCCACTGAAGAAAGTTAAAGCCTTTGGCAGATTCCATAGATTTTGAATAGCTGAGGCGTATTTGAATAAACAAAAAGGGAGAACAATTTGTTCTTCCTTTTTTGATAGGAGGTAGAATATTCATGGAATGGTTTAATGTTGGTAAAATAGTTAATACGCATGGGATCTGGGGAGAGGTTCGTGTTATCTCCAAAACAGACTTTGCAGATGAACGTTATGAAGTTGGTAGTGAGCTAGGTCTGTTTAAAGCAGATGGATCGAAACCAATCACCGTTAAAGTAGCTAGTCATCGAAAGCATAAAAACTTTGATTTATTAACATTTGAAGGATATTCATTGTTAAAAGATGTAGAGCCTTTTAGAGATGCCATCTTAAAAGTTTCTGATAAGTACCTTACGGAATTAGAAGAAAATGAATTCTACTATCATGAAATAATCGGGTGTACAGTTGTTTCTACAGAAGGTGAAACAATTGGAACTGTTACAGAAATCCTTGAAACAGGTGCTAATGATGTTTGGGCAGTTCAGCCTTCAAAAGGGAAAACACATTACATTCCATACATTGAAGATGTAGTAAAGTCAGTCGACATTGATAATAAGAAAATTGTTATTGAAGTGTTAGAAGGTTTATTATCATGATGAATATTCACATTCTTTCTCTATTTCCCGAAATGTTTGAAGGTGTTTTTAATACATCCATTTTGAAAAAAGCACAGGAAAAGAATGAAGTTATGCTGAATGTAGTTAATTTTAGAGACTTTTCAGGCAACAAACATCATCAGGTGGATGATTATCCCTATGGTGGTGGTGCTGGGATGGTGTTAAAGCCAGAACCTCTTTTTAACGCAATAGATTCTTTAACTACGAATAAAGAACAAAAGCGCAGAATCGTTCTACTCTGTCCTCAAGGAGAGCGCTTTACGCAGAAAAAAGCAGAAGAACTTGCAAAAGAGAAAGAACTTATTTTTGTATGTGGACATTATGAAGGTTATGATGAACGCATTCGAGAACATCTTGTAACAGATGAAATTTCACTTGGAGATTTTGTATTAACAGGTGGAGAGTTAGCAGCCATGACTATTGTTGATAGTGTCGTTAGGCTTTTGCCTAATGTATTAGGTAATGCAGAATCTCATGAAAAAGATTCATTTTCAACTGGTCTGCTTGAACATCCTCATTATACCCGACCAGTTGAATATCGGGGATATAAGGTACCAGATGTGTTATTATCCGGTAATCATGCTGAGATTGAAAAATGGAGAAGAGAACAATCATTAAAACGAACTCTTGAAAGAAGACCTGAATTATTAGAATCAATTGATTTAAATAAACAGGATCAAGAATTTATAAATAAAATAAATGAACAATAAACTTTAAATTATGCATTGCATCTATTAATTGTTTGTGGTATATTCTACTATGTACTTCTGTGTGAAGTATGGATTTTGGGTGTTCCGCTGCAACAGCTAATGGATGTAAGAGCATTCTATATAAGGAGAGAAAAATGATGCAAAACATTATTTCAGAAATCACTAAAGAACAATTACGTACGGATCTTCCTGATTTCCGCCCTGGTGACACAGTACGTGTACACGTTAAGGTTGTTGAGGGTACTCGTGAACGTATCCAAATGTACGAAGGTGTTGTAATTAAACGTCGTGGTGGAGGAATCAGCGAAACATTTACAGTTCGTAAAATTTCTTCAGGTGTTGGCGTTGAGCGTACATTCCCTGTACACACACCAAAAATTGCAAACTTAGAAGTTGTTCGTCGTGGTAAAGTTCGTCGTGCTAAATTGTACTACTTACGCGATCTACGTGGTAAAGCAGCTCGTATTAAAGAACGTCGCTAATAGTAAAAAATCAAATGTTGTAGTGAAAGTGATGCCACTTTCGCTACAACATTTTTTCTTTTCAGAGCGGGAATGCTTAATAAATAGAAAAGTGATTATTAGGATTTATCATTAATCATTATTTCTATTTAGTGTTTCCTTTGTATACATATCACTACATCCCACGGATGATTATTAGGATGTGCGCCTTAAAGTCGCAAGAGCGCGAAGAATGAGACCCCGTAAAGGATGTGGGAGTGACGTATGTACGACTCATCCTGTTGAGGCTCATGCGAAGCGTGCGGCAAGCGCACATCCGTGTTTAAGATTTCAAAGTATCAAAATAATATATAGAAATATTGAAAATTTTCATCACTGACTATAGGCATTCGCGCTGGCGGTACGTCCGCATGAGCCGCTATGCGCAAGTGCATTTCGCTGTCTCATACGGCACGTCATGCGGCTGGCAAGGTGCGATTGCCAGTGTATCCTATTAATGAATTTCGAGTAATGGTCTCTGTTACAGTGAAATTGGTCTCGGTTATGCTGCGATTAGTCTCGGTTGTCATTGAATTGGTCTCGGATACGCTATGAATAGTCTCGGCTGTAACTTAATTGGTCTCGTTCCGACATTTCGTGACATTTTTAGAGAGATATTTCCAATTAAAACTAGCTAACTCACATAGAGCTAACTCTTCACTTATCATTAACAAGTTACTTCTGACTGTATCTACGGAAATTTCTAGGATGTGAGCTTTAAACACCGCAAGAGCGCGAAGAATGAGACCTCGTAAAGGATGTGGGAGTGACGCAGGAGCGACTCATCCTGAGGAGGCTCATGCTAAGCGTACGACAAGCGTAAATCCGTGTCTCGGCAATCAATGGGCTAGAAAGAAGACAATGCAAAATTTGGAGCAACTCATTCTACTAATTGAAGCCTGCTACAAGCACATAAATGAGTTTCAGCTCACTAAAGCGCTCCATACGCATACTATTTTGTCCTTCAAAATTATAAAAATAGAAATAAACAGGAATATATTATCTTTTCTTTTTGCTTGAAATAGAATTTACTTGTACAATAAGGGAAGTATATAAAGGGGGCAAGTCGATGGAACGAGCGAAGAAAGAAAAGAACGAATTGTGGGAATGGTCCAAAGCATTGTTAATCGCTTTTGGGATTGCTGCAATAATTCGCTTCTTTTTATTTACACCAATTGTAGTAGACGGTGAGTCAATGATGCCGACTTTGAAAAACGGGGACCGAATGGTTGTCAATAAAATCGGTTATATGGTTGGTGAACCAGATCGTTTTGATATAGTAGTATTCCATGCACCAGAGCAAAAAAATTACATCAAACGGGTAATCGGTCTTCCTGGAGATCATGTGGAATATAAAAATGATCAACTATATATAAATGGAAAAGAAATTGAAGAGCCATACTTAGAACAATATAAAAGTGAAATTACCGAAGGATCTTTAACCGATGATTTCACATTAGAAGATATCGCTCAAGTAGATAAAATTCCTCCTGGCCATATATTCGTCATGGGTGATAATCGAAGATATAGTAAAGATAGTCGACATATTGGACTAGTTGCCATCGATGAAGTAATTGGAAACACAAATATAGTTTTTTGGCCCTTTGATGATGTTGGCTTTGTAAAATAAAAATATTAGCATTATGCCTGAGGTTAGATAGTTAAGAAAAAGTAACTTTCTCATCCTTTAAGGAGGAGATATGAAATGACAATACAGTGGTTCCCGGGTCATATGGCCAAAGCAAGAAGAGAAGTAACTGAAAACTTGAAGCTCGTAGATATTGTTTTTGAATTAGTAGATGCACGCTTGCCGTTGTCTTCTAGAAATCCAATGCTGGACGAAGTGGTGCACCAGAAAACGAGATTGCTTATTTTAAACAAGATGGATATGGCTGACGAAGTACAAACAAGAAAATGGATAGCTTATTTTGATTCAAAAGGGCTCCCTACGGTGGCGATAAACTCTTTAGAGGGAAAAGGACTACAATCTGTTTTTAAAGCCGCTAAAGAGCTTCTAAAGCCTAAATGGGATCGAATGAAAGATAGAGGCATTAAGCCAAGAGCTATTCGTGCGATGATTGTTGGAATTCCCAACGTTGGAAAATCCACTCTTATTAATCGATTTGCTAAAAAGAATATAGCGAAAACTGGTAATACTCCTGGAGTTACGAAAAGACAGCAATGGATAAAGGTCGAAAAGGAAATAGAATTATTGGATACTCCAGGGATTCTTTGGCCAAAGTTCGAGGATCAACAAGTCGGCTATAAACTTGCATTAACGGGAGCTATTAAAGATGCTGTTATCAATATGGAAGATTTAGCGGTATATGGACTTCGATTTTTACAAGAGCATTATCCCAAGAGAATGGAAGAAAGATATCAATTGACAGCTGTTAGCGAAGATTTAGTGGAAACTTTCGATCATATTGGAAAGTTAAGAAGATGCTTTGCTGGTGGCGGTGAAATAGATTATGATCAAGTTGCAGAACTGATTGTAAGGGACATCCGTAACCTTCATCTTGGTCGATTAACGTTTGATTTTGTAACTGAATAAAACATAAATAATTTGCCCTTTTTGCCACTTGGTGAGAAGGGTTTTCTCGATTATTTTGAATATTTACCGATACATAGAATAAGAACAAGAAAGTTGATGTGAAAGATATGCTAAGTTTGAAAGAAGTAAAAGAAAAATTAGATTATGCCAATTCATGGGAAGCGTGGATGAACGAACTTGAAAGTGATAATAGAATTGGTGCTATTAAGCTATTAAATACTTGGAAGAATAAGCAACAACTTATACAAAAGGAAATTCATGCTCACGAAGAAAAATGTTTATTCGATGCTAGTTTTAAACAAAACCCCACTGATTTAATAGCTGGAGTAGATGAAGCAGGGCGAGGTCCACTAGCTGGTCCAGTAGTTACAGCGGCAGTAGTGTTAAAAAGGAATACAGATGATTTAATCGGTTTAAATGACTCCAAGCAACTATCGAAAAAGAAGCGAAATGAACTTGCAACGAAAATAAAAAATAATGCACTGAGTTATTCTATTCACTTTCAATCAGTGGAAAAAATTGATGAGCTTAATATTTATGAAGCAACCAAGCAGTCTATGACTGAATCTGTTTTAAGCTTGAAGGAAAGCCCTTCAATCGTTTTAGTAGATGCCATGAAACTTCCTATTGATATGGAAACACATTCTATTATTAAAGGTGATGCAATGAGTTTATCAATTGCAGCCGCTTCTATCCTAGCTAAAACTGCAAGAGATAATTATATGGATCAGTTACACGAACAATTTCCTCAATATTTATTCAATAAGCACGCGGGTTATGGAACAAAGCAACACGTTGAGTTGATTTATAAATATGGTCCTACTATCCACCATAGAAAAACATTCGAGCCAATAAAATCTTTATTACAAAAATGAGGTGAAAATATGTCTTCAACATTTTTTTCTTCTATTCAGTCTCAACAAGCGCAGGTCATTTCTCCTAATATGCAAACGTCGATAAAAGAAGGACAAGTAATTCACGGAACTATTAAGAAGTTATATCCTAATCAAACCGCAGAATTGCAAATAGGCAATCAAAAAGTAATCGCCAAGCTAGAAACTCCTTTAAAAGCAGGAGATGCACATTTTTTTCAAGTAACTAAAACGGACCCAGAACTGCAAATAAAGGTCGTAACAGGACCCCTCGCTCAAGGGAATACGTTAGCTCAGCAAGCACAACAACTATTAAATGCAATGAACTTAACAAAATCAACGGAAATGCAGGCAGTAGTTCAGTTCTTTTTAAAGGAAAGATTGCCAATTTCAAAAGAGTTATTAGTACAAGCAGAACACCTTTTAAAACAATTACCTCCAAACATAACAATGAAGCAAGCAATGGAAGTGATTCAAAAAATGATGGATCTTAATATTCCTTTGTCACATAAAATGTTTGATACTGTGTTAAGTGGAAAATCTACAAATGGTCTTCAGTCACTAATTCAAGATTTTAAACAAACGTTACAACAGGATTTTACACTACCAACTAATATAAAAAACAATATTCTTCAAAGTTTGCAAAAGCTATCGGAGCCATTTGGAGAACCCGTTGCAGGTGCATTGCTAGGAAAACAAATAGAAACATTACAAAATCCACTTGCAAGCTTGGCTACAAAGTTACCGATTCTACAAAGCCTAAAAGAAGCGAGTATCTTACCTTCCAATGTAACATTGAATAATGTTTTGCCAATTTCAACTACACCATCGATATCTATGTCTGCTGGAGAAATAATAGCAAACTTGGTAAAGACACCAACTAGTGAAAAAGGTATGGCAATTGATCAGCTTCGAAATTGGGTAAGCGCTCAGCCTTTGTTAACATCTGAACAAAAGGAGCAAATAGGAACTTTATTAAAAAGTAATACGCAAGCCCTTCAAATATCAACCATTAACAATAAGCTTTTGGAAATATTTGCAAAGCAGAGTCAGGAAGCCGTTTTTTTGAAAGATCAGAATGGATTAACTGCAAAAGAGCACTTGCTATCATTACTTGGTAAGGGAGAAAACAAAGAAATCGTTTCCCAAACGCTACAGCAAGTAATGTCTTTTACCAAAAATAGTAATCAACATATTATTTCTACAGCACTTCAGCAATCCGAACAAAGTGTAATTCAACAGTTAGACGGCAAAGCATTTGAGCATGCTATGAAAGAAGTTCTGAAGTCACTTGGTTTTAGTTACGAAGCAAAACTTGGGGGAGGTAGTGATGAAGTTAGACAGATTGCAAATCAACTGAAGCCGCAATTGATAGACCTTCTTCAAAATCAAGTTATTTCTGCACCACTAAAAGATCAAGCAGAGCTACTACTAAATCGAATGAATGGACTGCAAATATTGTCGAATGAAAACGGACCTCAGCATCAGTTATTAATGCAAGTTCCATTAGAATTTTTAGGAAAGAAAATGGATGCCACGCTTGAATGGAATGGTCGTATGAAAGAGGACGGAAAAATAGATTCAGATTATGCTCGTATCATGTTTTATTTACAATTAGATTCTTTAGAAGAGACAGTTGTAGATATGCAAGTTCAAAATCGTGTAGTAACCATTTCTTTATACAATAACGACAATCACTTACAACAAATTGCTAATGTATTTAAAGACTCCCTAAAGGAAGGCTTATTGTCAGTTGGATATCAACTCTCAGGTGTATTTGTCAAAACGTTTCAAGAACAAAAACTTACATCACCAAAGAAAATACTCGGAAAAGAGTCACAAGGAGTAGATATTCGAATATGACTGAAGAAAAACATGTACGCAAGGAAGCAGTGGCTTTAGGATATAAACCGGGTATTATTGATGCTCCTACCATTCTAGCGAAAGGAAAAGGGAAAATAGCTGAAAATATTTTAATGAGAGCAAAAGAACATAATGTCCCCATACAAGAAGATCGTAGTTTAGTAGAACTTCTCGGCCAATTAGATATAAATCAATCTATACCCGAAGAGTTGTATCAAGCGGTAGCGGAGGTCTTTGCTTTTATTTATCGAATTGATCAAGAGAATGGTAAAATCAATTAAATTAATAAAATATTTGAATATTCTAAGTTTTAGAGAAAAAAATTACTTTTGTAGACAAGAAGTGACAGGTTTATTACAATGAAAAAGTAGTAAATTACTTGACATAAGTTTGATTGGAGGACGTAAGATGAATATCCATGAATATCAAGGGAAAGAACTCCTCAGACAATACGGTGTAGCTGTTCCTAATGGGAAAGTAGCATTTTCTCCAGAAGAAGCTGTTAAAGCTGCAAAAGAACTAGGTTCTGAAGTTGTCGTTGTTAAAGCTCAAATCCACGCTGGTGGACGCGGTAAAGCAGGCGGAGTAAAAATCGCAAAAAACTTGGACGATGTTCGTGCATATGCGAAGGAATTGTTAGGAAAAGTATTGGTAACACATCAAACAGGTCCAGAAGGTAAAGAAGTAAAACGCCTTTATATCGAAGAAGGTTCTGATATCCAGAAAGAGTACTACCTTGGTTTAGTTTTAGACCGAGCATCTTCTCGGGTAACTTTAATGGGTTCTGAAGAGGGTGGAATGGACATCGAGGAAGTGGCAGCTGCTACTCCTGAAAAGATTTTCAAAGAAGAAATTGACCCTGTAGTTGGACTTACTGGTTTCCAAGCACGTCGTATGGCTTTCAATATGAATATACCTACTAAATTAGTAAACAAAGCTGCAAAATTAATGCTTGGTTTATACGAAGCATTCGTGGATAAAGATGCAGCTATCGTTGAGATCAATCCACTAGTTGTAACTGGTGCTGGAGATGTAGTAGCACTAGACGCAAAATTTAATTTTGATGGAAATGCACTTTACCGTCATAAAGATATCGTAGAACTACGTGACTTTGATGAAGAAGATGCAAAAGAAATCGAAGCATCAAAATATGACCTAAGCTATATTTCTTTAGATGGAAATATCGGATGTATGGTTAATGGTGCTGGTCTTGCAATGGCTACAATGGATACAATTAGCTATTACGGCGGATCACCGGCTAACTTCCTGGACGTTGGGGGCGGTGCTACAGCTGAAAAAGTAACGGAAGCATTTAAAATCATTCTTTCTGACAAAAATGTTAAAGGTATCTTTGTTAACATCTTTGGTGGAATTATGAAATGTGATATTATCGCTGAAGGTGTTATCGTTGCTGCGAAAGAAGTTGGACTTGAAGTACCACTTGTTGTTCGTTTAGAAGGTACAAATGTTGATAAAGGTAAGTCTTTATTGAACGAATCAGGTTTAAACATCGTTGCTGCTGATTCAATGGCAGATGGCGCACAAAAAATTGTTGAACTTGTAGGCTAAGAAAGGCGGAGACAAAACAATGGCAATTTTTATTAATAAAGATACTAAAGTTTTGGTACAAGGTATTACTGGCTCCACTGCTCTATTCCATACTAAAAAAATGTTGGAATATGGCACAAAAATCGTTGCTGGTGTAACTCCAGGTAAAGGCGGTTCAGAGGTAGAAGGTGTTCCTGTATTCAATACTGTTGAAGAAGCGGTTAAAGCAACTGGCGCTAATGTTTCAGTAATTTATGTACCAGCTCCATTTGCAGCCGATGCAATTTTGGAAGCTACAGATGCAGAATTAGACTTGGCTATTTGTATTACTGAGCATATTCCAGTATTAGATATGGTAAAAGTAAAACGTTATATGACAGGCAAAAAGACTCGTTTAGTAGGTCCAAACTGCCCAGGTATTGTAACAGCTGATGAAAGCAATATCGGTATCATGCCTCCAAATATTCATTCTAAAGGCCATGTAGGTGTTGTGTCTCGTTCTGGTACTTTAACTTATGAAGCAGTTCACCAATTAACACAAGCTGGTGTAGGTCAATCTACAGCGGTTGGTATTGGTGGAGACCCTGTAAATGGTACAGACTTCATTGATGTATTAAAAGCATTTAACGAAGATCCAGAAACGTATGCAGTTGTTATGATTGGTGAAATCGGAGGTACTGCTGAGGAAGAAGCAGCAGAATGGATTAAAGCTAACATGACGAAACCAGTTGTAGGATTTATCGGAGGACAAACAGCTCCTGAAGGTAAACGTATGGGTCACGCTGGTGCAATCATTTCTGGTGGTAAAGGTACAGCTGCAGAAAAAATTAAAGCAATGCAAGAAGCTGGAATGGAAGTTGCACCAACTCCATCCGTAATCGGCGAAACTTTAATTAAAGCAATTAAAGCTGCAGGTCTTTACGACAAATGTAAAACACATTAATATTAAAGATACGGCACATCATCTGGTGTTGCCGTATCTTTTTTTATTTTAATAGGAGGGAAGCAATGAGCAATACCGATGAGCAATGGATAAATCGATTTTTAGCTTTACACTATGTTTTTCCAGTTCCTATGAACAAGCTACAACCCCTAATTGAATACACCCCCACATTATCTCAATTAGAAAAGATGCAAACAAATTTACTCTCAGGTCTTTTGAAAATTACACAAAATCGTGCGATTCAGCTTCAAAACATGTACCAAAAATTTGTGGAAACCCCATTTCTACAAGTCTATGATAAACATCAAATTACCCCAATTATTTTTACCAATCCCAATTATCCCTTAAGTTTAAAAAGTCTTTACGATCCACCCGCAGTTCTTTATGTAAAAGGAGATACTTCTTTATTAAACATGCATAAAAAGTTAGCTATTATAGGTTCTAGAGAGGCAACTAATTATTCTAAGAAAAGTATTGAAACAATATTACCTCCATTAATAAGCCGAAATTTCGCTATTGTGAGCGGTCTCGCTAAAGAAGCGGATACAATGGCTCATGAAAGCACAATAGCGCTAGGAGGCAAGACAATTGCGGTTCTGGGCACTGGTTTATTTCATATATACCCGAAGCAAAATGAAGAATTAGCGAAAAAAATGTCGAAAGAACATTTATTAATAACAGAATATCCACCATATATAACACCTAAAAAGTGGAATTTTCCCATGCGTAATCGTATAATTAGCGGTTTGTCACAAGGTGTCGTTATTACAGAGGCAAAAGAAAAGAGTGGTACAGTTTCAACAATGGAGCATGCATTAGAAAATGGAAAAGAAATTTTCGCCATTCCTGGATCTATTCATTCCCCGTTGTCTGCTGGCCCACATAACCTTATTTTAGAGGGTGCAAAGCCTGTATGGAATGGTTATCAAATACTTGATGAACTACAAGAATTTGAACAAATAAACAATTAAATAAATTAAAAGACTTGCTTTCTTTAGAAATCTGTTATACATTTTGCAACAGGTATTTGTTTTGAAGCTTAAAGCGAGTTACCTTCTATAAGGAGGCACATTTATGTCGGATTATTTAGTTATTGTGGAATCGCCAGCAAAGGCAAAAACAATTGAACGATATCTTGGAAAAAAATATAAAGTAAAAGCATCCATCGGTCATGTACGTGATTTGCCGAGAAGTCAAATGGGTGTAAATGTAGAAAATGACTATGAACCAAAATATATTACAATACGAGGAAAAGGTCCCGTATTGCAAGACTTGAAAAATGCTGCAAAAAAAGCAAAGAAAGTTTATCTCGCAGCTGACCCCGACAGAGAAGGGGAAGCTATTGCATGGCATTTAGCTAACTCATTAAATGTTGATATTAATTCAGAATGTCGAGTGGTGTTCAATGAAATTACAAAAGATGCTATTTTAGAATCATTTAAACATCCTAGACCAATAAATATGGATTTAGTTGATGCTCAGCAGGCAAGAAGAATTTTAGACCGCCTTGTTGGTTACAATATTAGTCCAATTTTATGGAAGAAAGTGAAAAAAGGTTTATCTGCTGGACGTGTTCAATCTGTAGCGTTACGGTTGATTATTGACCGCGAAAATGAAATAAATAGCTTTGTACCAGAAGAGTATTGGACAATTGAAGGGCAATTCGAGAAAAATAAAAAAGCATTCGACGCTCTTTATTACGGGACGGATAAAGATAAGGTTAAGCTAACAAACGAAAATGAAGTAAAAGATGTACTTAAAGGAATGAAAGGCAAAAAGTTTGAAGTAATAAATGTAGTAAAAAAAGAAAGAAAAAGAAATCCAGCATCATCATTTACAACCTCATCTCTTCAACAGGAAGCTGCTCGTAAACTTAACTTCCGAGCTAGAAAAACGATGATGCTAGCGCAACAATTATATGAAGGAATTGACCTTGGGAAAAAAGAAGGTACTGTAGGTTTAATCACTTATATGCGTACAGATTCTACCCGAATCTCTGATACAGCTAAAGCCGACGCTCACGCATATATTCAAAATGAATACGGGTCAGAATATATAACGAGTAAAAAAGAAGAAAAACAATCCAAAAAATCTCAGGATGCGCATGAGGCAGTAAGACCTACAAGTGTTCTAAGAACTCCCGATCAGTTAAAAAACATTCTGTCTAGAGATTTATTCCGTTTATATAAATTAATATGGGAGCGATTTATTGCTAGCCAGATGGCTCCTGCAATATTAGATACGGTTTCTGTTGATATGAAAAATGGGAATGCTTTATTTAGAGCAAATGGTTCACAAGTAAAATTTCCTGGTTTCATGAAAGTGTATGTCGAAGGTACGGATGATCAAACAGATGATAAAGACAAATTGTTGCCTGTTCTAGAGGTTGGAGACAAAGTAAATGCGCTGGCGATTGAGCCTAAACAACATTTTACACAGCCACCACCAAGATATTCAGAAGCGAGACTAGTAAAAACGCTAGAAGAACTTGGAATAGGCAGACCTTCCACATATGCTCCTACACTTGATACGATACAAAAAAGAGGGTATGTGGCTTTAGAGACTAAACGTTTTGTACCGACTGAGCTTGGAACAATCGTACATCAACTAGTACTTGAATTTTTCCCAAATATTTTAGATATCGAGTTTACAGCACAAATGGAAAAAGACTTAGATAGTGTGGAAGAAGGACAAGTTAGATGGGTCGAAGTTATTGATGGTTTTTATCAAGACTTTGCTAAACATGTGGAACATGCCGATGCTGAAATGGAAAAAATCGTTATAAAAGATGAACCTACAGGCGAAGATTGTGAAAATTGTGGTTCTCCTATGGTCTATAAACTCGGCCGATACGGTAAATTTATGGCATGTAGCAACTTCCCTGATTGTCGAAACACCAAAGCAATTGTGAAAGAAATTGGTGTTCCGTGTCCATCTTGTGGAGAAGGGCAGATCGTAGAACGTAAAAGTAAAACAAAACGAATATTTTACGGATGCGATCGATATCCAACATGTGATTTTGTTTCCTGGGATAAGCCAATAAATAGACCATGTCCTAAATGTAATGATATGTTAGTAGAGAAAAAGTTGAAAAAAGGCGTCCAAATTCAATGTGTAAATTGTGACTATAAAGAAGATCCACAGAGTTAAAAGAAAGAAGGTTTCACCATGACTGAAATAGTAAACGTGATAGGCGCAGGACTTGCAGGAAGCGAGGCTGCATGGCAAATTGCAAAGCGAGGGATAAAAGTTCGTCTTTATGAAATGCGTCCTGTAAAGCAAACACCTGCACATCATACAGATAAATTTGCTGAACTAGTATGTTCTAATTCACTTCGTGCTAACACCCTAACAAACGCTGTTGGGGTTATTAAAGAAGAAATGCGTATGTTAGATTCTCTTATTATTCAATCCGCAGATAATAGTAGTGTTCCTGCAGGTGGAGCATTAGCTGTAGACAGACATGATTTCGCTGGAAGGGTAACAGATACCATTCGCAATCATCCAATGATTGAGATCATAAACGAAGAAGTAACCGAGATTCCAGACGGTATTACCATTATCGCAACAGGGCCCCTAACTTCTCCTGCTTTGGCTGAGAGAGTGAAAGAAATAACGGGTCAAGATTATTTATACTTTTATGATGCAGCAGCTCCAATTGTTGAAAAAGAAAGTATTGATATGAATAAAGTATATTTAAAATCTCGATATGACAAAGGGGAAGCTGCTTATCTTAACTGTCCAATGACAGAAGAAGAGTTTAATCGTTTTTACGATGCACTCGTAGCAGCAGAAGTTGTGCCTTTAAAAGAATTTGAAAAAGAAATTTACTTTGAAGGTTGTATGCCAGTTGAAGTAATGGCTAGCAGAGGTCGTAAAACGCTTTTATTTGGACCGATGAAACCAGTTGGATTGGAAGACCCTAAAACAGGTAAACGTCCTTATGCTGTTGTACAGTTAAGACAAGACGATGCCGCTGGAACCCTTTATAATATTGTTGGATTCCAGACACATTTAAAATGGGGACCACAAAAGGAAGTTCTTAAGTTAATTCCAGGATTAGAAAATGTGGAAGTAGTCCGTTATGGAGTTATGCACCGAAATACGTTTATAAACTCACCTACTGTCCTACAGCCAACTTATCAGCTTAAAGCGAATCAACAAATTTTCTTTGCTGGTCAAATGACTGGAGTTGAAGGTTATGTAGAATCGGCAGGAAGTGGGTTACTTGCAGGAATAAACGCTGCTAAGCTTGCAAAAGGGGAAGAATTAATTGTATTCCCAAGTGAGACAGCACTCGGAAGTATGGCTAGATACATAACAGAAGCTGATTCAAAAAACTTCCAACCAATGAATATAAACTTCGGGTTATTTCCCGAGCTACAACCAAAAGTAAGAGATAAAAAAGTAAGAACTGAGCAGTTAGCTAATCGAGCATTAACGACGATTCAAAATTTTTTGAAAAATAAATCGGTTTAATTGCTTTAAGCCTCTAAAGGTTGTATACTTTTAGAGGCTTTTACTATGGGAATACACACGGGAGTTGTTTTAATGATTGGATTAGTTGAACTGTATTCATTTATAGACTATATTCAATTAGAGAAAAATTACTCTAATCTTACTATCCAAGAATATAGAAAAGACATTGAACATTTTTTACACTTTTTAGATGGAGAAAGTGTAACTAATTTAAATGAAGTTGAATATGTTCATGCAAGATTGTATGTAACAGCCCTTTATGAAAAAAAGTTAGCTAGAACCTCTATATCAAGAAAGATCTCCTCTATTCGTTCCTTTTACAAGTTTCTTCATAGAGAATTTGATATTCGGGAAGATGCCTTTCGATCCTTGTATCACCCGAAAAAAGAAGAAAGACTACCTCATTTCTTTTATGAAGAAGAAATGGAAAAATTGTTTCAAGGAAATGAAGGAGACGATCCGTTATCATTACGAAATATGGCAATACTTGAATTGTTATATGCTACAGGCATTCGTGTGAGCGAACTTATTTCTATTGAATTGAGTCATATAGATAAGAGCTATGGGGTTGTCCGTGTAATGGGTAAAGGTAGAAAAGAACGGTATGTTCCCATCGGAGACTTTGCTCTAAGTGCGGTCGAAGAATACGTAGAAAAAAGTAGACCAAAATTAATGAAGTCGACTTCTCATTCCTTTCTCTTTGTGAATAATAGAGGAGCGCATTTAACAGCACGTGGAGTGCATTATATCTTAAACGAAATGATGAAGAAAGCTTCTATGCATACAACTATTTTTCCTCATATGCTCCGACATACCTTTGCTACCCATCTACTGAATAATGGAGCGGATTTAAGGAGTGTTCAAGAATTATTAGGCCATTCCCATTTAACTTCTACTCAAGTTTATACGCATGTTACAAAAGAACATTTAAGAAAAACGTATATGAATGCTCATCCAAGGGCATAAGTATTGGAGGTAATGAATATTGGGTAATATACATGCAACGACAATATTTGCTGTAAGTCATAACGGAAGTCATGCAATGGCGGGAGACGGACAGGTCACTTTGGGTAATCAAGTAGTAATGAAACATACTGCAAAAAAAGTAAGAAGACTGTTTAATGGTCAAGTGGTTGCTGGTTTTGCTGGATCTGTAGCAGACGCTTTTACACTTTTTGAAATGTTCGAAGGAAAACTTCTGGAGTATAATGGTAACCTTCAACGTGCTGCCGTTGAGCTAGCAAAACAATGGAGAGGAGATAAAATGCTACGTCAATTAGAAGCGATGCTTTTAGTGATGGATAAAAGTAATTTACTACTCGTGTCAGGAACTGGCGAAGTTATAGAACCTGATGATGGAATTTTAGCAATAGGCTCTGGAGGTAATTATGCTCTAGCAGCTGGTAGAGCATTAAAACAATACGCTGGCCATCTATCTGCAGAAGAGATTGCAAAAGCTGCTTTAACAACTGCTGCAGATATATGTGTATTTACGAATCATCAAATCATCGTGGAGGTTTTAGGTGAATGAAAGAAAATAACTTAACACCAAAGCAAATTACTGAGCATTTAAATAAATATATTGTTGGGCAAGATGCAGCAAAAAAAGCTGTAGCAGTTGCTTTACGAAATAGATATAGAAGACAGTTATTAGATGAGGATATGAAAAATGAAGTAATCCCTAAAAATATTTTAATGATTGGTCCAACTGGAGTAGGGAAAACAGAAATAGCAAGAAGAATTGCAAAGCTAACAAAAGCTCCTTTTGTAAAAGTGGAAGCGACTAAATTTACAGAAGTAGGTTATGTCGGAAGAGACGTAGAATCTATGGTTAGAGATTTAGTAGAAGCAGCGATTCGTATAGTGAAAGAAGAAAAAATGGAAGAAGTAAAAGATCAAGCAACCCGTCTCGCAAACGACGCTATAGTAAAGCTTCTAGTTCCTTCCTTAAAGAAAAAGAACACAAATCAAAACCCTTTTGAAGCATTATTCGGCGGTAAGTCTGAGGATGAACCTTCAGAAACAGATGATACAGATGTCCGATTAAAACGTTCTCAAATTGCAGAGGATTTAAGAGACGGTAAACTAGAGAATGAAATAGTTACAGTAGAAGTAACAGAACATGCTCCATCCATTTTCGATGCATTGCAAGGCGGAGGAATGGAAAGTATTGGGATGAACATGCAGGATGCACTTTCTAGTTTAATGCCAAAGAAAAAGAAAAAAAGAAAAATGAAAGTAAAAGATGCTCGTAAAGTATTAATTCAAGAAGAAGCGAGCAAATTAATAGATAATGATGAATTATCACAAATAGCTATTGAAAAAACGGAACAAACCGGTATCATTTTTATCGATGAAATGGATAAAATCGCAAATAAAAGCGGTAATACTTCATCTGCAGATGTTTCCAGAGAAGGAGTTCAGCGAGATATTCTACCAATTGTCGAAGGGTCTACAGTTAATACGAAATATGGTGCTGTAAAAACTGATTATATTCTTTTTATTGCTGCAGGAGCGTTCCATATGTCCAAACCATCAGACTTAATCCCGGAACTTCAAGGTAGATTTCCAATTCGTGTCGAATTAGAAAAACTCACGAAAGATGATTTTGTTCGTATTTTAAAAGAACCTCAACACTCTCTAACGAAACAATATGAAGCTTTACTTCATACAGAAGGTGTAACTATTTCGTTTTCTGAAGAATCAATAGCAAGAATTGGTGAAATAGCTTATGAAGTTAATCAAGAGACAGATAATATAGGAGCGAGACGTCTTCATACAATCCTGGAGAAAATTTTAGAAGACCTTTCATTTGAAGCTTCTGACATTTCTCCAGCTCATATTCAAATAACTCCTTCCTATATTGACCAAAAACTTGACAATATTGTGAAAAATAAAGATTTATCGCAATTTATACTGTAATATTAAGTTGAATTACTTTCTAAAACAATTAAAAACCTTTAGAATATTAAAATAAATATGAAAATTATATTGGAGGATTCACCATGAATTTATTAGACAAAACAAGAAAAATTAACTCAATGTTACAAGCATCTGCAGGTAAACCTGTTAATTTCAAAGAAATGGCAACAACATTAAGTGAAGTAATTGAATGTAACGCATTCATTGTAAGCCGAAAAGGTAAACTTCTTGGATTAGAAGTACATCAGCAAATTGAGAATGATCGTATGATTACGATGATGGAAGAACGTCAATTCCCTGAAGAATATACAAAAAACTTATTTAATGTGAATGAAACTTCATCCAACTTAGATGTTTACAGTAAACACTCAATTTTCCCAGAAGAGAATCGTGAATTGTTTAAAGATGGTTTGACGACAATTGTGCCAATTATCGGTGGAGGTGAACGTCTTGGAACTTTAATTCTTGGTCGTTTGAAACAAGAATTCCATGATGATGATTTAATTCTTGGAGAATATGGTGCGACTGTTGTAGGTATGGAAATTCTACGTGAAAAATCAGAAGAAATTGAGGAAGAAGCAAGAAGTAAAGCTGTTGTACAAATGGCTATCAATTCATTATCATATAGCGAGTTAGAAGCTATTGAACATATTTTTGAAGAACTTGATGGTAACGAAGGTTTACTAGTTGCTTCTAAAATAGCTGATCGTGTTGGTATAACTCGTTCAGTTATCGTAAATGCTCTACGTAAACTTGAAAGTGCAGGCGTTATTGAGTCTCGTTCTCTAGGAATGAAAGGTACTTATATTAAAGTACTTAATGATAAATTTTTAGCAGAACTTGCTCATCTTAAAATGAAATAAGAATTATGATTAAAACCTCTTCTACCAAATGTAGAAGAGGTTTTTTTTGCGTGTGCCCAGCATGCGGATAATTGTAAAGGTAGAAGACTGTAAGCATAACGCAAGGACGTGCTGGTTGACTGGAACCTCAGGTATGAAGAGCACGAAATTCATATATGGAAGTCATGGTGTAAATATGATGCCCATAATTATTCTTAAGTCAGCATGTTAATTTTCAACGGATTCTATTAAGCGCACCTAGTCCGCTAAATTAAAATCAAAAACCTAAGGACGGAATGCGTCTAAAAGGCATTTCAACTGTGACAGACCCGTCTAATCAGGAAACGCTTGCCTTAGCGTTATCACGAGTATATGAAGGTCATGAGGAATATAATTATGGTTTTCTACCAAATAGAAGTTAGCATGACGAAGTAAGGAAAGCGAAAGGCTATTTAAAGAAGGACACCGATAGACCGTAGTTATGAATTTAAAGAAATGGTTATTTTGCATTATTTAGACTAGCTGGATTTGAAGAACACTTCGTATGTTCTATGGGAGAAATGGGAGAAAACAAAAACGAAGTGAGTAAAGTAATTCAGTTAGGTGTAACTAGACGGTAAGCCTACGAATGGGAAAAATACACGCAAGTTTTATTGAAGAGTCTCCAAGAGCCAATAATTCTGCTAGCAAGTTTTAAAAGCTTGCGTTATTCATCTTAATTAACCTCCGTATATGGGACGTCGGATGTTAAAAAACTTCTCATACTCTATTTCCAGTTGAAATGAATTTGTCAAAGGAATTAATATCCAGTTAATTGAAAATTTCCTCAAAATAGTAAGTGCGGAGGAGTAAATGCACCGTTTCCGACACAAAAAAGAGAAATATGGCGAAAAAAAAGGAAAAATGTCCTATGAAAAAGAATAAAAGAGAATAGACACTTTGTTACATTTTCATTACAATTAAATTATTATGATTATCATAGATTATTATTAACATCTTTCCGATTAGAATTCAAAGAGGTGTAGTAATTGAGTATTTTTGGAGGAACAATCTCGGATTTAGAGCGAGGATTAAACTTTTCTGCACTAAAACAGAAAACAATTGCGCAAAATATAGCAAATGTCGACACTCCGAACTATAAAGCAAAAAGCGTTAACTTTGCTGACGTTTTTTCGGATGCAAAACAATCGATAATATCTGCGAACCGTACAAATGAAAAGCATTTTAATTTTCAAATGAAAGTAAGTACTCCAGGTGTTTATAACTATTCTAATTTCCGTTATAACCACAATGGCAATGGAGTAGACATGGACAAAGAACAAGCTAATCTAGCAACAAATCAAATTTATTACAATGCATTGGTTGACCGTGTAAGCGGTAAGTTAAATACATTACAAACTGTCATAAGAGGAGGTAGCTAATCTTGTCGATTTTTCATGGAATGAATACCACTGCCTCTGCACTAACAGCTCAGCGACTTCGTATGGATGTTATTTCTTCCAATATGGCTAATGTTGATACAACTCGTGCAAAATTAGTCAATGGTGAATGGCAAGCCTATAGAAGAAAAAGTGTAACTTTACAACCACTTGAAGGACAATTCTCTAGCTTTTTAAATGTTGCTATGGGGAAAACAAATAAAGATACAGTTGGTAACGGCGTAAAAGTATCAGATATTAAAGAAGATACGGAAACACCATTTAAACTAGTTTTTGATCCAACTCATATCGATGCAAACGCAGAAGGTTATGTAGAAATGCCAAATGTAGATCCGTTGAGAGAAATGGTAGATTTAATTTCTGCAACTCGTTCTTATGAAGCGAACGTAACAGTGTTCAATGCCAATAAAGCAATGCTTTCTAAAGCTTTAGAGATTGGTAAATAGAGATTGAAAGAAGGTTCATAATTATGGCAATAGAATCTGTTTCCTTATTTAATACAGCTCAATTAAATCCGACTACTTCTACTCCGAAACCAAGTCCATTTGAAGCACAACAGAACTTTGGTGATTTTCTAAAAGGTGCACTTGAGTCAGTAAATGCTAATCAAAAAGCTTCTGATGTAGTAACAGAGAAGTTGATACGTGGAGAAGAAGTAGAATTGCATAATGTTATGATAGCTTCTCAAAAAGCGAGTATAACATTAAATGCAACATTGGAAGTTCGGAATAAAGTCATTGAAGCTTATCAAGAAATAATGAGAATGCCAGTCTAAACCCTCGGTTATATTTAAATATCGAGTAAAAATATTCACCATAGCCGGAGGATAATAATGAATGAACGAATAAAAAAAATCACAAGTGATGTCTCTGCTTTTTGGAAGAGCCGAACGAAAGTACAAAAAGGAACGATTATTGGAAGTTTGGCTGGAATAATACTTATCGCAGCAATTATTACATTCTTTTCGACAAGAACAGAATTTGTTCCATTGTATGCAGATGTAGCTCCTTCTGAAGTAGGTCGTATAAAAGAAACATTGGATGCACAAGGAGTAGAAAATCAAATAGCTCCTGGCGGGACTTCTATATTAGTTCCATCCGATCAAGTTGATTCGTTATTGGTTCAACTTGCAGCAGAAGGCTTCCCTAAATCTGGGATGATTGATTATAGTTTCTTTTCTCAAAATGCTGGATTTGGAATGACTGATAATGAGTTCAATGTATTAAAATTGGCTTCTACTCAGACAGAACTTGCTAATTTGATTAAAGGTATTAAGGGAGTGAAAGATGCAAAAGTAATGATTTCTTTGCCTGAAGAGGGAGTATTTTTATCTCAAAGCAATGAAAATGCTAGTGCATCTATTGTTCTTAATACTGAACCAGGATACCAATTTACGGATGTTCAAATTCAAACCTTATATAATCTAGTTTCAAAATCAGTTCCAAACTTATTGCCAGAAGACATAGTTATTACAAACCAATACTTTGAATACTTTGATCTTCAAACCGCTAATTCTAATTCAACGGGCGCTAATGTTGGCGACCAAATGGCTATTAAAAAATCAATAGAACGCGATTTACAAAGACAAGTGCAAACAATGTTAAGTACTTTAATGGGACCAGACAAAGTTGTAGTCTCCGTTACAACAGATATTGACTTTCAACAAGAAAAAAGAGAAGAGAACTTAGTGCAACCAGTAGATGAAGAAAATATGGCGGGTATTGAAATAAGTGCCCAACGAATTTCCGAAACATTTACTGGAACAAATCCTGTTGCAGGTGGAACCCCGCAAGGCGAGGATGCTACTGATAATTTTACAAATTATGTAGAAGGCTCTAATGCAAACGGAGATTACGAAAGAACAGAGGATACGATTAATAATGAGGTAAATCGTATTCGAAAAGAAATTGTAGAAAGTCCATACAAAATCAGAGATTTAGGGATTCAAGTAATGGTAGAACCACCAACTCCTGATGATATTACTTCTATGCCTGAAGGTGTTCAAGGAGATATTGAACAAATTCTAGCTACAATTGTACGAACTTCCATCGATAAAGATGAGGTTGAACAGCTAACTGAAGAGCAATTACAAGAAAAAATTGTTGTTTCCGTACAACCTTTCAATGGAAAAGCAAGTACAGTTGCTACAACAGATTCAATGATTCCTTGGTGGGTTTATGTTATCGGAGGAATTCTGTTAGCAGCAATCATTCTACTAATTGTTTTCATTATTCGTTCACGTAGAAATGAAGAAGAGGAATTAGTCATTCTGGAAGAACAAAGAGAAGAACTAAAAATAGATGATATTAATAATGAAAAAGAGACAGAAGCTACTTTAAGGCGTAAACAATTGGAAAAAATGGCAAAGGACAAGCCAGAAGATTTCGCAAAATTATTACGTACATGGATAGCAGAGGATTAATGGAGGACGGCTATGATAAAAAAAGAAAAAGAACTTAGTGGGAAACAAAAAGCCGCGCTTTTATTAATTTCTCTCGGCCCGGAAGTTTCAGCTTCTATTTATAAGCATTTAAACGAAGAAGAAATCGAGCGCTTGACATTAGAAATTTCAGGTGTGAAAAAAGTTGAGCCTGAAATTAAAGAAGATATTATAGAAGAGTTTCATAATATTGCACTCGCTCAAGATTATATTTCACAGGGTGGTATTGGTTACGCAAAAACAGTGTTAGAGAAAGCACTTGGTTCGGATCATGCACAAGCGATTATTAATCGATTAACATCTTCATTACAAGTACGACCATTTGATTTTGCAAGAAGAGCTGAACCAACGCAATTATTTAATTTTATTCAAAACGAGCACCCACAAACAATAGCGCTAATTCTGTCATACTTAGAAGCTCAACAAGCAGGTATTATTCTTTCTTCTTTACCTCAAGAGGTTCAAGCAGATATTGCGAAAAGAATAGCAATGATGGACTCAACTTCTCCAGAAGTTATTAGTGAAATTGAATCCGTACTTGAGCGAAAGTTGTCTTCGACGGTTACACAAGATTACACAGAAACTGGTGGCGTAGATGCTGTCGTTGAAGTATTGAATGGTGTAGACCGAACAACTGAAAAAACAATTTTGGATGCGCTTGAAATTCAAGATCCAGAACTTGCTGAAGAAATTAAGAAAAGAATGTTTGTATTTGAAGATATCGTTACACTTGATAATCGTTCTATTCAACGAGTTATACGTGATTGTGAAAACGAAGATTTACTCCTTTCGATGAAAGTTTCAAGTGAAGAAGTTAAAGATATTATATTCCGTAATATGTCTTCAAGAATGGCTGAAACATTTAAAGAAGAAATGGAGATTATGGGACCTGTTCGATTAAAGGATGTAGAAGAAGCACAAACACGGATTGTCTCTGTTATTAGAAGATTGGAAGACGCTGGTGAAATAATAATTGCTCGTGGTGGAGGAGATGACATTATTGTCTAAGATTTTCCGAAACGTACAAGTGAATGAAAATAGTGATAAAACGAAACCTATTCAAATTAAAAGTCTGCAATTAAGAGAAGAAATAGATACAGATCAACCTCTTTCCCTAGACGTAGTGTTAAAAGAAAGAGATCAAATGATTCATGAAGCAAACCTACAAATTGCTTCAACAAAAGAAGAATTAGCCAAAGAAATTGAGGAAACCAAACAATATATAGATGATCAATTAAAAACGTGGGAAGAACAAAAAATTGCTTACCAGCAAGCTGCCTATGATGAGGGTTTTACCCAAGGGCTAGAAGAAGGTAGAAGTAAGGCTACTGCAGATATGCAACAATCCTTAAATACTGCAAATGAAACAATCGAAGTAGCACACGAAAATGCGGCGAACTATTTACAACATCAAGAACAAGTTATTTTAGAAATTGCTATTCAGGTTGCTGAGCGAATTATTGGAAAGAAATTAGAGGACGACGAAGAATTCTTTTTATCTGTTGTAAAAAGAGGATTAAAAGAAGCAAGAGAGATGAAAGAGATAAAACTCTATGTATCTCCTATCTATTTTAAGTTAGTATCTAACAACCGGGTGGAACTTGCTTCTATATTTCCTGTAGATGTTCCATTTATGATATTTGTTGATGAAGAAATGAATGATACAGATTGTTATATTGAAACAAACCACGGACGAATTGTTGTAAGTATTGATGAACAACTACATGAATTAAGACTAAAACTAGTTGATATTCTAGATAATGTGGAGTGAACATGATGAAAGCAGTCGAATTAATTCAACAAATCCCAAACCTTTCAACATTTAAAAAATACGGGCGTGTGAATCGTGTTGTTGGATTAATGATTGAATCACAAGGTCCTGAAAGTTCTATTGGGGACGTATGTAAGATTCATATAAACTCCACTAAAAATGGCCATTCAGTCATTCTGGCAGAAGTAGTTGGTTTTAAAGAAGAAATAGTTGTTTTGATGCCTTATACCAATATTCGAGAAATATCTACAGGCTGTTTAGTTGAAGGTACCAGTCGACCGTTAGAAGTGAAGGTTGGACCTGATTTGATTGGAAAAGTACTCGACTCAATGGGGAATCCAATTGATGGAACAGTATTACCAAAAGGATTAATGACTGTTGGGACGGAACAAGATCCTCCTAATCCATTAACTAGACCCCCAATTAATGAACGAATTGAAGTCGGAGTTAAAGCTATTGATGGCATGCTAACAGTAGGAAAAGGTCAAAGAGTTGGGATATTTGCAGGGTCTGGTGTAGGAAAAAGTACGTTGCTAGGAATGATAGCAAGAAATACAAATGCTGATTTAAATGTTATAGCCCTTATTGGGGAGCGTGGACGGGAAGTACGAGAATTTATTGAAAGGGATTTGGGCAAAGAAGGTTTAGAACGATCTATTGTTATCGCTGCTACATCCGATCAGCCTGCTCTAATGCGTATAAAAGGTGCTTTTACAGCCACTGCTATAGCAGAATACTTTCGTGATAAAGGTCTAAACGTCATGCTAATGATGGATTCTGTGACACGTGTTGCAATGGCACAACGTGAAATAGGTCTAGCAGTAGGAGAACCACCTGCTACTAGGGGGTATACACCATCTGTATTTTCAATCTTGCCAAAACTACTGGAGCGTACAGGTACAAATGAAAATGGAACGATTACAGCCTTTTATACAGTTTTAGTTGATGGTGATGATATGAATGAGCCAATTGCTGATACGGTACGAGGGATACTAGATGGACATATTGTACTGGATCGTTCCCTTGCTAATAAAGGTCAATATCCTGCGATTAATGTGTTAAAAAGTATAAGTCGTCTAATGAATCATATATCTGATGAAAATCATAAAAAAGCAGCTGAACGTTTACGTGATTTATATTTCACATATAACAAATCGGAAGACTTGATTAATATAGGTGCCTATAAACGTGGAACTTCAAAAGAAATAGATGAAGCTATACAATATGAACCATTAATCACTTCTTTTTTAAAGCAAGGTTATTTAGACAAAGTATCGCTTGAGTCTAGTGTGAACGAATTAATCACTTTATCAAATGGTGGTGTTAAATAATGGTTGCTTATCAGTATAAATTTGCTAAAATCTTAAATGTTCGCGAGCAGGAAAAAACAGAGACAGAGCTCGCATACAAAGAATCAGTTATAGCCTTTGAAACAGTGGCTACGGAATTATATGATTTGCTGAAAAAGAAAGAAGATACAGTTGACGCACAGAATAACCAACTAAAGCAAGGATTATCTATTAATCATATTCATCATTTCTCAAACTTTATTGATGGATTGCAGAAAAGAATAAATAAAGTTCAAAAAGAAGTTATGCAAGCCCGTTCTAAAATGAACTGGTTCGAAGAGAAACTTCTAGAAAAATCAATAGAAGTTCGTAAATTTGAAAAGATTAAAGAAAAAGATTACGAACTTTTTCAGCAAGATCAACTCAGACTTGAAACGATTCAATTGGATGAAATCTCATCCTTAAAGTTTCAAAACAAAGAGATTAGGTGAGTAGAAGCATGGCTAAACGGAACAAAACTATTAAAAACATTAAGAAAGTGGACGATGATACAAAAGGTGTAAGCAAAATAAAAATGTTTTTTTATTGGTTTATCATTCCTTTTTTATTTGCTTTAGCTCTTCTCTTGATAGTTGCTCAAATTGCAAATATAAATATTTTCGAAAAGGCAAAAGATTTAACAGGAGCTGGCCAACCAGAAATCGTTACAGATGATGTAAAAACGAATCGATTAGAGGAAAGAGTCGTTTCTTTGCAAGCTGAAATACAACAAAAAGAAGCGGAAATAGCTAACTTACAATCAGACATAAATAACTCTGCGAAAGAAAATGAGGATCTATTAGTCGAACAGCAACGTTTGTTGGATGAAATAGAAAAACTCCAACGACAACAAACGAGCACAAATCAAGAATATGCTGAAATAGTATCTACATTTGAAAAAATGTCTGCAAAATCTGCAGCACCAGTAATTACAAAAATGAGTGATGCAGAAGCATTAAGAATATTAAATAGCTTAAAACCAGATACGGTTGCGAAAATCTATGAAAAGATGACTCCAGAAGAAGCAGCAAAATTTACAGAATTAATGACAAAGCAATAAAAGTTGTTTTCATTTGAGAGGAGGTGAATTATTGAATATCGCAGCAGTTGCAAATTTAGGAAATAATATTGTGGTCCAACCAAAAGGTAAACTACCAGTTATGAATACTAATAATCAACTATTTGGAAATGTTTTTGGACAAGTACTATCTAATGAGCAAGTTCAGTCAGTGCCAATAACAGATGATTCTCAACTAAAACTAGTACAAGATTTACTGAACATTTTAGATGTAGATTCATTGGGAGATGCGGAAAGTCTAATAGGTACTAAAGAATTGATAGTAAATCCAAAAGAACTGAAAGAATTATTAAATAAGCTCTTAGGTGAAAATGCTAATACAGAAGAAGATTTATCAGATTCAAATGTATGGGATTTGTTAGCAGGAATAAATGTACAAGCTAGCCAGCTTAAAGATGCTATTGTTATTTCTTTAAACGGACAAGGACCAGCAACACCTGTTGAAGCTAGCCAAGCATTGCAATTGTTGAAGATTGTGCAACTTATTGGAAAAAAGTCTGATTTGACACTAAAACAAGAATCTACTTTATTTGATTTAAATCAATTAGTGAAAGACCTCAAGGATGGGGTATCTAAAGAAGTTAAACTTCCATTGACACTTCAAACTGATATGTCTAACGATAAGGCTATAAATACTGCTATGAATAAGCTTTCATTAGATCAAGCAATGAAACCAGTTGTTCAACAAGTTATCATTAAACAAGTAGCTACTACAACCGAAAAAGTAATAGAGACGAAAGAAGTAACTTCTCCTATACAAGGACAGGCTTCAACGATTGTTCTAACAAAAGTAGAAACAGTTTCAGTTACACTGCCTACTGAAAAAACTGCACAATCGGAAGAGTTCCTAAAGGACTTACAAAAAGTCATGAATCGTGTTCAGTTTGGACAAGCAGGTGGAGCAAACAGACTGGTCATCAAGCTTTATCCAGAACAGCTCGGAACCATTCGAATTGAATTGATTCAAAAAGATGGAATGCTTACTGCCAAAATGTTGGCATCAACTACACTTGGCAAAGATTTGTTAGATTCTAATTCCAATCATTTAAGGCAAGGGTTAGTTAATCAGAACATCCAAATCGAGAAGATAGAGATTACACAAGCAATACAAGATTCAGCTAGACAAGAAAGAAATCAGTCTTTCCAAGAATCATTTAGACAACAACAAGAACGACAAGAAACTAATAAGGACGAGAAGGAAGAAGTTGCTACCTTCGAAGACTTTTTAAAAGAAGTGGAGGTTTAATATATGGCAGAAATGAATCCTATCAAAAGCAGTATGTACTTGTCACAGCAAAAAGCATCACGCACGACAGGGAATAGTACGCTTGGAAAAGATGAGTTTTTGAAAATATTAATGGCCCAATTACAAAACCAAGATCCAACGAATCCAATGAAAGATAACGAATTCATTGCACAAATGGCTCAGTTTTCATCATTAGAGCAAATGACGAACTTGACAAAAGCTTTTGAAAAGTATGCAGAAGCTCAAGAACAGACTCAAATGATTGAATACAGTAATTTCGTTGGTAAATCTGTAAAATGGCATGAATTAACAGATAAATTAGGTGAAGATGGTAAACCCATTACAAATGAAGGTACAGGGGCAATTGCTGGTGTTAAGTTTGTTGATGGTGGAGTACGATTCACACTTGCTGATGGAAAAGTTATTACACCAGGAAATATTTCCGAGGTTCTCTCCAATAATGCAAGTTCAAATAGTTTAGTAGAAGCAAGTTTGTTAATTGGAAAAACTGTAAGTTATACGAATGGTGACGCAGAAAGTACTGCTCAAGTCGAATCTGTATCGAAAAAAGATGGAAAAATTGTCTTTAATATAACTGGTGGATCATCTATTACTGCAGATCAAATTACATCAATTAAATAAATAAGAACGGAGAAATGCAATGGACAAAATTAATATTAATCGCGTTCCGCTGCAAACAACAATCCGTCAACCACTCACATCTAAACAAGTAACATCGCCAAAACAATCGTTTTTGCAACAGTTGCACGAGGCTAATGCGAAAACAGAATTGAAAGTAAGTAAACATGCAAATCAACGTTTAGCTGAAAGAAATATTCACATAACAGATGCAGAATGGCAACTGGTGAGTGACAAAGTATCAGAAGCACGCTCAAAAGGTGTGAATGACTCATTAGTATTGATGGACCAAGCAGCATTAATCGTAAGTGCAAAAAATGCAACAGTGATTACGGCCATGAATCGCACGGAAGCGAAAAATCAATTATTCACAAATATCGACGGCACAATTGTGTTGAACTAATAAATAGCAGGACCTTTAAAAGGATGCTATGTGCAGCTGACTGATAGACGCTAGCACGCAAATTGAAGGGAGAAAAAATAAATGATTCGCTCAATGTACTCAGGAATTTCAGGCTTAAAAAACTTCCAAACAAAATTGGATGTTATCGGTAATAATATCTCAAACGTTAATACTTATGGATTTAAAAAAGGCCGTACAGTTTTTAAAGATTTGATCTCGCAAACGACCTCTGGAGCATCTGCTGCAACTGGTACACGTGGTGGTGTAAACGCAAAACAAGTAGGTCTTGGTTCTCAATTATCTGCAATAGATACGATACATTCTGGAGGTTCTTTACAATCCACAGGGAATACCTTGGACTTGGGAATTTCCGGAGACGGATTTTTTCAAGTAGCTGATGGAACCGGAGCTACAGCTGCTGGTGGACCAACAGGATATCAAAATACAATGTATACTCGCGCAGGAAATTTTTATATGGATAGTAATGGGTACTTAGTTGATTCTAGTGGGAAATACTTAGTAGGATTTTCAGCAGCTATTGAAGGGCCTTTAACTCAAACTAATGCATCTGGTACTACTTCTACAAGTACACAAATTCTTCATCCTACACCAGATGAAATGAAGGCAACTTTTGATTTTAATACTAGTGGGGGTCCAACAGCAACAAATGCTACAGCTAGTATCACCGATTTACCCTCTGGGGTTTCTTTTACCGGTACAGCAACAGTTGCATATAAACCGATTACTATACCTACAAATGCTCAAAGTATGAGTGTTTCACAAGATGGTGCAGTGACGTATGTGGATCAGTTTGGAACATTAAGATGGGCTGGTCAAATAACGATGGC
Source organism: Psychrobacillus mangrovi (assembly GCF_037104765.1). NCBI lineage: Bacteria > Bacillati > Bacillota > Bacilli > Caryophanales > Bacillaceae > Psychrobacillus > Psychrobacillus mangrovi. Next base: position 547,539 of record NZ_JBAWSY010000001.1, on the reverse strand, counting down.
GAAATTTGCTAATCCAGGGGGATTAGAAAAAACTGGGGGAAACTACTATACTGAGTCTCCAAACTCCGGACAACCTTTATTTAATTCAGCCAATGCTGGCGGTAACGGTTCAATCAACTCCGGTTTCCTAGAAATGTCTAACGTTGACTTATCTGAAGAGTTCACAGACATGATTGTAGCGCAACGTGGTTTCCAAGCGAACACTCGTATTATTACAACTTCTGACCAAATTTTAGAAGAACTTGTTAACTTAAAACGATAATTTATTAAAATCTTAGTTCAAAGTAAGGGAGGGTTGGGCCGTTCCTTTTTATGGCCGGCCCTTTATATTGATAAATTTGACTCGTTTGAATGGCAAAGAGTTTACGTTGAATGCATTATACATAGAGACGGTTGAATCTTTTCCGGATACTACGATAACACTCACAAATGGTCATAAGTATGTTGCGTTAGAATCTAGAGAAGATGTGGCCAAAAAAATCATTCAGTTTTACAAAGATATACATATCTTATCGAACCCCCATTTAAGAGGTGAAGAACATGAAGAGTAAAAATAAACTGCTAACCATCATGCTAATTATTTTAGTTTGTATTACATTAATTGGAGTTGTGGCATTGCTTATTCTTTCTCAGCTAAACAAGCCAGATGAGGAAACAGGACCAACAATAGATGAAATTGTTGAATCTTCCATAGACATACCTGAAATTACAACAAATTTAGCTGGAAATAAATTTATCCGTATATCATTAAAAGTACAAACGGATAGCAAAGAAGCTGCAGATGAATTAACAAAACGTGATTTTCAAATTAAAAATATTGTTATTACAGAGCTTTCTGAAATGACTCCAGAAGATTTAGAAGGTAAGCAGGGGAAAGCGACATTCCAGTCATCCTTGAAAACTAAAATAAATGAATTGATGAATGATGGAGAAGTTCAACAAGTTTATATAACTTCTTATATAATTCAGTAAAGTAACTTTTTTGAATGGAGGTGGGCAGATTGGCAGGAGATATATTATCTCAATCCGAAATTGATGCGTTGTTAAGTGCGCTTTCCACAGGAGAAATGACTGCAGATGAAATGAAGAGTGAACAAGAAGCAAGAAAAGTTAGAGTGTATGATTTTAAGCGTGCACTTCGTTTTTCTAAAGATCAGATCCGTAGCTTAACGCGAATCCATGAAAACTTTGCTCGTTTATTAACAACATTTTTTTCTGCCCAATTAAGATCTTACGTACAAATTTCAGTAGTTTCTGTTGATCAAATTCCGTTTGAAGAATTCATTCGTTCCGTACCTCATATGACATTGATCAATGTCTTTGAAGTACCTCCACTTGAAGGGAATATTCTAATGGAAATAAACCCGAATATCGCCTATTCTATGTTAGATTTGTTAATGGGTGGTAAAGGGGAAGCTTATGCAAAAGTTAATAATATGACAGAAATTGAAACTAAAATTATGACGAACTTATTTGAGCGTTCATTTGATAATCTTCGGGAAGCATGGGCCAATATTGCGGATATTGATCCAATTCTAACGGAACTTGAAGTTAATCCACAATTTTTGCAAATGATTTCACCAAATGAAACAGTCGTTGTTATTTCATTTAATACTATAATTGGAGAAACTAGCGGGATGATTAATATATGTATACCTCATGTCGTTTTAGAGCCGATTGTACCTAACTTATCTGTCCGTTATTGGATGCAAACAAACAAAAAAGAAGTTTCTCCGGAACAATTAAAAGTATTAGAGAAACGAGTAAAATCAGCTGAAATTCCAGTGGTTGCGGAATTAGGAAGAACAGATATTTCAATAGAGGATTTACTGTTTTTACAACTAGGTGATGTAATCCAATTGAATTCAAAAATAGATGATCCACTTACTATTAATGTTGGTGAAATACCGAAATTTACTGCACAACCTGGTAAACTAAAAAAAAGAATGGCTGTACAAGTCATTGAAACTTTGAAAGGAGGAGAGGATGATGATGAGTGATGATATGCTCTCCCAAGAAGAAATTGAAGCCCTCCTTAGAGGGACGACAACAGATGAAGCAAAATCTACAAATTCAGAGATTATTAATGTAGAAGATTATTTAGATTCTTTTGCAATAGATACACTTGGAGAAATTGGAAATATTTCCTTTGGTAGTTCGGCAACTGCATTATCTTCATTATTAGGTCAGAAAGTTGATATTACGACTCCAAATATTGATATGATTAATCGTTCTAAATTGAAAGAAGAGTTTCCACATCCATATGTAGCTGTTCAAGTACAATATACTGCTGGACTTATAGGGATGAACTTACTTGTTATTAAACAATCCGATGCTGCTATTATTGCTGATTTAATGTTAGGTGGAGATGGTATAGATCCACAACCACAACTTAGTGAAATTCAATTAAGTGCTGTTCAAGAAGCGATGAATCAAATGATGGGTTCAGCAGCAACTTCAATGTCTACCGTTTTCAATAAAAAAGTAGATATTTCTCCACCTTCAATTGATTTAATGAACTTAGAAGTTGGCGAAGGAACAGACGCAATTCCAAATGAAGATTTATTGATAAAAATCTCTTTCCGATTAAAAGTTGGGGATTTGATTGATTCAAATATCATGCAATTATTACCTTTAGAATTTGGATTAAAATTAGTTAAATCATTAATGGGTGAGGATGAAGAAGACCAGGTTGCTGCTACGATTATGGAAGAAAGAGTAGAAACTGCTCCAAGTCCATCAAATCAACAACCAGTAAAAGAACAACCTCAACCGCAAATGCAATTTACGCAACCTCGTCCACAAGCTCCACAAGTGGAAGTACAACAAGCGCAATTTGCAAGTTTTGATGCACCTAGTTTAACTCAAAGTGAATCAAGAAATTTAAATTTGCTACTTGATATACCTCTTCAAGTAACAGTAGAATTAGGTCGTACGAAAAGAACAGTAAAAGATATTCTAGAACTTACAAGTGGATCCATCATTGAACTTGATAAACTAGCAGGTGAACCAGTTGATATTCTAGTGAATAATAGACATATTGCTAAAGGTGAAGTTGTCGTAATCGATGAAAACTTTGGAGTTCGTATAACAGATATTTTAAGTCAAGCAGAACGAATTCATAATTTAAGATAGTTAATGGAGGAAACAAAACATGTCTAAAAGAATTTTAATAGTTGATGACGCTGCGTTTATGCGTATGATGATCAAAGATATTTTATCAAAAAATGGCTTTGAAGTAGTTGGAGAAGCTGGTGACGGAATTCAAGCAGTTGAAAAGTATGCTGAATTGAAGCCAGATTTAGTAACAATGGATATAACAATGCCGGAGATGGACGGAATAGCTGCATTAAAAGAAATTAAAGCGAAGGATCCGAATGCAATTATTATTATGTGTTCAGCGATGGGGCAACAAGCTATGGTTATTGATGCAATACAAGCAGGGGCAAAGGATTTTATCGTTAAACCATTCCAAGCGGACCGTGTAATTGAAGCAATTTCAAAAGCAATCGGGTAATAATAGGATGAGGAAATTTACCCTCGTTTTTTGTTTCGTTTGTTTACTTGCGTTTTATCCATTAAAAGTAGAGGTTTATGCAGCAACTGATTCTAATAAAAGTGTTGAAGAATACTTTAACAATACTCAAGAAGAGAAGGACAAGGCACCAGTTGAAGAAACCGACAAAACAAAAGAAGAAATAAGTTCTGGTGGTGTTTCTGTAACAGCTTGGGATTATGTGAAAATGATTTTTGCATTACTTTTCGTTATTCTTTTGTTATATGGACTTTTACGTTTTGTAAATAGTAGAAATAGAACTTTTCAAACGAACCAACTTGTTCAGAATTTAGGTGGAGTTGGAATTAGTCAAGGTAAGTCTGTGCAATTACTTCAAGTAGGCAACTCGTTATTTTTAGTTGGTGTGGGGGAAGATGTTTCATTATTAAAAGAAATAACGGATCCTGAAGAGATAACTAAACTGACGAAAATCTATGAAGAGAAACAAGAAATTGGAAAGACAGTGCCTTACATAGCGGAGATTTTTAATCATTTTAAAGGTAATATCTCTCCGAAGGCAAATAACAAAGTAAAAAACGATCCTTCATTTAACGAAACGTTCCAAAAAAGATTACAAGAAATCAAAAAAGACCGTAGTGATGTATTAAAGGATTGGAAGACAAAGGAGCGAGAAGAAAATGAATGATTTCGTCCAGTTTTTTTCGGACAGTGATCCATCGAGTGTCTCCACTTCAATCAAATTGATGCTATTGCTTACGGTTTTATCTTTGGCACCAAGCATTTTAATACTTATGACCTCGTTTGCTAGAATCGTTATTATTCTATCGTTTGTTCGAACGGCACTTGCAACACAGCAAATGCCACCAAATCAAGTCATTATAGGTTTAGCTCTTTTTTTAACTTTTTTCATAATGGCCCCAACATTTCAGGAAGTAAATGAAAAAGCTCTTACTCCTCTATTTAATGAAGATATTACATTAGAGGAAGCATATGAGAGTGCTAGTGTGCCATTTAAAGAGTTTATGAGTAAACATACAAGACAAAAAGACTTAGAACTGTTTTTACGTTATACAGAGGTGGAGCGACCAGAATCTATAAATGATATTCCATTAACGATAATGGTTCCGGCTTTTGCACTGAGTGAAATTAAAACAGCATTTCAAATTGGTTTTATGATATTTATACCTTTTTTAGTAATAGATATGATAGTTGCTAGTGTATTAATGTCTATGGGTATGATGATGCTTCCACCAGTAATGATTTCACTACCATTTAAAATATTATTGTTTGTTTTAGTGGATGGTTGGTATTTAGTCATGAAATCCATTTTACAAAGTTTTTAGGAGCTGAAAGTAATGAATAATGAAATGGTAATCTCGATTGCAGAACGCGCTATTTGGGTCATTCTTCTTACATCAGGTCCTCTTCTCTTAATTGCTTTAATTACTGGTCTTGCCGTAAGTATTTTTCAAGCAACTACGCAAATTCAAGAGCAAACATTAGCATTTGTTCCGAAAATAATTGCTGTCCTAGTAGGAATCGTTTTTTTTGGACCGTGGATGCTGTCTCAAGTAACTACATATGCTGCGGATATCTTTGAAAATTTAATAAGATATATTGGTTAGCTCAATGGATGAACTTATTCCTAAACTAACCGTATTATTACTTATAATTGCTCGTGTATCCGCATTTTTCGTCACTTTACCGCTTTTTTCTCATCGTACAATCCCTGCGACACATCGTATTGCTTTTGCAGTGATACTTTCGTGGATGATGTACTATACAATGGATGTAGCGCCATTTGAAATAAACGGGGATTACATATTATTAATAATCAAAGAAGTGATGGTTGGATTATTTATTGGCTTACTAGCTTATATAATTATGTCAGCCATTCAAATTGCTGGAGGGTTTATCGATTTTCAGATGGGATTTGCCATTGCGAATGTTATTGATCCGCAAACAGGAGCCCAAAGTCCATTGATTGGTCAATTTTTGAACACTTTGGCTCTCTTATTATTACTAGCTTTAAATGGTCACCATTTGCTATTGGATGGTATTTTTTATAGCTATCAGTTTATTCCCATGGATATGACATTACTTGCTTTTGGGCAAGAGAACTATGTTGAATTCATTATGAAGACTTTTGCAGGAGTATTTGCAGTAGCCTTTCAAATGTCAATCCCAGTCGTTGCGACATTGTTTTTAGTAGATATCGCTTTGGGGATAACCGCTCGAACGGTTCCTCAACTAAATATATTCGTCGTCGGTTTTCCTATTAAAATCGGGGTAAGTTTTCTAGTTCTTCTCGTGATGATTGGTGTTCTCATGGCCGTTGTTCAAAAAATGTTTCAAATAATGATAGTTAGTATGCGGGATTTAATGATTATATTAGGTGGTGGCTAATTTGTTTGATATGCGATTAGATTTACAGTTTTTCGCTGGTGAAAAGACAGAAAAAGCGACGCCTAAAAAGCGACAAGATTCTCGTAAAAAAGGACAAGTGTTAAAAAGTGCAGATGTTACAAGCGCTATTGTATTATTAGCTGTTTTTGTTTTTTTGTTTTTTAGTGCAGGATTTTTAAGAAAAGAAATATTTTCTTTTTTTGATGTTACGTTTACAAAATATATGTTGATAGAGACATTAACAATTGAAACGACTGTTCAAATTTATAAAGACTTACTTATGGAAATGGCAGTAATATTGTTACCTATTATGGGTGTTGCTGTTGTTGCAGCTATCGCGGCTAACTTTTTTCAATTTGGTTTATTATTTACAACTGAACCATTAAAGTTTGATTTGAAAAAGATTGATCCTATTCAAGGATTAAAAAGAATATTTTCATTAAAAGCAATTATAGAGCTATTAAAATCATTGTTGAAAATTTCTTTTATAGGTTCCGTTACTACGCTCATCATTTGGATGAATTTAGAACAAGTATTATCTCTATCTTTTAAAACACCATGGGATACACTTTCCACAGTTGGTTGGTTAACTGGAATGATGGGAATTGCAGCTTCCTGTGTCTTATTATTTATATCTATTTTAGATTTCTTTTATCAGCGATATGATTATGAAAAAAATCTTAAAATGTCGAAACAAGATATTAAAGATGAACATAAAAACTCTGAGGGAGATCCCATCATAAAATCTAGGATCAGACAGCGCCAAAGGGAAATGGCGATGCGTCGAATGATGCAAGAAGTTCCTACTGCAGATGTGGTTATTACAAATCCAACCCATTTTGCTATTGCTTTAAAGTACGATGATGACTCAATGGATGCTCCGATCGTAGTGGCAAAGGGTGCTGATTTTGTAGCACAAAAGATAAAGCTAATAGCAAGGGAAAATGATGTAGTAATGGTTGAAAATCGTCCGCTTGCCCGCGCTATGTATGATCAAGTGGAAATTGGCCAACGGATTCCAGATGAATTTTTTAAAGCAGTTGCAGAAGTATTAGCTTATGTTTACCGTATTAAACAAAAAATTTAGATGTAAAGATTGAGGTGGAAGTATATGCAAATCCGCGATATATCCGTTTTAGCAGCTGTAATTTCAATTGTGGCTATGCTAGTAATACCTCTTCCTCATTGGTTGATAAGTTTTCTGATAATAATTAATATTACAATAGCTTTATTGATATTAATGACTTCTATGAATATGCAAGAGGCTTTACAGTTTTCCGTTTTCCCTACCGTTGTATTACTTGTAACTTTATTTAGACTCGCACTGAACGTGTCGACTACTAGAGCAATTCTAGCTGAAGGTGACGCTGGTAAAGTAGTTGAAACGTTCGGTACTTTCGTGACAGGTGGGAATATATTAGTAGGTTTAGTTGTATTTGCTATTTTAGTAATTATAAATTTTATCGTAATTACTAAGGGGGCGGAACGTGTGTCTGAAGTTGCCGCTCGTTTTACACTTGATGCTATGCCTGGTAAACAAATGAGCATTGATGCAGATTTAAATGCTGGGATGATTTCTGAAAAAGAAGCAAGAGAAAGACGTGAAAAAGTAAGTGGAGAAGCTGACTTTTACGGAGCAATGGATGGTGCTACAAAATTCGTAAAAGGGGATGCAATAGCAGGAATAATTATTGTAATTATTAACCTTGTATTTGGAATCATTATTGGAGTTGTACAATTAGGTCTTCCTTTTGCTGAAGCTGCGGTTCTTTTTTCTACATTAACTGTTGGAGATGGTCTTGTATCTCAAATTCCTGCATTATTAATCTCTACAGCAACTGGTATCGTTGTTACAAGGGCAGCATCTAAAGGCAATCTCGGTGGAGACATTACGGGGCAATTATTTAATCAACCAAAACTCCTGTATGTTGCAGCAGCTACTATTGCTCTTCTTGGTATTATTACTCCTATTGGAATAATATTAACATTCCCAGTTTCGATTGCACTCGCAATTGGGGCTTATATGATGAGTAAAGCAAGTAAAGAAGATCCGAATGAAATAGAAGAATTCGAAGAAGAAATTACTACGGATAATATGAAAAGCCCTGAAAATGTTATCAATCTCCTAAATGTTGATCCAATAGAGTTTGAATTTGGTTATGGTCTTATTCCTTTAGTTGATGCAGCCCAAGGGGGAGATTTACTAGACCGTGTTGTGATGATAAGAAGACAGCTTGCACTTGAGCTAGGTATTGTTATCCCTGTCGTTCGTATTCGAGATAATATTCAATTACAGCCAAATGAATATCGTATCAAAATTAAAGGAAACGAAATGGCTAGGGGCGAATTGTTACTTGATCACTATTTGGCTATGAGTCCTGGGGATGATGATTCCATTGAAGGAATAGATACAATTGAGCCTTCCTTTGGATTACCGGCTAAATGGATTACGGAATCTGTAAAAGAAGAAGCTGAAATTCTGGGTTATACAGTAGTTGATCCACCTAGTGTTGTTTCTACGCATATGACGGAAATTATTCGTAATAACGCGCATGATTTATTAGGTCGTCAAGAAACAAAACAACTTATAGATCACATCCGAGAAACTTACCCAATTCTTGTGGATGAATTAACTCCTACACCACTAACTGTTGGGGAAATTCAAAAAGTTTTAGGAAATTTACTTCGAGAGCATGTCTCTATTCGGAATTTGCCTATTATTTTTGAAACATTGGCGGACTATTCAAAAATGACATCAGATGTCGATATATTAACCGAATATACTAGACAGTCTTTAGCAAAGCAAATAACCTCGCAGTATGCAGGTAATAGTAATGTATTAAAAGTATTAACCGTTTCAGGAAGAGTAGAAAAAATCGTTGCCGATAACATTCAACAAACAGATCATGGAAATTATTTATCAATCGATCCTAATGATTCACAAGCCATTTTAGAATCTATGGCAAGAGAAATAGAACGCGCTTCTTTGATGGAGCAGTCACCAATTATTTTGTGTTCTCCTGCAGTTCGAATGTATTTACGTCAAATGACGGAGCGATATTTCCCTCAAATTCCGATTCTTTCTTACAATGAACTAGAATCGTCCATTGAGGTACAAAGCGTTGGGGTGGTGAATGTAGAGTGAAAATGAAAAAATATACAGCAACAACAATGCCTGAAGTAATGAAATTAATACGTAAAGAATTGGGCGAAGACGCTGTCATTTTAAATTCAAAAGTTGTTTATTCTAAAGGGTTTTTAGGGCTATTTAAGAAGAAATCAATTGAAGTTTTAGCAGGGATGGATTCTTATGACACAACTATTGTTCCTAAAGAAAATCCTTCCATACAATCATTTCAAACAAGTAATGCTACAGACGAAATTAAAAAAGAATTAGAGGACTTAAAGCATATGGTGAAATCTATTCAACGTTCTCCATTGGATGAAAATTATCCACCTGAGTTTGGAGCTCTTATTCAACATTTAAAGGAACAAGAGTTAGCAGATGAGCTTATCACAACAGTTAGTGATGAGCTTTTTGTGCATATGAAAAGTAACAATGAGAAGTTAGGCATGGATGAGCAATGTAATCGAACAAAGAAATGTCTTTCTTCACTTTTAGAACAGCTTCCTATTGGTGGTATGTCCTTTAATAAGAAATATATTAATGTCTTGGGTCCGACTGGGGTAGGAAAAACAACAACAATCGCAAAAATGGCTGCCCGTGCAGTATTAGAAAAAAAGAAAAAAGTTGGTTTTATCACAACAGATACATATAGAATAGCTGCAATTGAGCAACTAAAAACTTACGCAGGACTTCTACAAGCTCCAATTGAAATTGTTTATAGCGAGAGAGATTTACAAGATGCAATGGAAAAGTACCAATCATTAGATATTGTGTTCATTGATACTGCAGGTCGGAACTATAAAGAAATTAAGTTTGTGGAAGATCTTCAAAAGTTGATTAATCTAGAAGAAGATACTGAAACCTTCCTAGTGTTGTCTACGACATCTAAGCAAAAGGATATGGAAGTGATTATTGAACAATTTACGGACTTCCCAATTGAAAAATTTATATTCACGAAGCTAGATGAAACAAATTCTATTGGCTCAATCATTAATTTAATGGTTAAATATAAGAAGGGACTTGCTTACTATACGGATGGGCAAGAAGTCCCTGAGGATATTGTTGAAGCTAATCTAAATGAATTACTCAATTTGCTTTTAAAGGGGATTCGTTATGAGAGATCAAGCTGAAGAATTAAGAATGAAAATGCTTCGTACTCAAAATAAATTAGGTCGTTCTATTGCGGTTGTAAGTGGTAAAGGAGGAGTTGGAAAAAGTAATTTTTCTATGAACTTTACTACGATGTTAAGTTCTTTGGGCAAGAAAGTTGTATTGATCGATATGGATATTGGCATGGGTAATATCCATATTTTACTTGGTAAAACAGTGCAGACAAATTTGAAAGATTACTTAGTAGGTGATGCATCGTTAGAAGAAGTGTTATTCGATGGACCAAATAATCTTCAATATATTTCTGGGGGCTCTGGTTTATCAGGCGTAATGGAATGGAATGAAGGTATGTTTACTAGATTAATCGAAGCATTCGAGTTTTTACAGAAAAACTATGATTATATCGTATTTGATATGGGTGCAGGAGCTACTAATCAAACATTGGATTTGCTAGTATCTGTTGATGACATTATCGTAATTTCAACTGCAGAGCCAACTTCTATTACAGATGCTTACTCTATGATGAAATTCATATACTACAAGGATCCTGATAAGAACTTTTTTCTTCTATGTAATAGAGCTTTCAATGAAGAGGAAGGAATTGAAACAGTTTCTCGACTAAAATTAGCAATGTCTAAGTTTCTAGCGAAAGAAGTGGTTCTACTTGGTTCATTACCTGAAGATCCAGTTGTACGAAAATCAGTAAAAGAGCAAGTTCCATTTTCAATACTATATCCAGAAGCGGAAATTACAAAAAAGTTAAAAATAATAGTCAATAAGTTCTCTGATTTTGAAATGGAAGAAGAAAGTATTCCTAGACAAAGCAGATTCATTTCTCGATTGAAAAATCTCTTTTCGAGGAGGTCATGAATGAGCGATGTCCTTACAAAAAAAGAAGCTATTAATTGTTGATGATTCCGCATTTATGCGAAAGCTAATAACCGATTTTTTTAAAGACAGTAAAGATATTGAAGTAGTAGGGATTGCCCGTAATGGAAAAGATGCCATTCAAAAAATTAAAACACTTCAACCAGATGTGGTAACCATGGATGTTGAGATGCCAGAAATGAATGGGATTGAAGCTTTAAAAGAAATTATGTCGAAAACACCTGTTGCTGTCGTGATGCTATCTAGTACAACTCAAAAAGGTACCGAAAGCACACTACTTGCTATGGAACATGGAGCAGTCGATTTTGTAGCTAAACCAAGCGGCACAATTTCTTTGGATTTACATAAAATTAAAGAAGAATTAGTTCAAAAAGTTGAAAACGCAGCAAATATCTCACTAGTAAAATTGAATAGGCAGAAACAAGTTTCATCAAAAGTAGAAACTGGTTCTTTGCTGCATAAAACAACACATGCTACTACTTCAAATAAAGTGAACAATTGGAATAAAAATAATAAGAAAATAGTTTTAATAGGTACTTCGACAGGCGGTCCGAGAGCACTTCAAGAAGTAATCACTAAGCTCCCAAAAACATTAAAAGCTCCTGTACTTATTGTACAGCATATGCCGGCTGGCTTTACTAAGTCATTAGCAGATCGGCTCAATCAACTATCTGAAATAGAAGTGAAGGAAGCTGCAGATGGTGATATTTTACGAAATGGACATGCCTATATTGCACCAGGAGGTTATCATTTACGATTAAAAAAAACGGGAAGCGTATATACGATCGTTTTAGATAACGTTGAACCCCCTAGAGTAGGACACAGACCAGCTGTAGATGTTTTATTTGAAGATAATAGTAAGTTTAATGATTTCGATAAAATCGCAGTTATAATGACTGGTATGGGATCAGACGGCTCTCTTGGACTTCAAAAATTAAAGAAAACGGGAAATGTAGTCGCTATTGCGGAATCTGCTAATACATGCATCGTATATGGTATGCCTAAAGCAGCTGTTGAAACTAATTTAGTAAATGAAGTAGTAGATTTAGATAATATAGCACAGGCAATAATACAATACTTACCTTAAAGGGGTGTTAATCCATGGATACAAATCAATATTTAGAAATGTTTATAGAAGAAAGTAAAGAACATTTACAAGCTTGCAATGAACATTTATTAGAACTAGAAAAAAATCCATCCAATCTTGCGATCGTCAATGAAGTCTTTCGTTCTGCACATACACTAAAAGGTATGTCCGCTACTATGGGCTACGAGGACATTGCAAATTTGACACATAAAATGGAAAATATTTTAGATTTAATCCGAAACAATAAATTAGATGTAACACCAGAATTATTAGATGTTGTATTTGTTGCAGTAGATCAATTAGAGGGAATGGTCCTAGATATTGCAGCTGGTGGAGATGGAAAGTTAGATGTAACTGATACCGTACAAAAGTTACATAAAATTGAAACTGGCGAAGAAGTACCTGTTGCTGCTACTACTGTTGAAACAAAAGAACAAGCGGAAACGAATGATTCGAACTGGCTTTCTTATGATGATTATGAGCTTACAGTGATTCAGCAATCGTTTGAACAGGACTATCACACATATGAAATTTCTGTTCAGCTTAGAGAAGATTGTCTATTAAAAGCAGCACGTGTATATATGGTGTTTGAATTACTTGAAAAAATGGGAGATGTAATTAAATCTTCTCCTTCCGTTGAAAAGTTAGAGGATGAACAATTTGATAACGTTTTCTATATTGCTTTAGTTTCTACAGAACCGAAAGATGATGTACAAAAGAAATTACTGAAAGTTTCTGAGGTTACAGAAGTAAAAGTCAATCCTGTAACAATTGAGCAATTAAAAAATCGTCAAAACATTGAAAGAGACAAAGTAGAAGGTTCTCAACAACTAGTATTAGAAAAAGAGCAAGTAGATAATACGAATGATACAAAACCTGCTACAACAGAAAAATCTACACCTGCTAAAGGGAACCATCCTGCAGGGAATAAAACAATACGTGTAAATATTGAACGGTTAGACATTCTGATGAATTTATTTGAAGAGTTAGTAATAGATAGAGGTCGTCTTCAATCAATTTCAGAAGAACTGCATAATAGTGAATTAGATGAAACTGTAGAACGCATGTCCAGAATTACTGGTGATCTTCAAAATATTATCTTAAATATGCGAATGGTACCAGTGGAAACCGTCTTTAATCGTTTCCCAAGAATGGTTCGTCAACTTGAAAGAGATTTGAACAAAAAGATTAACCTTGAAGTAATAGGTGCCGAGACAGAATTAGATCGTACAGTTATTGACGAGATTGGCGATCCACTCGTTCACTTAATTCGAAATTCATTAGATCATGGTATAGAAAGTCCAGAAATTCGAATGGCTAATGGTAAGTCAGAAGAAGGCACAGTAGTACTACGTGCTTATCACAGTGGAAATCATGTCTTTATCGAAATTGAAGACGACGGTGCTGGTATTAACCGTCAAAAAGTTCTTAAAAAAGCGATTTCTAGAGGGCTTGTTTCGGAAGCGGTGGCTTCCACTTTAAGTGATAAACAAGTAGCAGAGTTTATACTATCTTCCGGTTTTTCAACAGCTGATAAGATTTCAGATGTATCTGGCCGCGGCGTTGGTTTAGATGTTGTGAAAACGACTATCGAGTCACTTGGTGGCACAATTGATATTACATCTACAGAAGGAAAAGGGTCATTGTTTTCTATACAGTTACCTTTAACGCTTTCCATTATTTCTGTCATGTTAGTAGAGCTTGGAGAAGAGATTTATGCAATTCCTTTATCATCAATTATTGAAACAGCTATTATCCGATCATCCGATATTCTAAATGCACATAATCAAAAAGTAATAGATTTCCGTGGTAAAGTTGTCCCATTAGTGTTCCTTGAGGACGTTTTTGATGTTCCGAGAGAAAGTAATGAAGATGAATTCCACTCAGTAGTTCTTGTACGTAAAGGAGATAAACTAGCTGGTTTAGTAGTGGACTCGTTTATTGGCCAACAAGAAGTTGTACTAAAATCGCTTGGAGAATATTTGACTAGTGTATTTGCAATTTCAGGAGCGACAATCTTAGGTAATGGTAAAGTAGCTCTTATAATAGACTGCAATGCATTAATTATTTAGGCCTGCGCAAATCTCGTCGCAAAACAACATGTGCACCTGTGAAAGCTAGTGGAAGTAAAGTTCGTTGCTCTCGCCATATTCAGGTAGAGCAACCTAGTTTACTTCTTGCTGAATCCGTCTATGCCCCAGGTTGTGCGCCTTACACGCCGCAAGAGCGCGAAGAATGAGACCCCTTAAAGGAGCGACTCACCCTTCGGATGCTCATGCGAAGCGTGCGGCAAGTGCACAACCGTGTATTTAACACATTTTATAAACGATTCATTTTCATCTATTTTAATTACAAAACCAACTATTTAATATAAACAGCAATAAATAATAGAGCCATAATTTAAGAGCAATTCTCTTTGGAAGGATGCGTAAACTATATGACAGAAGCTTTAGACGTTAAAAGTGTGAAAGTAGTTGTTTTCCAGTTAGCAGAAAAAGAATATGTAATACCTGTAAGTCATGTACAAGGTATAGAAAAATTAATTCATATTACACGTGTTCCAAAAACACCTTCATATGTTAAGGGTGTAATTAATTTAAGAGGTGTAGTGACGCCAATTATCGATTTAAAAAATCGATTTGGACTTGGGGAAAGTGAACTAAACGATTCTTGTAGAATTATTATTATCACTTTAGACAATATGAATGTTGGTGTAATTGTTGATTCTGCTAATGATGTATTGGATATCCCAACAGATGCTATTGAGCCGCAACCCGAAGTAGTAGGAGGGTTGGAGCAAGATTTTATAGCAGGTGTAGCAAAACTGGATCGTCGTTTGCTAATTCTTCTTCATTTGAATCTAGTATTAAACCCGATTAAGACAGGTGTATAAGTTATGTACGAAAAAAATATTACTTCGATGCATTTAGATGTCTTAAAAGAAATAGGTAACATTGGAGCAGCTCATGCAGCGACATCATTATCTACACTATTAAATAAAAAAATTGACATGAAGGTTCCAAAAGTAGAAATGGTTTCATTTGATGAAATGATGGAACTTGCAGGAGGACCAGATAGTGTTGTAGCTGGAATTTTTTTACGAATAGAGGGGGACGTTACTGGTAGTATGTTTTTTGTGTTACCAGTAGAACAAGCAAATCGTTTTATTAGAAGATTGGTCCAAGATGATCACTTTGATTTTCAAACGGGAGAAATATCTGAAATAGGTGCATCTGCTATGCAGGAACTAGGAAACATACTTTCCGGTTCTTATTTATCCGCACTATCTGATTTCACCGGATTAAAAATCTATCCTACTGTTCCAGCTCTTAGTATTGATATGGTTGGAGCTATTATTAGTTTTGGACTTGTAGAAGTCTCTCATGTAAGTGACTATGTCATTGTAATTGATACTGCGATTAATGAAGAAGATGTGCCAAATGTAGAAAGTGTAAGAGGACATTTCTTCCTATTACCGGATCCTGAATCATTTGAATCTATTTTTCTAGCATTAGGAGTAAATTAATATGAATGAACAAGGTCATGTAGTAAAAGTGGGTATTGCAGATATGAATATCGCAAAACTTCCGAATACAATACGGACTTCCGGGCTTGGTTCATGCGTTGGGGTTGTCTTATATGACGAAAAATCCAAAATAGCTGGTTTAATCCATGTAATGCTTCCTGATTCTAGTTTGGGGCGAGGGGAAAACATCAATATTGCAAAATTTGCGGATACAGGAATTCCTGCAATGATTGAGCAACTAAAAGTGGAAGGGGTACAGCCTTTTAAGCTTCGTGCAAAAATTGCTGGAGGTGCACAAATGTTTCAGTTTTCTTCAAGCAGAGATACTATGCGAATTGGTCCAAGAAATGTGGATGCTGTAAAAGATCAGTTAAAAAAGTTCACAATACCGATAGTTTCAGAAGATACAGGTGGTAATAGTGGAAGAACAATAGAATTCGACCCTTCTACTAGTATGCTAAAAATAAGAACCGTGAACCAAGGAGTGAGAGAAATATAATGGTGGGAACAATTCTATCTAACTTTTGGGCCGCGCTTTTTGCTTTTAGTATTTATTTTTTTTCGACTCATCCCTTTGTTGATCCAAAAAGTATTTTATTAAATGCAAGTATTATTGCAATTATTGTATTTCTACTAACCTTCCTTGTACGTGCAATTATTGCTTTTGTTTTAAAAAGTCCAATCGAAGAAGAAGTTTTAGTAACTACATTAAATTCGGAAGAAATAAACGAGTTACCTTCATCTGAAGATTTAGCAAGAGTTGTAAAATCTATGTTGAATGAGGACGAATAAAGTCCGAGAATCTAGGTGGTGTCGAATTTATATTCGGCGCCCCTTTTTTAGTTAGATTTGCTATAATAAACATATTCAGGAGATATCTTAGAAGAGGGGGATAATTGTGGCAAAACAATATTCGACAGAAGAAGACCTTCTTTGGAAAAATTGGATAGAAAATAAAGATCCTCAAGCTGGAGATTTATTAATACGAAAATATACGCCTCTTGTTTCGTATCATGTTCAACGTATTGGTGCAAGCATCCCTAAAAATATATCAAGAGACGAATTGAAAAGCCTCGGGATGATGGGTTTATTTGATGCACTTAATAAATTTGACTACTCAAGAGACTTGAAATTTGATACGTACGCTTCTTTTCGAGTTAGAGGAGCTATTATTGACGGCTTAAGAAAAGAAGATTGGCTTCCTAGATCATCAAGAGAAAAGGCAAAAAAGCTTGAAGTCAAAATCGAAGAGTTAGAACAACGATTAATGAGACATGCCTCCGCTGAAGAAATTGCCGATTTTGTTGAAATGCCTATTGAAGATGTGTATCAAACAGTTCAAGAACATTTTTTCTCAAATGTATTGTCTATAGACGAACAACTTCAAGACAATGAAGAAATGGAAAGTAAATCATTTATAATTAGAGATGATTCACAAAAAACGCCAGAGCAACAAATGGTCAAACATGAATTAATTCAAGATTTAGCCAAACAAATTAATCAGTTAAATGAGAATGAACAATTGGTATTAAGCCTTTTTTATACAGAAGAGCTAACTTTAACGGTAATTGGAGAAATGCTTGGATTATCTACATCAAGAATTTCACAGATACATTCCAAGGCGTTGTTTAAACTACGTAAATTATTAGGGAACGAAATAATGAATGTCTAAATAGGGGGCATGTCAAATGAGTTTAAAAGGTGTTGAGCTCCAAATTGCAATTCCAAAAACATTTGATGCTGGTAAAGTAGCTGAACAGCTACAACAACAAAGCTCTGTCAATCAAGCAAATGCCCAAGCTGCATCCGAAAGGCAATTAGAAAAGAATCGGGAAACAGTAACTAAATCACAAAATACATCTGAAACTGTTTTAGAGGATTCAAAGCAAGAGCGTGAAAAGCAAGAAAGAAATAAACGTGAAAAAAGAGAAAAAGAAATGAAAGAGACCAAGCATCCTTTTAAAGGAAACTTAGTTGATTTTAGTGGGTAGGAGTAATTATGACATCTATTATATTAGTAATATTATTTTTACTTCAATTAATTAGTTTTTATTTAATTGCTTTGTTATATGCAAAGTTTAATAAATTTAAAGATGTGGAGAAAAAACAAGAACAAGTTTTGGCAGAAATTGATGATGCTTTTGCAGCTTATATTGCAGAAATGAAAGATGAAAATAATAGGCTCATTCACGAACTGAATAGTTCAGATAGAGCAATTGTTCCTACTACACATGACATTACTGAAAATCAAACAAGTAAGAAGGAATTTACACGTTCAATTGAAATGCCAAAACCGTATGTTTCAAAACAAATAGCAGCAAATAGCTATTTAAAAACGGCTGCAACTACTGAGAAAAAAGAGCCTGTAACGATAAAAGAAAAAGTTTTGTATTATGATGAAGAAGGTAAAGGAAAGGATGAAATTGCAAAACTATTGCAGATCGGCAAGACTGAAGTGGAGCTTTTTCTAAAATTTAAGGATAAATAGTTGAAAGTATAAAATATGTATGGTATATTACAATACGGTATGAATACACACGCAGTTCGGATGGATTTAGCAGGTGCTCTATTTATAGAGTAGCTAATGAAAAATGATGACTGCGGAAGACTAAACCAAACCAGGAGGAAATAATCATGTCAGTAATCTCTATGAAACAATTACTTGAGGCTGGTGTACACTTCGGTCACCAAACTCGCCGTTGGAATCCAAAAATGAAAAAATACATTTTTGTTGAACGTAACGGAATCTACATCATCGATCTTCAAAAAACGGTGAAAAAATTAGAAGAAGCTTATGACTTCATGCGTCAAGTAGGTCAAGATGGTGGTAAAGTTCTTTTCGTTGGAACTAAAAAACAAGCTCAAGAAGCTATTAAAGAAGAAGCAGAACGTTCAGGTAACTACTATATTAACCAACGTTGGTTAGGTGGTACTTTAACAAACTTCGGTACTATTCAAAAACGTGTTGCTCGTCTAAAAGCGATTGAAAAAATGGAAGAAGACGGTACTTTCTCTGTACTTCCTAAAAAAGAAGTTGTACAACTTAAAAAAGAACACGAACGTCTAGTTAAATTCTTAGGCGGTATCCGTGATATGAAAGCTATTCCGGATGTTATGTTCGTTGTTGATCCACGTAAAGAGCGTATTGCTGTTGCAGAAGCTCGTAAATTGAACATTCCATTAGTAGGAATCGTTGATACAAACTGTGATCCAGATGAAATCGACTATGTAATTCCTGCAAATGATGATGCAATTCGCGCAGTAAAATTATTAACTGCTAAAATGGCGGATGCATTACTTGAAGCAAGACAAGGTGAAGACGAAGTAGCTCCAGCTGAAGTTGCTGCTGAGTAACACACATGTAAGTAACAGGTGATAAGCGGCCAAACCACTTATCACCTTTTTTTGAGACAATGATATTATTTGTACTAGGAGGAATTTATAATGGCAGTTACAGCACAAATGGTAAAAGAATTGCGTGAAAAAACTGGCGCAGGTATGATGGATTGTAAAAAAGCTTTAGTTCAAACAGAGGGTAATTTAGAAGCAGCAATTGACTTCTTACGTGAAAAAGGTCTTTCTTCTGCTTCAAAAAAAGCAGACCGTATTGCTGCTGAAGGAACTACTTTTATCCAAGTTGAAGGAAATAAAGCTGTATTATTAGAAATGAATGCAGAAACAGATTTTGTTGCTAAAAACGAAGCTTTCCAACTACTAGTACAACAAGTAGCTACTCATTTATTGACAACTGAACCAGCTTCAGTAGAAGAAGCATTAGCTTCTAACTTTGAAGAAGGTGTTACAGTTGAAAACTTAATCTCTAATGCTGTTGCAAAAATCGGAGAAAAAATTACATTACGTCGTTTTGTAATTGAAACAAAAACAGATGCTGATGCATTTGGTCCTTATTTACACATGGGTGGACGTATTGGGGTTCTTACGGTTCTTGAAGGTTCTACTGATGCACAAGCAGCTAAAGATGTTGCGATGCACGTTGCTGCTTTAAACCCTGCTTATATTTCTCGCGATGAAGTATCTGCTGAAGAAGTAGAACACGAACGTAAAGTATTAACAGAGCAAGCTTTAAATGAAGGTAAACCAGAAAATATCGTTGCTAAAATGGTTGAAGGCCGTCTTGGTAAATATTTTGAAGATGTTTGCTTACTTGACCAATCTTTCGTTAAAAATCCAGATCAAAAAGTTCGCGTTTTTGTTGAAGCTACTGGTGGTAATTTAAAATCATTCACTCGTTACGCTGTAGGTGAAGGTATCGAGAAACGTGAAGACAACTTCGCGGAAGAAGTAATGAGTCAAGTTAAAGGTAACTAATTAGAAAAGCACAAGAATTTTTATAAATAACAAGGAACAACTAGGGAACACGCAATTTGTGTTCCCTATTTTTCAAGATAAGAGACGGAGGATACCTATGAGCACACCACAATACAAAAGAATCGTTTTAAAACTAAGTGGCGAAGCGTTAGCTGGAGAACAAGGTTTTGGACTATCTCCGAAAATTATCAAGTCTGTAGCTGAACAAGTTAAGGAAGTAGTGGAACTTGGAGTTGAGGTTGCAGTAGTAGTAGGTGGAGGTAATATTTGGCGAGGAAAAGTTGGTAGTGAAATGGGAATGGACCGTGCTACTGCTGATTACATGGGAATGCTTGCAACAGTGATGAACTCACTTGCTTTGCAGGATTCTTTAGAAAAAGTAGGAATTGAAACTCGAGTTCAAACTTCTATTGAAATGCGCCAAGTTGCAGAACCATACATACGTAGAAGAGCAATTCGTCATTTAGAAAAGAAACGAGTAGTTATTTTTGCAGCTGGTACAGGAAATCCATACTTCTCAACAGATACAACAGCAGCTCTAAGAGCGGCTGAAATAGAAGCGGATGTAATTCTTATGGCTAAAAATAATGTAGATGGTGTTTATTCAGCAGATCCAAAAACGGATAAAACTGCAGTGAAATATGAAGAACTTTCATTCCTTGAAGTAATTCAACAAGGACTACAAGTAATGGATTCAACGGCATCTACATTGTGTATGGACAATGATATTGCACTTATTGTATTCTCAATTATGGAAAATGGAAATATTAAAAAGGCTGTTCTAGGAGAAACTATTGGTACAGTCGTTAGGAGGAATTCATAATGCCGAAACAAGTATTGGAACAAACTAAAGATAAAATGGCTAAAACGATTGCAGTTTTTAGTAGAGAACTATCCACAATTCGTGCTGGTCGCGCTAGCGCTTCTTTACTTGATAAAATTACTGTAGATTATTATGGAGCACCTACTCCAATCAATCAAATGGCTGGTATTGCAGTTCCTGAAGCACGTTTAATTACAATTCAACCATATGATAAAACTATTTTAGGTGATATTGAAAAAGCAATCATGAAATCTGATTTGGGCATTACCCCAACAAATGATGGATCTCTTATTCGTATTGCTATTCCTGCGTTAACAGAAGAGCGTCGTAAAGACTTAGTGAAACAAGTGAAAAAAGAAGCTGAAGAAGCTAAAGTTAACATCCGTAATGTTCGCCGTGATGGAAATGATGATCTGAAGAAACTAGAGAAATCTGGAGATATCACAGAGGACGATTTAAGAAACTATACGGAGCAAATTCAAAAGCTTACAGATTCTAATATCGAAAAAATAGATGCTATTACAAAAGAAAAAGAAAAAGAAATTTTGGAAGTTTAACATTAATTAGCAACAAGTATTATTTGCCAAATGCGAAAAGATTGGTACAGATTACACACGTATGCTGAAATTAATCTAAGCCTCCGGCGAATTTTTGATACATTGAGGCGTATTTAATGTTATGAACTTTTTATATGGAGAGGCGTCCTTCTAGAGGGACGTCTTTTTAATTGATAAGGAAAAACCAAATAATTTTACCGTTTATTCTATATGATTTTTGTATTTCTGATTTCGTAGAAGTAAAATTTGGAGAAATTTGATATGATAAGATATATATGTTCCGAGTTGGTGTAAAGTGGAGGCTTGAGTATGCTAAAAAAACTAATTCGTAAAAATGAACAAACGATAAGTAAAAACTTAACAGAAAGAATAGAGAGAGCTCAAAAAGAACAATTGCCGAGTCATATCGCTATTATTATGGACGGAAATGGAAGATGGGCTAAAAAAAGAGCACTACCACGTGTAGCAGGTCACCACGAAGGCATGAAAATAGTAAAAAAAATAACACGATTTGCTAATGAACTTGGTATTAAAACTTTAACACTCTATGCTTTTTCAACTGAAAATTGGAAAAGACCTAAATTAGAGGTGGAGTTTTTAATGCGTTTACCTGAAGAGTTTCTTGGTGCATATTTACCCGAATTAATGGAGCTAAATGTACGAGTGAAAATGATGGGTAACATTGAATCTTTACCAGAACATACGAAAAGAGCAATCAATAAGGCAATGGAACAAACTGCACATAATGATGGTCTAATACTCAACTTTGCTCTAAATTACGGTAGTAGAGATGAGATAGTGCAAGCTGTACGAAATATAGTAAGTGATGTTCAGTCCGGCAACATATCAACTGAGGTTATTACTGAAAAATTATTTGATAACTATTTAATGACAAAAGATTTGTCAGAACCTGATTTACTCATACGTACTAGTGGTGAAGTCCGACTAAGTAACTTCATGCTCTGGCAGCTTGCTTATACGGAGTTTTGGTTCACGGATACATTGTGGCCTGATTTTGACGAGGAATGTTTACTAGAGGCTATTGAGAGCTATCAAACAAGAAATAGAAGGTATGGCGGCCTTAAGGGGGAAGAGGTTAATTGAAACAACGTATTATTACAGGTGCAATTGCGGCTGCACTTTTTATTCCCATCGTACTGCTAGGGGGGCCAATTTTTAATATATTGATTTACCTAATGGCTGTTGTTGGGTTATTTGAACTTTTAAGAATGAAAGGAATAAAGTTACTTTCTCTTGCTGGACTAATATCGATTTTACTTTTATTCATATTATTAATTCCTTCATCTTTAGAAACTGTTGTGTTTCAAGTAACTGGTCATACAAAAATAGAATGGCTTTTTGTTGCAGTCTTTGTTCTATTAATTTATACAGTACTTGTAAAAAATAATTTTACTTTTGATGATGTAGCCTTTACGATCATGGCTACATTGTATGTGGGTATTGGATTTTATTACTTAATTGAAACTCGAGAGATCGGTTTGACTTATGTCATATTTGCATTATTAGTAGTCTGGACGACAGATTCAGGTGCGTACTTTACAGGTAAAAAATTAGGGAAACGAAAGCTTTGGCCAGAAATTTCTCCTAATAAAACTGTAGAAGGGTTTATTGGGGGAATTATTTGGGCTCTTATTGCTGCATTTATTCTTCAATGGATCACACCATTTAGTTCATCTTATATAATATTAATAGCTATTACGATAGCTGCATCCATTTTTGGGCAGTTAGGAGACTTAGTAGAATCAGCAATCAAAAGACATTATAATGTAAAAGATTCTGGTAAATTATTGCCAGGACACGGTGGGATATTAGATCGATTTGACAGCTTACTTTTTGTCATTCCGTTATTGCACTTTTTACATTTTGTATAAGGAGAAGACATTAAATCATGACAAAAAGAATAAGCTTATTAGGAGCAACAGGTTCTATTGGGATTCAAACACTAGATATTATTAAAGAGCATCCAAGCAAATTCCAATTAGTTTCTTTTTCTGCTGGAAAAAATATAGAAAAAACTCGGGAAATTTTGAAGCAGTTTTCCGTTGAAGTAGTTTCTGTATCGCGAGAAGAGGATGCTCGCATGTTACAAACCGAGTTTCCAAAGGTACATGTTTTTTATGGTGACGAGGGTCTTGTTCAAGTTGCAGCAAATACAAATGCAGATGTATTAGTGAATGCGGTACTTGGAAGTATTGGATTAAAACCAACTTTAGAAGCAATTAATAAAGGAATTACAATAGCAATTGCAAATAAGGAAACGCTTGTCACTGCAGGGCATCTTGTGATGCAAGCGGCAATGGATAAAAATGTTCCAATACTACCTGTAGATAGCGAGCATTCAGCTCTATTTCAAGCGATGAATGGTGAACAAAGATCAGAAATCTCCAAATTAATCATCACTGCTTCGGGAGGAAGCTTTCGAGACCAGTCGAGAGATGAGTTGAAAAATGTAACGGTTAAAGATGCATTGAATCATCCGAACTGGTCAATGGGAGCAAAGATTACTATTGATAGTGCGACAATGATGAACAAAGGTTTAGAAGTAATTGAAGCGCATGTATTATTTGATATCTCGTATGATGATATTGAAGTTCTATTACACAGAGAAAGTATCATTCACTCCATGGTAGAGTTTAAAGATACAAGCATCATTGCACAGTTAGGTACACCAGATATGAGAGTTCCTATTCAATATGCACTATCTTACCCAAATCGTTTAGAGCGTGCGAACGCAAAAAGGTTAAATTTAGCTGAAATAGGCAAGTTGCATTTCGAAGAGATGAACTATACCAGATATCATGCTTTAAAACTTGCAATTGATGCAGGAAGAGCTGGTGGTTCAATGACTACTGTTTTAAATGCCGCAAACGAGGCTGCGGTAGATTTGTTTTTACAAGAAAAAGTTTCTTTTCTAGAAATTGATGAATTAATTGAAAGAGCAATGAACGAACATGTGAACATATCTAGTCCAGATTTAGAAACAATTTTACAAGTCGATACTCAAACAAGAAAAACTATTCAAAACATGATAAAATGAGGAATAATGTAGGACAACCTGTTTTACTATAAAGGTGGGGTATAATGGAAACGGCCATTGCGTTTATTATAATATTTGGTAGTATTGTTTTTTTTCATGAACTTGGTCATTTTATTTTTGCAAAAAGAGCAGGAATAATGGTACGAGAGTTTGCGATTGGTATGGGACCTAAAATTTTCGGTATGACAAAAGGAGAAACGCTTTATACAATTCGTTTATTGCCTATAGGTGGGTATGTGCGTATGGCTGGAGAAGACATGGACAGTGTGGAACTTCAACCCGGTTATCGATTAGGCATTCATCTCAATGAAAACAATGAAATAGATCAAATTGTATTAAACCAAAACAAACAATTCCCTGACATGCTTTTCTTAGAAGTTGAGAGATCTGACTTGTCAAAAGAAATGTTTATAGAAGGTTACGATGAAGACGAACAATTAGTTCGATATAAAGTATCGAGAAATGCTGTCATTAATGAAAATGGAAATGAAACCTTTATTGCTCCATACG
The DNA here is from genome assembly GCF_037104765.1 of Psychrobacillus mangrovi. Lineage (NCBI taxonomy): Bacteria > Bacillati > Bacillota > Bacilli > Caryophanales > Bacillaceae > Psychrobacillus > Psychrobacillus mangrovi. Next base: position 522,601 of record NZ_JBAWSY010000001.1, on the reverse strand, counting down.
ATCGTCAATTTGGTTCTAAAACAGTTGGACAAAGATCAATGGCAATTTTTGCAGGACCACTTTTCAACTTTATATTATCTTTTGTCATCTTTTTATTACTTGGTTTACTACAAGGGGTTCCTACATATGAACCTGTCATAACTACTGTTGTTGCTGATAGTCCTGCGGCACAGGCTGGAATGAAAGATGGCGACCTTGTAACAGAGATTGACGGTAGTCCCATCAGCACTTGGGATGAGTTGTCTGAGGAAGTAAGAGTAAGTGCAAATGAAAAAATGGACTTTACAGTAAATCGTGATGGTGAGTCATTAGAATTTACGATTACACCAAACGAAGTAACAGCTGGTAAAGAGAAAGTTGGACAAATTGGTGTACAATATATAAGTCCAATGGAAAAAAATCCGGTAAAAGCACTAGCTTATGGTGCAGAGCAAACGTACGATACAACGCTATTAATATTTACAGCACTTGGCAATCTTATAACTGGTCAGTTTTCAATCGATGATTTGTCAGGACCTGTTGGAATCTATAAAGTTACAGAAGAAGTTGCACAACTTGGTGTATATAATTTAATGTACTGGGCTGCTCTGTTGAGTATAAATCTAGGAATCATGAACTTATTACCATTACCTGCACTTGATGGAGGTCGATTGTTATTTTTCTTATTCGAAGCAATTCGAGGCAAACCGGTCGACAAGCAAAAAGAGGGAATGATCCACTTTGTTGGGATCATGCTTTTAATGGTATTAATGGTAGTTGTAACTTGGAATGATATACAGCGCTTCTTCTTTTAGGCTTTATCATTAGACGGCTAAACATTGGCCAAATTGATTTAACATTTTCAAGAAGGGAAAGTTCGATCATTTGAACTTTCCTTTCTTTTTCTGTTATGCGTCGCTATAGTAATTTTTGACGGGAGGGATTCAATATGATGCAAGATGGCATCGCAAGAATGCATATATTATTACAACAGCTAGATCTAACGGAAGATTCTTTTGTTAAGCATTTCGAAAATGCCTCTATCTCAAGGTTTACTGTACATAAAAAAGTGAGACAATGGCATTTCCATATTCATTGTTCTGCTATTTTACCCATTGATATTTTTACTATCTTTAGACAAAGATTAGAAGAGAAATTTACAGGTATTGCTAGTGTTCAATTGACAATCGAAAGTGAAAGTTCAAAAGTTTCAGATAATCAAATAAAAGACTATTGGATGCTTGTTATGAAAGAATTAAGTGATATGGCACCACCTCTTAAAGATCGTTTGCTCCAGCAACAACCAGAATGGAATGGACAAATGATTCAACTAACATGTGGACAAGAATTAGAACTACGTACATTCAAAAGAAAATATGTGGATCAATTAGCAGAAACTTATGTTAGCTTTGGATTTCCCAAAATGGCTATTGATTTTAAATTAGTAGAGGATACCCAAGCTTTAGCAGAAGCTCAATTAGCATTTCTAGAACAAAGAAAGTTAGAAGAAGAAGAACTTGGAAAAAAAGCATTAGTTGATTTACAGAAGAGAGAGCAAGATCGTCAAGAAAATGGTGCAGATGGAGCCGCAGAGGGTCCCTTCCAGCTTGGTATTCCACTTAAAAAGGATGAACCCATTATGGAAATTCGCCAAATTCAAGATGAGGAACGCAGAGTTACAATCGAAGGTTTTGTTTTTGATGTGGAAGTAAAAGAGTTACGTAGTGGAAGATCATTGCTAACAGCAAAAGTAACTGATTACACTGATTCGATTCTTGTAAAAATGTTCTCGCGCGATAAAGAAGATGCTCAAATGATGGAACGCTTGAAAAAAGGTATGTGGATTAAAGCTAGAGGGTCTGTTCAAAACGATACATTCGTGCGCGATTTAATTATTATGGCACAAGATATGAATGAAATTAATCCTGTCGTGCGTTTGGATACAGCAGAAGAGAAAAGAGTCGAATTACACTTACATACCCCTATGAGTCAAATGGATGCTGTTTCATCCGTTTCCGCACTAGTATCTCAAGCTGCTAAATGGGGGCATAAGGCAATAGCAATTACTGATCATGCAAATCTTCAGTCCTTCCCAGAGGCGTATGCTGCGGGGAAAAAGAATGGAATTAAAATTTTATATGGATTAGAAGCTAATCTAGTTCATGATGGTGTTCCGATTGCTTATGACGAACAACATATATCGCTAGATGATGCGACTTATATAGTATTTGACGTGGAAACAACGGGGTTGTCAGCTAATTATGATAAAATCATCGAATTAGCAGCAGTGAAAATGAAAAACGGTGAGATAATTGATAAGTTCGAGCGTTTTGTTAATCCTCATCACCCTTTATCTGCTACTACAATCGAACTTACTGGAATTACGGATGAGATGGTTCGTAATGCACCAGAAATTGAAGATGTAATCAGAGATTTTTATGAATTTATCGGAGACGGGATAATAGTTGCGCATAATGCCTCATTTGATATGGGCTTCCTATACGAAGGTTATCGAAAATGTGGTATTGATCACTTTACTCATCCAGTCATCGATACGTTAGAGCTAGCGAGATTCTTACATCCTGAGTTAAAAACCCATAGACTCGGATCGTTGGCTAAAAAATTTAATATAGAGTTAACTCAGGCCCATAGAGCTATATTCGACTGTGAAGCGACTGGATATTTACTGATGCATTTATTGAAGGAGTCGGAAGAAAAAAAGATTGAGTATCACGATGATTTTAATAAACATATCGGGCAGGGGGATTCTTACAAAAGAGCGAGACCTTCGCATTGTACAATTCTCGCCGTGAATGATGAAGGTCTGAAAAACTTATTTAAACTAGTTTCTATTTCTCATATTTCTACTTTTTACCGAGTACCTCGGATTACTCGTTCTACTCTTCAAAAATACCGCGCTGGATTAATCATCGGTTCCGGTTGTGATAAAGGCGAAGTATTTGAGGGTCTAATGCAAAAACCTTTAGAGCAAGTGGAGGAGATTGCAAAGTTCTATGATTATTTAGAAATTCATCCGAAAGAAGTTTATTCACATTTACTTCAATTAGAATTAGTACGAGATGAGTGGAATTTAGAGGATATCATCCGTAAGATGATTAAGCTAGGTAAAAAACTAAATCTACCGGTTGTTGCCACAGGAAATGTGCATTATTTACATGAAAATGACGCCATCTTTAGAAAAATACTTGTAAACTCTCAAGGTGGAGCAAATCCACTTAACCGTCATCAGTTACCTAAAGTTCATTTTCGTACAACAAACGAGATGCTTGACGCCTTTGCTTTTTTAGGGGAGGATTTAGCAAAAGAAATCGTTGTGACAAACCCTCAGAAAATAGCAGATTCCATTGAGGAAATAAAACCTATCAAAGATGACTTATATACACCTAAGATAGAAGGAGCAGACGAAGAGGTCAGATCCCTTACCTATGCTAAAGGAAGAGAAATCTATGGGGAAGATCTACCTGAAATTGTGGAAGCAAGAATTGAAAAAGAATTAGCTTCAATTATCGGGCATGGATTTGCGGTTATTTATCTAATTTCACATAAACTAGTAAAAAAATCACTTGATGACGGTTATTTAGTTGGGTCTCGTGGATCGGTTGGTTCTTCGTTAGTTGCAACGCTTACAGAGATAACGGAAGTGAACCCGTTACCACCACACTATGTATGTCCAAACTGTAAGCATTCCGAGTTTTTCCAAGATGGTTCAGTTGGGTCAGGATTTGATTTGCCAAATAAAAACTGTATAAAATGTGATACTCCTTATGTAAAAGATGGACAAGATATTCCTTTCGAAACTTTTCTTGGCTTTAAAGGAGATAAAGTTCCCGATATCGATCTAAACTTTAGTGGAGAATATCAGCCAAAAGCACATAATTACACGAAAGTATTATTCGGAGAAGATAATGTTTTCAGAGCAGGAACAATTGGTACTGTTGCTGAAAAAACCGCATATGGATATGTGCGGGGATATACAAATGATAATAATCTGACGTTACGTGGAGCAGAGATAGATCGACTAGTACAAGGATGTACTGGAGTTAAACGTACGACAGGGCAACATCCCGGTGGAATAATTGTAGTACCGGATTATATGGATATTTTTGATTTTTCTCCTATTCAGTTCCCGGCAGATGCTCAAGACTCTGAATGGAAAACGACCCATTTTGACTTTCACTCCATACACGATAACTTATTAAAGCTTGATATTCTCGGACATGATGATCCTACCGTTATTCGTATGCTACAAGATTTATCCGGAATTGATCCTAAAACAATTCCTACGGATGATCCTGAAGTGATGAAAATCTTTAGTGGGACCGAATCTCTCGGAGTAACTGAAGAACAAATAGATTGTAAAACTGGAACACTTGGGATTCCCGAATTTGGTACACGATTCGTTCGTCAAATGTTAGAAGAAACAAAGCCTTCTACTTTCTCTGAGCTTGTTCAAATTTCTGGTCTTTCACATGGGACTGATGTATGGCTAGGAAATGCACAAGAATTAATTCAAGATGGAACATGTCAGCTTTCAGACGTAATAGGATGTCGTGACGATATAATGGTTTATTTAATTTACCAAGGTCTTGAACCATCGTTAGCATTTAAAATAATGGAATCTGTTCGTAAGGGGAAAGGCTTAACTCCAGAGTTTGAATCAGAGATGAAAAAAGAAGGAGTTCCTAACTGGTATATTGAATCTTGTAAGAAAATTAAATACATGTTCCCGAAAGCACATGCTGCTGCATATGTATTAATGGCGGTACGTATTGCATATTTCAAAGTTCATTTTCCCATACTATATTATGCGGCGTATTTAACTGTCCGTGCTTCTGATTTTGATTTGATATCCATGATTAATGGTTCCCAAACAATTAGAGCAAAATTAGATGAAATAAATGGGAAGGGTTTGGATGCCTCTCCTAAAGAAAAAAGTTTAGCGACCGTACTTGAAATAGGACTTGAAATGTCGGAGCGTGGAATAAGAATGCAAAAAGTGGATTTATATAAATCGAAAGCAAATGAATTTATAATTGAAGGAAATACATTAATTCCTCCATTTAATGCAATTCCCGGCTTAGGCACTAACGTAGCGTTACAAATTGTGAAAGCAAGACAAGATGGTGAGTTTTTATCAAAAGAGGATCTTCAACAAAGAGGAAAAGTTTCCAAAACAATTATTGAATACATGGATGCAATGGGATGTTTAGAAGGACTTCCAGATGCGAACCAGCTTTCATTGTTTTAAGATCTGTTTTTGTTTCTTTGAACGTCACCTCTTTAATGTTTCCACCTTTTGTTCTCAATTTGCATGAATTTGAGTAGTATGGTAATATAAAACTACCAATGTTTCATAGTTCTGTGACGAAAGAGTGGGATTTCCCGCTCTTTTCTGTTGTTATATAGAAAATATTGTTATATAGGAGGTATGTATGAGTAATATAACAAGTAAAATTGAAGAGCTTGTAACTCCGATATTACAGGAGTTGAACTTAGAGCTTGTAGATATTGAATATGTCAAAGAAGGTCGCGATTGGTTTTTACGAGTATATATTGATACACCAACTGGGGGTATTGATATCGAGCAATGTGCTCAAGTTAGTGAAAAACTTAGTGAAAAATTAGATGTCGAGGATCCTATTAAAGAAAACTACTTTTTAGAAGTCTCGTCACCTGGGGCAGAACGTCCGTTGAAAAAAGATGCTGATTTTCTACAAGCAGTTGGAAAATATGTTTATATTAAAACGTATGAACCTGTTAACGGGGCAAAAGAATTCGAAGGGACATTACTTTCTTATTCTCCAGATGAAGGTGCTTTAATTGAAGTACGTGTGAAAACCAGAAGAGTTAAAATTCAAATTGAAAAAGAGAAAATTGCGCTTGCTCGTTTAGCGATCGATTTCTCTGCATAATGTATATTGGGGAGTGATAGCTATGAGTAGTGATTTATTAGATGCGCTAACTGCGCTCGAACAACAAAAAGGAATATCTAGAGATGTATTAATTGAAGCAATAGAAGCAGCGTTAGTGACAGCTTATAAAAGAAACTTCAATCAAGCACAAAATGTTCGTGTAGACATAAATTTGGCAACAGGCACTATGCTTGTGTATTCAAGAAAAGATGTCGTAGAAGAAGTAGAAGATGATCGTCTACAAATTTCTTTAGATGATGCAAGAGCTATTAACCCACACTATATCGTGGGAGATGTAGTAGAGGAAGAAGTAACTCCTCGTAACTTTGGGCGTATTGCGGCACAAACTGCCAAACAAGTTGTAACGCAAAGAGTGCGTGAGGCAGAACGTGGTCTCATTTATGAAGAGTATGTAGATCGTGAAGATGATATTGTCAATGGTATTGTAGAGCGCTTAGATGCACGTAATATTTATGTTGGCTTAGGTAAAGTTGAAGCAGTATTACCAGTGAATGAACAAATTCAAACTGAAACTTACCGCCCACATGATCGTATTAAAGTCTATATTACAAAAGTAGAGCGCACAACTCGCGGACCACAAGTGTTTGTATCTAGAACACATCCAGGATTACTTCGCCGTTTATTTGAAATGGAAGTTCCTGAAATATTTGAAGGAATTGTAGAAATTAAATCGATTGCTCGCGAAGCAGGAGATCGTTCTAAAATTTCCGTGTTTGCACACAATGATGAAATTGATCCAGTTGGTTCATGTGTTGGAGCAAAAGGAGCACGTGTCCAAACGATTGTGAATGAATTAAGCGGAGAAAAGATTGATATTGTAGAATGGTCAGAAGATCCAGTTGTATTTGTTGCTAATGCACTTAGTCCATCAAAAGTGTTAGATGTGCAAGTAAATGAAGAAGAAAAGTCTACAACTGTTGTTGTACCAGACTATCAACTTTCTTTAGCTATTGGTAAAAGAGGGCAAAATGCACGCCTTGCCGCAAAACTTACTGGCTGGAAAATTGATATTAAAAGTGAAACAGATGCAAGAGAATTAGGAATTTATCCGAATGAAAATTCTCCACAAGTTGTGTTGGAAACCTTAGATGATGAAATGGATGACTTTGACTTCTATAAAGACGAAGACTAAGCAAGGATGGTGAGTTTGAATGGCGGTTCAAAAGAAAATCCCTTTGCGCAAATGTGTTGCAACAGGTGAAATGTTTCCTAAAAAAGAAATGATTCGCATTGTCCGTTCAAAAGAAGGAGAAGTTTCTGTCGATCCTACTGGTAAAAAGTCAGGAAGAGGCGCATACGTTTCAAAAACAGTTGAAGCGGTAAATCAGGCAAAAAAGAAAAACTCCTTAGGCAATCATTTAGAAGCATCTATTCCAAATGAAATTTATGACGAGATAATCGTCTTAATTGAAAGAGAAAAGATAAAATGACCATTGAGCAACAAATAACACAATTATTAGGACTTGCAACACGTGCGAGAAAAACAATTTCTGGTGAAGAATTAGTAGTGAAAGAAATAAGAAGTAAAAAAGCGAAGCTAGTAGTACTAGCATCAGATGCTTCGCAAAATACTTCGAAAAAAATTAATGATAAATGTGCATCTTTTAACGTTGAGCTGCATGTCTTTGGAGACCGGCACGATCTCGGACATGCGACGGGAAAAGAGGCCAGAGTGGCAATAGCCATTATGGATGACGGTTTCGCTAAAAAACTGTCCGGCCTTCTCAACGAATTTAACCGGGGGTGAGCTAATGACTAAAATCAGAGTTCATGAGTACGCGAAACAAATAGAAAAATCTAGTAAAGAAGTTATCGAGCAATTAGGAAAGCTTAATATACAAGTAGCTAACCATATGTCTACGCTTGAAGGAGACGCTGTAAAAAAATTGGATAGTGTTTATAAGAAATCAACTGAAGCAACTTCAAACACTGCTCAATCAAAACCACAGACTTCTACAAAAACACAACAAGTAGGACAAAACAATCGTCCAACTAACCAAGGGCAATCAAGACCAGCAAATCAAGGACAATCAAATCAAGGGCAATCAAGACCAGCAAATCAAGGGCAATCGAGACCATCAAATCAAGGACAATCAAGACCATCAAATCAAGGACAATCAAGACCATCAAATCAAGGGCAATCAAGACCTACTGGGCAAGGACAAAGTAGACCATCAAACAATGGTCAGTCTAAACCTGCTCAAGGAAATGCTTCTCAAGGAACAAACAATCAGTCAAAAGATAAAAAACCGTTCAACAATAATAACAATCGTCCAGGTGGGCAAAATAGACAAGGCGGTCAAAATCGACCAGGACAAAAATTTCAAAAGAGAAGAAAAGGTCCTACTACTCCTGTCCAACCACCAGTACCAAGAAAAGAAAGAGAGCTTCCTGCAAAAATTACATTTACTGAGTCATTAACAGTAACAGAACTTGCGAAAAAACTTGGTCGCGAGCCTTCTGAAATTATTAAAAAACTGTTTTTACTTGGAGTAATGGCTACAATTAACCAGGAACTTGATAAGGATGCAATAGAATTAATTTGTGCAGACTATGGTGTAGAAGTAGAAGAAGAAATAAAAATTGATATTACAGATTTAGAAGTACATTTCGAAGCAACAGAAGAAGATCAAGCTAATCTTAAAGAACGTCCTCCAGTAGTTACAATAATGGGGCACGTAGATCATGGTAAAACAACTTTACTTGACTCAATTCGTCATACAAAAGTTACTGCTGGTGAAGCTGGTGGTATTACGCAACATATCGGGGCTTATCAAATTGTAGACAATGGTAAAAAGATTACTTTCCTAGATACTCCTGGACATGCTGCGTTTACAACGATGCGTGCCCGTGGTGCTAAAGTGACTGATATAACCATTCTTGTAGTAGCAGCAGACGATGGTGTTATGCCTCAAACAGTAGAAGCGATAAATCATGCAAAAGCTGCCGAAGTACCAATTATTGTCGCTGTAAACAAAATGGATAAACCATCCGCAAATCCTGATCGCGTGATGCAAGAGTTAACTGAGCATGGATTAGTACCAGAAGCATGGGGCGGAGAAACAATTTTCGTACCAATTTCTGCTTTAAAAGGAGAAGGAATCGATAATCTCCTTGAAATGGTATTACTTGTTTCAGAAGTAGCAGAATTAAAAGCAAATCCAAAACGCCTAGCCCTTGGTTCCGTTATTGAAGCGCAACTAGATAAAGGTAGAGGTTCAGTTGCTACATTATTAGTTCAAGATGGAACATTACGTATAGGTGACCCAATCGTAGTAGGTCATACATACGGACGTGTTCGTGCTATGGTAAATGATCTTGGACGTCGAGTAAAAGAAGCTGGTCCATCAACGCCAGTGGAAATTACTGGATTAAATGAAGTACCACAAGCAGGAGATCGATTCGTTGTATTTGAGGATGAAAAAACTGCTCGTCAAGTTGGGGAAACTCGTGCATCACAAGCTCAAGTTAACCAACGTTCTGAAAAAACTCGTGTAACCTTGGATAATTTGTTTGATCAAATGAAACAAGGGGAAATGAAAGAATTAAACATTATTGTTAAAGCGGACGTTCAAGGTACTGTAGAAGCTATGGCTGCCTCCTTGATGAAAATCGAAGTAGAAGGTGTAAATGTTCGAATCATTCACACTGGTGCAGGAGCAATTACAGAATCGGATGTAACACTAGCAGCTGCTTCTAACGCTATCATAATAGGGTTTAATGTTCGTCCTGATGTGAACGCAAAACGTGCAGCAGACCAAGAAGGCGTAGATATTCGTTTACACCGAGTAATCTATAAAGTAATTGAAGAAATTGAATTTGCGATGAAAGGACTTTTAGATCCTGAATTCCAAGAAAAAATTATTGGTCAAGCGGAAGTACGTGAAACATTCAAAGTTTCTAAGGTAGGAACTATTGCTGGTTCTTACGTAACGGAAGGTAAAATTTCAAGAGATAGTGGTGTTCGTATTATCCGTGATTCTATCGTTATCTTTGAGGGTGAATTAGATACATTAAAACGTTTCAAAGACGATGCAAAAGAAGTTGCAAAAGGGTATGAATGTGGTATAACGATTAAAAACTTTAATGATATTAAAGAAAACGACATCATTGAAGCATTTATCATGGAAGAGATTAAACGATAATGATCGTATATGCAGAGTGTGAATATATCATTTCTACTGCACATTCCTTAAAAGAAAAAAGAGCTGTTCTTCAACGAATGATCACAAGAACAAAGCAAAAATTTAATGTTTCTATTGGGGAGATAGATCACCAAGACGTCTGGCAGAGAACATGTATTGGTTTAGTGACAGTTGCCTCAGACAAAGTAGCAGCTGAGCGTGAACTAATGCATGCCATTCGATATCTTGATTCTAACCCTGAATGGGAACGTATTGATTTACGAAAAGAATACTTATAATCAGAATATGAGGTGTAGCGATCATGTCTATGCGCGCAAACCGAGTTGCTGAACAAATGAAAAAAGAGCTAGGCGAAATTATTGTCCGAAAACTTAAAGATCCTCGTATCGGTTTTGTTACTGTAACGGATGTAGAGGTTACGGGAGATCTTCAACAAGCGACAATCTATTTAACTGTACTTGGTGGAGAAACGAAACGTGATGAAACATTAAAAGCTTTAGAAAAAGCAAAAGGATTTATTCGTTCTGAAATTGGACATAGAATAAGACTTCGAATTACGCCAGAGCTTCTATTTAAATTTGATGAATCTGCAGCTTATGGAAATCGTATTGATGATTTATTACGAGAAATAAACAAATCATCAGATGAATAAAAAAACAGGAGAAGTCTGCTTATTATTACAAGCAGACTTCTTTGTTGTATATTATCGATATAAGAGGTGAAAAGATGTATGAAGGTATACTTCCATTATGGAAGGAAAAAGGGATGACTTCCCATGATTGTGTATTTAAACTTCGTAAAATACTAAAAATGAAAAGAATTGGGCATACAGGTACACTTGATCCAAGTGTTGAGGGTGTTTTACCAATTTGTCTAGGTCAAGCTACTAAAGTCTCTGAATATATCATGGAACAAGGAAAAACATATATTGCAACAGTAAGTATTGGAGCATCTACTACTACAGAAGATGCCGATGGAGAAATTGTTAACTATGATAAAACTGAAAAGCATTTTACTCGACCACAAATATTACATGTTTTGAAGCAATTAACAGGTGAAATTGTTCAAACTCCACCTATGTATTCTGCAGTAAAAGTTAATGGGAAGAAGTTATATGAATATGCAAGAGAAGGTAAAGAAGTAGAGCGTCCAAGTAGAAAAGTTCTGATATACCAATTAAATCTACTAGATGAAACAAAAGATTTCTGTGGTGAAAATGTTTCCTTTTCAATAGAAATAAGCTGTAGTAAAGGCACATATATTCGGACGCTGGCAGTGCAAATTGGTGAGCTACTAGGTTATCCAGCGCATATGTCTTCCTTAGTTAGAACAACTTCGGGAAGCTTCACGAAAGATCAATGTCTAACATTAGCAGAAGTTGAAAGTGCCAAGGATAACGAGCGTCTAAATGAATTCATTTTTCCAATAAAATATGCTTTACAAAACTGGCCTAGTATAGAAATAACGACAGAAATAAATAAAAGTATTGAAAATGGTCAAGTGATTAATACACATTCTCTCCTCGAAAAAAATGAAAAAATTGTATTTACGAAAAATTCAATTTCTAGAGCAATATATGTAAAGCATCCAACAAAAAATGGTATGATGAAACCGGAGAAAATGTTTTCAACGGAAAAAGGAGATTAATATGGAAGTACATCACTTATCTTATCCAAATCATTTATATGAGAATTTAAACAAGGATAGCTTCTCATTAGCAATAGGTTTTTTTGATGGGGTACATAGGGGACATCAAGCCGTTATTCAAGAAGCATATAAAAAGGCTAAGGAGCTTCAAATTAAAACAGCTGTTATGACTTTTGATCCTCATCCATCTTTAGTGCTAGGTAAAAGTAAAGAACAAGTATTTTATATTACACCATTGGAGCAGAAAATAGAAATCCTGAAAAACCTGAACGTAGATACTTTATTTGTAGTTCGTTTTACTTCCGATTTTGCTAAGTTAACTCCTCCTGAATTTATTGAAGCTTTTATAAAAAAAGTTAATGTAAAGCATGTGACAGCGGGGTTTGATTTTACATTTGGAGCTTATGGGAAAGGGACAATGAAAGAAATGGATCTACTGGCAGATGGAAAGTATTCAGTATCGGTTGTCGATAAACAAGAAATTAATGAAGTTAAAATTAGTTCTACTCGAATTAGAGCTGAGCTTACAACAGGTAACGTAGAAGAAGTTAAACAACTTTTGGGTCGTCCTTTTATGCTGTCTGGTGTAGTTATTCATGGAGATAAAAGAGGAAGAACGATTAATTTCCCAACTGCGAATGTACAACCTACAGAAGGTCAATATACGCCTGCAATTGGTGTCTATGCTGTGAAGATTCGAGTACAAGAAAAATGGTTTGAAGGGGTATGCAATGTTGGTTACAAGCCTACTTTCAACAATCCAGAGGATAAAAAGCTTTCGATTGAAGTACATATTATAGATTTCAATAAGTCTATTTATGGTGAAGAAGTAGATGTACATTGGTACAAAAGAATACGTTCAGAACAAAAATTTAAAGGCATTGAGGAATTAAAAGAACAAATCGCAAAAGATAAATTAGTAGCTATTAATTTTTTTAATGAAAACGAATAAGTTGATTCTCGTGCATTCATATGGTATATTTTAAAAGTACAAAACTGTACTTAACCATTCCTTGGCTTTTTCGATTCTCCAACGATTGCTCAGGAACTGGGGATACTATGAAATTTTAGGAGGAAAATAACATGGCAATTACACAAGAACGCAAAAATGAACTTATCGCTGAGTTCAGAACTCACGAAAGTGATACTGGATCTGCTGATATTCAAATCGCAATTCTTACAGAAGAAATCAATTCTTTAAACGAACATTTGCGTACACATAAGAAAGATCATCATTCACGTCGTGGTCTTTTCAAAATGGTTGGACGTCGCCGTAACTTGTTAAAATACTTACGTGAAAACGAAGTACAACGTTACCGTGAGTTAATCGCTAAACTTGGTTTACGTCGATAATTATAACATGGAAGAAAGCGGGATTCGTCCCGCTTTTTCTTTTGCATAAAATACTTCGCATAGTTTTGATATTTTTGATACACTACTTATGATACATATACTTTTATATGCCCTGTATAAGGAGTTTTTTTAAGTTGAGAGGAGTTCTGATTAAATGAGTGAAAAGAAAGTGTTTACGTACGAATGGGCTGGCCGTCCATTGCAAGTGGAAATAGGACAACTTGCAAAACAAGCGAATGGCGCAGTTTTAGTAAGATATGGTGATACAAGTGTGCTATCAGTAGCAACTGCTTCAAAGAATCCTAAAAATCTTGATTTCTTCCCATTAACAGTTAATTATGAAGAAAAATTATATGCTGTTGGTAAGATTCCTGGTGGATTTATTAAACGTGAAGGACGCCCTTCTGAAAGAGCAATCTTAACTAGTCGTTTAATTGACCGTCCAATTCGTCCTTTATTTCCAGACGGATTCCGTAATGAAGTTCAAGTAATTTCAATCGTTATGTCTGTAGATCAAAACTGTTCTTCAGAGATGGCGGCAATGCTTGGTTCTTCTTTGGCATTGAGCGTATCGGATATTCCGTTCGATGGACCAATCGCTGGAGTTCAAGTAGGTTTAATTGGTGATGAATTTATCATTAATCCAACTGTTGCACAAATGGAAAAAAGTATATTAGATTTAACTGTAGCAGGAACAAAAGATGCGATAAACATGGTAGAAGCAGGAGCAAAGGAAGTTTCTGAAGAAGTTGTGTTAGAAGCAATTATGTTTGGTCACAATGAAATTATCAAACTAATCGAATTCCAAGAAAAGGTTGTTGCAGAGATTGGTAAAGAGAAAAAAGAAATTCCTCTTTTCGAATTGGACAAAGAACTTTTTGAAGAAGTAAAAGGAATTTGTGAAGCAAAACTTGTACAAGCAATACAAGTGCAAGAAAAGCATGCTCGTGAAGATGCTATTACGGAAGTGAAAAATGAAGTATTAGAGCAATATACTGAAAAAGAAGCATCGGAAGAAAATCTAAAACAAGTTCGCGAAATTTTAGATGCGATGGTTAAAGAGGAAGTTCGTCGTTTAATAACAGAAGATAAAATTCGTCCAGATGGTCGTGGAGTTGCTGAAATTCGCCCACTATCTTCTGAAGTTGGTATTTTACCTAGAACGCATGGTTCAGGATTATTCACTCGTGGACAAACACAAGCTTTGAGTATTTGTACATTAGGACCGCTTGGCGATGTGCAAATCATCGATGGACTTGGATTAGAAGAATCAAAACGTTTCATGCATCATTATAATTTCCCACAATTTAGTGTTGGAGAAACTGGGCCAATCCGTGCTCCAGGCCGTCGTGAAATTGGACATGGTGCTTTAGGTGAGCGAGCTCTAGAAGCAGTGATTCCAGATGAAAATGATTTCCCATATACACTTCGTTTAGTGGCTGAAGTATTAGAATCAAATGGTTCTACATCTCAAGCAAGTATTTGTGCTTCTACACTAGCAATGATGGATGCTGGGGTGCCTCTAAAAGCACCAGTCGCAGGAATTGCGATGGGTCTTGTAAAAAAAGGCGAGAACTATACAATTTTAACAGATATTCAAGGTATGGAAGATCATCTTGGAGATATGGACTTTAAAGTAGCAGGAACATCTAAAGGTATTACTGCTCTTCAAATGGATATCAAAATTGACGGTCTATCAAGAACCATTTTAGAAGAAGCTCTTGAACAAGCTAAAATTGGTCGTATGCAGATTTTAGAAAGCATGCTTTCAACTATTGGCGAGCCTCGTGAAAAACTTTCTAAATATGCACCTAAAATTTCTGTTATAAAAATTAACCCTGATAAAATTCGTGATGTAATTGGACCAGGTGGTAAACAAATCAATAAAATCATTGATGAAACTGGCGTAAAAATTGATACTGAGCAAGATGGTACAATTTATATTGCATCAGCAGATGAAGATATGATTGCTCGTGCAAGAGAAATAATTGAAAATATTGTTCGAGTTGCACAAGTTGGTGAATACTATTTAGGTAAAGTTAAACGTATTGAAAAATTCGGTGCTTTCGTAGAAATATTCAGTGGAAAAGATGGATTGCTTCATATTTCTGAAATTCAAGAAGAACGTACGAAAAATGTAGAAGATGTCTTAAAAATTGGCGATGAGCTTTTAGTGAAAGTTATTGAAATCGACAACCAAGGTCGTGTTAACTTATCTAGAAAAGTAGTACTAAAAGAAGAAAAAGAACGCGCAGAACAAAAAGAACAGTAATGAAGAAATGTGAAAGGCTTCCGTTAGTTAGCGACAAGTAAATAAATATCCTGGGGAGTCAGCCTTTCAGGAAATTCATTAGAATTCGAGCTGACTAAAACTTGGAGTCTTTACAGATCATGAGTTGAAGAGTATAAAACGTTCTAATATAAAAGGTTGACCGTAGTTTAGTTTCTACGGCAACCTTTTTGAATGTTTGAATAATATAAATAGGGGTGTTGTTAATTTGATAAATAAAATAACCTGTGACAATGGAATTCGTATTGTTTCGGAACATATTCCACATGTACGCTCTGTTGCTGTCGGGATATGGGTACAAGCGGGTTCACGAAATGAACTACCAGAAGAAAACGGGCTAACTCACTTTATCGAACATATGCTTTTTAAAGGTACATCTTCGAGATCTGCAAAACAAATTGCAGAAGAATTTGATCGAATCGGCGGTAATATAAATGCATTTACATCTAAAGAAAATACTTGCTACTATGCAAAGGTTTTGAATCACCATGCGAAGCATGCAGTTGAAATACTTGCCGATATGTTTTTTAATTCTACTTTTGATGCAAATGAAATCGACAAAGAAAGACAGGTAGTTCTAGAAGAAATAAATATGGTGGAAGATACACCAGATGATATTGTTCATGAATATTTATGGAGAGCTATGTATGATGACAATCCTTTAGGGTCTCCAATATTGGGTACTGAAGAGACATTAAACAGCTTCACAAAAGAATCTATTTTATCATATATGGAAAAACATTATATACCAGAAAATATTGTGGTTTCCGTCGCAGGCGATATTCAAGAGGGTTTATTAGAATATATTGAATCGCTATTTGGGCATTTTAACGGTGAAAATTCACAAGTTACATCGCTCGAAATACCAAGGCTCAAAGCTACTTATACAGAAAACTTCCGAGAAACGGAGCAAGCCCATATTTGTCTAGCGTATCCTGCTTTAAGTGTAAAAGCTGACAATATTTATAGTCTTGTTGTATTAAACAATATCCTAGGAGGAAGTATGTCCTCTAGACTTTTCCAAGATATCCGAGAGGATAAAGGGCTTGCTTATTCCATATACTCGTATCATTCCGCATATGAAGATACTGGTGTTCTAGCTATATATGGTGGAACCTCTAGTAATCAATTAACAGAATTAAAGAGTTCCATTTTGGATACGATTCAAACGATTGTTAAGAATGGAATGACTGAGACTGAGGTTACAAACTCTAAAGAACAATTAAAAGGTAACTTGCTATTAGGTTTAGAAAGTACAAATTCTCGAATGAGTAGGAATGGGAAAAATGAGCTCCTTTTTGGGAAACATCGCTCTTTAGATGAAGTCAGTGAAACCATAGATGAAGTAACACTAGATTCGGTCCAAGATCTTGCAAAAGAAATCTTTGCTCATGAACCTGCTATTTCCATCATAATGCCTAAAAAAGTCGATTAAATAATCGGCTTTTTTTGCTGCCTAATTTCGTGTAGACTGTTGTCTTTTTCTATTCACTTTGTTTAAGGAAAAGGCATATACATAAGTAGAAGTATAAGGGGGAGGGAAAAGGTTGTTACTTTCGGAACTTGCTGAAAAAGAGCTTATCCAAGTAAAAGACGGTGCACGATATGGTAAACTTGCGAACACCGAGTTACTTTTTGATCCAACTACGGGAAAGATTCAAGGTTTTGAAGTATATCAAAAGTCAGCTTCTTTTTTTCAAGGAAATAAAGCAAATAAGAAAAGAGAATTTATTTCATGGGAAGAAATTATTCTTATAGGGAAAGACCGCATTTTGTTTAATGAGGCAGATACTTTTAATGATTCAAGTGGTTATTATGAACAATAAGTTAGCAATCATTGGTACCGATGAGCGATTAGAGTACCTCCAAGAAGTATTGTCCGAGAATTTAGAAGTTAAATTATTCGCAACTATGGTTTGGAATGGTGAGGTTGAGAATGGAATAAAGGAATTCCAACCTAATATAGTATTCATGCCCATTCAAGCAATGAAGATGGAGCGTCCTTTCTCATTGCCTAAAACATGCAATATACTTTTTGTTGGTAAGAAATACAAAGAAATAGAAAATGCTTGTGAAGAGAATAAAAGAAATGTATTTTACTATTTAGAAGATGAACCATGGATCTGGGATAATGCAAATCTTACGGCTGAAGGGTTTATTCATTATTTTTATTTAAATGAAAAGCAGTCTGTATACAACAAAAAATTTATTATTACTGGGTATGGAAGAGTCGGAAAAAGGCTAGCATTTGCCTTACATCATTTAGGGGCAAAAGTAATCATATCTGTACGCTCAGAGAATCAGTTGTTTGAAGCAAAAAGCTATGGATATGAAATTGAAGCATTAGATCATGTAATAGAGAAATTAAAAGATCCAGGAGTTTATTTAGTCAATACAATACCTTCCAAATGGTTAAATAATGCAGATGCTATATATTTCAGTAAAATTATTGACCTTGCATCCAAGCCAGGCTGTCTATTAGATTCAAGTGATAATATTCCAGATAATTATGTTAACCCTACAAGTTTGCCAGGGATGTACTTTCCTCAAGATGCAGGAAATTTATTAGCAAGGTCGGTTCGAAATCAATTGGCCTTATTAGAGGAGGATAATTTGTGTTAAAAGGTCTTAGAATAGGTCTTGGAATAACCGCTTCTCATTGTACGTATGAGGAAGTCATTCCAATGATTAATCAATTTACAGATAAAGGTGCTACAGTTGTACCTATAATTACGTACTCTGTTTTAACAGCAGCAACCCGATTTGGAACAGGTGAAGAATGGATTGAAAAAATAGAAAAAGCAAGCGAAAGTAAGGTAGTTTCTAAAATTGTGGAAGCAGAACCTTTTGGACCGACAAACCCACTAGATTGCATGGTTATTGCACCGATGACAGGGAATTCAATTAGTAAGCTTGCGAATGCACAAACTGACTCACCTGTCTTGATGGCTGCTAAAGCTACTTTACGAAACGGCAAGCCAGTTGTATTAGGCATCTCAACGAATGATGCACTTGGATTAAATGGTATGAATATTATGAAGCTCCTTTCTACTAAAAATATTTACTTTATCCCCTTTGGTCAAGACAATCCTCACAAAAAACCAAACTCACTAATCGCAGACTTTACTCAAATCATACCAACTGTGGAACATGCTATTCAATCAAAGCAATTACAACCCTTACTCATAAGTCATACATTATAAATATTATAGATGGTGTATTTTCATGTAATATCATGTATAATATGATACAATATCGCAAGAATGTTTTGATTTTAGGAGGAGAGCTTTTATGTCACAGGGTTATATAGTAGCAGTAGTCGGAGCGACTGGTGCAGTTGGTCAAAAAATTATTGAAAAATTAGTAGAGAGAAATTTTCCTTATTCAACTTTAAAGCTTTTAGCTTCTAAAAATTCAGCAGGTAAACAAGTAGAAGTAAATGGTACATCTTATACAATTGAAGAAGCAACACCAGATTCTTTTGAAGGAGTAGATGTTGCATTTTTCTCTGCAGGTGGTGCAATATCAAAAGCTTTGGCAAAAGAAGCAAGCAATAGAGGTGCCATTGTCATTGATAACACGAGTGCATTCCGTATGGATAAAGATACTCCTCTTGTTGTTCCTGAAGTAAATAAACAAGCATTACATGAGCAAAAAGGGATTATTGCTAATCCAAATTGTTCTACTATTCAGATGGTTTGTGCTTTAGAACCTATCCGACAACACTATGGTTTAAATAAAGTAATAGTTTCTACTTATCAAGCAGTTTCAGGTGCAGGGGCAGCAGCAATTCAAGAACTAACTGTTCAAAGTGAGGCAATTCAAGAAAAAAATCCAGAACCTCAAATTTTGCCAGTGAAAAGTGCAGAAAAGCATTATCCAATCGCTGGAAACGTTATTCCTCAAATTGATGTGTTTGAGACAGATGGATTTACATTTGAAGAGCATAAAATGATGAACGAGACGAAAAAGATCATGTCTATGCCGGAACTTTCAATTGCTGCAACTTGCGTGCGTGTACCAGTAGTTACAGGACATTCTGAATCTGTATATATCGAAGTAGATAAAGAAAATGTAACTCTTAATGATATAAAAGAAGTGCTTTCTTCTGCGAAAGGTATAACTGTCCAAGATAAACCTGAGCAACAACATTATCCAATGCCATATTTTGCAGAAGATAAAGACGATGTATTTGTAGGGCGTATTAGAAAAGATCCTTCAAGCGATAAAGGCTTCCATATGTGGATCGTTTCCGACAACTTATTAAAAGGTGCAGCACTTAACTCAATTCAAATTGCAGAAGCTTTAATTGAAGAAGGTATACTAAAAGAGGTGTAAGAAAAATGAATATAGGTCAAGTTTCTACAGCAATGGTTACTCCATTTCAAAATGATGGATCAATCGATTATAAAGCAACAGAGAAACTAATTGAACACTTACTTTCAAATGGAACAGACTCACTTGTTGTTTGCGGAACAACAGGAGAATCTCCAACATTATCAACAGATGAGAAGTTAAAATTAATACAATTTGTTGTAGAAAAAGTGAACAAAAGAATTCCCGTAATAGCAGGAACAGGAAGCAATAATACAGCTGCTTCCATTGAGTTATCATTAAAAGCTGAGGCACTTGGAGCAGATGCTCTTATGATTGTGACTCCATACTATAATAAACCAAATCAAAGAGGTATGATTGCACACTTTAAAGCAATAGCTAATGCAACTACATTACCAATAGTAGTGTATAATATCCCTGGTCGTTCGGTTGTTAATTTGGAGCCTGAATCGATTGTAGAGTTAAGTAAAATACCATCGATTCAAATTGTAAAAGAAGCAAGCGGAAGCTTGGATCAAATGACAAAGATTTTAGCAAATACAGATGATGATTTCCTTGTTTATAGTGGTGATGACTCTTTAACGTTACCATTATTGGCGATTGGGGGATCAGGAATAATCTCAGTTGCTTCCCATGTTATCGGAACAGAAATGCAAGAGATGATTCAATTATTTCATACTGGTGAACTTAAAAAATCAGCGCAAATACATCAACGAATTTTACCTGTGATTAAAGGATTATTTGAACACCCAAATCCAGTAGTGGTCAAATATGCCCTTTCTAAAATAGGGATAGAAGTTGGTTCATTACGTTTACCACTTGTTGAAATGACTACAGAAGAAAAAACAGCATTCGATCAAATTTGGGAAAGTTATTTAGAGAGTAAATAAATACAATTAGACTGAAGACAAACTCGAGAAAAACGAGTTTTCTACAGTCTTTTTTATTTTAAAAAGGATAAATCAGGTTTTTCAAAGCTTACCGCTCGCTTCTTGCATAAGCCTCGTTGATTTCCGTTCCAGGCGGACGCTTTCCGCCGGCATGGCTTCAGCCGCTTCCCTCACTACGTTCAGTCCAGGGTCTTCAGCTCATGCACCTGCCGCTTCGCTTTCGGTGCAGAAAACATTTGCTATTCCGGCTGGAGTCGCCGCCTTCCGCTACAATCAACTAATGTATCTTACTATTATGCCTTTCCTCTATCTTAAAAAGCATTGTTTTCCTTTATAACTAAATTAAAGGAAATGCAGGTAGGAGCTCCCCAAGATATCAACCTAAGAAACCATTAATTTAAGTCCATACATTGCGATTCAAAGAAATAAGGCACTTTCTGTTTAAAATTGAACAGAAAGTACCTTATTTTTGTCGAAAAAACAATTATGTTATTTATAAAGAAAGTTTTTCAGTGCCCTCGCTACGCTCCTGCAGGGATTCGTCTGCCTCGCTTTCCCGCTGGAGTCGCCACCATCCACTCCAAAGTATCGCAATGTCCAAAGTAAAATGTACACAACGAGCTTATTGAAAAAACGAATGGGTGGTAGTGAGGGCAGTCAGACCAAGCATTAATAAAATCCATAGTAAGCAAAATCTGTCCAAAGTACTTCGGTACTGATGGGAAATCAATTTTTGAACCAAAGCGATAAAAAATTTGCACTTTTTTATAGTTTCTACTATTACATAACAGATGTGTTACGCTTTTATTATTGTGCGAATCGTCGTCGTTCGATATAATGAATTCTAGTGGATGTTGGTCGGGTTAATTTTAGGAGGAAAACAATTGGTTAAAGTAAAAAATGAACTTATTCGAATTATACCGCTTGGTGGAGTGGGAGAAATCGGAAAAGCAATGTATGTGGTAGAAATTGACGAAGAAATATTCGTAGTAGACAGTGGACTTATGTTCCCAGAAAATGAAATGCTTGGTATTGATATTGTGATACCAGATATAACGTATTTAGAAGAAAATAAGAGTCGCGTTAAAGGTATCTTTTTAACTCATGGACATGAGGATGCTATTGGATCTATAGCTTATTTATTGCAAAAAGTACAAGCACCTGTGTATGGATCTAAGCTAACAATTGCATTAGCGAAAACTCATATAAAAGCATTGCCTACAAAGCAACAGGTTAAATACTTTGAAGTATCGAATAAGAGTCGTATGAATTTCCAAAATACTTATGTGACTTTTTTCCATACGACACATAGTATTCCAGATTCACTCGGTATTGTTTTTCATACTTCAGAGGGTGCAATTGTGCATACAGGAGAATTTAAATTCGACCAATCAGCTAAAGGAAAGTATCGCCCTGATATAGCAAAAATTGCAGGACTTGGTGAAGAAGGCGTATTTATTTTATTATCTGATTCGACGGAAGCAGAAAGACCAGGATATACAACATCAGAAGCAGTAATTGAAAACCAATTATCAGAAACATTCCACGCTGCTCAAGGTCGTATTCTTGTTTCTTTATATGCATCTAACTTTATTCGAATTCAACAAGTGTTCGATAAAGCAGCAGAAACTCGTAAAAAAGTTGCTATAGCAGGAAAAAGCTTAGAAAATATATTTGAAATAGGACTAGATTTAGGTTATTTCACTGTTGAGGAAGATACAATTATTCCAATTAAAGAAATATCGAAGTATAACGATAATGAAATCGTCGTAATCGTATCAGGTAATCAAGGTGAACCACTTGAAGCATTAGAAAAAATGGTTCGAAAACATCACAAAGATATCAAAATCAAAGACACAGATACAGTATTAATTACATTTACCCCTTCTCCTGGTATGGAGGTAGGTATGTATTCAACAATGAACCAAATTGCTAAAGCAGGAGCAAAAGTATTAACTTCTGAAAAAAATGTTCATGTATCTGGACATGGTAGTCAAGAAGATTTAAAAATGATGCTTAATTTAACAAAGCCGACCTATTTTATCCCGATTCAAGGTGAATATCGTATGTTAATGGCTCACTCTAAATTAGCTCAAGACATTGGTATGTCAAAATCAGAAATTTTTATTGCTGATAAAGGCGATATTGTCGAATATAAAAATGGAAAAGTTAGAATGAGTGGTCGAGTTCAAGCAGGTAACGTTTTGATAGATGGTATTGGTGTAGGGGATGTAGGAAATATTGTTCTACGTGATCGCAAGCTTTTATCGCAGGATGGTATATTTATTGTTGTAGTTACATTAAACCGTGCTCAAAAGAAAATTGCTTCCGGACCAGAAATACTATCAAGAGGATTCGTCTATGTAAGAGAGTCTGAAGAGTTAATGGATGAATCTGCTAAACTAGTAAAAACAGTTGTTGAAAAATATGTGAATAAAGAAACGTTTGAATGGACAAACATAAAACAAGAAATCCGCGATACGCTAAATTCATATTTATTCCAACAAACAAAAAGACGTCCAATGATCATCCCGATTATTATGGAATATTAATATGAGTTTATAAGGATTTCCTTTCCGCTATCTTGTGGAAGGAAATCCTTTTTATCATTTTGAGAAAAGCAGGTGACTTAGTTGGCACAAAAAAGGAAAAAACAGGTTAAAAAAACAACGAACAAAAAAACGTTACATCCATTAATGTATGAAATTATTGGGTTAATCGTAATAGGAATTGCTATTATTTCTTTCTATGAATATGGACTTGTTGGTAGAGGGTTAGCTTATATAGGTTATTTTCTATTTGGTAATTGGCATATTGCTGTACCCTTTTTATTAATTGTTTTTGCATTAATAATTATGATTAAACAAACATTTCCAGCTTGGAATCATCGACTTATATTAGGTTTTGCCTTTTTATTAAGCAGTCTTTTATTATTTAGTCATTTATCCCTCTTTGAGCAGCTATTCAATGGAAATGCATTGGTAACAAATTCTGTACTAAGAGAAAGCTATGGAGTATTAGTGGAAAGTGGAGGAATTATAGATAGAAGTAGTTCGCTTGGCGGTGGGATGATTGGTGCTATCCTTTTTGCCTCTTTTCATGTTTTGTTCGATGCTGCAGGCGCAAAAGTAGCTGGATGGCTATTGTTGTTCATAGGTATTGTATTAATAACTGGGAAAGCACTTGTCCCTTATTTAGTAGAGGTTTCTCCTAAATATAAAGAGTTGTTTAAAAAACGAAAGAAAAAATCGAAACCAGTAGTATCAGAAAGAAAAGCAAGAAGAACAAAGAAAGAGATTGCCCAGGAAGAAGCGGTTACTATCCATGAAGAGAAAACACACCATTTAGAAGAAACTGTGCAAGAATCTGCTCCAATCATTTCTGCATTTACAGAACGTATTTCTAAGAGGGAAGAGCCAAACGAACCTACTGAACCACTAGAAATAAATATGGAATCAGAGGTTATTGAAAATGAAGATTATCAGCTTCCATCGATTTCACTTTTAGATTCACCAACTCATAGTGACCAAAGTGGAGAATTAAATGCGATTCAGGCAAATGCAAAAAAATTGGAACAAACGTTTTTAAGCTTTGGGGTAAAAGCAAAAGTTACTCAGGTTCATTTAGGGCCAGCAGTTACTAAATATGAAGTGCTTCCCGATGTAGGAGTAAAAGTAAGCCGTATTGTTAGCCTACATGACGATTTAGCGTTAGCACTTGCGGCTAGAGATATTCGAATCGAAGCGCCAATTCCGGGGAAATCGGCTATAGGTATAGAAGTTCCAAACAAGGAAGTTGCAATCGTTAGCTTAAGTGAAGTGTTAGAATCGAAAGAAAATAACAAGCCTAACTTAAAACTACTAATAGGGTTTGGTAGAGATGTTACTGGACAAGCCGTATTAGCCGAATTAAACAAAATGCCTCATTTACTTGTTGCAGGTTCTACTGGTAGTGGTAAGAGTGTTTGCATCAACGGAATAATTGTCAGTATTATGATGCGTGCTAAACCTCATGAAGTGAAGATGATGATGATTGACCCTAAGATGGTTGAGTTAAATGTGTATAATGGGATTCCCCATTTGTTGGCGCCGGTCGTGACTGATCCAAGAAAAGCTTCACAAGCTTTGAAAAAAATTGTTTCGGAAATGGAAAGACGCTATGATTTATTTTCTCATACGGGAACACGTAACATAGGCGGTTATAACGAACACATTGATAAATGGAATGAAGAAAATGAAGAGAAACATCCAAAACTTCCATATATCGTAGTTATAGTAGATGAGTTAGCTGATTTAATGATGGTAGCTTCTAGTGATGTGGAGGATTCTATTACGAGACTCGCACAAATGGCACGGGCAGCTGGTATTCATTTAATAATTGCTACTCAACGTCCGAGTGTGGATGTTATTACAGGTATTATCAAAGCAAATATTCCTTCGAGAATAGCATTTGCAGTTTCTTCTGCCATTGATTCACGTACTATTTTAGACATGGGAGGTGCTGAAAAACTTTTAGGACGTGGAGATATGCTCTTCCTACCTGCTGGAAGTTCGAAGCCTGTCCGTGTACAAGGAGCATATTTATCTGATGCTGAAGTGGAACGAGTAGTAGATTTTGTAATTGAACAACAGAAGGCAAATTACCAGGAAGAAATGATTCCAGATGAAGTGGAAGAGTCTGCAGAACAACTAGACAGAGATGAGTTATATGAGGATGCATTGCAACTAGTAACTGATATGCAGACTGCATCTGTCTCCCTATTACAACGTCGTTTTAGAATCGGATACTCACGTGCTGCTCGAATCATTGATCAGCTTGAGATGGGTGGAGTTGTTGGACCCTATGAAGGAAGTAAGCCTCGTCATGTACTTATTTCAAAACAAGCCTTAGATGATGAAATATGATAAACTAATTGAATGATTTTTCGTTATTAGTATCACACAATTAAGATATAATATGACAAATTCCTTACAATAAGTTAAAGATTGTGTTAAATCTTTTATTCTAAAACGAAAAAATGTATTTATTTCGATCATTAAAAATGTTATAGTATGACTGATTAGTAGGAATCTTTTACATCTGAGGTCTGATCTCTTCAAAAATGGTGGTGTTTTCGTTGACAATTAAAATAGACCATCGTCATTTATATCTTCAAGTAATCGATCGTCTTAAACAAGACATTGACAATGGCATATTCAAAGAGAAGGAAAAGCTTCCTTCAGAATTTGAATTGGCTAAAACGCTTGGAGTTAGTCGTGCAACATTAAGAGAAGCGCTTCGCTTATTGGAAGAAGAAAATATTATCATTAGAAGACATGGTGTCGGAACATTTGTAAATTCAAAACCTGTATTTACTTCAGGAATTGAACATTTATCTAGTATTTCCTCCATGATTCGCAGTGCTGGGATGGAACCGGGAACTATTTATCTTAGTTCTATGCAGGCACTTGCTTCCGAAGATGAAATAAAACGCTTTCAATGTAGTGAAGAACAATCAATAATATCAATGGAACGAGTCCGTACTGCAAATGGTGAGCCAGTTGTATATTGTATAGATAAAGTTCCTGAAAATTACTTGCCAAATGATTTTCTTGTAAGAGAAGAAGGTTCTATATTTAACGCATTAGAGGAATCAGGCGATATTAGAGTTTCGCATGCAGTAACATTCATTGATCCAGTGGGTTATCATGAGATTGCTTCGCCGACTTTAAATTGTGAGCCAGAAACTTCATTGCTTATATTAAAACAACTTCACTACGATGAAAATGATCGTGTAGTTTTGTACTCGAAAAATTATTTTCGAGCAGATAAATTTAGCTTTCATGTTGTTCGGAAAAGGGTGTAAAAAGATATAAATTCCTGCTAATAAGAAAAAAATGGGGGTTTTCTATATGACAAAACGTAAATTTGGGTTAGGAATGTCACTTGTACTTGCTGCCGGAACAATTCTTGGAGCATGTGGTGCAAAGGACGAAGCTACTCCTTCAACAGGTAGTAAAGGTACAGATTCAACAGCAACCGAAACAACAGACTTTTCTTTAGCTATGGTAACAGATGTTGGTGGAGTTGATGACAAATCATTTAACCAATTAGCTTGGGAAGGTATTGAAGCATTTGGGAAAGAAAATGGTCTTGAAAAAGGTGACGGTGGCTATGATTACCTTCAATCTGCATCAGACGCTGATTATAATACAAACTTAAATAACTTAGTACGTCGCGACTTTGACGTAGTATATGGCATTGGTTTCTTAATGGAAAAGCCAATTGCGACTATTGCTGAACAACAAAAAGATGCTCAACTTGCACTTATTGATGGTATTGTTGATGCACCAAACGTTGCTTCTGTAATGTTTAAAGAGCAAGAAGGTTCTTTCTTAGCTGGTGTTGCGGCTGCTCTAATGTCAGAATCTAAACAAATCGGTTTCGTTGGTGGGATGGAAATTCCAGTTATCGAACGTTTTGAAGCTGGTTTCTTAGAAGGTGTTAAAGCTGTAGATCCAAGCATTAAAGTTGACGTACAATATACAGGTAAATTTGATGATGCAGCTCTTGGTAAAACAACAGCTAACCGTATGTATTCTTCAGGCGTAGATATTATTTTCCACGCAGCTGGTGGTACTGGTAATGGTGTATTTGCTGAAGCAAAAGAACGTAAAACAAAAGATGCAAATGCTAACGTATGGGTAATCGGAGTTGACTCTGACCAATACGAAGAGGGTGCAGTTGGTGATACTAACGTAACACTTACATCTATGCAAAAACGTGTTGATGTAGCAGTTCAAAATATTGCAAAAGAAGCAATGGCTGGTAACTTCCCTGGTGGGAAAACAGTAACTTATGGTTTAGCTGAAGAAGGAGTTGGCCTTGCTGATTCTCGCGGAGCTATTCCAGAAGATGTTCAAGCTAAAATTCAAGAGTTCTCTGATAAGATTGCATCAGGTGAAATCGTAGTACCTGAAACAGTAGAATAATAATGTTACGCATATCATAAAGACCGTATTAACGGTCTTTATGATTCTTTAATTAGTAGATGAAAGATTTTAAATATTTTAACTCTTTATTAGACTTTAAGAGTCTATTAATAGAATTTCAAGTTATTAAGTTTAAGGATTATAAAAAACTTTTCAATAATCTATTAGATGAAAATTTAAAGTCTTTCTTGTATTAATTTAGTACTAGTATAGTAGGGAGTGAATTCATTGGATTATGTAATTGAGATGCTTGGCATTCGTAAAGAGTTTGGATCGTTTGTTGCAAACGATAACATTACCCTTCAATTAAAAAAGGGAGAAATTCATGCTCTACTAGGAGAGAATGGAGCTGGAAAGTCCACTCTCATGAATATTTTATTTGGTCTATATCAACCAGAGGCTGGTGAAATAAAGGTTAATGGGAAATCAGTTAAGATTACTGACCCAAATGTAGCCAACGACCTTGGAATAGGTATGGTTCATCAGCATTTTATGCTTGTAGAAAATTTCACGGTAACTGAAAACATTATTTTAGGTAATGAGTTAACGAAGAATGGAACTATCAATATTAAAGATGCTGCAAAAAAAATCCAGAAATTATCCGAGATGTATGGTTTAGATGTTGATCCAAACGCAAAAATTGAAGATATTTCTGTAGGTATGCAACAGCGTGTTGAAATTTTGAAAACACTTTATCGTGGAGCAGAAATATTAATTTTTGATGAGCCTACTGCTTCATTAACACCTCAAGAAATAAATGAACTTATTCAAATTATGAAGAGACTCATCCAAGAAGGAAAATCTATTATTATAATTACGCACAAATTAAAAGAGATAATGGATGTTTCTGATCGAGTTACAGTAATTCGAAAAGGTGTGGGTATTGGAACGGTTATCACTGCTGAGACAAACCCAAATGAACTTGCATCCTTAATGGTAGGAAGACAGGTTGACTTTAAAACAATTAAGGAAGAAGCTCATCCTACAGAGGACTCGTTAATAATTAAAGATTTAATTGTTACAGATTACAGAGGTGTTGAGAAGGTAAAGGGGTTAAATTTAACGGTTCGTAAAGGGGAAATACTAGGGATAGCAGGAATTGATGGAAACGGACAATCCGAGTTAATTGAAGCTATTACCGGCCTTCGTAAAGTTAAGAAAGGTACTATTTCTATCAATGGACAAGATGTAACAAATAAAAAACCTCGTCAAGTAACAGAAGCCGGTGTTGGACATATCCCACAAGATCGTCATAAACATGGTTTAGTATTAGATTTTTCAATTGGTCATAATATTGCTTTACAAACCTACTATTTATCACCGATTTCTAATAAAGGGATTATGGATTATGGCAAAGTCTCCGAGCTAGCAAAAAAAGTTATAAATGACTTTGATGTTCGTACACAAGGTGAGGATTCTCTTGCGCGCTCTTTATCGGGAGGAAATCAACAAAAAGCAATTATTGGTCGTGAGATTATTCGTAATCCCGAACTTCTAATTGCAGCATTACCAACTAGAGGGCTAGACGTTGGTGCAATTGAATTTATTCACCAACGCTTAATCGAACAACGAGATAATGGAAAAGCAGTACTACTTCTTTCATTTGAATTAGATGAAGTTATGAATGTTTCAGATCGTATCGCGGTTATTCATGATGGTCAAATTGTTGACATTGTATATCCGAAAGATACAACGGAGCAAGAGCTTGGCTTGTTAATGGCAGGTCAAAGCATAAAAGAAATAGAAGTGAACCAGGGGGATAATCAGCATGTCGAATAGAGTGGTAAATATTCTTGTCCCTGTTATATCGGTTATTTTAGGATTACTTGTCGGTGCTATCGTCATGTTTGTTAGTGGATATGATCCAGTAAAAGGCTATATTGCATTATGGAATGGTATTTTTGGAGATTCATATGCAATTGGAGAGACAATCCGTCAAATAACACCATACCTTTTATCAGGTCTAGCAGTGGCTTTTGCATTCCGAACAGGATTGTTTAATATCGGAGTAGAAGGACAGCTTCTAGTTGGCTGGTTCGCAGCAGCATATGTAGGTGTTGCTTTCGATCTACCAATGTATATACATCTTCCATTTGCTATTATTGCAGCTGCATTAGCTGGTGCTATATGGGCGTTTATTCCTGGGTTATTAAAAGCGAAGTTGCAGGTTCATGAAGTTATTGTAACGATTATGATGAACTACATAGCACTTCATACAACAAATGCCCTTATTCGAATTATTTCGGATGGTGGTGATAATACAGGTACTATTAAAGAAACTGCTTCTTTGAAATCTGCTTTTTTTGAAAGCATGACTGATTTTTCACGTCTACATTATGGTATTTTCATCGCTCTTGCGATGGTTCTATTAATGTGGTTTATTTTAGAAAAAACTACTACTGGTTACGAGCTTAAGGCAGTTGGTTTTAACAAAAATGCTTCTCAATATGCTGGTATGAATGTTAATAAAAACATAATTTTATCGATGGTTATCTCTGGGGCTTTTGCTGGTCTTGCAGGAGCTATGGAGGCACTTGGTACATTCCAATATGCGAATGTAAAAGGTGGATTTACTGGAATAGGCTTTGACGGTATCGCCGTAGCCCTTTTAGGTGCGAATACTCCACTTGGGGTGGTTTTCGGAGCAACATTATTTGGTTCTTTAAAATATGGAGCTTTAAATATGCCGAACGCAGCAGGAATACCAGTTGAAATTGTATCGATTGTTATTGCAATAATTATTTTCTTTGTAGCTTGTGGTTACGTTATTCGCTATTTCCTTGAAAAAATGAACAAGAAAAAGGAGGCGAAATAATATGAGCTTTTTAGATGTTCTGTATTTCATTATTCCATCGGCGATTTTCTATGCTGCTCCATTAATCTTTACTGCAATCGGTGGGGTTTTCTCTGAACGTTCAGGTGTCATTAATATTGGACTTGAAGGTTTGATGGTAATGGGAGCATTTATTGGTATATTATTCAATTTAATGTTTGTAGATACTTTTGGAGCCTTTACTCCTTGGGTTTCATTACTTGCAGCTATGATTGTCTCTGCAATTTTTTCTCTAATGCATGCAGTTGCAGCAATATCTTTCCGTGCGGATCAAACTATTTCCGGGGTTGCGATCAATATGCTAGGTGTGGCAATTGCACTCTTCTCGGTTAAAATGATTTATGGTAAAGGTCAAACGGATTATATTCAAGAACGATTTATCCGATTTGATATTCCGTTTCTAAGTGATATCCCTGTGATCGGGCCAATGTTCTTTAAGGATGTATATTCCACTTCAATTTTAGCTGTAGCTATAGCAATTCTAGCTTGGTTTGTTATTTATAAAACTCCATTTGGATTACGATTACGTGCTGTTGGAGAACATCCAATGGCTGCAGACACAATGGGCGTAAATGTTACAAAAATGCGCTATATTGCGGTTGTTTTATCTGGAGCTCTAGCGGGTATAGGTGGAGCGGTTTATTCTCAATCTATCTCTGGAGAGTTCAGTCATACTACTATAAATGGACAAGGGTTCATGGCACTTGCTGCAATGATATTTGGTAAGTGGCATCCACTTGGAGCCCTTGGAGCAGCTCTATTCTTTGGTTTTGCTCAAGCACTAAGTATTGTAGGAGGGCAAATTCCATACATCGATCAAATACCAAGCTACTTCTTGCATATCCTACCTTATGTATTGACGATTTTAGCGGTTGCTGGATTTATCGGTAAAGCGTATGCACCAAAGGCAAGCGGAATTCCTTATGTAAAAGGTAAACGTTAAAATTCCTACAATTGCGAATCGTTTTCTAGACGGTCAAAGGAATTACCAAATATAGTTAAATCTGAAGAGGCCAAATTATTTGGTCTCTTTTATTTGGCATTGATTTAAAGGAAGATGTATAGTGAATAGAAGAAAGCGTAAACTATATAGAAAAAGGGGGATAACAACATGTTTCAGAAGTTTGAACTTGCACATGGTGTAAAGCTTTATGTTAGACCGACAGAACAATTTAAAACAATTAATATTTCATTTAAATGGAAACAACCGATTGCCGTTCAAGACGCAGCAATTCGTGCAGTACTTGCCAATATACTTCAATATAGTAACGAAATGTATCCTACCAATTCCGAATTTCGTAAACGCGTAGATGAGTTATACGGAGCAGTTTTATATTTCGATACGACAAAAAAAGGAAATAATCATATCTTTTCGCTGAATGCAGAAACCGTAAATGATGCATATTTGTCCAATGAAAAGGTAG
Organism: Psychrobacillus mangrovi; assembly: GCF_037104765.1. NCBI lineage: Bacteria > Bacillati > Bacillota > Bacilli > Caryophanales > Bacillaceae > Psychrobacillus > Psychrobacillus mangrovi. Next base: position 490,780 of record NZ_JBAWSY010000001.1, on the reverse strand, counting down.
TAGATGAAGTAATTTCTTTGCTCTCTACAGTAATTTATAAACCTCTTTTAGTTAATGGTAAATTTGTTGAATCAATTGTAAAACGAGAAAAGGAACAAGTCATAGAAAGAATTCAATCAATGTATGATGATAAAACTAGATATGCACAACAACGTCTATTGGAAAACATTCGCCCTAATCATCCGGCTTCCATATCTGCAAATGGAACGGTTCCTGCGGTTCAAGCAGTAACAAGTGATCAATTAATTGAAATGCATAGTAAATTATTGAATGATGATGAATTATCTATTTACATAGTTGGTGACTTAGATGTTAATGATATCAAAGGTAAAATTGAAAGTTATTTCCCGTTTACAAATCGTAAAGACAAGGTCCAAGCAAAACATGATACACAAAAAGTAGTTCAAAATAAGGAATTCTTACACGAAATACAAGAGATGAAACAAGGTAAATTACATATTGCCTATCACACTCCCATCACTTTCTTTTCTGAAGAATTTCCTATTATGCAGATGACAAATGGGATTTTCGGGGGATTTGCCCACTCCAAAATATTTATGAATGTTCGTGAAAAAGAAAGTATGGCTTATTACGCATCTAGTAACTATTCATCGATGTATGGTCTAATTTTTGTGTTAGCAGGCATTGACTCGAACTTGCAAGAAAAAGCAGTACAGTTAATTGATGAACAATTGAAAGTAATGCAAGCTGGTGAGATTACTGATTTAGAAATAAACCAAACGAGATCAATGTTAAAAAACCAGTTGAAGGAAGCTCTAGATTCTGCTCGAGCACAAATTGAAATTTATGACCAATACAAAGAATTGAATGAAAATTTTACAGTAGAAGAGTGGTTTGAAAAATGGTCCAATGTTACAAAAGACCAAATTCAACAAATGGCTACTAAGATAGAAAAGGAATTTGTCTATTTCCTATCTGGTAAGGATGGTGCAGATAATGAATAAAACATATTTTCAACAATTAGATGAAACTTTATACCACGAACAACTACCGAACGGACTAAATGTATATATTTTACCGAAAAAGGGATTTTCCAAAACATACGTGACCTTTACAACCAATTATGGATCAATTGATCGTGAGTTTATCCCTCTTGGCAAAGAGGAACCGGTCGTAGTTCCTGACGGGATTGCACATTTTTTAGAGCATAAAATGTTCGAAAAAGAAGAGGGCGATGTATTTCAGCAGTTCAGTGAAAAAGGTGCTTCGGCTAATGCTTTTACTTCATTTACTAGAACTTCTTATTTATTTTCGTCCACAGATCATGTGTTAGATAATACGAAAACATTGCTTGATTTTGTTCAACAGCCTTATTTCACAGAACAAACAGTTGAAAAGGAAAAAGGTATTATTGCCCAGGAAATCACAATGTATGATGACCAACCAGATTGGCGATTATACTTTGGTGCGATTGAAAACATGTATAAAGAACATCCTGTGAAAATTGATATTGCAGGTACAATTGAATCAATCAATAAAATTACTGCAGATCATTTATATGAATGCTACAACACGTTTTACCACCCATCAAATATGATGGTATTTGTCGTCGGTGCTGTTGATCCAGATATCATGATGAATTTTATTAAAGAGGATCAAGCTTCCAAATCATTCGAGAAACCACAAGAAATCAAAAGATTTTTCCCGAATGAGCAAGATTCTGTTAATATCCAAGAGCGAACGCTCCAAATGGATGTACAAAAACCAAAAGTAATGTACGGAATCAAATCAAATAATACTGATATTTTTGGCAATGAAATGTTAAATTATGAGCTTTCCATGCAGGTAGCAGTTGAATTAATTTTTGGCAGAACTTCATCCTTTTATCAAGATGTATATGAAAAAGGATATATCGATGAGTCGTACTCTGCTGATTATTCAATGGAACATGGCTATGGATTTACAATGATTGGTTCAGATTCTACTAATCCAGAAGCACTTGTTAATTCAATCAATCAAACAATCTTAGATAATCAGAATGAATGGAAATTCACGGAAGAAGACTTGAAACGAGTTACCCGCAAAAAAATAGGTTTCTTCTTACGTGCTTTGAATTCTATTGAATATATTGCAAATCAATTTACTCGATATTCGTTTAACAAGATGAATTTATTTGATGTGGTCCCTGCTTTAGAAAACTTAACGATGGAACAAGTAAAGCATGCGTTTGAATCGTTGACGAGCAAAGAAATGCATACGGTATTTACAGTTATTCCAAACGAGAAGTTGCTTAATGACTAACCAATTTGCTTTAGTCGTAGGTGCATCTGGGGAGATTGGTCATGCAATTAGCTATAAACTTGCTGAAGCCGGTTGGTCATTGTACTTACATTTTGCTACTAATGAAGAACGTGTAAAAAAATTGATGGCAGAACTAGATTCTGCTTATCCAGAACAAGAATTTATGCTTGTTCAAGGGGATTTAAGAAGTGCTACCTCTGTTGAAACTTTAATTGCATCTATTTTTTCACTTCAAACTATAATTTTTGCTCAAGGGCATAGTTTGTATAAAGGATTGGAAGAGACATCTTTACTTGAAATACGAGATCTGTTTCAAGTACATGTAGAACATCCTATCTATTTGGTCGGAAAACTTACACCAAAGCTTCGTAAAAATGAGAATGCTTCGATCGTTTTTGTAGGTTCCATTTGGGGAGATACTGGAGCTTCTTATGAAGTAGCGTATTCCGCTGCAAAAGGTGCCCAACATGCGTTTGTAAAAGCATATGCAAAAGAAGTTGCTTTGCAAAAAATTACTGTAAACGCTGTTGCTCCAGGTTTTATTGATACTAAAATGAATCATCATTTAGATGTTGAAGCACGGGAACTGTTATTAGAAGAAATACCTGCTGGTGTATTTGGTACTGCGGATGATGTGTCAAATGCCGTCGAATTTTTAGTGAGTGAAAAAGCATATTATATAACTGGTCAAATTATCCGGGTAAATGGTGGATGGTATATTTAATATGAAAAGAAAAGAGAGTTATTGTATCTCTTTTCTTTTTTTCTTTTATTCATCTCAAAAATCATATATGATAGAACTTATAATGAAATGAAACGTCATCTAAATAGAGAGGACAGATTACTATGGCAAGTGAGTGGTTTTTTGAATATGACATTCAAATAAATCGTCCGGGACTTTTGGGAGATATTTCTTCTTTACTTGGTATGCTAAGGGTTAATATCGTCACGATTAATGGTGTTGACGAAGGCCGTCGAGGAATGTTGATAAAAGCCGAAAAAAAAGAGAATATTGAGCGCTTTGAGCATATAGCTTCTACGATGGAAACGATTCAATTAACTAAATTTAGGGAACCAAAGTTAAGAGACCGTTTAGCAGTTAGACATGGCAGGTATATACAACGTGACGCAGATGATAAAAAGACATTTCGTTTTGTACGAGACGAGTTAGGCTTACTAGTGGATTTTATGGCAGAAATATTTAAGCAGGAAGGTCACAAGCTAATTGGAATTAGAGGGATGCCGCGTGTGGGTAAAACCGAATCAGTTGTTGCTGCTAGTGTCTGTGCTAACAAAAAGTGGATCTTTTTATCTTCTACAATGATTAAGCAAACGATTAGAAGTCAGCTTGCTGGAGATGAGTTTAGTGATCGAAATATATTTATTTTAGACGGTATAGTTACTAGAAAGTCGAATGATGAAAAACATCAAATGTTAGTAAGAGAAATGATGCGGATGCCTACTATTAAAGTAGTAGAACACCCGGACATGTTTATTCAACATTCGGAGTATTCGATTGATGATTTTGACTATATAATTGAACTTCGTCATAATCCAGATGAGGAAATCACGTACGAAATGATGGAGAAAAACCACGGAATGTCCGACAAAGGTTTAAGTGGATTTGGCGGATTTGGTGGATTTAATTTTTAAACGGGCAGGTGTTTTAAGTGACGGAACTAGGTGCTCGCTTAAAAGAGGCGAGAATAGCAAAAGGATTTAGTATTGATGATCTACAAGAAATAACAAAAATTCAAAAGAGATATTTGGCTGGAATTGAAGAAGGAAATTATGCAACTATGCCTGGTTCATTCTATGTGCGAGCTTTTATTAAGCAATATGCAGAAGCTGTTGGTTTAAATGGGGACGAATTATTAGACACTTATAAATCGGAGATTCCCACGCCAGTAAATGAAGAAGTTTCAAAAAATATAACTACAACTCCCTCTAGGAGATCTTTAGGTGGTCGTTCAACCAACAACTTTATGGAGATTTTTCCAATGATTGTAGTTGCACTTTTTGCAATCGCTATTATCGTGATTTTATGGTTTTTATTTCAAAATTCACCGAAAAATGATGAAACGGATCCGGTTAATTCTGATAATGGCTTAACTCTGGAGACGAAACCACCAAAAGAGGAAACTAATCCAGTTCCACCGACTGAGGAAGAAAAACCAGAGGAAGAAGAGCAAGAAGAAGTTGTAGAAGAACCTAAGCCAGAACAACAGTTAACATTTGTTGAAACACAAGGTGAAACAACAACATATGATTTAACTGGAGCAGAAGCTTATTTAGTCAAGATTGTAGCAACAAATAAAACTTGGTTGAATATTAGAGACCAGGATAATAAAATTTTAGTTGATCAGGCGGTTAATGCTGGTGAAACATTCGAGTTTGATGCAAGTGCTTTAACACGAGTACGAATTCGTTTAGGTCATACACCAGGAAACACGGTATTAATAAATGATCAATTAGTTGAGTTTAAATCCGCTAATACAACTCAAAATTTAGTAATACAGTTCAACAAATAGTCTTCTATTTAGATGGCTTCAGGTTGTAGACAAACTCGAATGTATTGGTTTTCCGAAGCTTACCGCGGGCGAGCGCCGAGGCGCCCATAGCGGTTCCTTCCCCTTTTACGTGTAGGGGTCTCGACTGTCTCGTTTTTCCCTCAGGAGTTCGAGCGGACGGTTCTCCAAAACAAAAAAGTGCTTCCTTATTATTTCTATATGCTCAGGAAGATAATCTACAGTATATAGACTAAATTTTGTCTTCAATCTGTAGCCATCTATTTAGATGGCTTTTTGTTCTTAAGAAAGGAGTTTTTAATAAATGAAAATGAATATTCCAAATCAGATTTCTATGTTTCGTATTTTTTTAATTCCAGTATTTATGTTTTTTATGCTTGTAGATTTTAACTGGGGGGAAGTTAGTTTCCTTGGAGCTACAATTCCTTTAGGACATTTAATTGGGGCAATTATTTTTATCATTGCTTCCATTACGGATTTCATCGATGGTTATTATGCTCGGAAATATAATCTCGTAACGAATATGGGGAAATTTTTGGATCCATTGGCGGATAAATTATTAGTTTCTGCTGCTCTTATTATTTTAGTTCAGTATGGTATGGCTCCTGCTTGGGTAGTAATATTAATTATTAGCCGCGAATTTGCTGTAACAGGACTACGTTTAATACTTGCAAACGAAGGAGAAGTAGTTGCTGCGAACCAGTTGGGTAAAATAAAAATGTGGACACAAATCATCGCAATTTCTTCATTGTTATTAGGCAATGTCTTTTTTGAAATGTTCTCTATCCCTTTTGATATGATTATGTTATATGTATGTCTCATTTTTACTTTATGGTCTGGATTTGATTACTTTTATTTAAACCGTAAAGTTTTACTTGACTCTAAGTGATAGGAAGGAAGTAGTGTTAGATGAAAGCAGAAATAATTGCTGTAGGTTCAGAATTACTGTTAGGGCAGATTTCCAATACCAATGCTCGATTTATTTCTTCTCAACTAGCTGAATTAGGAATCGATGTATATTTTCATACGGTAGTGGGTGATAACCCAAAACGATTACTCAATTCTATTGAGATTGCAGAAAATCGAGCAGATTTAATTATTTTTACAGGTGGTTTAGGTCCAACAAAAGATGACTTAACGAAAGAAACTATTTCTGCGCATTTAAACAAAAAGTTAGTACTTGATAAACAGGCATTACTATATATCGAAGACTTCTTTAAGAGAATGAATCGAGAAATGACCGAAAATAATAAAAAACAAGCATTAGTGCTTGAAGGATGCACAGTATTGCCAAATAAAAACGGTATGGCACCTGGGATGCTCTTAACGACAGAGAATCACTCGTATATACTTTTACCAGGACCACCAAAAGAAATGGAGCCTATGTTCCAATTTGAAGCAAAACCTTTACTTCCAAAGTTGTTCAATGAAGAAACAGTTATTTTGTCTCATGTTATGCGTTTTTATGGTATTGGTGAAGCAGAACTGGAAACGCGGGTACAAGACTTATTGGATAATCAAACAAACCCCACATTGGCCCCACTTGCTTCAGATGGAGAAGTTACATTACGACTAACAGCTAAAAGTAATTCAGAAGCAGAAGCATGGGAAAAAATTGAGCTTCTTCAAAAAGAGATTTTTGACCGTGTAGGCGAATATGTGTATGGATACAATAACGATTCTTTGGCATCTAAGCTTCAAGAGATATTAGTTGAAAATCAATTAACTATTTCTGCTGCAGAAAGCATGACTGCAGGGTTGTTTCAATCAGAAATTGCTGCAGTTAAAGGGATGGGTGCAGTATTAGTTGGTGGTATGATTACATATACCGAATCTATAAAAGTTAATCAACTTGGCGTAGAACAGCAAGTAATTGACGACTTTGGTGTAGTATCTAGCGAGTGCGCTGTGGCTATGGCAACTTGTATTAAAGAAAAATTTGATACAAATATAGGTATTGGCATAACAGGGGCAGCAGGACCAGATGCTCATGGTGGTCAGCCGGCTGGAACAGTATGGATAGGCATTGCATTAAACGATATGTCCCCAGTTTCGTATAAGTTAAGTCTTTCCGGTATGAGAAACACGAATAGATTGCGAGCTGTGAAATTTACTATTCATTACTTAATAAGATTACTTCGCGAGCAAGGTTATAAGACAATTTAACTTTATTAATTTATTTTCATTATCTAAAACGACCCAAAATTTAATTTTGAGTCGTTTTTAAGTCCAAAAATTAAATTGTCGTTAAAAATAAACGAATAAACGTTCGCTTTTTTCTTGAATATTTCTCAAATACCTAGTATAGTAGAGATAGAAATAAAAACAGATATCTTCTGAGGAGGAAAACAATTGGCTAATGATCGTAAAGCAGCTTTAGAAATGGCTTTAAAACAAATAGAGAAACAATTTGGTAAAGGTTCAATTATGAAACTTGGTGAAAAAACAGATAGAGAAATTTCAACTTCATCTAGTGGTTCTTTAGCACTTGATGCAGCTTTAGGAATAGGTGGATACCCAAGAGGTCGCATAATTGAAACATACGGTCCAGAAAGCTCTGGTAAAACTACAGTTGCTCTTCATGCGATTGCTGAAGTACAAAAAACTGGAGGCCAAGCTGCTTTCATTGACGCAGAGCATGCGCTAGATCCTGTCTATGCTCAAAAACTAGGTGTAAATATCGATGAACTACTTTTATCTCAACCCGACACAGGGGAACAAGCACTAGAAATAGCTGAGGCATTAGTACGCAGTGGTGCAGTAGAAATTTTAGTTATTGATTCTGTAGCAGCTCTTGTACCAAAAGCTGAAATTGAAGGTGAAATGGGAGATTCTCATATTGGTCTTCAAGCTCGTTTAATGTCACAGGCATTGCGTAAACTTTCCGGTGCTATTAATAAATCAAATACTATTGCGATCTTCATCAACCAAATTCGTGAAAAAGTTGGCGTGATGTTCGGTAATCCAGAAGTTACACCAGGAGGACGTGCACTTAAATTTTATAGCTCAGTACGTTTGGAAGTTAGACGCGCAGAAGCAATAAAACAAGGTACGGATATTGTAGGTAACAAAACGAAGATTAAAGTTGTAAAAAACAAAGTAGCTCCACCATTCAGAACAGCAGAAGTGGATATTATGTATGGGGAAGGTATTTCTCAAGAGGGAGAAATTGTTGACATTGGATCTGAAATGGACATTATCCAAAAAAGTGGTTCTTGGTATGCGTACAATGAAGAACGTATAGGACAAGGTAGAGAAAACGCAAAACAATTCCTTAAAGAAAATCTTGCAATTAAAAATGAAATATCACAAAAAATTCGTGAATCTCTTGGAATGACTGCAGCTTCATATACTATTGCCGGACATGAGCCAGAAGAAGAAGAGGAAGAATTCGAGTTATTATTAGATCAAGAATAATAATCGGAGGCGTTTGAGACTCCGATTAAAGACAAAAGGCAGTTGGAACGAGTTCATTCCAACTGTCTTTAATATTTTCTTCATTTCGGTCAATCAATCTCTATTATTAAGAGAGTAGTACTCTACAACTACCTATTTTTACTTCGTATATGACTTTGCCAACTACCTCAAAATTATCTTTTTTTCAATAGCATGAGCTGAAGACCCTGGACTGAGCGTAGCGAAATTAATTTTTGCGACGAGCTTCCGCAGGGGCATTGTTTTTTGTGACAAGCTTGCGCAGGAGCATTGTTTTTTTTGCGACGAGCTTGCGCAGGAGCAAGAGAAGCGGCTGAAGCCATGCCGACGAAAGCGTCTGCCTAGAACGGAAATCAACTGGGCCTAGATAAAAAGCGAGCGGTATGCTTCGGTAAACCAAAATAACCTATATAAAAATATTTCGAGTTTATCTACAACCTAGAAGTCTTGGGGGACTTTTTCCTATATTTAGAAAATGCTTATTAACTGTTAAAAGCCATTTGTATGTCTGAGGTATTCATTGTAGAAATAGAATACTTTTACAAGCAGATTTATAAGAAAATACTGTAGCTGACAAGTGGACATCTTTTGTTTTTCTTCATAATATTCCTCTCGATTCCTTGACAGAGTATTTCTACATCTATACAATTAAAATTGTATAATTTCTTTTACTAATACTATGATGAAAAAGGCAATATGCGTTAGCATATTTGTGCCGACTGAAACTTAAAAAGAATAGCAAATAGGGGGTGTTCGAATGCCATTATTGGAAATTATCATCTCCGCTTTGCTTGGTCTGATCGTCGGTGCCGTTGTTGGTTATATTTATCTGAAAAAAGTGAACGATTCAAAAGTGACTGGTGCAAATCAATCTTCTGCACTCATCTTAGATGAAGCAAAGCGAGAAGCAGAAGCATTAAAAAAAGAAGCACTATTAGAAGCCAAAGATGAAACTCACCAATTACGAATTGAAGCAGAATCTGACATCCGTGAACGCCGTATGGAACTGCAAAAACAGGAAAATCGGTTATTACAAAGAGAAGAGAATCTTGATCGTAAGGATGATGCTCTAAACAAGAGAGAAGTAGGTCTTGAGCGTAAAGAAGATGCTCTAACCGAAAGACAACAGCATATCGAACAGAAAGAAAGTAAAGTGGACGAGCTAGTTAATAAGCAACAAAGCGAACTAGAAAGAATCTCTACTTTAACACGTGAAGAAGCAAAAACAATTATTCTTCAAGAAGTTGAAAATGAGCTTGCTACAGATATCGCAGTAATGACGAAGGAATCTGAAACACGTGCGAAAGAAGAAGCAGATAAGAAATCACGCGAAATTCTTTCTTTAGCATTACAACGATTTGCAGCTGATCATGTTGCAGAAACAACTGTTTCTGTAGTTAATTTACCGAACGATGAAATGAAAGGTCGTATCATTGGTCGTGAAGGTAGAAACATTCGTACGCTTGAAACATTGACTGGTATTGATTTGATTATTGATGATACACCAGAAGCTGTTATTCTATCAGGATTTGATCCAATACGTAGAGAAACAGCCCGCCTAGCACTTGAAAAATTAGTACAAGACGGACGTATCCATCCAGCACGTATTGAAGAAATGGTAGAAAAATCAAGAAGAGAAGTAGATGAACAAATCCGTGAAATTGGTGAACAGACTACATTTGATGTTGGTGTTCATAATTTACATCCAGACTTAATGAAAATTTTAGGTCGACTTCGTTATCGTACAAGCTATGGACAGAATGTATTAAAACATTCTACAGAAGTAGCATTTTTAGCTGGTTTACTCGCAGCTGAGCTCGGTGAAGATGTTACATTAGCAAGACGAGCAGGTTTACTTCACGATATAGGAAAAGCTATTGACCATGAAGTTGAAGGTAGCCATGTTGAAATTGGTGTCGAACTTGCAAGGAAGTATAAAGAGCATCCTGTAGTTATTAATAGTATTGCTTCCCATCATGGGGATACTGAAGCCACTTCTGTTATTGCAGTATTGGTTGCTGCGGCTGATGCATTATCCGCTGCCCGTCCTGGCGCAAGAAGCGAGACATTAGAAAACTATATTCGTCGTTTAGAAAAACTAGAAGAAATTTCAGAGTCTTACGATGGCGTTGAAAAATCTTTTGCTATTCAAGCTGGAAGAGAGATTCGTATTATTGTTCGACCAGATCAAATTGATGACATCTCTGCTCATCGTTTGGCAAGAGATATACGTAAACGGATTGAGGAAGAACTTGATTATCCTGGTCATATTAAAGTGACCGTGATAAGAGAGACTAGAGCAGTAGAGTACGCTAAATAGAAGAAAGGCTTCTAAACGAAGCCTTTTTTTCGTGAGAGAGGACGTAAGTAGAATTTGAAAATATTATTTATAGGTGACATCGTGGGTTCTATTGGAAGAGATACATTAGAAAGCTATTTACCAAGACTTAAAAGAAAATATAATCCAGACGTAGTAATTGCCAACGGGGAAAATGCTGCGGCTGGGCGAGGGATTACAAAAAACATCTTCCAAGGTTTATTGCATATGGGTGTAGATGTTGTAACAATGGGTAATCATACATGGGATCAGAAAGAAATCATGGACTTTATAGATGATACTGACTATTTAATTCGACCTGCAAATTTTTCTGAGGAAGCACCAGGTAAAGGAATGACATCAATTACTAAAAATGGACAAACTGTTTCCGTTATTAATATACATGGCAGAACTTTCTTACCACCTCATGATGACCCTTTTAAAAAAGTTTCGGAGTTAGTAGAAGAAGCAAAAAAATTATCGCCCATTATTTTTGTAGATTTCCATGCAGAAGCGACAAGTGAAAAAATTGCTTTTGGTTGGCATTTAGATGGAAAAGCATCTGTAGTTGTAGGTACGCATACACATGTACAAACAGCTGATTCCCGCATTCTGCCTGGAGGTACTGCTTATATAACAGATGTAGGTATGACTGGACCATACGATGAAGTATTAGGTATGAAAAAAGAAGATGTATTATATCGATTCCAAACGAATATGCCAACTCGTTTTGAAGTACCAAAAAGTGGTCGTTCTGTGTTAAGTGGCTATTTTGTAGAGGTAGATGGTGCTACGGGAAAAGCGGTTCATCAAGAACGTGTTTATATAAACGATGACTATCCGTTTAAAGGCTAGAGCGTCTAAAAAATTACTCCGATGCATACGTTAGATTATGGACGAAAGCAAGTTCATAATCTAGCGATAAAAGGAGAAATGATAGTGGATTCTTTAAAAGTATCTTCTCGTTCAAACCCAAATTCCGTTGCAGGTGCTTTAGTAGCAGTAATTAGAGAACAAGGGTATGCAGAAATGCAAGCAGTAGGAGCTGGTGCATTAAATCAGGCAATTAAAGCAATTGCCATAGCAAGAGGATTTGTTGCACCGAGTGGAACTGACTTAACTTGTTCGCCTGCTTTCACGGATATTATTATTTCAGGTGAAGATCGGACAGCTTTGAAGTTATTGGTAGAAAAAAAGACAAAATAAATTCAAAGTGTTGATTCACTGATAAGCGTTCATATTTAGCTTGAGGTGCTTTCTTTGAATATAGATATTGTCAAATACCACAAAGTCGCTACATAATTTGTAGCGGCTTTACTTATGAGCAAATTTTAAAAGATACATACATAACGATTTTCTGAATAATTTGTGACGGTGCAATTCCGTCAAAGGTCTGAATTTCACTAAAAAAACTCTGAATACATAGTGAATATGACTACTTCGTGATAAACTAATGAAGGAAAAAAGCATTCAACCAGATAGTAAGGAGATGTTTATATGTTGCAACAACTTTCTTGGAAAGTAGGCGGGCAGCAAGGAGAGGGTATTGAAAGTACTGGTGAAATTTTCTCAATGGCGATGAATCGCCTTGGATATTACCTTTACGGATATCGTCATTTCTCTTCTCGTATTAAAGGTGGACATACGAATAATAAAATCTGTGTACGACCTACTCAAGTTCGTACCATACCAGATAATTTAGATATACTAGTAGCATTTGATCAAGAAACAATTGATGTTAATTACAAAGAACTTACAGAGAAAAGTATTATATTAGCAGATTCTAAGTTTTCTCCAGTTTCTCCTGAAGATTGTCTGGCACCTATGTATATAGTTCCATTTACAGAGATTGCAGCTGAACTTGGTACTTCCCTTATGAAAAACATGGTGGCAATTGGGGCAACTTCCGCTTTATTAAATTTAGATAAAGCAGTTTTCCAAGGTGTAGTAGATGAAATATTTGGTAAAAAAGGAACAGAAGTAGTAGAAAAAAATATGCAAGCCATTCAACAAGGCTTTGATATTATGGCAGAACAATTAGGTGACCGATTAGGGGAATGGGAACTGGTTGCAGCTGATGGGAAACACCGTATGTTTATGATTGGAAATGATGCTATAGCACTTGGAGCATTAGCAGCAGGAGTACGCTTCATGGCGGCTTATCCAATTACACCAGCTTCTGAAATTATGGAATATATGATTAAAAAGCTCCCACTATTCGGTGGAGCAGTTATTCAAACAGAAGACGAAATTGCCGCAGCTACAATGGCTATAGGTTCTAACTACGGTGGTGTACGTGCTTTTACAGCATCTGCAGGACCAGGGCTATCTTTAATGATGGAGGCAATCGGGCTTTCTGGTATGACAGAGCAACCACTTGTTATTGTAGACACTCAACGCGGAGGACCTTCTACAGGACTTCCAACAAAACAAGAACAGTCTGACTTAATGCAAATGATTTATGGTACACATGGTGAAATACCAAAAGTGGTTATAGCACCAAGTACAGGGGAAGAAGCATTTTTTGATACAATTCAAGCGTTTAATATTGCAGAAGAGCTTCAATGTCCTGTCATAATCTTATCCGATTTACAACTTTCACTTGGTAAACAAACTGTTGAGCCATTTGATTATTCTAAAATTGAGATCCGTCGTGGTAAATTAGTTCAAAATGAAGAAGTTCCTGTATCGGAGGATAAAGCTTACTTCAAACGTTTTGAAGTCACAGAGGATGGTATTTCACCACGTGTTCTTCCAGGTACAGAACATGCTATTCACCATGTAACAGGCGTAGAGCATGATGAAACAGGAAAACCGTCCGAAGCTGCTACTAATCGTAAAGCACAAATGGACAAACGTCTTGGTAAGCTAAAAAATATTAATTTTAGTGAACCTGTTTATGTAAGTGCTCCTTATGAAGAGGCAGATATTTTATTTGTTGGTTTTAACTCCACAAGAGGAGTGCTAGAAGAATTACAACAAACATTTATTGCTCAAGGATTTAAAGTGAATCATGCGCATATTCGGTTAATTCATCCATTCCCAGTGAATGAAGTACAGCCACTTGTTGCGAATGCAAAAAAAGTAGTAGTAGTTGAAAATAACGCTACAGGACAATTAGCAAATATTTTAAAAATGAATGTTGGCGGTCATGATAAAGTCATTAATGTAACGAAATATGATGGAACACCTTTCTTACCATTCCAGCTTGAAAAACAAGTAAAGGAGTTGCTTAACTGATGGTAACATTTAAAGATTTTCGCAATAATGTAAAACCTAACTGGTGCCCAGGATGTGGTGACTTTTCTGTTCAAGCAGCTATTCAACGTGCTGCAGCAAATGTTGGTATTCAACCACATGATTTAGCAGTAATATCTGGTATTGGTTGTTCTGGACGTATTTCTGGCTATATTCACTCTTATGGTTTCCATGGGATTCACGGGAGAGCGCTTCCTATTGCTCAAGGTTTAAAGATGGCGAACAAGGATCTTCACGTCATTGCTTCTGGTGGAGATGGTGATGGTTTTGCTATCGGAATTGGTCATACTATTCACTCCATCCGACGTAATATCGACTTAACATATGTAGTAATGGATAACCAAATTTACGGCCTAACAAAAGGGCAAACTTCCCCACGTTCTGCAGAAGGTTTTAAAACTAAGTCAACACCTGGTGGAGCAATTGAGCCTTCTCTTAAACCGCTTGAATTAGCTCTTACTTCTGGGGCTACTTTTGTTGCTCAAGGTTTTTCATCCGATATTAAAGAGTTAACTGCGATTATTGAAGCTGGTATTAACCATAAAGGTTTCTCTTTTATTAACGTGTTTAGCCCTTGTGTAACGTACAATAAAGTAAATACGTATGATTGGTTCAAAGAACATTTAACAAAGCTTTCTGATGTAGAAGGCTACGATCATACGAATCGAGAAGATGCTCTGAAAGTAGTAATGGAAACTGAAGGACTCGTAACAGGAATCATTTATCAAAATGAAAATGCACCTTCCTACCAAGAGCAAGCTCCTGGTTACGCACAAACTCCTCTTGTTGATCAAAATTTGAAAATGAGCGAGCAAGAATTTAACACATTGTTACAAGACTTTATGTGATATAGAAGACATTCAAGGTATCTCTTAGCGAGTATGTGAACGATATTTCGTTCACATACTCGCTTTTTTTCTGGTCTCTGTTGATTTCCGCCCCCCTCGCTACGCTCAGTGCGGGGTCTTTTCACAGCAGGAGTCGCCGCCTGAAACGAAAATCAATTATTGTATTTTACAATTAAGCCTTTCTTCTATAAAAAAATCATTTTCCTAAAATAAATGTTTAAATGTGGAAAAGACCGTTTGCTAGTCTCTTGTGTCTAATTTACAACTTTTAAGGTTTATACCTTGTAGCAATGGAGTGGTATTAAGTATAATAATAGGATGGATATTCGTGCTATTTACGAATGAAAGAAAGGAGCGTTCTCATGAACGAAGAATCACGATTATTAAGTAATCAAATCAAAGAACCTAATTCTCCGGACAAAAAATCCGAGAAGGATTATAGTAAATATTTTCAAACAGTCTATACACCACCATCCTTAAAAGAAGCAAAAAAAAGAGGTAAAGAAGATGTAGCTTACCATAACGATTTTGCTATAGCCGAAGAGTTTAGAAGAATGGGTCAAAATCGCAAGTTTTATATTCGCACATATGGTTGTCAAATGAACGAGCATGACACAGAAGTAATGGCGGGTATATTCCTGCAACTGGGTTATGAACCAACAGATACTGTTGACGATGCAAATGTGATTTTACTCAATACATGTGCAATACGTGAAAATGCTGAAAATAAAGTATTTGGTGAGCTTGGTCACTTAAAACATCTGAAGCAGAACAACCCTGATGTATTAATCGGTGTCTGTGGATGTATGTCGCAAGAAGAATCAGTAGTGAACAAAATTTTAAAAACTTACCATCAAGTGGATATGATTTTCGGTACACACAATATTCATCGTTTGCCTAACATCTTAAACGAAGCTTATCTTTCAAAAGAAATGGTAGTAGAAGTTTGGTCAAAAGAAGGCGATGTAATTGAAAACTTACCGAGAGTAAGAAAAGGGTCTATTAAAGCTTGGGTAAATATTATGTATGGCTGTGATAAATTCTGTACATATTGTATCGTGCCTTACACGCGTGGAAAAGAACGTAGTCGACGTCCAGAAGATATTATTCAAGAAATTAGACATCTTGCAGCTCAAGGGTATAAGGAAGTGACCTTATTAGGTCAAAACGTAAATGCATACGGTAAAGACTTTGAAGATTTAGATTATCGTTTTGGAGATCTAATGGATGATCTGCGTAAAATTGATGTAGCTCGTATTCGTTTCATGACGAGTCATCCAAGAGATTTTGATGATCATCTAATAGAAGTACTTGCAAAAGGCGGAAACTTAGTAGAACATATTCATTTACCAGTTCAATCTGGTTCTTCTGATATTTTAAAAATAATGGCTCGTAAATATTCAAGAGAACATTATTTAGAACTTGTTCGAAAAATTAAAGATGCCATTCCGAATGCGTCTTTATCAACAGATATTATTGTAGGATTCCCAAATGAGACGGATGAACAGTTTGAAGAAACAATGACTTTATATAAAGAAGTTGGATTTGAAATTGCTTATACGTATATTTACTCGCCTCGAGAAGGAACTCCAGCTGCAAAAATGATTGATAATGTACAGATGGAAGTAAAAAAAGAAAGATTGCAGCGTTTAAATAAACTAGTGAATGACATGTCTGCCGCAGCGATGAAAAAGCATGAAGGACAAATTGTGGAAGTGTTAGTAGAAGGGGAAAGTAAAAATAATCCTGATGTACTAGCAGGTTACACAAGAAAGAGTAAGCTCGTTAACTTTAAAGGTCCAAAAGAAATTATTGGTCAGTTAGTACAAGTTAAAATTACAGAAGCAAAAACTTGGTCACTTACTGGAGAATTAGTTGAAGTATCAAATGAACATAGGGTGGGAATTTCATGACTACAAAGTATTCAAGAGACGAAATTATTGAAAAAGCAAAAGAAATAGCTACAATGATTGCTAATACTGAAGAAGTAGATTTCTTCAAACGAGCAGAAGCACAAATAAATGAAAATCAGCAAGTTCGTGAAAAAATTGCAAGTCTGAAAAGCTTACAAAAACAAGCAGTAAACTTTCAACATTTAGGAAAAGAAAAAGCACTGAAAATGATTGAAGGTAAAATTGAAGCAATTGAAGCTGAAATTGACGATATTCCTATAGTTCAAGAATTTAAGCAATCACAAGGAGATGTAAATAGCTTACTTCAATTAGTTGCAAATTCTATCTCTAATAATGTAACGAATCAAATTATTGAAACAACTGAAGGCGACTTATTAAGAGGGGAAACTGGATCTCAAGTAAGAAACTCAACTCCAGGTAGCTGCTCTTAATGAATACTAGAAAGAGAATGTATATGAATCTTTATAAGATTCATGTATGTTCTTTTTTCTTATATAGAAAAATGAATAAATATTCATTAATAAGGCTAACTTTGTTAATAAAAACAGGATAATGCTATATTTAATATAGTATTTATACATTTTCAAGTGTTTAAATTAGTATAATAATATAGAATTTATATAATAGGATGGCAATTCAAATAATGGTTATGGTAAAATTATAATGTACTTTGGGAACTATATAGAAAAGGGAGGAATTGGATTGAAAAACAATAAGATAAAGGGCATAGCAATATTAAGTATTTTCATTTTATTATTGTTATCTGCTTGTGGGGCTAAAGAAGGGGAGACCACAACTAAAGAAAGTGGCTCTGGAGAACAATCTGGTAAAACTAAAGAAGATTATAAATTTTTAAGTATCTTAACAGGTGGAACACAAGGAACTTATTATCCACTTGGTGGAACCTTTGCAGATTTGATCAGCAAAGAAACTGGTATTAAAACAACTGCAGAAGTTTCTCAAGCCTCAGCAGCAAATATGACTGCGCTGCAAGAAGGAACAGGAGAAGTGGCATTCGTACAAACTGATATTGCTTTCTATGCTACCGAAGGTACATTTATGTTTGAAGGGAATAAAATTGATACAATTTCAGCACTCGGTGCGTTATATCCTGAGACTGTTCAACTTGTAACTACTGATAAATCTGGTATCAAAACTTTTGAGGATCTAAAAGGTAAGAAAGTATCTGTAGGAGCTCCTGGATCAGGAACATATGCAAATGCTGAGCAATTACTTGAAATTCATGGGATTAAAATGGATGATATTGAACCTCAAAACTTAGATTTTGGTGAATCCCAAGATAGTTTACAAGCAGGACAAATTGATGCTGCATTTATTACTGCTGGTACTCCAACTGGTGCTGTAGAGGCTTTAAATGCTGTTGCTAATGTAGTTATTGTACCTGTAGAAGATGCAAAAGCTGACGAATTAATTAAGAAATATCCATATTACGCTAAAGACGTAGTTCCGTCTGGTACGTATGGTCTTACGGAAGATGTTCCAACAGTTTCAGTGCTAGCAATGTTGGCAGTAAGTAATGATTTACCAGAAGATTTAGTATATGAAATGACAAAAGCAATCTATGATAACGCATCAAGTATTACGCATGCAAAAGGTAAGTTTATTAAACCAGAAACAGGTTTAGAAGGTATAGGGATCCCTGTTCATCCAGGAGCTCAAAAATATTTTGATGAAGTAAAATAATAAACTAAAAATAATTAGGGGCTATGTTGCGCATGCTTCATACCCTTTTTTATTTAATTAATGGGAGGAGTGAGAATGTATTTTCTCAAGTTGCCTGTAATTCTTATAGTTACATGCCTAATAGCTCTTCTTATTTTTTATCCTTATCAGGAAGTATTTGTTTTTCGAGAAACAAGAATCGATAATCCAATAATTCACTATTTACCTATAGTAAATGAAGATCATTTTGAAATTCGTTATACACACTCTATACACAAGACTGATGTTATCGAATCATATAAAATAACAAATAATTCAAAAATTCAATTGCTTTCAATGAATTATTCTGATCTAGCAATTGGTTTGCCAGGATACGCAGAAAAAGGGCAAACTTTTGAAGAAAAAAACGGAAAGTATATTCTTACATATAGAAACGAGATACTAGACTCATTTACAATATTTATAGCTAATATAGATATGGATTTATATTTTATCTATCTAGAAGAAAAAATTGATTTAAAAAAATCGTTGAAACGTGGAAAATCATATTTTTTTGAAGTGAGAAAACTTTCTTTCTACCAGCAAATGAAAGGAGAAAAAATTAATGACTGAAAAGAACCAAATTAATAATCAGAAAAATGAATTTAAACAGCTGTCAGAAGAAGAGCAACTGGCTATATTACAAAAATACGATCCAGAGTCAAATACTAGATCTGTTGATGGAGTCGTTAAGAAAATAATCTTTTTCGGTTTACTTGCCTTTTCATTATTTCAACTCTACACAGCAATATGGGGGCAATTTACAGCATATTTACAACGTTCGATTCATTTAGGTTTTGCGTTGGCCTTAATTTTTCTATTATTTCCTGCACGTAAGAAATTTCTTAGAAAAGGAACTATTCCATTCTATGATTATATTTTGTCGTTTTTAGCAATCGGTGTTGGTTTATACTGGCCAATACAATACCAAGAACTTGTTTTTAGAGTTGGTAAGTTAACACAACTGGATTTTATCGTTGGAACGCTAGCTGTATTGTTAACATTAGAAGCAGCTCGTAGGGCAGTAGGTATGCCGATAACAATAATAGCTACTGCGTTTTTAGTTTATGCATTTTTCGGTCCATATTTCCCAGGCTTTCTAGCTCACAGAGGTCAGGATTTAAGTAGCCTTATTCATTTGATGTTTTTTACAACAGATGGAATTTTGGGAACGCCAATTAGTGTATCTGCAACATTTATCTTTGTGTTCTTACTTTTCGGAGCCTTTTTAGTGAAAACAGGTGTTGGACAATATTTCAATGATTTAGCAGTGACCATTGCAGGTCGTCTTGTTGGAGGACCTGCAAAAGTGGCTATATTCTCAAGTGCGTTACAAGGAACAATTTCAGGTAGTTCGGTAGCAAACGTTGTAACATCTGGTTCTTATACTATTCCGATGATGAAAAAACTTGGTTACCGTAAAGAATTTGCTGGTGGTGTTGAAGCTGCCGCATCTACTGGTGGTCAGTTAATGCCACCGATTATGGGAGCAGCAGCATTCTTAATGGTAGAATTTATCGGAGGTATAACTTATTGGGAGATTGCTAAGGCAGCAGCAATTCCAGCTATATTATACTTTGCTGGAATATGGATTATGACTCACTTTGAAGCAAAGCGTGTAGGTTTAAGAGGAATGTCAAAGGAAGAAATGCCAGACAGGAAGGAAGTTTTTAAGAAACTTTACCTGTTAATCCCCATTGTTGCGATAATCGTATTAATGTTTATCGGAGTTCCTACTATGCAAGCAGCTCTTTGGGGTATAGTAGCAGCTGTTGTTTTTAGTGCATTTGATAAACAAACAAGAATGGGCTTTAGAGATATCATAGATGCTCTTGTTGATGGAGCACGTACGGCGCTTGCAGTTGCTGCAGCCACCGCAGCTGCTGGAATAATAGTTGGGGTAGTTGTGAAAACAGGGCTAGGTCTAAGTTTGGCAAATGGACTTATCTCTGCATCAGGAGGTAACATATTTTTAACTCTAATCTTTACTATGTTAGCTTCCATTGTTCTAGGTATGGGATCACCTACTACAGCTAACTATGTAATCACTTCTACAATTGCTGCTCCAGCAATTATTACGTTGCTCATGCTAGATATGCCAGCAGGTGCAACAGTACCTTTAGTGGTCGCACTATCAGCACATCTTTTTGTTTTCTATTTTGGTATAATTGCTGATATTACGCCACCAGTTGCTTTAGCAGCGTTTGCTGCGTCTGGGGTTTCAGGTGGAGATCCAGTTAAAACAGGAGTAGTAGCAGCAAAATTAGCTGTAGCTGCGTTTATTATTCCTTATATGGTTATATTCTCCCCTGCCTTGTTAATGATTGATACGACATTCTTAGAAATAATTTGGGTCGTATTTACAGCAATCACTGGGATGATTGCTATTGGAGCCGGGATGATTGGTTTCTGGTACCGAAAAGTAACTTGGATTGAAAGAATATTTGCAATTGGGGCAGGTTTGTTATTGATCTATCCAGAAAGTTTTTCTGATATAACAGGATTAGTTATATTTGGGATTCTACTAGCAATTCAATTATTTACGCGTGAGAAAAATAAGGATAAACAAGCCGTAGCATTATAAATATAAGACACGAACCACTAAGGTTCGTGTCTTATTTTTATGTATTATTAAATAAACTTATAGCTATAATAAGCAAAAGATTCATAGAATTGCGGTTTTACAATGTCCCTAAAATTTTTATAAGTCGAAAAACAGATAATGATTCAGTTGTCTTTCCTGCATTTAAACGGTAGTTCCAGGCGAAGTTGTTGCATTGTGCACAAGTGTAAACGTACGAGAACAGCTCATCGATATTCTTCTAGTTAATGGTGAACGAAACCTAGAAATTTTACAACCAGTTGTATCAATTATAGAAAATATCGTTCGTTTAGTTCAGCTAGATTCAAAGTGTAATAAAAAAATCAAACAACTTACATACTCTGAAAAAAACTTGTTCAGTTAGCATACATAATCATTCAGAATCCTGAAGTATACATAATTGAAGAACTAGAGTAAGCAACTTTAGAGTTTTTTCTACCTTTTAATTCTGTCATAATTCCCTCACAACTTAAGCGACCTTAGTACTTGTTTGTTCTGAACCGTTTCTTTTATGATGGTAATGAACAGTGAGAGGATGAATGGCGTGTTAAAAGAAGCGAAAGATTTTATAAATGCATATTATGATGAAACAGGTCAGTCCAATGAAAAGATGCAAACTCGGTTAATTGAGATAGAACAAGAAATAATGAATAAAGGCAATTATAAACAGACGTTAGATGAAATTACATATGGTGCTAAAATGGCATGGCGTAATAGCAATAAATGTATAGGACGTTTATTTTGGCAAAGCTTGCACGTTAAGGACAAGAGAGATTTAATAACAGAAGAAGAAATATACCAAGCATTACTTGAGCACATTCAGTTTGCTTCAAATGAGGGACGAATACGACCAACCATTACTTTATTTTCTTCTACAAATGTGCGTATATGGAATCATCAGTTAATTAGATATGCTGGTTATGAATCGTCTGATGGTATTGTTGGTGATCCTGACTCCATTCCTTTTACAAAAGTATGCGAAAACTTAGGTTGGAAGGGTGAATGTGGCCAGTTTGATGTCCTACCGTTAGTAATTCAAATTAAAAATAATCAGCCCAAGTTATTTGAGATTCCGAAAGAATATATCTTAGAAGTATCCATTCGGCATCCTGAATATAATTGGTTTGAAGATCTTCAATTAAAGTGGTATGCAGTTCCTATAATCTCTAGCATGAAGTTGGAAGTCGGAGGAATTTCATATGCAGCCGCTCCTTTTAATGGATGGTATATGGGTACAGAAATTGGTGCACGAAATTTAGCTGATGATTATCGTTATAATATGCTTCCTGCAATTGCGGAGCGAATGGGTTTAAATACAAAATCTAATGCTTCCCTATGGAAGGACCGTGCATTAGTTGAATTGAATGCAGCTGTATTATATTCCTATAAAGAGGAAGGAATTAGTATAGTAGATCACCATACAGCAGCACAGCAGTTCAAGCGTTTCGAGTCAAACGAAATGGATGCAGGACGAGATGTAACAGGGAACTGGACATGGTTGATACCACCAGTATCTCCATCAACAACACATATTTTTCATAAACAATTTTCAAATGAAAAGAAGACCCCTAATTATTTTTATCAAAGTACTCCTTACTAAATAAAAGGCATTTTAACATCGATGTTACTATTCACAGAGTTGAGAAGAAACTTCACAAATATATAGGTAATTTTGAAATGTATTCTATAGCTTTCTCATGCGTAGCCGTACTACCTAATGTCTAATTACCAATTAGGCATAGACTAAATCAGATAGAATATCAACTATAGGCATTCGCGATGGCCGAACGTGCATGAGCCGCTGTATGCGCAAGCGCATCCCTCTATCCCTCTGGAGCGACTCATCCTGCGGAGGCCCATGCGTAGCGTGCGGCAAGCGCACATCCTTGTATCTGCTCTATAATGTCTCCATTATAAATAACAAACTCAACTAGTTATAAATCAAAAGAAATAAATAACAGTGCCAAATAAAAAAGGAATCAGCATGTCAAATTCGCTGATTCCTTTTTTTGTAATTTATTATTCAGGAAATACGTAACGATCCCTTCCGGCATGCATGCCAGAAATGAATAATAAAATTGCCGCTACGATAAACAATATGATAGGAGTATTCCAATTCAAGGTTACATCATGAATATAACCGAAGAAAACAGGACCTATTGCTGCCAACAAATATCCAATTGATTGAGCAGTTCCGGAAAGATCTGCCGCCTGCATAGGTGTTCGAGTTCGAAGTGAGAAAAACATCATTACTAGTCCAAACGAAGCCCCTCCAGCTAAACCAATGAATATCATCCAAACAATAGCAAGAGATTTCATTCCCATTAACAAGCCTATGAAACCAACTAAATACAGCACCGTAAATACTACTACAAGTATTCGTTGGTCTTTTAATCTTCCAGCTAAAATCGGTATTAAAAAGGTCATAGGTAGTTGTGCAAATTGCATGATGGATAGCATCCACCCCGATTGATCTGCTTCCATCCCTTGAGATTGTAGTATTTCCGGAATCCATGCTGCAGTTGTATAAAATATTAGCGATTGTAGCCCCATACTTAATGTAATAGTCCAAGTGAGAGGGGAATGCAATAAAGATTTTTCGTTTTTGCTTGGAGATACACTTTTTGTCTCCAAACTTTCTTTCTTTTTAATTTGGGGAATCCAAATAATTGCAGCAATAATGGTTAATATTGACCAGCACCCAAGAGCACCTTGCCATCCGAATGAAGTACTAGACGCTATTGGATAACTAATTCCAGCCCCAATACCTGCAGATATATTCATTGAGACTGTAAAAATTGCTGTTAATAATCCAACTTGTAAAGGAAATTTAAGTTTAATCAAACTTGGCATCAATACATTACCAAAAGAAATTGCAATGCCTATAAGTGCGGTACCAACGAGTAAAAAAGTAGTGGATCCTATTGAACGAGAGATAATTCCAATAGCTAACAATAATACAGAGAGAAACAGAGCCATCTCCATTCCAAATTTTCGAGCAATCTTTGGTGCAAATGGTGAAACGATTGCGAATGCTAAAAGCGGAATAGTATTTATAAAACCTGCTAAGACATTTGAAATAGCTAGTCCATCTCGAATGTATGAAATAATCGGTCCAACCGATGTTAGCGGGGATCTTAATGTTGCAGATATCGAAATTATACCGAGTATAAGTAACATTATACTCCTTGTATTTTTTGCCTGTTTGGTTGACAAAATAATTCTCTCCTTACGTTGTGAGTAAAAGATTGATTACTATGAAAGCCTAACACTTTTTACTAGGGTACTTCAATAGAGAAAAGAAGATAACTATTTAATAGATTAGATTGCAACAGAGCATTACGTTATTAGTATTGTTTTACAAGTATAGAAGGATTATCCTTAATATATGGATAGGGGGAGATGAAATGAGTAGGATAAGAAAGAGGTAGATATATGAAGTTAACAAATGAAAATGATATTACGAAGCTTATTAATGAAGATGAATGGATGATGGAAGTGTTACAAGCTGCGAAAAAACTTAACCTTACCGATTGGTGGATTTGCGCAGGCTTTGTACGCTCTAAAATTTGGGATACGATGCATAATTATAAAGTTAGAACGCCTTTATTAGATATTGATGTGATTTATTTTGATGAGTCCAATACAAATGAAAAATTAGAAAAAACGTTTGAAAGTAACCTAAAAGATATCATGCCCAAAATACCATGGTCGGTTAAAAATCAAGCTAGAATGCACATAATAAACAATTTACCCGCATATTCATCGGCAGTTGATGGAATAGCAAATTTTCCGGAAACAGTAACAGCTTTAGGTGTAAAATTAGATGATGTTGATAACGTTATCTTAACTGCTCCTCATGGAATTGAAGATTTAATCCATCTAGTCATAAAACCAACTTCTCGCTTTTTAGCATCTAGTGATTTAGCGGAAATTTATAAGGCTCGAATACTTAAAAAGAATTGGCAATCTACTTGGCCAAAGCTTAAAAGTTATTATTATTAGTATTCAACTACAAAATATAGAAAACCAATTATTTAAAAGTAAAGGATTTCAATGTGGTTTATGTATTGAAAAGTGAGAATCATCCAAAAAATGAAAAAGGTTGTTTTCTAATTAATTAGAAAAACAACCTTTTTTCATTATTTAATATTTGTAATGAGGGTTACATGGGGATGCTTTTTCAAGACAGTTATTGGCCATTGTTCGGTTATATTATTGCCAAGTAATGCATCGATTGCAGCTCGTTTTTTTTCGCCGAAAGCAAGTAAAATAATTTTCTTCGCCTTCATAATAGAACCAATTCCCATTGTATAAGCTTGAGTAGGCATATGCTCGTGATCATCGAAATATTGACTATTTACTTCAATTGTAGAATCTGTCAATGATGCAACATGTGTTAACGAATCAAAGGAAGTGCCTGGTTCATTAAAAGCAATATGCCCATTTTCTCCTACACCTAAAAATTGAATATCTATTGGATGCCTGTCCAACTTTTTTTCATATCTCTCACATTCCAGCTGCTTATCTTCCGCAATTCCGTTTTGTATATGTGTTTCTTTAAAAAGCTTTTTGGAAAATAAACGTTCATTCATAAAAAAAGCAAAACTGTTTTTGTTAGTGGAAGCTAGTCCTATGTATTCATCTAAGTTAAAGGCTGTTACCTGAGAAAAATCTAAATTTGATTCAGCTATTCCATTATATATCGGAATCATTGTACTTCCAGTTGCTAAACCCAAGGAACTTAATCCTGATTTCAGTTCCTCTTCTAGCTTATTAACAATAATTGTGCTAGCTTCTTGTTGACTTCCAACGTAAATTATTTCAAAAAATGACATTTAAAAACCTCACCATCCTATATATGTAATCATTGTATATAGAATCATTTGGTCGGTCAATGGAATAAAAAAACATATGAACCGATTGGGCATAATGCGCATATGATGTTATGACTTGAATACAAGGAGGAAAAAAATGAAACACTTACGACAAATCGTGACGAAAGCCGTGGTAGCAAAAGGAAAGAAAAGAACGGAGTCATGTGAAGTTCTTCGTCCACCAAATACACCGTCTAGTATTTTAGGGTGCTGGGTTATCAATCATTCTTTTCAGTCAAAAAAGCATGGTAAGTTTGTAGAAGTTGTTGGTAAGTTTGATATAAACGTTTGGTACGCACATCATGATCATTCCAAAACATCTGTTTTCACTGAAACAATTAACTACAAAGATCGTGTTCGATTAAATTACAGAGATAGTGATTCAACTGGTGAAGATGTACACGTACGTGTTATTCAACAGCCTAATTGTACAGAGGCAATTATTATTGAGAACGGAACGCAATTTCAAGTAATGGTAGAACGTGAACACCTTGCTGAAGTGGTAGGAGAAACAAAAGTTTGCATCCAAGTGCATGATCAAGATTTTGAAGAAGAGTGGGCATACAATGACGAAAGCTCATCAAGTTCATCCCATTCATCAAGTTCATCTAGTTCATCTAGTTCTCATAATCATGGCCATGATCAATCCTCATCACTTTAAAAGCCGGCCAGTTATTCCGGCTTTTTTTTTATATTCAACAAGTAACTTTCTCTGTATGAAAGATTGGTGAATGCGCATTTCTTCGTATATTTTGCTATAATAATCAGAGAGAAGTAAAGAAGAGGGAATGACTAAAGATGACAACACTGACTCCAATGATGCAACAATATTTAACTATTAAAGAAGACTACATAGATGCTTTTTTATTTTTTCGACTAGGCGATTTTTATGAATTATTTTATGAAGATGCAATAAAAGCTGCTGCCATATTAGAAATAACATTAACGAGTAGAAAAGATAATGTCCCAATGTGTGGAGTACCTCATCATGCTGCGCAGAACTATATTGAAACACTTGTTAGCAAAGGACATAAAGTAGCAATTTGCGAGCAAGTAGAGAATCCTAAAGAAGCAAAAGGTGTAGTAAAAAGAGAAGTGCTACGTTTAATTACACCTGGAACAATTATAGAAGGTAAATCGATGCAAACTAAATCTAATTTTTTTATTGCATCTGCTGACTTACTTTCAAACAATGAAGTAGCATTTGCTTATTTAGATGTATCCACTGGCGACGGTTTTACAACGATTATGACTGGTGATGAAAAAGAAGTTGTACAGGAATTATTATCTTTACAGGCCAAAGAGCTGATTGTTAGTGAGCAATTGTATGTATTGATAAATGATCTATCCTCGATACATGATTTTACGCTTTCTATTGAACAGGATGAGTTAAGTAATGATGATGCAGATAAGTATATCAATAATCATCCGGAAGAAACTCACCGAACGGTAAAGCGATTATTGAAATATATTGAAAAAACACAAAAACGTTCCTTATTACATATTCAACCTTTCACATTTCAAAAAAGAGAAGCATTTTTAGCAATGGACTACCATTCAAAGAGAAATCTTGAGCTTATCTCTTCTATACGAAGTGGAGATCAAAAAGGAACTTTATTATGGCTACTGGATGATACAGTTACTGCAATGGGCGGTCGTAAGCTTAAACAATGGATTCATCAGCCTCTAGCTGATAAAAAAGCCGTTGAATCTCGTCTTGAAATAGTTACGAGCTTTTTAGAAGATTTTATGCTTAGAGAAGAAATAAAAGAAGCATTCAAAGAAGTTTATGATTTAGAAAGATTGGTTGGAAGAATTGGATTTGGTAGTGCAGGTGGTAGAGATCTTGCCCAACTAAGACAATCACTTTCGAAAATTCCTATGATTAAGCAGCTGTTAGTTGATTCTAATAACCCAACATTAGTAACTTTAGGACAAGCATTAGAGGATTGCCAAGATATTTGGAGTAAATTAGATGAAGCGATCAGCGAAAATCCTCCAATTTCTGTTAAAGATGGTGGGGTAATAAAGGATGGTTTCAATGAACGTTTAGATCAGCTTCGCGATGCTTCTGTCAACGGGAAAAAGTGGATAGCTGAGTTAGAACAAAAAGAACGAGAATTGACGGGAGCTAAAAACTTAAAAATAGGGTATAACCGAGTATTCGGCTATTTTATTGAGTTAACCAAATCGAATATTCACTTCGCGGACGAGACAAGATATGTTCGCAAACAGACACTTGCGAATGCAGAGCGATATATCACGGATGAGTTGAAAGAAAAAGAATCCTTAATACTTTCAGCAGAAGATGAAAGCTTACTACTAGAGTATGAATTATTTACAAAGGTTAGAGAACAAATAAAAGGGTATATTCCTCAAGTTCAAAAATTAGCAAAGCAAATAAGTGAGCTAGATGTATATATTTCATTTGCACAAGTATCTGAAAAGCATCGATTAACAAAACCTGTTTTTCATGAAACAAATGCTATGGAAATTTTGGAAGGAAGACATCCAGTTGTCGAAAAAATGATGAACAATCAATTGTATGTTCCAAACGACTGCATTTTAACAGAAGATGAAAATATGCTCTTAATTACTGGGCCTAATATGTCAGGTAAAAGTACATTTATGAGACAAGTTGCGATAACAGTTATAATGGCTCAAATTGGTTGTTATGTACCTGCAGAGTCAGCAAAACTTCCTATTGTTGATAAAATATTCACACGCATAGGAGCAGCAGATGATCTGGCGGGCGGACAAAGTACATTTATGAT
Source organism: Psychrobacillus mangrovi (assembly GCF_037104765.1). Classification (NCBI taxonomy): domain Bacteria; kingdom Bacillati; phylum Bacillota; class Bacilli; order Caryophanales; family Bacillaceae; genus Psychrobacillus; species Psychrobacillus mangrovi. Next base: position 462,244 of record NZ_JBAWSY010000001.1, on the reverse strand, counting down.
TGAAATGATGGAGTCCCAGCATGCTATTGTGAATGCAACGAGTCAAAGTTTGCTACTTTTTGATGAGATAGGGCGAGGAACTTCTACTTATGATGGTATGAGTTTAGCACAAGCAATGATGGAATATATACATGAACATATTGGGGCGAACACACTATTTTCAACACATTATCATGAGTTGACAGATCTGGAACAAACTTTACCTAAATTGCGTAATGTTCACGTATCGGCTACAGAAAAAGATGGAAAAGTAGTGTTTCTTCATAAATTAAAAGAAGGTCCAGCAGATAAAAGCTATGGTATTCATGTTGCTGAAATAGCTCAACTTCCTCAAGAAATTATTTTAAGAGCTAGAGACATTCTAGCTACTTTTGAACAAATAGAGAAAAAAGAAAATGACCCAGTCATGCAAGAAATGCAATTATCATTTTTTGATGAGCAACCAAAACAGACAGACGTTAAGGTTACAGAGAATAAAACAGCAGAAAAAGTAATGAAAAAGATAAAAAAAATTAATATTTCCGGTACAACACCGTTAGAAGCATTACAGTTGTTGTATGAACTACAGAACGAAATGGAACAATAAGAAAAAAATCTCTATTAATCTTTTAAAAGCAGGTGGAAAAATGGGACAAATCATCGTTATGGAAGAGCTACTATCCAATAAAATAGCAGCGGGAGAAGTAGTTGAACGTCCCGCCTCAGTTGTGAAAGAGTTAGTGGAAAATGCAATAGATGCAGGAAGTACTTCCATTGAAATAATGTTAGAAGAAGCTGGTTTAGCAAAAATTCAAGTAACCGATAATGGAAAAGGGATGGATGAAGAAGATGCGGTCCAATCCTTCTCAAGACATGCTACTTCTAAAATAACGACTGAACATGATCTATTTAGAATTCGATCGTTAGGATTTCGTGGTGAAGCACTTGCAAGTATAGCTTCAGTCTCAAAGATAAATTTATGGACTTCTGACGGGGTAAATGTTGGGACAAAAGTAGACTTAGAAGGTGGTCGTATTCTTACATGTAAACCAGCTCCTATACGAAGAGGAACGGATATTATTGTAAAACAATTATTTTTTAATACTCCTGCAAGATTAAAGTATTTAAAAACGGTTCAAACGGAGCTAGGTCATTCAATCGATTTAATAAATCGTTTAGCACTTAGTTTTCCATCCATTGCTTTTAGACTTACACATAATAATCAAACGATCGTTCAAACGAGTGGAAGAGGAGACTTAAAGCAAGTACTTGCTTCTATATATGGTGTTTCAAATGTTAAGAAAATGGTCCGTTTTGATGGAGAATCTTCCGATTTTCGTATTTCTGGTTATGCATCATTACCTGAGATTACAAGAGCATCCAAGAATTATATTACAATACTTGTTAACGGCAGATGGGTGAAGCATTACGGGTTAAATAATGCAATTGTCGATGCATATCATACATTGTTGCCTATTGGAAGATTTCCGATAGTAGTATTGAATATTGAAACGGATCCTATGCTTACGGATGTTAACGTACACCCTGCTAAGCATCAAATACGTTTAAGCAAAGAGAAGGAACTAATGGAGCTAGTGAGACAAACCATTCGTTCTATTATACACCGTGTTCAACAACCACCAAAAATTATGGAAAAACCTGAAGTAAAGAAACAGCCAAGTATACAATTTGATTTCTTTAAACAAACATATAAAGAACCTGAACAGCCAATTCAACAATCCCCTATTCAAAGTCAATACGAAACAGAGCAGGCTTCAATTGTATACGAGGAAATCGAACCTCTACAGGAAGAAATGCCGATAGAGGAATCAATAGAGATCAAAGAACCATTCCCAGACTTACATGTCGTAGGTCAAATTCACGGCACATATATAGTGGCACAAAGTGAAGACGGATTTTATTTAATTGATCAGCATGCGGCTCAGGAGCGTATCAAATATGAATTTTATAAAGAGAAAGTGGGGGAAGTAAATGCAAGTGAACGTCAAGCGTTACTGTTGCCTCTTACTTTTCACTACACTTTAGATGAAGCATATCGTATTAAAGAATCTATTGATGAACTGAATACTGTTGGTATATTTTTAGAGGAGTTTGGTTCATCAAGTTTTGTTGTCAGAGAGTATCCCGCTTGGTTTCCAAAGGGCCATGAAACAAAAATAATCGAAGGATTAATCGAACAGGTTTTAACAAACCGAAGAACAGATATTAAAAAATTGAGAGAAGAAGCTGCAATTATGATGAGCTGTAAACTCTCCATAAAAGCGAATCATTATTTAACAATAAAAGATATGGAACAGCTTCTTGAAAGTTTGAAGAATGCAAAGCATCCGTTAACATGCCCACATGGAAGACCAGTAATCATTCATTTTTCAACATATGAAGTGGAAAAGATGTTCAAACGAGTAATGTAGGAGGGGAATTTGTGGGTAAATACATTTTATCAATTGATCAAGGGACCACCAGCTCTAGAGCTATATTATTTGATAAGCAAGGTAATATAGTACATTCTTCGCAGAAAGAATTCACTCAATTTTTTCCAAGGTCCGGATGGGTAGAGCACGACGCCCAGGAAATTTGGGGTTCTGTCTTATCTGTCATTGTGTCCGTTCTAACAGAAAGTGGCAATCAACCAGAAGACGTACATGCAATAGGAATTACAAATCAACGTGAAACAACAGTTGTTTGGAATAAAAATACTGGAAAGCCTATCTATCATGCAATTGTTTGGCAGTCGAGACAAACGCAATCAATCATTGACGAGTTGAAAAGAGAAAATCTCGATTCCTTTTTTAAGGAAAAAACAGGTCTGATGCTTGACCCATATTTCTCTGCTACAAAAGTAAAATGGATACTCGACCATGTGGATGGAGCAAGGGAGCAAGCTAAAAACGGAGAACTTCTTTTCGGTACAATAGATACATGGCTAATTTGGAAGTTATCCAATGGGAAAAAACATGTAACGGACTACTCTAATGCTTCTAGGACGATGCTTTATAATATATTTGAGCAGTGCTGGGACAAAGAAATATGTGAAAAATTAAATATACCAATGGAGATATTGCCAGATGTTGCTTCCTCCTCTGAAGTGTATGCCCAAACAGACCCCTCCGTATTTTTTGGTAAGCAAATTGATATTGCTGGAGTTGCAGGAGATCAACAAGCGGCGCTATTTGGTCAATGTTGTTTTGATAAAGGTATGGCAAAAAATACGTATGGAACTGGCTGCTTCATGCTCCTTAATACAGGAGAAGAAGCAATTTCATCGGCATCTGGATTACTAACAACAATTGCTTGGGGATTAAATGGAAAGGTAACTTATGCATTAGAAGGTAGTGTCTTTGTTGCGGGTTCTGCGATTCAATGGTTGCGAGATGGTTTACGTATGTTTAAAAATGCAGCAGAATCAGAAAGTTACGCTAATAGAGTAGAATCTACAGAAGGTGTTTATGTGGTTCCTGCTTTTGTTGGACTGGGCACTCCTTATTGGGATTCAGATGCAAGAGGGTCTATTTTTGGATTATCTCGTGGTACTACAAAAGAGCATTTTATACGTGCTACAATTGAATCCCTTGCTTATCAAACAAAAGATGTATTAGATACGATGGAAAAGGATTCAAGGGTCGATGTAGAAGTACTCCGAGTTGATGGTGGGGCAGTAAGTAATGAGTTTCTAATGCAATTTCAAAGTGATCTCTTAAATGTACCGGTGGAACTTGCTAAGTTAAATGAAACAACAGCTTTAGGAGCAGCTTTTTTAGCAGGACTTTCTACTGGGTTTTGGGAAAATGAGCAGGAGCTTTCAGCAATGCGTGAAAGTCAAAGATTATACAAACCAAAAATGGATGAAGTAAAACGAAATCAACTGTATAGAGGTTGGAAAAAAGCAGTAGAGGCAACAAGAGTATTTAAACTGGATGATGAGGTGTAATGAATGAAATCTTCTGTCGAACGTGAACAAATATTAAATACATTAAATTTTTATGAATTTGATGTATTAGTTATTGGTGGTGGAATTACTGGAGCAGGTATCGCTTTAGATGCTGTTACTAGAGGAATGTCCGTGGCACTTGTAGAAATGCAAGACTTTTCTGCAGGTACTTCTAGCAGATCCACAAAATTAGTACACGGTGGCTTACGTTATTTAAAGCAATTTGAAGTGAAAATGGTTGCTGATGTTGGTAGAGAAAGAGAAATAGTATATGAAAATGCCGTTCACGTGACTGAGCCAGAATGGATGCTACTTCCATTCCACAAAAAAGGAACGTTTGGCCCTAAAACAACTTCCCTTGGATTGAAGGTATATGACTTTTTAGCTGGAGTAAAAAAGGAAGAAAAAAGACATATGCTTTCAGCAGAAGAAACCCTTCAAAAAGAACCATTATTAAAAAGTAACGGTCTTCAAGGAGGCGGATACTACGTAGAGTACCGGACGGATGATGCGAGGTTGACAATTGAAGTAATTAAAAAAGCGATTGAAAAAGGAGCAGTTGGTCTAAACTATGCAAAAGTAAAATCATTTGTCTATAATGACCAATATAAGGCTATTGGCGCAGAAGTAATAGATCAAGTGAATAATAAGAAGATCACAATTCATGCAAAAAAGATTATTAATGCAACCGGTCCATGGGTGGATACTGTCCGAGCTCTAGATTCTATGGATAATAATAAAAAATTGAGACTCACTAAAGGCGTTCATGTGGTTATCGATCAAGCATTCTTTCCACTCCGACAACCAACCTATTTTGATACACCCGATAAGCGAATGATTTTTGCTATCCCACGGGAAGGTAAAACATACGTTGGAACAACAGATACTTTTTTTGAAGGAGATATACAAAATCCTGTAGCGACAAAGGAGGATGTGCAATATCTTTTAAAAGCAATACAGTATATGTTCCCAGATGTTCAAATTTCGGAAGAAAATGTCGAGTCTACCTGGGCCGGAGTCCGTCCACTAATTTATGAAGATGGAAAAAATCCTTCCGAGATTTCTCGAAAAGATGAGGTTTGGCAATCCGATTCAGGCTTATTCACGATTGCAGGTGGAAAACTAACTGGATATCGTAAAATGGCTGAGTCTATTGTAGATACTATTTCAAAACAACTGGGAGATTATAATTATGGGCCATGTGTAACTAAGCATGTAAATCTTTCTGGAGGAGACGTAGGGGGATCTGAAAACTTTAGAGCATTTATTGCTTCGAAAGAAAATCTAGCGCAATCATACGGACTTACGAAAGAAGAAGGTAGACACCTTGCTAAATTTTATGGCTCGAATGTAGACAAAATCTTTCAATATGCACATTTATTGAATACATCACGAAACTCTAATTTACCTTTAAGTGTTTTAGCACAAGTTTATTACGCGATACATGATGAAATGGCTTATTCCCCTGTAGACTTTTTAGTCCGTAGAACTGGAATGCTTTATTTTCATGTGGATCAGTATAAAGCTTATAAAAGTGAAGTGTTACAAGTGATGAAACAATTATTAAATTACACGGATAAAGAAACAGACAATTTCCAAACACAACTAGATAAACTTCTTATGCAAGCGACTTTAGGAGGAAGTGGGGAAGTTTAATGAAATCTATTTTAGAAGCAGAAATGTCTGATGGCCATTTGATCCATGTTGTTAAGTATATACCTGAACAAAATCCAATTGGTCATGTCCATTTATTACATGGTATGTCTGAGCATATTGATCGTTATGAGGAATTCGCTCTTTTCCTAGTAAACAAGGGATATATGGTAAGTGGACATGATCATAGAGGACATGGTCGCACGGTTGTTAAAAATGGAAAACAAGGCTATTTTGCAGAAGCTAATGGATTTGAGCGAGTTACAGAGGACGTTCGAGAGGTGTTACTTAAAATTCGTGAAGACTTGGTCGAAGTGCCGCTAATATTATTTGGACATAGCATGGGTTCCTTTGTTGCACGCAGATATATGCAAAAGTATAGTGATTCTTTATCTAAAGTTATTGTTTGTGGAACTACATATAATCCTGGTGTAATGGGCGATGTTGGTTCTGTTATTGGTAAAATGGCAGCTACATTTAAAACACCAAAAACCGAAAGTAAAATCCTAAACAATCTATCGTTTGGTGGATTTAATAATAAAATAGAGGACGCTCAAACTCCTTTCGATTGGTTAAACACAGATCGAGTGGAAGTGAAAAAATATATAGATGACCCGATGTGTGGATGTATCCCTACTAATCAGTTTTTTATCGATTTATTTTATGGATTAAAGGTGATTCATCAAAACAAGGAGATGGCACGTATACGAAAGGACTTGCCAGTTCTTTTAATAAGTGGTGCAGAGGATCCGGTTGGAAAAAGTGGAAAAGACATATTTAAAGTTGCGAAAGGTTTGTCAAATGCTGGGATGAAAAATATAACCGTACAATTAGTGGAAAATGCAAGACACGAAATATTATTAGAAAAAAATAAACTAGATACTTTCAATGTTATTGAAAAATGGATGATGAATAATGACTAAAAAACCTTTTGTTGTAGCAATTGTAGGTCCTACAGCTGTTGGTAAGACAGCACTCAGTATAGAACTTGCAAAAGCATGCAATGGAGAAATCATTAACGGTGATTCTATGCAAATATATCGAGGTTTAACCATTGGTACAGCTAAGATCACTACAGAAGAAATGGAAGGGGTTCCTCATCATTTAATAGATATTAAAGAACCTTCAGACACTTTCTCTGTAGCTGAATATCAAAGGTTAGTCCGAGAAAAAATAGAAGAGATAGCTATGCGTGGTTGTGTTCCTATCATTGTGGGAGGTACAGGGCTATATATTCAATCTGTGTTATATGATTTTCGTTTTACTGAAGAGTTGAAAACGGATAGTAACTTTTTGAAAGAATTAGAGCAGCTATCATCAGAAGATTTATATAAACGGTTAAAAGAACTTGATCCAATCGCAGCCTCCGAAATCCATCCGAATAATGTTCAAAGAATTATGAGAGCTATCGAACGAGTAGAATTAAGCGGTAAAAGAAAAAATGAAATTGAACAAAATCAAGGCAATGAAAAAATATATCCACATTATATTATCGGACTTTCCATCGACCGAGCATTACTCTATGAAAGAATTAATAAGAGAGTGGATATTATGATGGATAAAGGATTACTGGAAGAGGTAAAAGGGCTCCATAAAAATGGTATTCGAAATGTCCAATCAATCCAAGCAATTGGCTATAAAGAAATTTACGAATATTTGGATGGGAAAATTACTCTAGAGGAAGCAATTGATCACTTAAAGCAAAATTCACGTAGATATGCAAAGCGCCAACTAACATACTTTAGAAACAAAATGGAAATACACTGGTATAATCCGTTTACCGATTCAGAAAGAATTATTAAAGAAATTCAGGCTATTTTGCAGGAGAATGAGTAATTAAAGCGAATAGTAATGAATGGAAGAGTCTATTTAAAGTAAAATGCATACTTTGGGGGTATTGGAATGAAACCTATGAATATTCAAGACAATTATTTAAATCAATTAAGAAAGAACAATATTTTTGTCACCGTATTTTTATTAAACGGTTTTCAATTAAAAGGTATTGTAAAATCATATGATAATTTCACTGTTTTACTTGAATCTGAAGGTAAACAGCAATTAATTTATAAGCATGCGATTTCAACTTTCTCACCATCAAAATCTGTTGATATTAACTCGGAAGAAGTTTGATAAATTGACTTTTAGAAATACTCCTATTATTATTTGGAGGAATCTATACAGAAAGTGGCGATTGAAATGAATTTTATTACAACAGAAGAGCTTCTACAAAAAATAGATGCTGGTGAAAATTTAAACATAATTGATGTCCGTGAAAATGAAGAGGTTGCAAATGGAATAATTCCTGGTGCAAAACATATTCCATTAGGACAAATAGAAACTAGTTTAGATCAAATCGACAAAAACGTTCCGCAATATATTGTTTGTAAAGCTGGCGGTCGCAGCGCGATGGCTTGTGAGATGTTAGAAGAGAATGGTTTTTCAGTAACAAATATCGTTGGTGGTATGCAAGAGTGGGAAGGCGAATTACAGTTCTAATGAAGAGGACTAATTTCATTTTATGAGATTAGTCTTTTCTATTGGTGTTTTTCAAGAAAAATTAGGAGAGAATAACAACATGAACTTTAGTACAACTTTGTCAGAAGAAATATTAATTAAAGCGGAAAAAGCAGAAGAAAAAATAGCTTCCTTTCAAAAAGATGTTGAAAAAATAGCCTTTTTTAATCAACAAAAAGTGATTGGTGCATTCAAAGCTCATCATGTAAGTGATCACCATTTCAATCCTTCCACTGGTTATGGATACGATGATGAAGGACGCGATACATTAGAAAAGGTATATGCTACGACGTTTGGAGCAGAGTCAGCACTTGTTCGTCCCCAAATCATTTCAGGGACACATGCAATTTCAATAAGTTTGTTTGGTGTATTGCGTCCAGGGGACGAACTGTTATACATAACAGGAAAGCCATACGATACGCTTCAATCTATTGTTAGCGGCCAAGGAGAAGATACTGGATCCCTTGCTGATTTTGGTATCTCTTATCAACATGTAGATCTGTTAGATACTGGAGAGGTAGATTGGAACAGTGTTGAAAAATTAGTGAATGAAACTACGAAAGTAATCGCAATCCAACGTTCGAAGGGCTATGCTGTTCGTCCTTCTTTTACAATTAGTCAAATCAAAGAAATGGTTCAAAAAATAAGAGCACTCAAAAAAGACAGTATTATCTTCGTTGATAATTGCTACGGAGAATTCGTGGAAGAATTAGAACCGACTAATATCGGTGTAGATTTAATGGCGGGTTCACTCATAAAAAATCCTGGTGGGGGTATAGCTAAAACGGGAGGATATATAGCTGGTAAAAGTGATTTAGTAAAAAAATGTGCTTATCGAATGACTTCACCTGGTATAGGAGCAGAAGCAGGTGCTTCTTTAAATACATTATTAGATATGTACCAAGGGTTTTTCCTAGCTCCACATATTGTCTCACAAGCTGTAAAAGGTGCTATTTTTACTTCAGCAGTTTTAGAAGAGGTTGGCATGACAACTGAACCGCACTTTTCTGAAAAGAGAACAGATTTGATTCAATCCGTTTCATTCCAAACAGCGGAACAAATGATTCAATTCTGTAAGGCAATTCAATTACATTCCCCTGTAAATGCTCAATTTGCGCCTGAGCCTGCTTATATGCCCGGTTATGAAGATGATGTTATCATGGCGGCGGGAACATTTATTCAAGGGTCTAGTATGGAGCTAACAGCAGACGGACCAATCCGCCCACCTTTTACAGCCTTTATACAAGGTGGTTTAACTTATGAGCATGTGAAATATGCGATATTAGGAGCAGTACAGACGTTAAAATAGATGAGAAGCCACTCTCAATGAATAGAGAGTGGCTATTTTTAAAAAAACGTGTGTAAGTTTTTCTAACATATAGTTGACATGTTAGCTAACATCACATATACTATTTTTATAACCTACTAGGAGGTGCAGCGATGGAAAAGGAATGGAGACGTTCTATGCCACTGCTATCCATGAATATAGTCATGCAGTTAACTGGATTAACCGCAAGACAAATTAGATATTATGAAGAGCAGGAATTAGTTCAACCTGCACGGACAGAAGGTAAGCAGCGAATGTTTTCTTTAGATGATATTGATGTATTATTAGAAATTAAAGATTTGCTCAAAACAGGAGTGAATATTGCTGGTATTAAGCAAATTTTTGAAATGAAAAAGAATCCAGCTGCTTCGAAAGAAGTACGACAAGTAATTTCAGACAAGGAATTACGCGCAATTGTAAAGGAAGAGATGCATCTTGCTCAAAGGCAACAACGTGCATCTTTAAGACAAGGGGACCTATCTCGTTTCTATCGATAGAACGAGGTTCATATATATTAATTTTAGGAGAGTGAAAAAATGAGCAAGTATACAAAAGAGGATATCAAAAAGTTCGTTCAAGAACACGAGGTGAATTTTATTCGTCTTCAGTTTACAGACATACTAGGTACGATTAAAAACGTTGAAATTCCAGTGAGTCAGCTCGATAAAGCTCTCGATAATAAAATGATGTTTGACGGATCTTCTATTGAAGGATTTGTTCGAATTGAAGAATCTGATATGTATTTAGTTCCAGATTTAAATACATGGGTAGTATTCCCTTGGATCACTGGGAAAGGGAAAGTTGCTCGTCTAATCTGTGATGTTAATAAAGCGGATGGTACACCATTTGCTGGGGATCCGCGTAGTAACTTAAAACGCGTCTTGAAAGAAATGGAAGAGTTAGGATTCACAAGCTTCAACTTAGGGCCAGAGCCAGAATTCTTCTTATTTAAACTAGATGCGCAAGGTGAGCCAACTCTTGAGCTTAATGACCATGGTGGTTATTTTGACTTGGCACCAGTTGACCTTGGCGAAAACTGCCGTCGTGATATCGTGTTAGAACTTGAAGAAATGGGCTTTGAAATTGAAGCATCTCACCATGAAGTAGCTCCAGGCCAACATGAAATCGATTTTAAATATGCTGATGCAGTTACAGCTTGTGACAATATCCAAACATTTAAATTAGTAGTTAAAACGATTGCTCGTAAACATGGTTTGCATGCGACATTCATGCCAAAACCACTTTTCGGTGTAAACGGTTCTGGAATGCACTTTAACGTTTCGTTATTTAAAGGAAAAGAAAATGCATTCTTCGATGAGTCAACAGATTTGAAAATGAGTGAAACGTCCATGCAATTTATGGCAGGCGTATTAAAACATGTTCAAAGCTTTACTGCTATTACGAATCCAACTGTAAACTCATATAAACGTCTAGTACCTGGATACGAAGCACCATGTTACGTAGCATGGTCTGGTCAAAATCGTAGCCCATTGGTTCGAATTCCATCTTCTAGAGGATTAAGCACTCGTATCGAAGTTCGTTCAGTAGACCCTGCAGCAAATCCATATTTAGCAATGGCAGTAATTCTTCAAGCTGGTTTAGATGGTATCAAAAACAAGATGACACCACCACCAGCAGTAGATCGTAATATTTATGTCATGTCAGAAGAAGAGCGCATAGAAAATGGTATTCACAACTTACCACCTACTCTACACGCTGCTATTCAAGAGCTTGGTAAAAACGAAATAATCCGCGGAGCACTTGGAGAACATATTTACGCTAACTTCGTAGAAGCGAAGGAAATCGAGTGGGATATGTTTAGAACAACTGTTCATCCATGGGAACGTGAGCAATATTTGAAAATGTATTAATAGTAAAGCGTTGGAGCTCTAAGCTACCAACGCTTTTTCTTTTGAACTAAAAAGTAGTTCGTGGTAAATTTCTAAAAAACTACCACATCTATACAACGAAATTATTCAATATCTTTCATGTTCTCATCAAATTTCTCGATTGATCTTGCTGTTATATTCTTCGAAACATGGGCATGCCATGTGGAATGGATGGCAATGAAACTTGTTTGTGCTTCGTTGATACATGCAAACAATGAGAATAAATTTTTCAAAAAATCCTTCCTACTATTAAAAAAAGCGAACTTCTTTTATGATACAATTTTTATATTGTTTACATCATAACAAATTTATTAATAAATTATAAAAATTACCAGTATTAGAAATTGTAAAGTATCCTTTCTCAGTAATGATATAGAGCCTTCTGTAAGGGTCAATCAAGTATTATTAATACTTATGGTTTTGCTAAAAAGTAATATACTTATATAATTAAAAATAGGTTGAAAATGGATTTATAAAAAGAACATAAATCTTTGGAATATGTATCAATCAAATAATAGATTAAACGGGGAAATTAAAAATGAGAACAAACAAGAAGCAAAAGTCCAAATTAGGTAAAATGGCATTGAAAGCATTATTGGTTATTATTGGGGGCTTTATAGCTGCATATGGCTTAGAAGCAGTATTAATTCCAAATAATGTATCGGATGGTGGGGTAACGGGACTAAGCATCGTTGGATCTCAATTATTTGGAATACCCTTAGGAATTCTAATTGCAATATTGAATATTCCATTCATTTTTTTAGGATATAAACAAATAGGTAAAAGTTTTGCAATATATTCAGTGATCGGAATTGCTTCACTAGCAGTCAGTACTAGCCTGATGCACCATGTACAAACGATTATTCATGGGGATACATTGTTAGTAACGGTTGTTGGAGGTATTATTATTGGTTTTGGAATGGGATTAGCATTACGTAATGGTGGGGCATTAGATGGTATAGATATGTTGGCAGTACTACTATCTCGAAAATTACCTTTTGGTACAAGTGATCTAATACTCTTCTTAAACACGTTTGTCTTTATTGTTGTTTCAACAGTTTTCGGTCTTCAAGGGGCTATCTTATCGGCAATAGCTTATTTTATTGCTTCAAAAGTGATTCATATCGTAGAAGTAGGTTTGAGTGGTTCAAAAACTTTTAAAATCATCACAAATCATCCTGAATTAATGGTAGAGACTATTCGTGACCGCTTAGGTCGAGGAGCTACGTTTAATATAGTGCATGGTGGATATTCAAATGAACAATTCAAAGAAATAACATGTGTGATTAACCGTCTAGAAGAAAGTAAAATGAAAGAAATCATTAGTGATATTGATGTGAATGCTTTTGTCACAGTTTATGAAGTGGCAGAGGTTAGGGGCGGTAACTTTAAAAAGAATGATATTCATTGAATAAATAAAAAAGCTATACTTCAATTGAACTGCCCCGTAAATGTTAGACACAAAATCTAACATTTACGGGGGTTTTTTTAATGTCTAAATTTACAGCAGAAGAAAGAATTAAGATTGTTTTACGATTTTTAAATGGTCATGAATCTATCTCACAGATTGCTCAAGAGGTACAGGTAAATAAAAGTATTGTGAGCGGATGGATTCGCCTTTATGAACAACAAGGAATCGAAGCTTTCTTAAAAAACTATACAAGCTATTCACTGCAGTTTAAAATGGATGTACTTAATTATATGAACGAAACGGGCACATCCTCTTATGACGCGGCAGCTATTTTCAACATATCCTCTCCGGGGATGATTAGGAATTGGAGAAATAAGTTTGAGCGAGGAGGAATTAATGCCCTAGAACAAAAGAAAAAGGGGCGTCCCACAATGAAAAAAGAAAAAGAACCAAATACCAAAGCAAAATCTCCAGTTGAAGAGTCTATGGAAGCTCTACGAGCTGAGAATGAGCGTTTACGTATGGAGAATGCCTACCTAAAAAAGTTGAATGCTTTAGTTCACGAACAGGAAAAATTACAAACAAGATCAAAGCGCAAGTAATTTTTGAACTAAATTCTGAGTTTGATGTAGTGGAACTGGTTAAAGTCGCTGACATTCCACGTAGCACGTACTATTACTGGGAGAAAAGATTACAACGTGAAGATAAATACGCGACGACAAAAACAGCGATTGAAGTGATCTATCATGAACATAAAGGGCGCTATGGCTATCGTCGCATCGCTAAAGAATTAGTAAAAAAGAACATTTGTCATGATCCGAAGACGATCAACAGATTGATGAATGAAATGGGCTTAAAATGTATGGTTCGAATGAAAAAGTATCGTTCCTATCGAGGAAAAGTAGGTAGAATCGCATCTAATTTACTGAATCGTGATTTCCAGGCAGACAAAATGAATGAAAAATGGGTGACGGATGTAACGGAATTTCATCTCTTCGGGGAGAAACGTTACCTATCACCAGTTTTGGACTTGTGCAATGGTGAAATTATTGCTTATAAGGTAATGAACCGTCCAGTCTATCAACTTGTGGGTGATATGTTAGAGGAGGCAATCCGACGATTAAATCCAAGAGATGAAGTGATTCTGCATTCAGATCAAGGGTGGCACTATCAAATGAAGAAGTATCATAAGACTTTAGAACGCCACCATATAAAACAAAGTATGTCCCGCAAGGGTAATTGTTTAGATAATGCAGTCATAGAGAACTTCTTTGGCTTGTTAAAGTCGGAGCTTCTTTATCTACAGGAGTTCGAGAATATAGAGCATTTTGAACGAGAACTGCATGAATATATCGAGTATTATAATCACAAAAGAATGAAGGCAAAATTAAAAGACCTAAGTCCGGTAGAATACCGAACTCAGATCTTAGAAGTTGCCTAACTTTTTTGTCTAACTTTATTGGGTCAGATCAGATTTTGAAGTATAGCTTTTTTATTATACAAGATATAGAAAATTAGATGGAATAAAAGGATTTATGACTATTCAAATTATTATCAGAAAGAGAAATTAATAATTTAAAAAACATAATGGAATAAAAATTGAGGTTTGAATTTGTTAAAGATGCAATCGATTTGTATTTGGTAAACAAGCTCAAGTGAGAGTGGGGTGGTATAAATATTTATAAGACAGGTAAAAGACACCTGTCTCTGATGAAAAGTTAGTTATACGGATATTTAGCAATCGTCGCCACCATATCTACCATGGTTTACGAAACTTGCGCCAATGATAATCAATAGAATAAATAAAACAACAATTAAAGCGAATCCTGATCCGTATGGTCTATTATACTCAGGTCCATACCCGTACCCGTAACATGGATTACAATCATAACCCATTTTATACACCTCCCGTTTGTTAGATAGTTCATCCTATGTAATTCATTTTTCACCGACTGGTTCATTTGCTTAGTTATAAATACAAATTTTTCTGAACTAACAGGAGGATGGGTTGAGGCGCACCTCCTGTTATAAATAGCTTATTTCTATTATAAAAAAGTATTAGGCTATGTGACTATACACTTCTGCTAAGATTTGATAAAAGGCGAGGCATTGTATGCTAGAGGGAACCTAATTAATTATAAAAAACGCAATTGATAATAAATTTTTTTAAAGAACGTCCACATGGTCATTTTTTTATTTATCCAAGACTAAAGAAAGTCCCTTCGCATGAAGGTTTCATTAAAGCAATTTATATTTTCTAAGAAAAAGGAATTGGGCCACAAGGATAATTATAATGAAATGGATAAGGAGTAGGGTAAGGATAATATTGATACTCCTGAGTATTCTTATGTTGAGAGTGTTGTTTAGAAGATTTCTCTTTTGCTCTTTTACAGCCTTTAGGAGGTCCAATATAGGTGGAAGGTTGTACAGGGGCAATTGCCTCTTTCCATTGATTTTCATCCATACAATACGTATGCGCCATGATGTTAGATGGTGTAAATTTTAAGATATCAGAACCTAAAATTACCTCAGGAGTTGGAGCATCAAAAATAGCTAATAGATGTGTGTTATCGACAGTAGCAATTTCATAATGCCACCAACCTTGAGGAATGTTTGCTACCTGTCCAGGTGTTATTGGATAGTTTTGGATCTTTTTTGTATAAGGGTTCAATAAAGAAACAGTAGCTGCTCCAGAAATACAATAAACAAGTTCTGCTGCATTTTGATGGTAATGAGGCTCGACTACATTACTCTTGCTAAGAAAAATATCAAGTAAAGACACATTTTGTAATGTATTTAACTGCTTAATACCAAGTACATTAATAAAATTATTTTTATCTTTCTTGAAAAGTGGACTTTTATTTAC
The DNA here is from genome assembly GCF_037104765.1 of Psychrobacillus mangrovi. NCBI lineage: Bacteria > Bacillati > Bacillota > Bacilli > Caryophanales > Bacillaceae > Psychrobacillus > Psychrobacillus mangrovi. The sequence goes on along the minus strand of NZ_JBAWSY010000001.1, from coordinate 446,656 downwards.
ATCAAAAGTGAACTGTTTATTTGACGAGGTGTAATCCATATTCGAACTAATACTAACATCCTTCCTTAAATGGTTGTGCTTCAAAAGCACATTTTGTTAGCATATGTATGTTTTTATATTTGGTTTGAGTTATACATTTTGGATTATTTGTCTTTCAAATAAAAATTATTTAGATCTATTAAAGGTATTTTATTTAATTTAAGAGAATATCTTATGAAATTTAATTATAGAATGAGGGATTAGGAATGACAAAAACATTTAGTAAGAGCAATGCTATTAATGGAAAGGTAGTTATATGGCATTTTGTTGAGGATTTGCTTAGTGCAGTAGAATGGTATTCAGACCTTTTAGGGATGAAACCGACAAGCAATATTGATGTCGCTTACTTCTTCTCTATAAATCAACTTACAAAACTTGCAATTAGTAATCGTTATAAAGCAAATGAGAAGAATGAGTTACCTAAAAGCTCTACATTGGATTTGCAAAGCGATGATATTTTTGAGACATACCGGATTTTTAAAGAAAAAGGTGTTCAGGTAGAAGAGATACAAAATCCCGTGTTTAATTACTATGAATTTTATTTGAGTGATTTAGAGAATAATATCATTAGAGTGCATGGTTTTGTAAAATAATAACGGTTAATTGTTACTTCTCTCAATTGTGAAGTGGCTAAATAAATGAACTTCAACTACCTGGCTATATGGATTTACTAGTTTAATAGTAAATAAATAATTAAGCAATATTCTAAATTTGCTGTTTAGATGAAGAATGTATTTTATGATACAAAACAGAATTCAGAAAGGGTAGGGTTTGTAGAAGTTACTATAAGAGGGAGGCTTTTGAGATGAAATTCATAAGTAAGAGTATTGAGGGATATAAAGGGATAAAAATTCCTTATAAACTCTACGGTAAAACTGAAGACTCGCAGGACTTATACATATTTCTACCAGGTTCAGGTTACACGGTAAATAGCCCAGTTTTTCATTATACAAGTGGAATTCTTTTTAATAATAATAAAGATATTTTAGAAATCAATTATTCTTATAAAGCAGATCTTTATCATGAATTTAGCAAAGAAGAGATTATCAAAGCAGTTAAAATAGATTCAAGATTAGTTATAGATACGGTATTAGAAACTAACACTTACAAAAATTTTTATTTTATAGGGAAATCCTTAGGAACAATAGCTATGAGCTCAGAATTACGAAGAGAAAAGTTTAAGGAATCTAAAGTAATATGGTTAACTCCTTTATTAAATTTAGACGAAGTTATAGATACTATAGTTAATAGTGGAAACAAAGGGTTTTGCATAATAGGGGATGAGGATGAAATTTATTCTGAGGAGTTATTTGGTAGATTGAAACAAAATACAAATTTAATGTCGAAATTAATTCCTAGTGCAAATCATAGTCTTGACCATAATAGTGACAGTATAATTTCAATAGATATTTTAAAAGATATTATTACTGACATAGATACTTTTTTATCCGAAGATTATTAGAAGCTTGCGAAGTTTTGTGCTTTAGCTGGAGGTAGGAATTACTTTTAAGCTGCCTTGGTGATTTCTAGAACATCATAATACTTAGCACGGGATGATTTATCGATTCCGATATATGTTGAACTGAATGGAGAAAGCAATCTGAGATTTTCGAAGAAACTCATATAGTGTTTGTGAGCTATTAAACAAGGAAAGTATGTGAAAATCATTATTTTTTTAAAATATATCAAAATCAATGGTATTTGTTATACTTGAGTATATAGCAATAATAAAGTAGGAGGATCACGAATGATTCGCAATAAATTACTATATGACTTTCTAAGCGAAAGAACTTGGTTAATAACTGAACGTTGGTACGCAACACTTAATAAAGATCAAATAGGAATTTATAGTACTTTAGAACAAGAAGAAATAGATAAGCTAAAACATCAAAATCATAGATTCCAAGAAAAATTTGTTCATTTGTTTAATGAGCCAAATGAAACATTTTTAGAAATTTTTGATGATTTTGTGGAATCAATAGTAGCAGATGAAGGTCATCAGAAAACACCGTTAACTGAGATAGTAGGGGAATTCTTTCGTCAACAATATTTATACTTAGAATTAATAGAAGAATTCGTCGAAATGTATCCAGAAGAACTTACTATTAAACAAATATTTGCGTGTCACAGTGCAATAATTGAAACCATTAACGGAGTCATACTTAAGTTTAGTAATGAATTCATAAAACAGACAGAAATTCGATTAATTGCTCATCAAGAAATGATAATAGAATTAAGTGCACCCATTATTGAGTTAATAAATAAGACAGCAGTTTTGCCGTTAGTAGGTGAGATTGATACGAACAGAGCAAAGGTGATGCTAGAACAAGTATTAAAGCAATGTGCGGATTTCCAAATTCGTCATTTGTATATTGATTTATCCGGTGTTCCTGTTGTGGATACAATGGTTGCACAGCAATTATTTCATATGATTGATGCATTAAAGTTGATTGGAGTAACATCTAGTCTTTCAGGGGTGCGTCCAAGTATAGCTCAAACAACTGTACAACTAGGCATAGACTTTTCAAATATAGATACTCATTCTACGATAGAACAAGCTATGAGAAAACATAAATAATTTAGCATAAGAGCTCTGATTTTGGGGCTCTTTTTTATTATATAAAAAAATAAAGAAGTTATTTCGCCTATTAATATTGAATTGTCTAAACCGATATTTAAATAGTATAAATAGAGGAAGTTAGAGGTGTTAAATGGATATAAAAGATTTAATAAAAAAAATAAATGAAAGTATGATACGCTGGATTTGATTTCAGCTAGAAGTTATATGGAAAATAATATAGAATTGATTAGTGAAAATAGACATCTTTTACGGAGTAATGCTAGATTATTGTTTGAAATACTAAAAAACAATACACAATCTGTTATAAACTCTTTAAGCCGTAAAGAGATGAATGTAATCTATTCCATAAATTCTTATGCAACAAAGTTTGATATAAGAGGATTGAAATTATCTGTTAAAAATAACCCAGAACTGCTAGTAAGAAAAGATATTGAGTATTACTTAAATGAAGATGCCAAAACTTTATTGACTGGCCTGAGTGTTCTTAATAACTCTAAATAATATTATAAATTTTTTTGAGTAATTACTGATGTATATTATAGGATTCTTGTTCTTGTAGTTGTAAAATAGCCAAAGCCTCATTTAATAGATTGATATCTTCTAGAATTTGTTCTTTAATAGAAGGATTTTCACAATTTCTATAGTCCTCTAATAAATAATTTAGTTCATTCTTGATGAATATCATAGGTCATTTCTCCTTTAAAACTTCTTTAATACTTTAATTATGAACTAATTTTAGGGAAAAAGAAATAGTGATTATTAATAATAGGTGCCCTACGTAATGTAGGGCGCATAGTACTATGGTTTTAATCGCTGTTCTTCAATCCACCAATCAATATGTTCAAGATTAAAAACAATCATAGTGGAAAGAGGTTTTTGATGTGGTATCTCTTTTTTTATTATTAAATCGTCAATTTTTGATTCAGACAATGGAAAATTTACTGAATCAAGATACTCTACTAAGCTTTTAATACCATAGACTCTATTCAATTATTCACCTCCCACCAAGCTTCTTTACTTAAAAAACAAGAAATCTTAGAGTTAGGTATTAAGTGAAATATGAGTTATATAAAAAATACCCTATTTTCTTAATTTTATTCCTTTTATTTTTTTTTATTATCATTTGGAAAAACTTTCGGTTTATTCTCTTTAGTTTTGAGGTATATAAATACAGAGAAACATATGTGATCTCCCTTCAATTTTCTCATAAAAGATTGTCAGATATAGTCTCACTCTTATTAGAGTGAGACTATTTTTTATGTCTAAATTTAGGGAATATAAAAAGTACTTTAAAAGGCTATTCAATTTTATTGCAATTCTTATTAAAGAATGATGCTTAGAGTGCTGAACTTAATAAATATAAAGGAGGGAAATAATGTTTATTAGACCTTGTGAAGGAATATTACTTCGCGATTTAGTCCTTCTCGAAGTCAAATAGTCAGAGCTTTTTAGTAGGGAAAGTAACTAGTGTGAGGAGCATGGATGGTAACTGAAATACAATAACGATTGCTCATGTATTAAATAATACGAGACATTATATACTTAATAGATTAGGTAAAAAAATAGAAGAACTTGAGAGGAGAATAGATTTACTAGATAAAAGTAATAATGTTTAACAAGATCATTCTCTAGCTAAGTAGTTTAGTTTTGTGGAGTACCCTTGTAAATAGAGTAGTATTTAACAGAAAATATTCGTTGGTTTTCCCATTTTACGAATTATTTCTCCTTTAGGTTTAACCTTTTCTTGAATAAATCTATAGACAAACACATATTAATAGAATTAGATTCCAAACTTATACTCTTGGTAATAAAATAATAACAAAAACCCCTCGACCAAAAGGTCAAGGAGTTTTTTCGATGATCTAAACAAAAATGTCCACTTTTTGTTTAGATATGATATCGGCTCTACGTAATCATACGGATTATAACTCTATCTGTCAAGTCAACCATGAATCTATTGAATATGTCGATAAACACCTACAACTTTACCAAGAATAGTTACTGAGTTAACGATGATTGGATCCATTGAAGAGTTTTCGGGTTGTAATCGAAAATAGGATTTTTCCTTAAAAAATCGTTTTACAGTTGCTTCATCTTCTTCTGTCATTGCAACTACAATTTCACCGTTATTAGCGTATTGTTGCTGTTTAACTACAACATAATCTCCATTTAATATACCCGCTTCAATCATACTGTCACCCATAATTTCTAACATAAACAAGTGATCATCAGAAGTACCAAATGTTTCAGGAAGGGGGAAGAATTCTTCCACATTTTCAATAGCTGTAATTGGAAGTCCAGCAGTAACTTTACCAACTAAAGGTACATGAACAACACCCTGTTTTTCTATAGTTGAACTTGTACTATCTAGAATCTCGATGGCACGAGGTTTAGTAGGATCTCTTCTTATTAATCCTTTGCTTTCTAATCTTGCTAAATGACCATGTACAGTAGAGCTAGATGCTAGTCCCACCGCTTCACCTATTTCACGTACAGAAGGTGGATATCCTTTTTTTCGCACTTCATCTTTTATAAATGCTAATATATCTTCTTGTCGTTTAGATGCTTTCTTCAATACATTCACCTCTTTTTATTTTATAAGAGTTTTTTTCTTATTTATAGTATATCAGCCTATAATATGAAATGCAAACATAGGTTCTAAAAGATGTTGACAAAAACATGCGTTCGCATTATTATAAGAACATACATACCGAACAAACATTCTGTAAAAGGGGTTATACTCATGAAATTATTAGCAAAAAATTATTTTCTTACTTTATTCTTTGGATTAAGCCTAACTTTCATTTTATCAATTGTTATAATAAACTCTCAAGTAGCTGAAGAAGAATATAAAATAACAGTAGAACCAGGTGATTCATTGTGGGCACTTGCTGATAAATTTAAAACAGAAAAATCAAGAGATGCATGGATTAATGAAGTAATGAAAATAAACAATTTATATACTGCACATATAAAAGCTGGTGATGTTTTAATAATTCCGAGCGAAAAGGAGCAGTTTAATTTTGAGAATTCAACAGAGTTAGCAGGGGATAGTCAATGAAAGCAGTTATATATTGTAGAGTAAGTACAGAAAAAGAAACACAAGAATCGTCTCTAGTAAGACAAGAAGAAGAGCTAACCAACTTTGCAGGTGCCCAAGGGTACGAGATTGCAAAAATATTTAAAGATCAGCATAGTGGTTACGACATAGAAAGAGATGGATTGCTTGATTTATTATCCTATATTAAAGAAGAAGCAATAAAAGCTGTTTTCGTTCAAGACGAAACACGGATTGGTCGTGGTAATGGAAGGATGGCAGTTTTACATCTTCTTCAAAAAACAAATACCTCAGTTTTTACTCTTCAAGATAAAGGTGTATTAAATTTAAACGAAATGGACTCTATGCTTTTAGAAATTTTGGCTTTAGTCGAAGAATATCAACGGAAATTGCATAACGCTAAAATTAAGCGCGGAATGAAGCGGGCAGTGTCTCAAGGTTTCCGGCCCGAAAAGAATTTAAAAATGCGAGGAAATCAAGAAGGTAGGGAAAGAATTGAAGTTCCCGTTGATGAAATAGTAAGATTACGTAATGCTGGCTTAACTTTCGAGGAAATTGCTGCCACGTTAAAAGGTTTGGGTTTTGAGATAAGTAAAGCCACTGTACATAGACGTTATATTGAATTTACTAAAACACACGGAGGTTAAAGGCTTGCACTCTGTGTGTTTTTTCCTTACCTTTATATAAGAATAAAATATAAAGGGTGAGTGTTATGCTTAGTAAAGAAAAACTTGCAAGAATTAGCGAATTATCGAGAAAATCGAAGTCTTCTGGATTATCTTTAGAGGAAGCTAAAGAACAAAGTTCATTAAGAAAAGAATATTTAGAGACATTTCGTGCAACAATGAGAGATACTATTGAAAGTGTGAAAATTGTGGATCCTGCAGGTAATGATGTGACACCAGTAAAAGTGCAACAAGCTAAAAAAGGGAAATTTCTGAATTAATCAATCAATAAGAAACCATTGATAATGCCGAGATTGTTGTCTAAACTATAGATATAGAAAAAATTAGCTCGAGAGGATGTCAAATATGTCACTTCAATCAGATTTACTTGCAATTAATACCATACGTACTTTATCAATTGATGCAATAGATAAAGCAAATTCTGGTCATCCAGGTTTACCAATGGGAGCTGCACCAATGGCTTACACACTTTGGACAAAGCATTTACGACATAACCCAAATAATCCTAATTGGTTCAATCGTGATCGTTTTGTTTTATCTGCAGGTCATGGTTCTATGCTTCTATATAGTTTACTTCATCTTGGTGGATATGATCTTCCTATGGAAGAGATTAAAAACTTTAGACAGTGGAATTCTAAAACTCCAGGACATCCAGAGTTTGGTCACACGGCAGGAGTAGAAGCTACAACAGGTCCTCTTGGACAAGGCATTGGAATGGCTGTTGGAATGGCAATGGCAGAAGCTCATTTAGCTGGGACTTATAATCGCCCAAGTCATGAAGTTGTTGATCATTACACCTTTGCTCTTTGTGGAGATGGAGATTTAATGGAAGGCGTAGCAGCGGAAGCAATTTCACTTGCCGGTCATTTGCAATTAAGTAAATTAATTGTTCTATACGATAGTAACGATATTTCTTTAGATGGAGATTTGAATAAATCATTCTCAGAAAAAGTAGAAAAACGATTCGAATCATACGGCTGGAATTATATTCTGGTGAAAGATGGAAATGATATTGAAGAAATTTCTTCAGCGATTGAAAAAGCAAAGGCTCAAAATGATAAGCCTACTATTATTGAAGTTAAAACAGTAATAGGATTTGGTTCACCGAATAGAGCGGGTAAATCTGATGCTCATGGTATGCCACTAGGAAAAGACGAGACATTATTGGCGAAAGCTTCTTATAAATGGTCTTTTGAGGCAGACTTTCATGTGCCTGAAGAAGTATATGAAACATTTAAAGAAGCTTCTAACCGTTTAGGTGTGGAACAAGAAGAAGCTTGGATTGAAAAGTTAAATGCTTATTCAAATGAATTTCCTGAGCTTGCAGTTACATTAAAGCGTGCTATTAAAGGTGAATTACCGGAAAACTATGATGAAGCTATGAAGGTGTACGAAGAAGGGACATCTCATGCAACTCGTTCAGCATCAGGTGATGCAATTAATGCAATAGCTCAAAATCTACCATCATTCTTTGGTGGAAGCGCAGACTTAGCAGGTTCGAATAAAACTACTATTAAGAATGCAGGAGATTTTTCTTCGTTAAATTACGAAGGTAAGAACATTTGGTTTGGTGTTCGTGAATTTGCAATGGGTGCTGCTTTAAATGGTATGGCGTTACATGGTGGGTTACATGTATTTGGTGGTACATTCTTTGTGTTCAGTGATTATGTAAGACCTGCGATTAGATTATCTGCTCTAATGGGACTTCCAGTAACATATGTGTTCACACACGACAGTATTGCTGTGGGGGAAGATGGTCCGACGCATGAGCCAGTTGAACATTTAGCTTCTTTAAGAGCAATGCCAGGATTATCTGTCATTCGTCCAGCAGATGCAAATGAAACGAAAGAAGCATGGAAGCTTGCGGTATCTTCTAAAAACAAACCAACAATTCTTGTTCTTTCAAGACAAAACCTACCAACACTTAAAGGTTCTGTGGAGAAAGCAAATGAGGGTGTTTCAAGAGGTGCTTATGTAATTTCTCCAAATGACCAAGCAGAAGCAATTTTACTTGCTACTGGGTCAGAAGTTAGCCTTGCTGTAGAAGCACAAGAAGCTCTTGCAAAATTGGGTATTCAAGTTTCAGTTGTATCTATGCCATCTTGGGACTTATTCGAACAACAGGATAGTGAATATAAAAAATCTGTACTACCTTCACATTTAACTAAACGCCTTGCTATTGAAATGGGAGCATCCCTTGGCTGGCATCGATATGTTGGATTTGAAGGAGATGTTATTGCAATTGATAAATTTGGTGCGAGCGCACCGGGTGAAATCGTAATGAAAGAATATGGTTTCTCGGTAGAAAACGTTGTTGCCAAAATGAAGAACTTGCTTGAAAAGTAAGAGGTACTTTAAAGCGATTCGAATACTTGCATTGTAAAGTATTCGAATTGCTTTTTATCTTGGAAGAGCTAACTTATTTCCTACTTCATTCTCACAAATAGAGATTTTGTTTCCTATGTATTTCTTTTTTTGAATTTTTATAGTCTGGATAAAGAATCTATAGTATAATTTTCTGTGGTGTCTTGTACACGTAGACAAGAACGTAAAGGAGGAGAAAGTATGCAAGATTGGATTTGGATTATTATTGTAATCGTTGCCTTAATCGCTGGAGCTGCAATCGGCTTTTATGCTGCACGTCAATATATGATGAAATATTTAAAAGAAAATCCACCTATCAATGAACAAATGCTTCGTATGATGATGGCACAAATGGGTCGTAAGCCTTCTGAGAAACAAGTGAAACAAATGATGAATCAAATGAATAAAATGCAAAACAAATAAAAGCACTCCGTTGAGTGCTTTTTATTTGTTCAGTAAATTATTATGTTGTAAAAAATCCGCTACAATTTGTTCATATTCCTCACTATTTTCATTAAAAGATTTTGCATGAGCTCCCACATCAAACAACTTTAACGATTTTGGTCCTTTTTTCTTTTTAAACAATTCTTCTGTCATTCCCGGAAGAATAAAATCATCCTGTAAACTATGAATAAACAACACCGGTTTCTCTATGTGATCTACCACATCAATAGGAGAGACAAGATTTAAAGTATATCCATCTCGTATCTTCAAAAATAAGTTAGCAAAGCGTATTGCTAAACTGGAGCGAAGAGGGGTAGTTTGCCGCATTATATGAAGAACCTGCTCTTCAAAATTTGAAAATGAACAATCGGAAATATAAAAATCAGCATCATCTAATATGGATCCTGCATATAGTAGCATAGTCGCTGCCCCCATAGACTCTCCATGTATACCAATGATGGCATTTTCACCCACACGTTCTCTTACTGCTTCTACAATGGATTGTAAATCAATCTTTTCATAAAATCCAAAGCTGGTTGTTTTTCCTCCAGAGTCACCGTGTCTTCGATGATCATAAACAACACTGTTAAACCCTAATCGTTCAAACATACGTACAAAACGAAGGGAATTAATTTTGTTTTCTGTAACTCCATGACAAATGATAACGTAATTATTTGTTTGAAGAGGCCCCACGAAAATAGCTTTTAGCGAGTATCCATTAATCGATTCGATCCACCTTTCTGTTTTATTCACAGCACGAAACCAAGCTTCGTCTAATCGTTTAGATGTAATCTCCCTATTTAATATAAAGTCATCTTCTTTTTTCTTCATATACATTAATTTATTTGTGACAAAGTAACCAAAAACCGTGGTAGTTGCCGTTAGAATGCTTGTCAACAAACTCGTCCATAATATTACTCGTTTTTTCATTGCACCAACCCCTATTTGCTTTTAACTAGTTTATACATACCGGTCTCAATTGGTCTAGACACAAAAGGAGCAACTGAATCAACAGCTTCAATTAATAAATCAAGATTAATATCCGTTTCAATATCCATTTGATGTAGCATATTCACGACATCCTCAGTTGCTACATTACCTGTTGCACCAGGCGCAAATGGGCATCCGCCTAATCCACCAGCTGAACTATCATAACGATCAACTCCTGCTTGTAGTGCTGCAAAGATATTAGCTAAGCCCATTTTCCGTGTATCATGGAAATGAGCAGTGATAAGTGTTTCGGGGAATTCCCTTTTTAGTCGTTCAAATAGTACATAACTTTCTTTTGGATTAGCCATACCTATAGTGTCTGCAACACTTAATTCATTTACTCCCCAAGAAACAAATTGTCTACATAATTCGATAGTTTTATTTGGATCAATCAATCCTTCATAGGGACAATAAAAAGCAGTAGAGATGCATGCACGTACAAAATGATCCTCACTTACAAGAAGCTCCACGAGAGGTTTAAGTCCGATCATACTCTCTTCAGTTGTTTTGTTGATATTTTTTTTATTAAATGTATTTGATACCCCGACAAATACAGCGAAACTCTTTGCGCCTGCTTGTTTAGCGAGCTCTATTCCTTTTTCATTTGGTGTTAAAACAAATTGCCTTCCAACTTTAGGGGTACTATTTACTATGTCTTTTGCATCTTTCATTTGTGGAACCCATTTTGGTGATACAAATGAAGTTAGCTCCATTTCTTTAACCCCTGCTTTTTGAAGTTTCCCGATAAAATCTAATTTTACTTCAGTTGGTACTTCATTTTTCTCATTTTGTAGTCCATCTCTCGGTCCAACCTCGATAATTGTCACTTTTTTTGGTAAACTGAACATAATCATCCCTCCATCTATATTGTAAGGAATGGATGGTTAAACAAGCAAATATTATTTTAGGGGAATAAGAGGAGGAGTTTGACTGTGACAAATGAAGTGGTTATTGTAAGTGCAGTAAGAACTGCAATAGGATCTTTTCAAGGGGCGTTAAAAGATGTACCAGCAACAAAATTAGGGGCTATTGTTATTGAGAAAGCATTAGAAAAAGCTGGACTAGCAAAGGATGCTGTAGATGAAGTTATTATGGGGAATGTTCTACAAGCAGGCTTAGGACAAAATCCAGCTAGACAAGCGTCTATTCAAGCAGGATTACCAGTAGCTGTTTCAGCTTTAACAATAAATAAAGTATGTGGTTCAGGCCTTAAAGCAATCCATCTAGCTTCTCAAGCTATTATTGCAGGAGATGCTGACATCATTGTAGCAGGTGGAATGGAAAATATGAGCCAAGCTCCTTATTTATTAAAAAATGCTAGAGATGGTTTTCGTATGGGTGATCAAAAAGTGGTGGATAGCATGATCTCTGATGGTTTGTGGTGTGCTTTTAACGATTATCATATGGGAATAACAGCGGAAAATCTTTGTGACCAATTTAATATTACTAGAGAAGAGCAAGATTCATTTTCTGCTCGTTCTCAAGCTCGTGCAGCAAAAGCAATTGAAGAGGGGAAATTTGTGGAGGAGATTGTTCCAGTAGAAATTCCTCAGCGTAAAGGGGATCCAATTATATTTGATACGGATGAATATCCGAAAAAAGGGTCCACTCAAGAAAAATTAAGTTCATTACGACCTGCTTTTAAAAAGGATGGATCGGTAACAGCAGGAAATGCTTCTGGAATTAACGACGGTGCAGCAGCGGTAGTTGTTATGTCAAAAGCGAAAGCAGATGAATTGGGTATAAAACCATTAGCTACTATTGTTGCAAATGCATCTGCTGGGGTGGATCCAAGTGTTATGGGTATTGGACCAGTGGAAGCAGTGAAAAAAGTCTTGAAAAAATCAAACCTTTCACTGGCAGATATTGATTTAATTGAAGCAAATGAAGCCTTTGCTGCACAGTCAATTGCAGTAGATAGAGAGCTTTCATTTGATCATGATAAACTAAACGTAAATGGTGGTGCTATTGCTTTAGGACATCCAATCGGAGCAAGTGGAGCAAGAATTTTTGTTTCTTTACTTCATGAAATGGAGAAAAAGGACTCAAAAACTGGATTAGCGACACTTTGTATCGGTGGAGGACAGGGTGTAGCTACTATTATTAAGCGATAATAAAAGAAGGTGATTCATTTGGCAAAGAAAAAACAAAGACAACCAGTTAAACAGGTTGAAAAAAAGGATGAAGGAAATGGTCTTTTCGATCAACTTTCCTCTGACGTGCTTGCTAAACTAAAAGAAACAAAGAAACAATTAGTGGCAGCAGAACAAGAAAAAGAAGAAGAAAAACAAGCGCAACTTGCATTTGAGAAAAAGCAAAAAGAAAAGAATAAAAGTTTTGAAGAATTACTACAAGAATACGGAGATAGTGGTTCGAAGTTTTAGAAAAATGACCTATTCGCAACTGCGAATAGGTCATTTTTAAATTGTATTCATTTGATTTCTCCATATTATTAAATAACTTAGAAAATATTTATTTTAAATGTTAAAAAATATTGATTTTTCTGTTAATTTAATTTAAGATTTGATATAGACATGTAATATACATGTATTAGATCTGTATTTAATTTAAACATGAATTGTTCATAATGATTGTAAAAAGGTTGATTATATTTAAACACTATATTAAGAAAATTTAAATACATGTATCTTACATATATTTAAAGGTTTGAGAGGTGATGATAATATGAAAATGGCAAAACTAGGCATTCTTTTTGACGAATATGAAGCGGAATTAAAGTGGTCGACAGGTGAGAACCTTTTTGAAAATTATTTATTTGAAATTATTGATCGCTTTAGAATTCCATATGAAAAGGTTGGTATTTTAGAAGATTTTAATACATTTGATGTTTTAATAGTGTTGCAGTGTAGTGGAGGCGTTGAAGTCGCTAAAAAAATATTAGAATACGTGCATTCAGGTGGAACAATAATTTCTTATGCAGGATTGGAAAACGCAAGAGAGATATTAGGTTTTGCTAAGACAGAAGTCCTTGAAAAGGGATATGCAAATTTAGCATGCTTCTTCAATCAAAACGTACCATTGCGATTTCTCCATGCTGAACCTTGGGAAAGTGAAAATAATTCTTCAAAAGTAACTGACATTGGCTTCTTAAATGAAAAAATAGAAGGTAAGCGATTATCTGCTTTGCAACGGATCAATCACGGGAAGGGGGTATTAGATCGTTGGACAGTTGCTATTCCCAAGTCAATCGTTTATCTACAACAAGGTACACAACCTGTTAATAAGGATGGAATACCAGCTCCGGATGGTTCTGCAAACTTAGATGAAAATATTTTAAAGGCGGAAGATGGTTTTGAGTTAGATTGGGATAAAGACCGAACTTACACAGAAACCGGGATGCCATATTTCCCGTATCCGTATGCTGACCTGTGGAAAGAAGTAATTGTAGAACACCTTTTTAAATGTGTTATTGAAAAAGGTTTGACTCTTCCGTTTGTAGATTTCTGGCCAACTGATGTAAAGTATATCGCTACGATATCTCATGATAGTGACTTGAATGTGGATGAATCGGCACAAATTACATTGGATACATTAAAATCAGAAAATGTTCAAACTACTTGGTGTATGATTGCACCGGGATACGACTCCTTGATCTATGAACAAATTAAAAGTGATGGACATGAAATTGCTTTCCATTATAATGCCCTGGAACAGGAAAATGGAGTTTGGTCTGAGGAAGCATTTAAATCACAATTAGAGTGGATTAAAAATTCTACAAGTACAGAAGATATTATTTCAAATAAAAATCACTATACACGTTTTGAAGGTTGGGGAGAATTATATTCTTGGTGTGAAAAAAATGGTATACAAGTAGATCAAACAAGAGGACCAAGTAAGAAAGGTAATATTGGTTTCTTATTTGGTACCTGTCACCCTTATTTTCCAATAGCGTTAGCGGATGAAAAAAATCGTTTATACGATGTATTAGAGATTGGTTTCTTGACGCAAGATTTAAATCACAATACATTATCCGATTCTAGTGTTATTCAACCATTTTTAGATGGAGTAAAAAGTGTAAATGGAGTAGCTCATTTTCTTTTTCATCAGTTTCATATTTATAATCAGCCAAAAGTACGAGAAGCACTTCTTCAATTAATAACTTCTGCCAAGAGTCAGGGATTTACGTTTTGGACCAGTCGGCAAATCAATGACTGGGAAAGGGAACGTAGGAAGTTATCGATAACAGGCATTAGTGGATCAGGCCAAATTGAAATAACTGGTCTAGTTGGACGTAATGACTTTGTTTTACTTGTTCCTTTTGAAGAGGATAAAAACTTAGATATTAATCAGGGAGAGACGGTAACGAGATTTGGTTTCAAATGTAAACAGATCTTTAATTCATCTAATGTCCTTGAAGAAGCCTAATATGGGGGACTTATAATGGGAGAAAACATGCTTGCTTTGTATGGTGGACCGAAAGTGAAAACAACTCCATTTGGTACTGGTAATCGATTTGGCCAAGATGAAGCAAAAGAATTATTAGAAGCTCTCGAGCAAAACACACTATTTTATCATTTTGGAGAAAAGGTAAAAAAATTTTTGAATGATTTTAATAATCTGTATGGGATCAAATATAGTGTTGCTACATCTTCAGGAACTGCTGCACTTCATGTTGCTATCGGGGCAGCTGGAGTTTCAGTGGGTGATGAGGTGATAACTAGTCCTATTACTGATCAAGGGACTGTAATTGGTATTCTATATCAAAATGCTATACCTGTATTTGCTGACTTAGATCCTCACAGCTATACGATGACCGCAGAAGCAATTGAAGAAAAAATAACACCAAGAACAAAAGCGATAATTATAGTTCATTTAGCAGGAAATCCTTGCGAAATGGATCCAATTATGGAGTTGGCAAAAAAATATAATCTTAAGGTAATTGAGGACTGTGCCCAAAGCTATCTTACGAAATATAAAGGACGTTTAACGGGGACTATTGGTGATTATGGATGCTTTAGTACAAATGACTTCAAACATATTTCTACTGGGGACGGTGGAATAGTTACGGTAAATTCAGGTGACCAAGAAGATTATTTTACTACTCACGCTTTTGCCGATAAAAATTACAGAAGAGAAGACAGTGAAGTTTTGAAGGATTTAGAATACTTAGCGCCGAATTATCGTATGACAGAGTTACAAGGAGCTGTGGGAATTGCTCAGCTAAAAAAACTTAACTGGATTTGTTCGAGACGAAACGAGTTAGGTGAAAAGTTGAATAAAGGTTTAACTTCTACAAAGGGTATTAATCCAATGAAAATCACAAAGGGTGGCTGGTGCAGTTATTGGTTTTACATGCTGACTTTAGAGACTCAACAGTTATCATGCTCGAGAGATGAATTTTCCGAAGCTTTAAATGCTGAAGGGGTTCCCAACCAGCCTGGTTATATTCCAAAAGTTTTATATGCCCAGCCTTTATTTCAAAAAAAACAAGCATATCTAAATAGTCAATTTCCATTCGATCAAGGTAACTATGATTATTCAATTGGTAGCTGTCCAAACGCTGAGCATATTCTACAAACTGCTATTCGTTTGAATCTAAATGAGTTTTATACAAATCAAGATATTGATGACATGATAACCGCTATAAATAAAGTTGCTACCTATTATTCTTTGTGAAAATGTGAGAGATTAGCACTTAGAAAGGAGAGCCATGATGCATAAAGATATTACTCCTTTTATCGACTATGGTGTCCCTGTTGCTGCAGAGGAAGAAAGAAGCGCTGCATTTTGTATAAATTCAGCGAGGGATGCAAGATTCGTAATTGCCGCAAAAGGATTCGTAATTGTAATAAATCTTGAAAACGGAAATTCGAAACAAATATTTTTTCCAGAAAAAAACTTCGAGTATCCTTTTTCCTCATTTAGTAGCAATGGGTTATTTTATATAGGCGCAGGGAAAATGTTCATGGTTTTGGATCCTTTTGAAGAGAGTTTTATTTATTATGAAGTGATTGAAAACGGGGAAGAAATAATCGGATTTAGCTTTGCGGATGATATGGAAGGTAATATTTATTTCACTACCTATCCACATTGTCATTTACTTTGTTATAAACCCATTTCAAAAGATATCATTGATTATGGTTCTATGGATCCTTCAGAAAAATATGCTGGAAGCTTAGCGATAGACCAAACTGGTTGGGCGTATATAGGTATTGGAACCGAAAATAAAAACCTAGTTGCTTTTCATCTTGAAACAGGATTTAAGAAAAACCTAGTCCCTGATTCTCAAAGGCAAAAAGGTACCGGATATGTCTACTTAGGTGAAGATAGTAAAGTATATGGACATATGGAAGCTACTGATTTAAGGGATGTGAATTACTCTACTTCCTGGATGACATTTTCAAACGGCGATTTTCAACATTTAGATTTTAAAGAGATATCTCCATCTTTTTTCTATGGAACTGGGTTTAAAAAGATACACCGGTATCAGGAAGCAGACTATCAAGTCATATCATATAGTTTAGCTGAAGGTATTATCGAAATTGTGAAGAAAAAAACTGGAATTTCAAAAACTATTTCATTTAAATACACTTCGGATGGAGCAGTATTATCTACAATATGTATTGGCCCAGATGGACATTTATATGGTACTTCTATGCATCCTCTGCATTTTTTCCGATTTAATTTTATTACCACAAAGAGTACCAACTTTGGTGGAAGAGTAATTGAGAAAGGTGGAGGGGGAAATATATGTGCATATGCTTCAAATAGTAATTTGCTAATTGGAGTTGCATATGCAGGAGGTAAGCTTTATGTTTTTGATACAACAAAGTCACTTAGTAATAAAGAGAATCCTAAGTTAGTCATTGAAGAAGAGAAAATTCATCGACCTCGCTGTGCCATCACTTTAAGAGATCAAAAGCATATGATTTGGGGAGGTTTCCCTGGATATGGAATGGTCGGTGGCGGACTTGGAATCTATCATATAGAATCTGAGAAAAACCTCGTGTTGGCACATGAAAAAGTTGTGGCTTACCATAGTACAGTCAGTCTAGCAGAATTGACCACTGGAGATATTCTTGGTGGAACTAGTATAGAGACACCAGGTGGAGCCCAATCAAAAGAAAAAGAAGGATGCTTATATATTTTAGATTGGAAATCTAAAATGGTTCGCAAAAGATTTGTTCCTTTAGAAGGAGCAAAAGAAATTTCAATGGTTTTTGTTGACCAGTTTGACCGTGCACATTGTCTAACGGATCAGAGTATTTATTTTGTATGTAATCCTTATAACCAAAAAATCCTTTACAGAAAAGATTTATCTCGCTGGGGGGAAACGGTGCGAAATGGTTTTGTATATGATATGACAACTAATTCACTTTTTTGTCTCTTAAGTAAAACATTACTTAAAATTGAGATAAATAAAGAAAAATGTATTGAACCAGAAGTAGTTAGGCCCCTCCCTTCGAAAGCTAGTAGTGGGGTTGTTTTAAATAACGATAGAATTTTTTATGGCAGCGGAAGTCACCTCTGTAGTATTTACACAGGGGAAGATGAATATTTGAAGGAAGTAATGGAGGACTAAGACCATGTATTCATTAAAATCATTGGAACAAGAGGGAGCTCCACCTTTACTTCAGAACATAAACGAAGTGAATGATTGGAACAAAAAAAGAAATGCAATTCTAAATAAGTGGTTGTCATGTATAGGTGGACTCCCGCCTTTAGTTACACCTACATTGAAGTTGATCGATTGGGAGGTTCACTCAGACTATTATCATATTAAGATTTGTTATTCCTCTGTTAAAAATGATTGGGTACCCGCAAATCTCTTAATTCCGAAATCGGAGAATGCTAGGGAGTTAATTATAGAGAGTGATGTCACAAGTTTACTATATTCTAATAGTAGTAACGAAATGAAGTTCCCGGCTGTAATTGCCCTGCATCCTACAAGTGATAATGGCAAGGATGATATTAGTACTTCGACTGGAAGAGAAAATAGACAATATGGGCTAGAGCTTGCTAAAAAGGGTTATGTTGTTCTGGCACCTGATACAATTACTGCGGGAGAAAGGATATTGAAAGCCGATAAGCCTTTTCAAACCGCTTCTTTTTATCATAGTCATCCAGAATGGTCTGCCGTAGCTAAAATGATTGTTGACCATCAACAAGGTGTAAGTTTTTTAGAAGAGTTAAATATAGTTGAAAAAAATAGAATAGGTGCTATTGGCCACTCTTTAGGGGGGTATAATAGCTATTTCTTAGCGGGAATCGATAAAAGAATTAAAGCGGTTGTTTGCAGTTGTGGATTTTCGCAATTTGCTCAAGATCCTGAGATACATCGTTGGGGGAGGAGAGAATGGTTCTCTCACATTCCAAAAATCAGTGATTACATAAATGAGGGAAAAGTACCTTTTGAATTTCACGAAATTGCTAGTCTTGTTGCACCAACTCCCTTTTTTTTATGGATGGGTCAAAACGATAAAATATTTCCGCATTGGAAGCCGGGAGTGGAAGGTCTTGTTGAATTAAATTCTCTATACGAATGGATGGGAGATGGAGAAAAATTAAAATATTTATTAGGAAACTCTGGACATGACTTTCCAGAGGAAATCCGCAAAATTGCTTATTCATTTCTTGACTATTGGTTGTGAAAAAGATAACGATTATCTTTGCAAAACAAACCATCTTCAATTAAATTTGGGCAATCAATCTGAAGGAGTTGTAAGCGTTGCTTAAACGTAAAAGTGAATTTGAAAATCGCTATAGTAAATTTATCCGCGCGGTTAAAGAGGAGATAATTTCAGGCAAAATTAAACCTGGGGAATTTATTCTCCCTGAAAATACATTAAGTAAAGTATATGAATTAAGTAGAGTTTCTATTAGAAAGGCTTTGGCTGAGCTCGTCGAAGAAGGTCTTATTGAAAAAATACCAGGTAAAGGTAATAGAGTAACTATTCCAAATGAAACTCAAAAGCAAACTATAACACTTGGTTGGTTTTCAAATTCTTATGAAATTGAGATTATTAGACAAATTATCAAGCGTTTTGAACAGCTTAACCCATTTACAAAAGTAAATCTTCGAATACTTCCTAATAGTCAATATGTATATAATTTGACCCAATCTTTAAAACATGAAGACGGGCCAGATGTATTTATAGTTTCTGATTACCACTTTCGGGAACTGATGGAAACAAATCGTTTGAATATCCTTGAGCCATTTCTACCTGATCATATAGATCCTGAAAAAGATAGTTATCAAAAGGTATTTGAAATGTTTTCATATGAGCAAACAGTACCTGTTACACCGTTTGTTTTTTCTCCGGTTATGATTTGTTACAATAGTCGAATGTTTGAGGAAGCAGGTATTCCCAAAAATTTCAAGATGGAAAATTGGCAAGACTTACTTGAACTTGCTAGCCGAACAACTAAAGGATTTAATGAAAATAGCTTTATTAATGAATATGGTTTTTGTTTTTCTTCTTCTACAAATCGCTGGCCTGTATTTCTTTTGCAAAATAATGGCAAGTTTATGAATGAGAATGGTTCTAAGTCCATCATGAATAGCGATGAAAACATTGAAGCACTGAATTTCTGTGGAGATTTAATGTATAAACATCAAGTATCTCCCATTTTCTCTCATGGAAGTAATGAGTTAGCGGAAAACCTTTTTATGAGAGAAGGGGCTGCTATGATTTTAACTACCTATTACTTCATGAACGAATTTAGAGATCACAAGATTAAGTGGGATGTTCTTCCCCCACCTAAAAATACTACGTCTTCATCACTGCTATTGGGTGGTGCATTAGGTATTAGTGCTACGAGTAATATAAAGGAAGCAGCTCAGGCGTTCGTAAGCTTTATGGTTAGTACGGAAGCCCAAACACTAATTAAGCAAAATGGTTGTACAATTCCGATGCTGCGTTTTGTTGCTGAAGATAATAATTTACTACAACCAGGGATACATCCTGAAAAATATAATGCTTTTAAAGAAGTGATGAAGTCTGTACAAACGATTAGGGATCTTAATTTGACGATTAAGGAATCAGAATTAGTTGAACGTGAGATGCAATTCTTTTGGGCTAACATGGAAAAAGCTGAGGATACGTGTAAGAGGATTGAAACTATGATAAATCAAAAGCAAGAAATTGAACAGAATTCGAAGGTAGATATCCTATAATAAGTAAAACTTTGTTAAATATGAGGGGTGTAATAGTTTTGATGTTATTAGACCGTTCCCTTAAGAATATAAAATCGAATCCAAGAATTTTATTTAATGAATTTGAAATCGATGAAATTAAATCGAGGCTAAAACAGAGCGAATTTGGCCAAGTATGGAAAGACACTTTAAAAACGGCGGAATCATATGTGATCGAGGAAAAGTTTAATGTGTCTTATCCGAGTTGTTCGGTAGAATTGGATATTACTTTGCCATTAAAACAACTAGAGCCTATTGGAGATCCACTTGGTTATACTGATTACCCATTTTGGACAATGTATTCAAGAGCTGTTGAGGATAGGATCAAGATATTATCGTTTGCCTTTGGAATGACTAGTGAGAAACGATTTGCGGAAAAGGTGAAGGAGTTTCTTATTGCGCTATCTTCGTTTGAGAGATGGTTTGAATTTCCGCATCGAGGAGCAGAGGGGAATTTAAGTAATGCTCACTTTACTATAGGAGCAGCGATCGGATATGATGCAATCTATAGCTTCCTCTCCGAAGCTGAGAAAATAATCATCAGGGAAGCTATTTTGAATAAAGGCTTACAACCATTCAAAATAGATTTTAACAATCATGATAGCCATAACATTATTGCTTCCAAGCAAGTTGCAATGTTAATTGGTTCACTTTCCATTTATGAAAGAGTTAATAAAGACGATATAGAGCCCTTTTTATTAAATTCCTATAACTATCTAAGTAATTATCTAGACAAGAGTATGGAAGATCCTGATATTGAAGGGTTGCTGTATTTAAACGTAGCTGCAAGACATATTCTAATGGCTGCAGATATTTTGCATCGTTCAACTGGAGATAGTACATTATTGAATCACTCATATTTTAACTTTCTCCCGAATGTTTTTGTTTATATGCTTGGAACAGGTGGAAAGTCTAGTTTTGTGAACTTTTCGGATTCTTTTTACAATCTAGATATTTCATTTACTATGGCGATTTTAGCTTCGAAAACTCAAAATCGTATAGCCAGCTGGTACTTAAATAAGTTCTCAAATAATCAATTGGATACATTGATCCATTCGAACAACATAACTGAACCGCTTGAACCGGAATCTTATTATAGAAATAAATACTCAAATGTATTTTTTCGAATAGGATGGGCTTCTCTTCGAAGTGGATGGAAGGATAAAGATCATTTCTTAGCATTTAATTCTAGCCAGTCAGCTAAGGATCATAACCATTTTGATCAGAACAATTTTGTATTACATGTTGCAGGGGAATGGCTGATTACGAATCCAGGATATCAGGATTATGTGGAAGGTTCTAGACGAGATTTTACTATTGGAACTGTTGGGCATAATAGCATGCTAGTTGACGGGGTAGGCCAATCGAAGATGGGGAAAAGTAAATTTATAAATTGGTATACTTCTCAGAATTTCACCTACGTTATCGGTGACGCGACTAATGCTTATGACGAAAGTATATTAAAATGGGAAAGAAAAATATTTCACATCGACAAAAGCTTTTATATTCTTGTCGATAAAGTAATGAAAAAAAATGAAGAAAATATACCAAGTTTTCTATATCATACTACTTCAAGTATGTATGCTAATGAAAAGAAATTGATACCAGGAGAAAAATTAGAACAAAACTTTATCGAGTTTAGAGGTGAAGTGGTCTCTGCTTCTCTATATATTTGCTATCCCCAAAAAACTACGAAGACTATTGAGCGATACAAAGGAGCGGAAGAGTATGGCTCATATCTTAAAGTGGCACTAACTGAGAATGAAAAGTCGCAGTACCTAATTACTATTCTTGCTCCTGAAATTTTAAACAATGAAATGTCATATATATTAAATAGTAATGAGCCATTTTTTGAAATACAAATTAACCACAAAAGCATGGATATTATATATTTTATTTTAATAAACGAGGCAAGAGAAAGTGCTCATCAAATAACTAAAGACAGGAAGCTATCTATTCTTGGTGAACAAGGCTGGCTATCATTTTTCAACGGTGAGAAAACTCCTTGTACGTTCGCACTAACAAATGGATGCTTGATTATGATAGAGGAAGAGGCTTTTATTAAATCGAATGCAAATATAAATATTTCAGGTTCTTTAAAAAGATCAGGGATCAATTTTGAAATAGAACTTAAAACTTTTACACAAGTGGTGATAAAAACTCCAAAGCCTAAAAAAATTAAGATAAATGGTGAGGAGGAACACGGGTATGACACTGCTTACTATAATAATAAAAAGGGATTGCTAGAGTTAAATTTGCATAAGGGAGACTATGAAGTGGATTTGGACTTAATAAAATAAAGATTTACACTAAAAAGACTGAAATTTCAATTATCAATTTTGTTTTATAGAGGATGATTTATATGGAACTTACTGGATGGAGAGGCGCAATATATCGGTATATGGATTTAGCTATGAAGCTTGCATATCTTAATATTCTTTGGTTGGTAGGTATATTTATTGGATTGGGGATTGTAGGCTTTTTCCCTTCTACAGTAGCGATGTTCTCAGTGATTAGAAAGATGCAAGACGACGACATAGATATTAAGATTTTTACTCATTTTAAAAGGGAGTATAAGAAGGAATTTATAAAATCAAATTTATTTGGATATACTTGGGCTATTTTGGGGTTAATTATTTATGTAGATTTGCTTTTTTTTAGAGGTATTTCAACTCTTTGGAGCCTTATAATTTCCTTTTTCATTTTTATTCTAGGTGCTATTTATGTAGCTTCTTTATTGTATGCTTTTCCACTTTATGTCCATTATAAATTGAACTTCAAACAATATTTTAAAAACTGTTTACTCATTGTACTTTCCAATCCATTATTTGCTGTGTTAATGGTACTTGGCTTTTATTTTCCGTATTATTTTATGATTAAAGTTCCAGGTTTGATCCCTTTTTTCGGTGGTAGCTTAATTAGCTTTATATTAATGAGTATATCAAATAAATTATTTACCTCTCTCGAAGGAGTTAAATCTCCGAATTATGAAAGAAATGAAAAAAATTACTAAATAACATTGAATTATCACAAAATTTAAATTATTATTATTGTATAAATACATGTAATATACATGTAAATAAATATGGATTTCTAGATTAATAGAAAGGGGTAATTAGTTATTCAAACTAAAATAAAGAGTGTTGAAACTCTTGATTCGGCAGAAGTTAAAATCCCAATTCAGAAAAAAAAGAAATCTCTTAAAAAGAAACTGTGGCGTGATCGATATCTTTTACTATTGATTTTACCAGGCATTTTATATTTCCTAATTTACCGCTACATACCAATGGCTGGTATTTTATTAGCATTTAAGGATTATAGTCCTTTTCGTGGGTTTATTGATAGTCCATGGGTAGGGTTAAAATACTTTAAATTAATGTTTGAGGACGCTGAGGTAATTCAAGTTATTTGGAATACACTCCAAATTTCGTTTTTACAAATCTTTTTTGCGTTTCCGATTTCTATCATTCTAGCCTTAATGTTAAATGAAATAAGGAATCAGGTTTATAAGAAATTTCTACAATCAGTCGTATATCTACCTCATTTTTTATCATGGGTGGTTGTTGTAGGGATAACAGTTATTTTTCTTAGAAGTGAAGGATTGGTAAATACTTTTTTAATTAATATTTTTGATATGAATGCTATCCCGTTTTTAACGGATCCAGCAATGTTCAAGCCAATTGTCATTCTTCAAGTTATATGGAAGGAATCTGGATGGGGTACAATTCTTTTCTTAGCTGCATTGTCCGGCGTTAGTCCTCACTTATATGAAGCAGCCGTCATGGATGGTGCAAGCCGTTTAAGGCAAATGTGGCATATTACATTGCCAGCGTTAAAGAGCACAATAGTAATCTTATTGATTTTGCGTCTAGGAACTGTAATGGATAGCGGTTTTGAGCAAATATTTTTAATGCTTAATCCCTTTAATATGGAATCTGGAAATGTTCTTGATACTTATGTCTACTTTAAAGGAATCCAGCAGGCAAACTTTAGTTTCGCTACAGCTGTGGGCTTATTTAAAGGAGTTATTGGTTTAGTGCTGGTCGTTCTAGCAAATAGGCTAGCAAAAAGGTTTGGCGAAGAAGGTTTATATTAATATGGTAATATTTTCTTAATTTATTTTGTTTATGTGAGGGGGTTAGATTGTGTTTAAATCTACAGGTCGCGAAAGGGTTATGGAAGTTATAAATAACATTATATTGTTATTGATTGCTTTAACAATGCTCTTTCCTTTCTTTTACATTTTTTCAGTTTCGTTTTCCAGTGTAAGTGATGTGCTTAATAGTGAATTCCTTTTATGGCCAAAGGAATGGGTAACAGATGCTTATTCCTATATTTTGGGTTCTGATCAGTTTATTCGGTCCCTTTTTGTAACGGTTTATATTACAGTGGTAGGAACATTTGTGAATCTCGTTTTCACCTCAACAATGGCTTATACATTAACAAGAAATATTATTGGTCAGCGTACGATAATGTTCCTCGTATTGTTTACGATATTATTTTCAGCAGGAATGATTCCAACTTATATGATCGTTAAGGAAACAGGATTATTAAATTCTTTGTGGGCTTTGATAATACCAGTAGCAATAAGCCCTTTTAACTTAATTATCATGACACAGTTTTTTAAAGGAATACCTGAAGAGCTAACGGAAGCAGCATTAATTGATGGAGCCAACGATATTCAAATATTTTCTAAAATTATTTTACCTTTATCGAAGCCAGCTTTAGCAGCCTTTGGTCTGTTTTATGCAGTAGGTCATTGGAATAGTTATTTTACAGGTGTTCTATATTTAAACGATCCAGCGAAATGGCCCATACAGGTTATTTTAAGACAAATTGTAATTGTGAATGAGCCAAATGCTGCTCTGGGTGGTCATGCAGCCATGCTAGAAGCAATACCACCTCCTGAGACAGTCCAAATGGCAGCAATTTTATTAGCTACTCTACCAATATTGATTGTGTATCCTTTCTTACAAAAACATTTTGCTAAAGGAGTGATGCTTGGATCTGTAAAAGGTTAAAATTGTTTGTTTTTTATTAGTGATTCGAATATCTTGTCTTGCCTTACAAAAAAGTGATGGAGGGGTTAATTTGAAAAAAAAGCAATTAATTATTAGCTTTCTAATTCTTTTCTTAAGTTTTATGTTGGTAGCGTGTACCTCTGATCAAACGACAGACGATGGAAAGAAAACTGAAACAGAGAAAGAAACTGCAACTGAACCAGAAAAAAATACTGAAATTGATCCATTTGATCATGCTGAAAAGTATACTATTACAGGGATGACATTTCGCTTTGGTGATCCTCCCCCGGTAACCAGTCCTGGGCTAGACATGATAAATGAGCGATTTAATGTTGATTACAAACCAGAAATTATTCCTCAAGGAGACTATATTGAAAAATCTTCTGCAATTGTAGCTTCAGGATCTATGCCGGATTTAGTGGGATTTCCTGGTACTGATACACGCTTTTATCAATGGGCTGAGGAAGGTGCATTTTTACCTTTAGATGATTATTTGAAACACTATGAAACTCTAGGTAATATCCCAGATTATATTTACAATTCTTTTAAAGTTGATGGCAAAATTTATGGTATTCCACGATATTCTCAACCATATCCTGTTACCCCAGTTATACGTAAGGATTGGTTAGATAATCTTGGATTAGAAGTACCTACAAATTATGAGGAATTAGAGAAAGTTGCAATCGCTTTCACTAAGGACGATCCAGATGGAAATGGTAAGGCAGACACTTATGGTGTTGCTATTGGTGAAAATATTAACCCTAATTTCAATATGGGGACTTATTGGGACTTCAATGCATGGTATCACCAAAATGAAAAAGGCGATTATATACCTGGTGTAATATCAGAAGGAAGAAAAGATTTAATTCAGTTTTTTGCAAACCTTTATAAAGAAGGTGCGATGACGAAAGACTTTGCGGTACTCGACTGGGCTAGTACGAATACTGAATTTTATTCAGGAAAAGCAGGGGTTTTTGTTGGTGGCGTATCTGGAATGTCTGAGGCATATTTTGAAGGATTGTTAGCGGCGAATCCAGAAGCTAAGCTTGTAGCAATACCCCCATTTGAAGCACCAGATAAATCTAAAGGTTTCACGATGGGGTCAGGTTTTTCAGGAATTCTTGCTCTAAATGCGAAACTTGCAGAAGATGAAGGGAAGATATACAGAGCTTTAGAAATGGTGGACTTTGGGAAGAAATACTATCCACAGGATGAAAAGAATCCGCAAAATGAGGATTTTGATTTTTATTTAGGTAAAGAAGGAATAGGTTATAATATGGAGAATGGGGCTCCAGTTCAAGTTCCAACATTCTCATCTGACGGGCTAGCACCTTCGACTTATTTCTTAGATAACAGAGAGCAAGTTCCGACAGATGCTAAGATTAATTATGCCGATGTTTACAAATTGCCGGAGTTGAAAGAGATGACAACCTCCTTACAGGCGATGTTCGAATCAAATCCATTATATGTTGATCCTTCATACGGAGTCTTGTCACCAACGAACCAAGAAAAGGGTACTGATTTAATGCAATTTTTGATCAACGAACAATCTAAAATGATTGCTGGCCAAAGACCAATATCCGACTGGGATAAACTTGTTGATGAGTATTTAGCAAAAGGCGGAGAAGCGATAATTAAGGAAGTAAATGAAGGTATTAAAGCTAAAGGATACACAGATAGAGAGTGGAAATAAAAAATAAATCTATTCGCAGTGGCGATTAGGTCATACAAAAGGTATCGAGAGTCTTCTCGATACCTTTTGTCATTATTTATGTGCATTATCGAGGGCTATGTTAAACAACCATTATTTTAGTTGGTTTCAATTTTTAGACCAAATCAAGCATTAAATTGAAGCACAACTGTTATTAAGATGATTGTTGATAGTGCCTGTTCTCAATGAATTCTACCTATGATAAAATTCGGTTATAAAAATATTCTATATGAGTAAAATTTTTCTGCGATAGGTCAGTATTAATGAATAAAAAGGAAATATAGATACTGGGGGAACTATAATATGATTTATGTAATTAGGCATAGTCAAACTGACTTTAATAAAGAACGAAAAATGCAAGGGAGAATGGGCTTACCATTAAATGAATATGGAATAGAACAAGCGCAGAAACTAAGAGATGAACTCCAAAAAATAAATTTCTGTTTTGTATTTTCTTCCCCGCAAGAGAGAGCTATCCAAACTGCTGAAATAGTTACTGGACTAAAAGCCATTATAGATGAGAGACTTGATGTCTTTGATTTGGGAGAAGCTGATAAAATACCTATCAACGAACTAAAGATGGATGGACCTTTACCAGATACAAATGTATATAAAGGTGTTGAAGACCCAAATAGATTTTTTAAAAGGGTATTTAGTTTTATGAATGAGCTTGAAAGTAATTACGGTAAAAGAGAACTTAACATTCTTTTGTCAGGACATAGATGTACAACGGGGTGCATTGGTGCATACTTCGAGGGGATACCTTCTGATGGTAACATTTTAAAATTTTCATCAGACACTGGTAATTATAAAATATATAATTAAATATAAGTTTTTGGACTATGCAAAAGAGTATTTTATTAAAACAGGGGCTTTAATGGAACAATGGAACTCCAAAGGAGTTCCATTGTAAAAATCAACACTATTCTTAAGCAAAGCTTATTTTAAAAGAAAAAAGACTATAGATAATCTCGAAATTTTTAAAGTTTGTCAACAGTCTGACCTATTCGCAGTTGTGTATAGGTTTCTTATATCTAAAAAAGTACATTATGGGTTAGAACTAGACTCTAGTATTTTTTCGGACAATCAATGGTCCTGCTAAAAATTTATCAATTTTAGATAGAATACTTTTAACTAACAGTCTAACGTAATAGATTATTCTCTATGCTCTCTATAGATTTCCTGCTTAGTAATCTCACTAGCTTTATCAAGTATGTCTCCAGGAAGTGGATATTTGTATGAGCCAATAGTTTCTATTAACTGCTCCATATTACTAGCACCAATAATCATTGACCCTGTTACTTTTCTTTGTAATACATACTTAAGTGCAATAGAGTTAAGAGGTTGTTTTAGTGTAAATAGTTTTTCGATTGTCTCGATTAATTCACCTTTTGAATAGGACAAATATTCCTCTGTTTTGTTAGCTCTTATTAATCCCTCAGGAGTTAATAATCCTCGTGCTAAAGTTCCGCGGGTTAGCAGTGAAACTTCATTTTTTTCAAATAAGGAAAGCCATTCTTCAGGTCTTCGATCTAATAAACTATATTGCATCATCACGGAAACCGCATTGCTTTTTGATAAAAATCGATCGATAACATTTGGTCGAATAGAAGAAATCCCGTATTCTCGAATGAGTCCATCTTTTTTCAATGATTCCATCGTGTCTATTACTCCATCTACATCGTCTTCCATTGTACCGCCATGCAATTGGTAAACATCGATATAATCAGTTTGCAATCGTTTTAGTGATTCGTGCACACTAGTAGTTATCCATTCTTTTGAAGCATCCCATGTCCATCCTTCTCCTGATTCATTCAAACGATTACCGACTTTTGTTGCAAGAATAATATCTTTTCGATAATTCTTTAATGCGTTACCGACAATTTTTTCATTTTCGCCCTTATCGTATAAATCTGCCGTATCAAAATAATTAATGCCATTATCAAGAGCAACTTGAATAATATTATTGGCATTTAACTGATCTAGTGGTAGTGACATACAGCCAAAACCAATCTCAGAAACATATATATCACTTTTACCTAGCTTTCTTTTTTCCAAGATTTATCACATCCTTTACTACATGGTACAATGAGAATTATTCAGTATCAAATGAAAGGGAGGAAAGTAATGAAGAAATTCGAGGAAAAAACAATTCAGTCAGAACTTAAATTTAAAGGTAGAATTATAACCCTACAAGTTGATGAAGTATTATTACCAAACGGGGAAAAGAGCAATAGGGAAATAGTTAAACACCCAGGTGCCGTGGCTATAATGGCTCTAACTGAAGATAAAAAGATTATATTGGTGGAACAATATAGAAAAGCTTTAGAACGTTCGATTATTGAAATACCTGCAGGAAAGATTGAACCTGGGGAACCGCCAGAGGTAACAGCATTAAGAGAACTAGAAGAAGAAACAGGATACACGACACGTAAACTAAAATATATTCAATCTTTTGCAACATCTCCTGGTTTTGCAGACGAAATTATACATCTATATTTTGCAGAAAATATAGAAAAAATGACAGAAAAAGCAGATTTGGATGATGATGAGTTTGTAGAGCTAATGTATGTTTCTATTGATGAGATGGAATCTCTTATTAGAAATAAGCAAGTGTATGATGCAAAAACAGCGTTTGCGTTCCTTTGGTTAAAAAACTATTTGAAAGAAAATTGATTTTATAGATGAGTTAATTTCATGATTGGCTTCTTATAACAAATACACAAATGTTGGGAATTATTTTAAAATATTTGCTTATATAGAATTCCTGAAGCGGAAATCCACTTTGTTTGGATTCCAATATTTAGTTCCCTATTATGAAATTAACTTAGATATTAATATTTTTAATAGATTTGTTTATACTTGTGGTGGAATATTTAAACTTTGTACAAGCATATGATGGAAATAGATAGGGAGGTGTTCAAATCGAACCAGACTTATACTATTTTCATTTCATTATGTGTGCTCGTATTTAGTTTTATTGGTGGTTTAATTCTATTTGAAAAAAGTACTACAGAACAACAGCAATGGATTATTAATCTCTTGGACGCTCGTGTTCTCTTAGCAGAACAGCCTACTTTTCTAGAAACTATCTTTCCGCATTTGATGATTGCAGTTGTGTTTTTTTTATTTTATCAACACCGATATTTACGAAAACTAATTTTAATTATTTGTGCGTTTAAGATTACATTTTACGGTTTTTGTTCTAGTTATTTATTACAATCACAAGAATCCTCTTATCCATACGTGTTTTGGTGGTTCCCGTTTCAATTAGTATATTGCATCCTTCTTCTAGCTCTAGCAAATCGGGTTAATTTGTTTACGTTGTCCTTCTATATAATTGTTATAATTATAGAATTCTTTGTTATACCATTTGTATTATTTAATAATTAGTTTTTATTAATAATTATTATCGTGTGAATCTCTTGTCATTGGAATTCACTATTTGGTATAATGTAAGAAGTTTAAGGAGGCGTCATATGGAAAGCCGTATTGATCGTATAAAAAAACAATTATCTGGTGCGAGCTATAAACTGACGCCACAGCGCGAAGCGACAGTCCGAGTATTGCTTGAAAATGAAGAAGATCATTTAAGTGCTGAGGATGTATTTTTACTAGTTAGAGAGAAATCTCCTGACATAGGGCTTGCTACAGTTTATCGTACATTAGAATTATTAAATGAATTAAATGTTGTTGATAAAATTCAATTTGGAGATGGCGTATCACGTTATGATTTAAGACAAGAGGGAGCAGCTCATTTTCATCACCATCTTGTATGTATTGAATGTGGCGCGGTTGATGAAATTCAAGAAGATTTATTAGAAGATGTGGAAGCTATCGTTGAAAAAAAATGGAATTTCATTATAAAAGACCATCGATTAACTTTTCACGGAATATGTCACCGGTGCCAAGATAAGTAACAAAGAGGATAGCAAATTGCTATCCTTTTTTTCATAAGGAGGAAATTTGATGAAAAATGGATTGCTTCAATTAGAAGATTATTTGCATTTTTTGCGGATTGAACGTCAATTGGCAGATAACACACTAATATCATATAAAAAGGATTTAACGGATTATATAAATCATATTTTCGAGGCACAACAATTACATAGTTTAGATGAAGTAGAGCGACAGCACATACTTATTCACCTTCGAAAGTTAAAATCAGAAGGAAAGAGTCCAAGATCTATAGCAAGACATATTTCTTCCATTCGTTCATTTCATCAATTTTTACTAAGGGATAAAGTAACTAATCAGGATCCAACTATCCATCTGGAAATTCCACAGATGGATCAAAAATTACCGAATTTCCTTTCAGTAGAAGAATTAAACAATTTGTTAGATAGTATTGATGTTTCAAAACCTCAAGGTCAACGAGATTTAGCGATGTTTGAATTGATGTATGGAAGTGGTATGCGTATTAGTGAGTGCTTAAATTTGAATTTGGAAGATTTACATTTAACAATGGGATTTGTTCGCTGTTTTGGAAAAGGTGGTAAGGAGCGAATTATACCACTAGGTGGAGCGGCTATCAAAGCCTGCCAAAAATATATTGAAGAGGCACGTCCTAAATTATTAAATGTTACTGAGAAGACTGATGCCATATTTATTAATCAAAGAGGAAAAAGATTAACTCGCCAAGGGATATGGAAGTTATTAAAAATGCATGCTATGAATGCAGGAATAACAAAAGAAATTACTCCGCACGTATTGCGTCATACTTTTGCTACACATCTAATTGAAAATGGGGCAGATTTACGTGCTGTTCAAGAGATGCTTGGTCATGCAGACATTTCAACAACACAAATATATACACATGTTAGTAAAACACGTCTAAAAGAAGTTTATAAACAATTTCACCCAAGAGCATAAGTTATTAAATATGTCAGAGGTCTGACCTGTACTTTATTAAAAAATTTGGTAAACTAGATGGAAAGAGGTGGAGGGAAAAAGATGAGTAAATTTAAGCGTATCCATGTCGTCGTTATGGACTCAGTTGGAATAGGGGAAGCACCGGATGCAAAAGCATTTGGAGATGTAGGTTCCCATACTTTAGGGCATATAGCAGAAGAGATGAATGGTCTAAAAATGCCGGAGATGCAAAAACTAGGGTTAGGAAATATTGAAACAATTAAAGGTATTTCACCAGTTGAGCAACCTTCAGCTTATTATGGAAAAATGCAAGAAGCTTCTGTAGGAAAAGATACAATGACTGGTCATTGGGAAATCATGGGTTTAAACATCGATAAGCCTTTCAAAGTATATCCTAATGGATTTACGGATGAATTAATTTCTGCATTAGAAGAAAAAACAGGACGTAAAGTAATTGGAAATAAACCAGCAAGTGGTACTGCTATTTTAGACGAACTTGGTGAAGAACATATGAAAACTGGAGCAATAATTGTGTATACTTCTGCTGATCCAGTACTTCAAATCGCTGCCCATGAAGAGATTGTTCCACTTGAGGAACTTTATCGTATTTGTGAAATCGCAAGAGAGCTAACTCTCACACCAGAATTTTTAGTAGGTAGAATAATTGCACGCCCATTTATCGGAGAACCTGGAAACTTCGTACGTACATCAAATAGACATGATTATGCGTTAAAGCCATTTGGAAGAACAGTTATGAATGAACTGCAAGACGCTGGTCTGGATGTAATTGCATTAGGCAAAATAAATGACATATTTAACGGAGAAGGCATAACTTCTGCCGAACGAACAAAAGATAATATGGATGGAATGGATAAGTTAATCACAACATTAGACAAAGACTTTACTGGAATAAGCTTTTTAAACCTAGTAGATTTTGATGCGTCATTTGGTCATCGACGTGATCCTATAGGATATGGAAAAGCCTTAGAAGAGTTTGACACACGCTTAATAGAAGTCTTACCAAAATTATCAGAAGACGATTTATTGATCATCACCGCGGATCATGGAAATGATCCTACAATGCCGGGAACTGATCATACACGTGAATTTGTTCCATTGACAATTTATTCTCCAAAGTTAAAAGAGATGAAAGAACTTCCTCTGCGCACCTCTTTTGCAGATATTGGGGCTACTATTGCTGAAAACTTTGGAGTTACAAAAACGGAATTTGGAGAAAGTTTTTTATCCTTACTAAAGTAAAGGGCGGGTCAAAACAATGAGAATGATTGATATTATTGAAAAAAAGAGAGATGGACATTCATTAACGAAAACTGAAATAGAATTTTTTATTCAAGGCTATACAAATAATACTATTCCAGATTATCAAGTCAGTGCGTTACTTATGGCTATTTTCTTTCAAGATATGAATGATGAAGAGAGAGCTAATTTAACAATTGCTATGGTGAATTCGGGTGAGCAGATTGATTTGTCTGCAATTGAAGGGATTAAAGTAGATAAGCACTCAACTGGTGGTGTTGGCGATACAACTACACTCGTATTAGGTCCATTAGTTGCTGCATGTGGTGTTCCTGTTGCTAAAATGAGCGGCCGAGGTCTAGGTCATACTGGCGGTACTATTGATAAGCTAGAAGCGATTGAAGGGTTTCATGTAGAGCTTACTCCTCAACAGTTTGAGAAACAAGTTAACGAGCTTAAACTTGCTGTTATTGGTCAAAGTGGAAATTTGACTCCGGCTGATAAGAAATTATATGCATTACGTGATGTGACCGGAACAGTAAACAGTATTCCACTAATCGCAAGCTCGATTATGAGCAAAAAAATTGCAGCTGGAGCAGGGGCAATTGTTTTAGACGTAAAAACGGGCGAGGGAGCATTTATGAAAACAACAGAAGATGCTAGAGAGCTTGCTAAAGCAATGGTTCGTATCGGTAATAATGTTGGAAGAAAAACGATGGCTATAATTTCAGACATGAGTCAGCCTCTAGGAAATGCAATTGGAAATGCTTTAGAGGTCGTTGAAGCGATTGAAACGCTTAAAGGAAAAGGACCAAAAGATTTAACGGAGCTTTGTTTGACTTTAGGAAGCCAAATGGTTGTGGTAGGAGAAAAAGCCGAAACGTTAGAAGAAGCAAGAGAAATGCTCCTTAAAGTTATTGAAGACGGTTCAGCTTTAGACATTTTTAAGAAGTTTATTAAAGGTCAAGGTGGTAACGATGCAATTGTTGATGACGTTTCGTTGTTGCCACAAGCTAAATATACTTATAGTGTCCCCGCTAAACAGGATGGCTATATCACATTCATGGAAGCAGATGAAATTGGTACTGCGGCAATGTTACTAGGAGCGGGTCGAGCTACGAAAGAATCAGAAATTGATCTTGCTGTAGGTATTGTTTTGCAGAAAAAAGTTGGTGATTTCGTTAAGAAGGGTGAATCACTAGCAACCGTTTATGCTAACAAAGAAGAGGTACAAGAAGTACTTGACAAATTAACTGCATTCATTGAAATTGAAGAAACAAAAAAAGAAGTTCCTACGCTGATTTATGAGATTATAACAGCTTAAATTTAAAACAAATAGGTATCTTTCAAAAGTTTAAAAAAACTTTTGCGAGATGCCTATTTTTTGTTTAGAAATAGAATAATATTCCTATACTATGAATGAATAATTCTTTGTCGAAAATGAACTAAAAAACAATGATTTTTTCTACTTTTGTCAAGCGCAAGGATTTTCATTGGTGAATGTTGAATAGCGCTATCAGAGGAGGCGATTATATGTATCACGAAGTAGAAAAAGTCGGAGACGAAATAATTATTATTCGATTAAAAGGTGAATTAGATCATCATGGTACTCATGATATACGCAATGAGATAGTACCGATGATTAAAAATGGCTCTATTAAAGTTATAGTTTGGAATTTAAAAGATTTACATTTTATGGACAGCTCTGGAATAGGTCTTATCCTTGGAAGAATGCGTGAACTTGCACCTGTAGATGGACAAACAATTATTGTAAATCCATCCCCTACAATGAAGAAAATTTTCGAGTTTGCAGGTTTAAGCCCATATATTTATAACGAATCAGAAATTGAAATTATGTCAAATTTAGGGGGAATCGTTTATGGACAATGAGATTACATTATCTTTTATTGCCAAAAGTGAGAATGAAGCGTTAGCTAGAATGGTAATGTCTAGCTTTATTGCAGAAATTGATCCAACCATTGAGGAATTATCAGAATTTAAAACAGTTATTTCTGAAGCAGTCACAAATGCAATTGTTCATGGTTACGACGAAAATGGTATTGGGAAAATAGAAATTCATGCACAAAGAACAGGAAGAGAAATAGTTGTTTCCATTATCGACTCTGGAAGAGGTATACGGGACATCAATCAAGCTCGCGAGCCTCTTTTTACAACTAAACCGGAGGAAGAACGTTCTGGAATGGGGTTTACCATTATGGAAAGCTTTAGCGATGACGTGGACATTTACTCTATTCCTGATAGGGGGACAACGGTAACTATTACGAAGAAATTTGTGCCAATTCAAGAATCATGTAGGACAGTCTAATGATGATGAATAATAAGCCGACTACTTTACTTACACAAGAAAAAATGAGGGAGTTAATTGCTTTATCGCAATCGGGAGATAAATTAGCGAGACAGCAGATGATTGAAGGTAATACGAGGCTTGTTTGGTCTATTGTGCAACGTTTTGCATCAAGAGGGGCCGACCTAGAAGATTTATTTCAAATTGGTTGTATTGGTTTAATGAAGTCAGTCGATAAGTTTGATCTTAGTTATGAAGTTAAGTTTTCAACGTATGCCGTTCCAATGATTATTGGGGAAATTCAACGGTTCTTAAGAGATGACGGAATGGTGAAAATTAGTCGTTCCATTAGAGAATTGAATTTTAAAATACGTCATGCAACAGATGACTTCTTAAAAAAGAATGAACGACAACCGACCATACTTGAACTAGCAAGTATATTAGAGGTTTCAAGAGAAGAAATAGTCATGGCAACAGATGCATTAAGAGATCCCGCTTCTTTACAAGAGCAACTTTATGAAAATGAAAGTGGAGACGCTTTGACTTTGATGGATCAAATGAAAGATGAGCGCTCTGAGAAGTCGTTTGATCATATACCACTAAGAGAACTTGTAGAAAAGTTAGAAAAAAGAGAACAGATGATTATTTATTTGCGATATTACCTAGACTGTACTCAAAGCGATATTGCAGAACGATTAGGTATATCTCAAGTACAAGTCTCAAGATTAGAGAAGAAAATCTTAACTCAGCTTAAAACTTGGTTGGTACCTGCTGGTTTTGCGCATAATCCAAAAGCAAAAGATGGGTGATTAAAACGAAACCACTATTTTCTAATATGTCAGAAGCTGAAGAGTACTTAAAAGAAAAGTTTGGTGTCAATGAATCGTATGATGTAGGAATATTGCATACCCATTTATACGAATTTCCAGTACTGCTTGTCTATATAAATGGACTAGTAGATGGGCTAGTACTCACCGAATTGTTAACAAATGTCCAAGATGATAATTGGCAAACAGATTTAGATGAGAATAGAGTAATGGAGCATTACTTTCCATATTACTCCATTACTCAATATGATTCGAAGGAAAAATGGCTCGCTGCACTTCTGAGTGGGCAAGTAACATTTATATTAAAAAATGGTTCAGTTTATACGATAGATGTAAGATCCTATCCAGGTAGACAGCCAGAAGAACCCGATAATGAAAAAGTAATTAGGGGCTCTCGTGATGGTTTTACGGAGAATATTGTACAAAATACGGCATTAATTAGAAGAAGAATCCGTGATACTGATTTACGTTTTGAATTACATCAAGTATCAAATTTGGGTCAAACAGATATAGCAATTACTTTTATAAAGGGTATAGCTAATGAAGATAATTTGGTTCAGATTCGTGAAAGGCTGAAACAAATTAACCATGATGGGTTCACGATGACGGATAAAGCCTTGGAAGAATGGTTATTTAAACAAGGCTTTCATCCATTGCCTTTTGTAAGATTTACGGAAAGACCTGACATTGCAGCAGCGCACTTATTAGAAGGACATATTGTAATCGTTGTCGATACTTCACCATCTGTCATTATCGTCCCGACTACGCTCTTTCATCATCTTCAGCATGCAGAAGAATATAGGCAGGCACCTATAATTGGTACATTTGTCCGACAGTTACGCTATTTTGGGGTGCTACTAAGTTTATTACTTCTACCTTTGTGGTACTTGTTTGCGAAACATCCAGAATTTCTTCCTAAATCATTAGAATTTCTAGGACCAAAGAAATTTAGTGATATACCACTTTTGTTACAGATTCTCTTTGCAGATGTTGGAATAGAATTCCTTCGATTAGCAGCGATTCATACGCCTACGCCATTGTCTACAGCAATGGGTATTATTGCAGCAATAGTAATAGGGCAGATGGCTGTTGATGTAGGTATGTTTATACCAGAAGTTATTTTGTATACCGCAATCACAGCAATTTTTACATTTGCTATTCCTTCTTACGAGTTAAGTATAACGACAAAAATTTTTAGATTGATTCTTTTGTTGAGTACAGCTGCATTTGGAGTAAATGGTTTTTTCATTGCTCTAGTTATTTTATTTTGGTATTTATGCTCGGTAAAACCTTTGAATGTTCCTTATTTATGGCCAGTTGTCCCGTTCTTTCCAAAGGCTTTTTTACGTATACTAATAAGATTCCCTATGCCTGCCAATGCAAAAAGACCTTTTATTACACGAGCGCTTGTTCGCAAAAGGGCATGAATAACGTTGCAATTTCCTCATTTACTGTGGTAAAGTTCTTATAGAAATAGAGGAAAAGAGGCGGGAGACATGGTGATGGTATCAAAGCATGCTGTAAATGAAAAAGGACACTTATTAATTGGTGGAATCGACAGTACAGAATTAGCCAAAACTTATGGAACACCACTATTTGTTTATGACTTGTCGCTAATACGAGAGCGTGCACGTGGATTTAATAACACGTTTAAAGAACAAAATGTACAAGCACAAGTTGCTTATGCAAGTAAAGCATTTTCAAGTGTTGCAATGTACCAAGTAATGAAACAAGAGAATTTATCACTTGATGTGGTTTCAGCAGGGGAGCTATTTACCGCGATAAAAGCTGGGTTTCCTGTTGAACGTATTCACTTTCATGGGAACAATAAAAGTAAAGAAGAATTATTGCTTGCTCTTGAGCATAAAATAGGTTGTATTGTAGTAGATAATTTCTATGAAATAGAATTATTGAAAACATTAACTAAGGAACATGGTCAAAAAGTAAATATTTTATTACGTGTAACTCCTGGTGTAGAGGCTCACACACATGACTATATTACAACTGGTCAACAAGATTCCAAGTTCGGTTTCGATTTATTAAATGGACAAGCCGACAAAGCTTTTCAAGAAGTTTATCAACATGACTATATTCATTTACTGGGATTGCATTGCCATATCGGTTCTCAAATTTTTGATACAATCGGATTTAAAGTTGCAGCCGAAAAATTAATTAAAAAAATGATTGAGTGGTATAATGATTATGGTTTCCAATGTTCTGTCTTAAACCTAGGCGGTGGTTTTGGTATCAAATATACGGAAGAGGACTCGCCTCTCGAGCCATCTGTATATGTTAGAGAAATGATAATCGTTGTTAAAGACTTAGTCGCAGAAACTAACTTTGCAATGCCAGAAATATGGATTGAACCAGGACGATCACTAGTTGGTGATGCAGGAAGTTCACTGTATACAATAGGATCTGAAAAAGAAGTTCCAGATGTACGCAAATATTTGGCTGTCGATGGTGGTATGTCCGATAATATTCGCCCTGCATTATATGGAGCGCTTTACGATGCAGTTATTGCTAATAAAATGGACGAAACAAATGTTGAAGACTATACGATTGCTGGTAAGTGTTGTGAATCAGGTGATAAGTTAATTGAGCAAATTTCATTGCCTAAAGCAGAACCAGGAGATATTTTAGCAATGTTTTGTACCGGAGCATATGGATATTCGATGGCAAGTAATTATAATCGTTTAGTAAGACCTGCAGTCGTTTTTGTTGAAAATGGCAAGCATCAACTAGCTGTAAGAAGAGAAACGCTGGAAGATATTGTTCATCTTGACCTTCCTTTAACATTAGAAAAGGAGTGATTTAAGGTGAAAAAACAAAACATTATTCTTTTTCTACTCTTACTTTTAGTTGGATTAATATGGGGCTTAGTTTACTGGTTATTTATCGCTCCAAATAGTAATTTGTAATTGAAAGAATTGCACGTAAAATATTCTTTTAAAGAAATTAAAAGAGGGTCTTAACTATGTTGCTACGTTATAAAAAAACATTTGAAAAAATATCAATGGGACTACTTTCCTTTATGCCTCACGAGAAAGACGTGAAAAAACTATTGGAAACGATTCATCTTTATGATACAGATCCAGATTGGCACTTATTCCTTTGGAAAAAAGATGAAGATTTAGTTGGACTAATTGGTGTAAAAATGAATGGGACAGATGGCATCATACAACATTTATCAGTTAATCCTTCCCACCGTGGGGAAGGTATAGGAAGAGATATGATACAGAATTTGCCATCAATATTACATACAACATCTATTCAACCATCAGAGGATATTAAAGCTTTCTATGAAAAGTGTAAGGCAGAAGATGAAGAGGTTTAATTGCTAAGCGGATTCTTGTATTGAAGCCCAAAGTTCTAAAGAAAGAAGAATGACAATTATTATTTGTCATTTCTTCTTTTTTTGCTTTTTTCTCTCTCCTTAAGTATTTCTGAACGATCTCTTAGCATATGCTTATGAATAAGAAAGTTTATATCATGGTTATTTATGATGTTCAAATTATGTACTAAGGACATTAGTTGAGGATTTTTGATAGTAATGAAAAAGGGCTGAAATGGTGCATTTTCTTGCATTAATGTTAATGTATTTGTAGTGTTCTGTATTAGATTGCTATAATCAATAGTTTCATAAAAAGATGAGTCACTTGTTTCTGATAACCGTTTTATACACGTTCGCATGGTTTTTAGTGCCCCTGGATTATTTCCTCTACGCCAATGATACATACTGGTAGACATTAGTATTAAAGCTGTTAAAGGATGATTTTTTTGTTTTGGAGCAATCTCTTTCCAATATTCTTCTAAAACTTCGTGACA
This sequence comes from Psychrobacillus mangrovi, assembly GCF_037104765.1. Classification (NCBI taxonomy): domain Bacteria; kingdom Bacillati; phylum Bacillota; class Bacilli; order Caryophanales; family Bacillaceae; genus Psychrobacillus; species Psychrobacillus mangrovi. The sequence goes on along the minus strand of NZ_JBAWSY010000001.1, from coordinate 406,517 downwards.
TTCAAAATAATCGTGTGTCACATTAAATTCTTTTAAAAATTGTACGAAATTAGGATGGAATGTAGGATGCAATAGTATCACCTTTCCTCTATAATGATGTTAAAAACCGATAATAGGTGGAGTTTTATGTCTTATGAAGTTAAAACAGAGGCGTTTGAAGGGCCTCTAGATTTATTATTACATTTAATAAATCGTTTGGAAATAGATATATATGATATTAAGATGGCAGAGATTACATCACAGTATATGGAGCATATCCATGCTATGCGCGTGCTCGAGTTAAATGAAGCAAGCGAGTATTTGGTGATGGCGGCTACTTTGTTATCTATTAAAAGTAAAATGTTACTCCCTATACATCAAGATGACGAAATGGACGATGATTTTGATCTCTCTTTAGATGATCCAAGGGATGAATTAGTTTTAAAGTTAATAGAATATAAGAAATACAAGGAAGCAGCAAGTAATCTACAAGAAATGGAGGAGTCTTCTAGTCTATTTTATTCAAGACCTCCAGCTGATTTAAGTGGATATCAGGACAGTAAACAATTAGCGTTATTCGAACTTGATGTAAATGTATATGATATGTTGGGTGCGTTCCAAAAAATGCTTCGAAGGAAACAATTGAATGCTCCACTTAATACTCGTATTAGTAAACAAGAAATTTCGATAAAAGATCAAATGAAAAATGTTATTTCCACATTAAGGAAAAGTGGAGGGAAAATATCGTTTTATAACCTTTTTCCTACGAGAGATAAAACGACAATTGTAACGACGTTTTTATCCTTACTAGAATTAATGAAGCGTCAGATTGTTCATATAGAGCAAAAAAGCAATTTTGAAGAATTATTTGTTCTATTGCGAAAGGAAGATTTTGAAAGTGAATTCGACGATGAAATTGATAAGTAATATTGAAAGCCTGTTGTTTGTAAGTGGCGATGATGGTTTAACAAAAAAACAGCTAGCATTTTTGACCGAAACAACAGAACCACAAATTACAGAAACATTAGAAAAAATGATTGCAGAATACGAGGGAAATGAAGAAAGAGGAATCATCATTAAACAGCTAGCAGGTACTTATCAATTAGTTACCAAGCTTGAAAATGTGCAAAGTATCCAAAAATTGGTTGAAAATCCTACTAGTCAATCTCTTTCTCAAGCATCTTTAGAAGTACTAGCTATAATTGCGTATAAACAACCAATTACTAGGATCGAGGTAGAGGATATACGAGGTGTGAAATCAGAGAGACCTATCTATACTTTATCTGCGAAAGGTCTTATTCAAGAAGTTGGCCGTGCAGAAGGTACTGGGAGAGCGATTTTATATGGAACTACGACTGAATTCCTCCAATATTTTGGTTTAAAGGATATTTCAGCTCTACCACCACTTCCCGATGAAATTGCTGTTGATGATATGGAAGACACCGACTTATTCATGACAAAGTTCCAAGAAGCATTTGTTAATCAGGAATAAATTAAAGAGGAGTAAATATTATTTTCAAAAAAACACTGCTTATCTTGACGTTCTTTCTATTTTGGCAAACAACAGGTGTAGAGGCTTCTTCCTCTTATGTAGCCATTGATGTTAACTCGGGTAGAATACTTGAGGGAAGTAATGTTCATGCAGAGCTTCCGATTGCTAGCTTAACAAAAGTATGGACAGCTTTAACTGTACTAGATGCTTCTGATTTGGATGAGGAAATTACGATATCAACGCAAGCTGCCTCCCAAGAAGGATCTTCATTATACTTAAAACCCGGTGAAGTATGGACTGTAGAATCACTTCTATATGGTCTTCTTTTACAATCGGGTAATGACGCTGCCTATGCACTTGCGGAACATACTGGTGGATCGGTTGAAGGGTTTGTAAAAATGATGAATGAAAAAATAGAACTCGCAGGGCTAGATAATTCACATTTTACAAACCCATCAGGTCTTCATCATGATGATCATTTTGCATCTGCAATAGATATGGCTAATATGCTTCGACTAGCTCTTAAAAATAAAGATTTTGAAAAAATAGCCTCGGCCAAAACTTTTCGACCAAAAGAGAGAAATGTGCTTTGGAAAAATAAACATAAACTTCTCCATTATTCAGATCAGGCTGTTGCAGGAAAGACCGGCTATACAAAACGAGCTGGCAGAACGCTTGTTACTTATTTTAAAGAGGGTTCAAAAGAAATTATTGTCGTTACATTAAATAATTCAAATGATTGGAAAACGCATACTGAATTAGCTGATAATATTTTCGCAAATTATGAAAATGTTAAAGTAGTAGAAAAAGGGAAATATAAACTCTTTAATAAAGAAGTAATTAAGGTGAAACAAGACTATATATTATTATTAAATAAAGAAGAAAAAAGTCAGATGCAAAACGTTTTACATATCCCTAGAAAAAAAGATTCCAATTCTTATATGTGGAACGTCTATATTAATAATGAGCTAGCTTTACGATTTAAAGTAGAGAAAATAAAGTAATAAGCGAAGGAGACAGTTTTTCTAAAAAGACTGTCTTCTTTTAATTTGGCTGAAAGTATGACATAATTCACTCATGTTAGTGGAAAGAATGGACGAGGTGAATGAATTGGAAAGATTACAAAAAGTACTTGCGCACGCAGGAGTAGCATCAAGAAGAAAATCAGAAGAACTGATCTTACAAGGAAAAGTTAAAGTTAACGGAAAAGTAGTAACGGAACTTGGTATAAAAGTGTCGGATGCGGATACAGTGGAAGTAGAAGGAGTTAAATTAGAAAAAGAGCAAAAAGTTTACTATTTACTCTATAAGCCTAGAGGGGTTATATCAGCCGTATCTGATGATAAGGGGAGAAAAACTGTGACGGACCTCTTACCTCATGTTACGGAACGTCTTTACCCTGTCGGTAGATTAGACTACGAAACATCTGGTTTATTATTACTTACAAATGATGGAGACTTTTCTTATGCTTTAACACATCCAAAATTCAAAGTAGATAAAACGTATGTAGCACGTGTAAAAGGAATTCCATTAAAAGAACAAATACGTCCCCTAGAACGTGGAATTGTTTTAGAGGATGGAAAAACTGCTCCTGCTCGGGTAAAACTATTGTCTTCTGAAAGAAAGACGAATAAAGCTATTATTGAAATTACAATTCATGAAGGTAAGAATAGACAGGTGCGACGTATGTTTGATGCAATCGGTTTCCCTGTGCAAAAATTGAAGCGTGAGCGATTTGGCTTTTTAACTCTGCATGGTTTAAATGCGGGAGAATGGAGAGAGCTGACTACACACGAAGTCAAACAATTAAGAGTATTAGCTGAAACAGGAAAGATAGGAAAATAAAGACTTTTTTGTTCACAAAGCATTCATAAGTCTTAATCTTTGTAGTTATTAATTTTGGTATAATAGTGTCGGTTATGTTTGGAAATGGAGGAAAATGATATGGCTCAAACTAAAAAACAGCGTTTTTATATAAGAACTGTTATTTTGGTAGTGCTTACATTAGCTATTGTATTTACTGTTTACTCCAACTTAAACAAAGAAAAAAATGCCGTCCTTCAAGTAGGCGATAAAGCACCTGATTTTATGCTAGTAGATATGAATGGAAACGAGCATAAGCTGTCTGATTATAAAGGTGAAGGTATTTTCTTGAACTTTTGGGGTACTTGGTGTAAACCATGCGCAACAGAGATGCCGGCTATGGACAACCAGTTTAAAGAGTACATGGATAAAGGTGTTCAAACCTTGGCAATTAATATCGGGGAATCTGATTTAAAAGTAAATAGCTTTGTAAATCGATATGATTTAACTTTTCCTGTTGCAATTGATCGGAATAAAAGTGTAATGGAATTATATAATATCGACCCACTGCCAACCACATTCTTAATTAATCCGGAAGGTCGGATTGAAAAAATTATTAAAGGTGAAATGACAGAGCAGGACATAGCTAATTTTATGGAACAGGTTAAACCTTCCTAAAGGAGTTCGTATAAATGGACAAAATTATTTGTACATGCGGTAACGTAAACCCAGCCGGAACAGAATTATGTGAAAGCTGTGGTCGTCCTTTATCACAAGAAATAAAAGATAAAAAACTAGTAGACATGCGTTATGAGGGATCCGCGAGAAGATCTCAAACATATAACAAAACAATTATTGATAAGGTTTGGAATTTCTTTTCTAGTGTAAAAGTAGGTATGTGGATTATCGTTGCTATTTTGGTGGCTGCTGCAATAGGGACTATATTACCGCAAGTGTTCTATGTCCCAGCGGTATCAGAAGCAGATATTGCTGCGTATTACGAGAGAGTTTATGGTACTTTTGGCAAGGTTTATTATGAATTGGGGTTATCAGACTTATATAGCTCATGGTGGTTCCAAACATTAGTTGGGATGTTAGGAATTTCCTTAGTTGTTGCAAGTTTAGACCGTGTAATTCCTCTTTATAAATCTCTTAAAAAACAAAAGACGAAAAGACATATCAGTTTCTTAAGCCGTCAACGTATTTATGGAATTGGCAGTGTAGAAAAGCCATTAGATTCTTTAAGTAAAGCAGAAGAAAAATTAAAAGCCATGCGTTACAACGTAAAACGAGAAGGAAATGCTATCTTAGCGGAAAAAGGTCGTTTTTCTCGTTGGGGTCCTTATATAAATCATCTTGGCCTAATTATCTTCTTATTTGGAGTTATGATGAGAGCAATACCAGGATTTTATATCGATGAAACAATGTGGCTAAGAGAAGGAGAAACACTTTACATACCTAAGACCAATGGATACTTCTTGGAAAGCAAAGATTTTATTTATGAAACGTATTCAAAGGAAGAATCGGAAGAAGTATTTGGTGAAGCAATTGACAGAGTTGGAACAATCGCAAAGAATTACCAATCGAATGTTGTCTTATACAAGGGTGCGGATGATGCCATTGCAGGAAAACCTGCTGATTTGCAAGTTATAAAAGAAGAATCAATTCAAGTAAATGAACCACTTAAATTTGATAACTTCTCTGTCTTCCAGATGGATTTTCGTTTAGATGAATTAAAATCCATGACATTCCAATTGCAAGACAAAGCTTCAAAAGAGTCTTTTGGAGAATTTACGATAGATTTGGCTAATCCCCAAGCAGAATATCAGCTGAAAGATGGCTACAAAGTGGAAATACTTGATTATTATGCCGACTTCACTGGTTTTGAAAATGGAGTACCACAGTCACAATCGCCGCTTCCTAATAATCCTGCGTTTTTGGTGAAAATGTATAGTCCTGAATTTCCAAAAGGAGAAACGAGTTTTGTAATGATTAAAGAAACATTAGAGCCACTTGGAGAGAATCAACATAAAATTGCATTCCAAAGTGTGGAGACAAGAGATGTTTCTGGATTAACTATTCGCAAAGATTTGACACTTCCTTTACTCGGACTTGGCGGACTTATCTTCATGATTGGTGTAGCTCAAGGGTCATACTGGAATCATCGTCGAATTTGGTTACAGCAATTAGAAAATGGGCAAGTTGTAATTGCAGCACATACAAACAAAAACTGGCTAAGTGTACAAAAAGACTTAGATGCTGTTTCAAAAGTCGCGATTCTTCCACCTTACGAAGATCAGCAAGATTTAGACGCTAAAGCGGAAAAAGAGAAAGGAGTCTAGTGTTATGGATTTGGTATCACTTAGTAGTACTTTATTATTAATCGCATTTATTGCTTATTTAGTGGCAACTTTTTTATTCGGAGGGGCAGTAAAAGGGTCTAGTTCCGAGAAATCGAATTCTAAATCCTTTGATCGTTGGGGTAAATTAGCGATTACAGTTACTATCATTGGATTTATTTCAAATGTCGGTTATTTTATCACAAGATGGATTGCAGCTGGACATGCACCAGTTAGTAATTTATTTGAGTTTACAACTGCTTTTGGAATGATGGTAGTGGGGGCTTTTATATTAATTTATTATATATATAGAGTACCTTCTCTTGGGCTTTTTGCATTACCGATTGCCGTGTTAATTATTGCGTACGCAAGTATGTTTCCAAGAGATATTACACCGTTAATACCGGCGCTTAAAAGTTACTGGTTGACTGTCCATGTAATTACTGCGGCACTAGGTGAATCAATTTTAGCCATTAGTGCAGTTGCAGGATTAATTTGGCTTCTAAAAAATATTGATCTGACAAAAAAATCAAAACAGAGCTTTTGGATAGAAGCAGTTATGTTTTTGGCGGTATTAGTACTTGGATTTGTCATTTCAACATCGTCTTTTGCAATAGCAGACTATAAAGCAGAATATAGTTATGTAAATAAAGAAGGTAATGTAGCAGAAATGGAGTATAATTTGCCAGCTATTTTTGGGATGAATGAATCAAAAGCCATCACAGAAAATGCGATGGAGCCACTGGCGGAAATGCCACCGATTGTAAATGCTAAAAAACTTACTGTTGTAACATGGTCTGTTATTTTTGGAACTGTATTATATGTTTTACTTCGTTTAATACTACGAAAACCTATTGCAGCTGTTCTGCAGCCATTTGCTAAAAAAGCAAATTCTCAATATATGGATGAAATTGGGTATCGTTCAGTTCTTATTGGTTTCCCTGTGTTCACTTTAGGAGCACTAATTTTCGCTATGATTTGGGCTCATGAAGCATGGTCCAGATTCTGGGGTTGGGATCCAAAAGAGGTTTGGGCTCTTATTACTTGGTTGTTCTACGCAGTATTCCTTCACTTACGACTAACTAAAGGTTGGCAAGGTGAAAAATCAGCTTGGTTAGCTTTAATTGGTTTTATTATTATTATGTTTAACTTAATAGCAGTAAACTTAATTATTGCCGGTTTACACTCGTACGCTTAATAGAATTACCTAAGCGCTAAATCTACCGCTAGAGGAATAGTGTATGGAGTCTGTACAATTAGCGATAGAAAGTTTAGTGTTCTATTCTGTTTATAAACGAAAAAGCTCTTGTCTCTAATAAAGAGATTGGAGCTTTTCTTTCAATTTAGTACGACTAATTGTACAATATATATTAGAAGTTGATAGAAGGGTATGATATTATGTCTGAAATGATTAAGCTTTTAGTAGTAGATGACGAGGAACGTATCCGTCGATTGTTGAAAATGTATTTAGAACGAGAAGGTTATGAAGTAGAAGAAGCAGAAAATGGAGAAATTGCATTACAGCTTGCATTAGAGAATGATTATAACTGCATTTTATTAGATATTATGATGCCTGAGAAAGATGGTATTGAAGTAATTACTGAATTAAGAGCACATAAGGAAACTCCAGTAATATTGTTGACTGCCAAAGGGGAGGAAGCAAACAGAGTTGAGGGATTTGAACTTGGTGCTGATGACTACATAGTAAAACCATTTAGTCCAAGGGAAGTAGTCTTACGTATTAAAGCTATTTTAAAACGCTCCGCTGTATTGTCACCTATACAAGGAGCTTCTGCTTCAAAAGACATTGTAGTATTTCCTCACTTAACTATCGATCATGATGCACATCGTGTTACAGCAGATGGTGTTGAAGTAAGTTTAACTCCAAAGGAATATGAATTACTCTACTTTTTAGCAAAAGCACCAGATAAAGTATTTGATCGAGAACAGTTGTTAAAAGAAGTTTGGCATTATGATTTCTTTGGAGATTTAAGAACAGTAGATACCCATGTAAAACGGTTGCGTGAGAAGTTAAATAGAGTATCAGAAAAGTCAGCTAAAATGATTGTTACCGTTTGGGGTGTTGGTTACAAATTTGAGGTTGTCCATGAATAGAATTTGGAATAGTGTTGTCGGGAAGCTATGGGGGACCATATTGCTTCTCGTCTTATTTGTGTTGTTTATTGTAACCGTTTTAATGCTTGAATTCTTAACTGACTTCCATTCGGAGCAAGCGGAAGAATCTTTAAGGCAAGAGGCAACTACTATAGGGAAAATAGTGGAAGAGTACCAACAAGTGGAAGATTCCTTTCAAATTATAGAAGATATACTCGGGTCAGAAACAAGTGCCTTAATTGTTAGAGACTCGAATTCCGTTTCCTTGTCTATTCACGATGGATTAAATAAAGATGTTATTAGAACAAAAATATTAAAAGATAAAGATCTTACAAAAATCTATACATCGAATGATACGATTATCAAAAAAATGTTAATGCCTTCTATGACGGAAGAAAATAAAATGGAATCATATATTATTTTAGCATCTCCTTTAGAATCAAATAATGAAATACATGGTGGTGTATTTATATATCAGAGTTTAGACGTAGTGAATAAGACGTCAAATCAGACAACTAACATCGTCTTTTTATCAGGATTTATTGCATTACTATTAACAACTATGTTTTCATTTTTCTTAACTTCTAGAATTACATCACCTCTGCGCTCCATGCGTGAAGCAGCTTCCGAATTAGCAAAAGGAAATTTTGAAGCAAAAGTTTCTTATCATCAAAAGGATGAAATAGGGGGACTAGCAACTGCATTCAATCGAATGGGAAGCCAATTAAAGCATCATGTAGAAGTGATTAACCAAGAAAAAGAACAGCTCTCGAATATACTAACTTCGATGGCGGATGCAGTGATTACTTTTAATAAAGACTTTAATGTGCAAGTGAGTAACCCCCAGGCAGAATTATTATTTCAAAAATGGTATATGAACAATGATATAACTGATAATTCTCATTTACCTGCAGAGTTATATCATTTATTGGATCACGTTTTCCATAATGAAGAAGAAATAGATGAAGAACTTGAAATTAGAGGTTCCTATTTCTCCGTTTCTATCAGTCTCCTTTACACTAAAGACATGGTTAGGGGAGCGGTAGTAGTTCTAAGAGATATGACCGAACAACACCAATTAGATAAAATGCGTTCAGATTTTATTGCTAATGTCTCACATGAACTTAGAACACCAATATCGATGCTTCAAGGATATAGTGAGGCAATTATTGATGATGTTGTGACGACAGAGGAAGATCGAAAAGAAATGATTCGTATCATCTATGATGAATCTAAACGTATGAGTAGACTTGTAACTGAGTTATTGGATTTAGCTCGTTTAGAATCAGGTTACTTAAGTATTTTTAAAGAAGAAGTATTGATCATACCTACAATTGAACGAATAACACAAAAGTTTGATCAAATAGCGAAAGAAAAAAATCTTCGTTTAATTTTCGAACAAAACCTACTCGAACCCTTGTCACTAGAAATAGATGAAGATCGTATGGAGCAAGTACTGACAAATTTAATAGATAATGCCCTTCGTCATACGGAAAAAGGCTCTGTTACAGTTAGAATATCGCAAACGAAACACCATTTTGTAATGGTAGTAGAAGATACAGGTTATGGCATTCCTAGAGAAGACCTTCCATATGTATTCGAACGTTTTTATAAAGGGGATAAAGCAAGAACGAGAGGAAAGAGTGGAACAGGTCTTGGTTTGGCAATTGCTAAAAATATTATAGAACGTCATGATGGTAATCTATCCGTAGAAAGTGAACTAGGTGTAGGTACAAAGTTTATTATTCGATTGCCTCTAAATAAGTGAAACAAAAAACAGTTCATGAACGACTAATTGTAAGAACGGGGGGAGCTTATGAATGACTCCGTTTTCCACCGCTTGTATGATAGTTATCATCAAGACGTTTTTCAGTTTTTGATCTATTTAGTTAAAAATAGGCAGACTGCGGAAGACTTGGTCCAAGAAGTGTATGTTCGTGTTTTAAGGGCTTATAGCCGATTTGAGGGGAAGAGTTCTGAGAAAACATGGCTATTTTCAATAGCCAAAAATGTAGCAATCGATCATTTTAGAAAGCAAGCAGTTAGAAAGAAAAGGCTATTTGATTCCTTTAATTGGGAAACAATGCAGCTTGCTTCTTCAGATATGCTTCCAGAAGATTTAGTTCAATTGAATGACGAAATGAAATCTTTATTAGTTGCCTTGGATGATTGTACTGGCGATCAAAAAATGGTTATAATTATGCGTTATTTTCAACAACTTTCTATCGCTGAGACAGCACAAATACTAAATTGGTCAGAAGGAAAAGTGAAAACAACACAGCATCGTGCTATAAAGGCACTGCGTGAACGATTATCTGAAACAAAGAAGGAGGGTGAGGTTCATCATGAGTGATTGGAAAAAAGATGATGAAGCACTAGATGAATTACTGAACCATATGCCCAAGTTTACAGATCATCGTTCCAAAGAAGATGTGTATAATCTGGTAAAACAAAAGGTAGAGGCTCACGAAAAAGAACAAAAAAAACATCTTTCCCATAAGAACTTATCCAGATGGTTGCCTTTAGTTGTTTCTATTGCTTCCATAATTCTTATCACTTTTTTAGTTTCTTCTTATCGCAATAATGACAATTCTATACAGCAATATAGCACTAGCAAGGAAATGGAAGAGAAGAGTAGTGAAGAAGAAAGTATGCAGTCAATGGATAGAACAGAAGAATCTGCAATCACAAATGATGAAAGTGAGAATGAATCATCTGACGACATGTCAAAAATGACGATTAAAATGGAATCTAATATAGATTTAATACCTATAGATACTTTAAATGCTGTCTATGAAGAAGATTTGAATGGAGGCACTGTTTTTCATTTTTCATTCAATGAGAATGCATTAACTGTACCTGTAACAATTATTATTCCAAAAGAACAAGTGGAAGTAGATTTTCCAAACATGGTTCCAAACAGCCTTCAGTTGTATGAACGATATGCAAGTCTAATAAATGAAGAGGCACTCGGATTTACAGAATATCATCCCTATAAAGGATATTTTGTTGCCGAAAATCAATTGTTGACGCATTATTTACCTAAAGACCATGGATATGACACAGCGTCAGGAACCTCGGCTCCTTACTGGAGTTCCCTAAATGAAATTTTTAAAGATTTTGAATCGGTTGCTCTTTTAAATGAAGACGGCTCTCTACTTGAATGGGATCAAGTAGGTATTTTAAATGAGCCAAGTAAATTGGAAGGTTTGATAGGACACCATAATTATTATAATTATCGTGCCCAAAATGGAAATGTATACTTGACTCCTAACTTTTCATCTAATTATGATACTATTTCTGAAGCATTTTTAGACATGAAAAATGTAGGTAATGACATATACACTTCTGTAGTGCCATCAACTGTTACGTATTCATATGAGAATCGTGACGGAGTAGCAGTAATTAAGTTTGACGAACCCTTTGATTTAGAATCATTGGAACCAAACGAAGCTACACGCCTGATAGAAGCCTTTGCATTAACAGCTGCCAGTTTTGGAACTGAAGTAAAATTAGAAAATTTGGTTCAGGAGCAATGGGATAAATTTAATTTTAATAATACCCTTCCTAAGCCACTTGGACCTAATGGTTTTATAATGAGTGTAAAATAGGAATCTGGAATGCCGACTTTGATTTGTTTCAAAGCTTGGCATTTTTTAGTATTATAAAATTATGAAGCAATTGTATTGCATAACGGTTCTGTTTTTGATAAACTATTATTAATTCAAGATATTATTCTTGAATGCTAATAAAATATTGATTCATCTTCGGGGCAGGGTGAAATTCCCGATCGGCGGTATTAGAAGTTTTTTTCTTGAGCCCGCGAGCCGTAATGGCAGGATTTGGTTAGATTCCAAAGCCGACAGTATAGTCTGGATGGGAGAAGGTGAAGGTACAGTCGTTTTTCGTATACTCTAATACGGATACGCTTATTTAAGTGTGCCTTGTTTCTCCCTTGAGCTCTTTAATAGCTTAAGGGATTTTTTGAGTTTGAAATTCGTGCTGAACCTTTCTTCTTGTGGAGTGAATCGCAAAAGGAGAGAGGAATAATGACAAAAAGCAAGACGCGAAAGCTTATTGCAATCGCAATGTTGAGTAGTATTTCTTTTGTTTTAATGCTACTTGCATTTCCGTTACCAGTTTTACCAGCTTATTTAAAAGTGGATTTTAGTGATCTTCCAGCATTGATTGCCGCTATTACAATGGGGCCTATTGCAGGTATAGTTGTAGCATTTATGAAAAACGTATTGGATTGGTTATTTGCAGGTAGTCCAACTGGTGTTCCTGTAGGACATATGGCTAACTTTGCAACTAGTATTTTATTTATAACACCTGTTTATTTAATTTATCGTAAAGCATCATCCTCTAAAGGGATTATGTACGGTCTAGCTTGTGGAACAATTTCCATGGCTATTGGCATGAGTGTTTTAAATTATTTTGTATTTTTACCAATGTATACTTATTTCTTAAACTTCCCAATGGAAACTGGAACAGCGTTGTTTAATTCAATCATTTTCGGTATCTTACCGTTCAACTTGATAAAAGGGCTATTAGTAACAATTGTAATGATTGTTTTATTTAAGCGAATGAAACCATTGCTCGATAGGGTAACAAATTCGTTTGGCGTCCCTGATATAAATTAATTAAAAGGGGCTGACCAGAAAGTCATAAAAAATGACTTTTCAGGGCAGCCTCTTTCTTCATAGCTTATATTAAAAAGTGCGATAGTATCCGTTACAGGCGGACGCATTCCGCGTGTAGCCAAGAGCCTCCTCCGCAGCTCACGCTGAGGGCACTGAAAAAGTCCCGAAAGGAATTTCATAGCGAGTAAGTGAACGATTTATTGTTCACTTACTCGCTATTTAGATGGAACCCGTTGATTTCCGTTACAGGCGGACACGTTCCGCGGGGTGATCGATGAACCATCACCACCCCTTCGGGTACGTTGTGATGTTTCATCTGTCTCACAGTTCCCGCCGGAGTCGCCGCCTTCCACTACAATCAACTAGTGTAAGTCTACAGAAAAAATCTTCTATCTAAAAAATATCTTGTTGAGGTCATCTTCTGGTGCTATAACTAAGAAGTATTTAAAGGACATATCGTATTTGAAACGCTCAACTAAGTACACATCGGAGACATATCGAAAATACGGCATTGTCTGCGGGTCTATTTGGCATAGAGATACAAGGAGCCAGATATCTTTTTTTATAGAGAGAGATAAATTCCTACCAGAAGTAGGAGCGACTTATCCTGCGAAGGCTCCTGCGTAGCGTGCGCCAAGCTCAGATCCATTTTTAAGATATCTAAGTATCAATAAATAATATATTAAGTATTGAAAAGATTCATCACCAACTATAGGCATTCACGCTGGCCGCACGTCCGCATGAGCTGCTGTATGCGCTAGCGCATTCGTGCTCCTGCGCAAAGTTCGTCGCAAAATAAATTTCGCTGTCTCATACGGCCCGTCATGCGGCTTTCAAGGCGCGAGCGAATGCAAGTGTCACCTATTAATGAATTTCGAGTAATGGTCTCTGTTACAGTGAAATTGGTCTCGGTTATGCTGTGATTAGTCTCGGTTGTCATTGAATTGGTCTCGTTTACGCTATGAATAGTCTCGGAAGAAACTTAATTGGTCTCGTTGCAACATTTCGTGACATTTTTAGAAAAATATTTCCAATTAAAACTAGCTAACTCACATAAAGATAACTCTTCACTTATCATTAACAAGTTACTTCTGACTGTATCTAAGGAAATTTATAGGATGAGCGTTTTACACGCCGCAGGAGCGCGAAGAATGAGAACCGTAAAGGATGTGGGAGCGACAAAGGAGCGACTCATCCTGCGGAGGCTCATGCGTAGCCTGCGGCAAGCGCACATCCGTGATACTAATCTCTAATTATGGTTGGGAATTAAGTAGATTCTAATAAGTGACACTATTATAAACATGGGCTGCAAATTCTTATAAAAAAACTGCCTCAAAAATCTAGGCAGTTTACATTATTCATCTATTCAAATTTCAAAGCATCGCCTTCAAATGACTCGTCTGCTACTTTAATTGAATCAGTAGGGCATCCTTCAAATGCATCTTCCATATCTTCTAGTAGTTCGTCTGGAACTTCTACTGTGCCCATGTTATCATCTAAAATAACGTATGCAATACCTTCATCATCATAATCGTATATATCAGGTGCTGCTGCGCCACATGCGCCACATGCGATACATGTATCTTTATCTACAATTGTATATTTAGCCATTATTATATTCTCTCCTTTATATCTGCTTACACGGAATAGCTATCCTATTCATTCTAAAACTGTTTACGTGACTTTTCAACAAAAATACATTAAAAACGTGAGGTATTTACATTGTACTTTCATCATTTATTACTATTAATCATTCAAAAATTTCATGGAGAACGGTCATCTACCGCACCCTTTTACTTATTAAAAGGCAAAAAATCTGGCCAGACAATACAGGATGTTACTTATTTTAAACTTCATCCTTTTTTTTCGCTTTATCCTAAATTATCACTAGATCAATATAATGTCGAAATTTTGACACTTGTAAATAAGGGCTTTATTGAAGAGAATGGGTCGGTTATAAATCTTACAGAAAAAGGTTTAATGCAAATAAAGACAATGAAAGATCCTCAATTTAATGGATGGTTATATAGAGGAAATGAGCATGTTTTTTGGAGCAGAATGGAATTGGTGATTCAGACGTTATCTCATTTTCAAGCAAATGTACATCGCTATGTTCCAAATCAAAAGAATCAAGATATACACCAATTTGTAAAAGGATATCTTTACAGTAGAGATTATAAAAATGTTGCATTTTATTCAAACTTTAGACAACAATTGCTTCAACTACTTGAGAATACAAAATTTGAGAATATTCACAGAGAAATATTTGTCTATCGATTAAGTGGTTATGGAAAAAGTGGTTTAACATGGGAACAACTTGCTCGGCATTACAATCTATCTCTTTTTGATATAAAAATGTTGTTTATTGAAAGTTTACATATTGCACTTCCGATCATCAATGAAGAAAAGTTTCCGGACTTGTTACCTCTCGTAAAAGATGTAGAGGTTCAAACTCCGCTAACTGAATCAGCTATGAAGACGTATCAATTAATTCAAAAGGGACATAACCTGCAAGAAATAGCTGCAATGCGCTTTTTAAAATTCAATACGATTGAAGATCATATTATTGAAATAGTGTCCGCAAATCAATACTTTCCTTTCTTTTCTTATATTTCAAATGAACAAGTCGAAAAAGTGTTAAGGATATCAAATAGTCTACAAACGAAAAAGTTAAAAATTATTCGAGAGCAGGCTCCCGAGTTAAGCTTTTTTCAAATTAGAATTGCACTAGCAAAAGGAGAAGAAGCTAATGGATAAGCTGTCAGAAATACTTCAACAGAAATTTGGCCATACTTCTTTTCGAGAAGGACAAAAAGAAATAATTGAGCAAGTAATTGCTGGTAAAGATGTCGTCGCAATACTGCCGACTGGTATGGGCAAATCATTATTATATCAATTACCTGCCTATTTCATGAAAGGTGCAGTTGTAATTGTTTCTCCATTATTATCATTAATGCAAGATCAAGTAGAACAATTAAAAATGTTTGGAGAAAAAAGAGTTGTGGCAATAAATTCCTTTCTTACTTACGAACAAAAAGAAATGGTTATGAGTAATTTGGCAATGTATAAGTTTATCTTCACTTCACCAGAAATGCTTCAAAACAAACGTTTTAATTGTGCCCTGTCATCGATTTCCATAGCATATATTGTAGCAGATGAAGCACATTGTATTTCACAGTGGGGATATGATTTTCGACCTGATTATTTGAGAATCTCTAACTGGTTAGATGCTTTTCCAGAAGCTAATGTACTTGCTTTAACAGCAACTGCTACCCAAAAAGTGGTGGATGATATTAAAGGGACCTTACATATGAGCAATCCTTTTGAGTTTATTCATTCATTAGATCGTCCTACTATTGCTTATGAGGTGCAAAAAGCGGATAGTCAAAAAGAGAAAGAAGCATGGATAATGGGCCGTATAACTACAACTAATGGTCCCGGAATTTTATACACACAATCCCGTAAAAAAGCAGAATATTATGCTTATGAACTAGAAAAAAAGGGAGTTAAGGTTGCCTTTTATCATGCGAAATTGGAACAGGAGGATCGTGTATTAGTCCAACAACAATTTCAGCAAGGAGATTTAGACTGGATTTGTGCAACTAACGCATTTGGTATGGGTATTCATAAAGACAATATTCGACAAATAATACATGATCATATCCCTACTTCCATTGCTAGTTACATGCAAGAAGTTGGAAGAGCTGCAAGAGACGGAAAACAGTCAATAGCTTCACTCATTTATACCAATTCAGATGTGGAACAGGCATTTTATGTTGCAATGAAGGACTTTCCAGATGAAACGGATATTCATGCTGCCTTTCAATCAGAGGAGTATCAAATTCTTCTTCCGGAAACGACCTTTCGTATCTTAAGCTATTGGAAAGAAATTTTATCCGAGCAAGAGACAATAGCTTTATTTCATGACATCAAGAAGAGAAAATGGCTAGAAATTCAAAAATTATTTACTTTATTCCAAAGTGAACTATGCATAAGAGAACAAATTTTAAATACGTTTGATGAACAATTGACTACTAAACCAAAAAACTGTTGTTTCAATTGTTCACTTGATCTTCAACAATTACTTACCAAACGTGAATATCAAAATCTAGAAAATATAGAACTAAATTGGTTCAATAGAATTAATGAGTTGCTCCGTCCATAAATATTGTGAAGTTTACTTTTTCAACAAAATTCGTCATAATAGATTTAGTAAAGATGGAATGAATGGAGTTTGAACAATATGAATCAAGATGATTACCAAAAAAAGATTGATGAGCATAGACAATCTATTGGCATGGAAGATAATATTACAGAACCAAGAAGAAGTAGAAGATCGAGTTATACTAAAAAACCTAAAAAAAAATCTAAAAACCTACTGTTACCTTCTTTGTTTTTTATCTTTATTCTAATACCTGTTTGCATTTTCCTATATGTACATTTTTTCTATACCCCGGATCAAGTAGAAGAAGCTTCTGGTCAAGGTGTCATCCAAGTGGAAACAAAACCAATTTCAAATGGCACCAAGCAGGAAGAGGATGAAGAAATTGTGGATGAAGATACGGAAAAATCAGAACAAGAGCCTGAAACGTCAGTTCCAAGTGAAGAAAAAACTGAACAAGCTACTCCTGAAGTGAAGCCAGAAGTAAAACCAGAAGTTAAACCTGAAGAAAAGGCAGAACCAAAAGAAGAGCAAAAAGTTGAAACGAAACAAAGAACACATATTGTAAAAGCTGATGAGACACTCTATCGAATAGCAGTAAACTATTATAAGGATCCTAATGCAGTCGAAAAAATTAAAGCTGCAAATGGATTAACTTCGAATAGTATTTCAGCTGGCCAGAAACTGATATTGCCTTAGAAAAACTTGTTAAGAAGGATA
The DNA here is from genome assembly GCF_037104765.1 of Psychrobacillus mangrovi. NCBI lineage: Bacteria > Bacillati > Bacillota > Bacilli > Caryophanales > Bacillaceae > Psychrobacillus > Psychrobacillus mangrovi. Next base: position 389,264 of record NZ_JBAWSY010000001.1, on the reverse strand, counting down.
TTTTCTCCTTTTGCAGAATATATAAAGAATATCCCGTTTGGAAGAGGTGTGTTTTATATGTTTGTAAAAAGTGTGATGATACCTAAAGAAAAATGTTTGACTGTTCAACCAAATACTTCACTGGTAGAAGCATTGCTACAGCTTGATGAAAAGGAAATTGACGCACTACCTATACTTGATAATGGTATATATAAAGGAATGTTCAATAAATATCTTTTATATAAAGCTTTTTTTTATAGTGACATGGATAGAGAAACATTTTTACAGAAGACTACTGTAATGGATGTTGTTACAAGAGAAGAAACATTCGTAGAAATAGATGATGTTTTTGAAAGTGCTTTTGTAAAACTTTACGACTTTCCAATTATTGCGGTATTGGATGAAGGAAAGTTTCTAGGAATTGTTACACGATATGATACAATTAACCAGTTCCAAAGCGCATTTGGTATGAATAAAAAAGGTACTAGAATTACTTTTGCGTCAGTTGAATCAGAAGGTAGGATACTAAAGGTTTCAGATATTCTACACAAATATCATACACCTGTAATTTCATTAGTTACTTTTGATGAAACGGATAAGTTAGCCCGTAGAATAGTACTTAAAATTGATAATGATCAAAAAGTAGATCGAATTATTGCGGACCTTGAAAAATCAGGATTTCGAGTATTACACATCGATAAAGATTGATAATAATCTCTACAATATTTGTACGGCGCTGGACAGGGGGAATTCCCTGTCCTTTTCTATGTTTTAGATAGGGGGATATATTTGACTTATATCATTATACTTTTCATTATTTTTAGTGCAATGATGATGTTTTATATGAGATTTTTGGCGTTTCAGACAAATATTATAAAACATTCATTACAAATCAAGGAAATGAAAGATGGGGAGCAATTTAAAATATTTTTCATCTCCGATATTCATCGTAGACAAATACCCGAAAAACTGATTCATTCTCTAGTAGGTGAGGTAGATATAGTCGTAATTGGGGGGGATTTAACTGAAAAAGGTGTACCACTGGAGAGAACTGAAAAAAATATAGTTGATTTAAGTAAACTTGGACCTGTTTATTATGTTTATGGAAACAATGATCGTGAAATAGGTGAGGAACATCTAAACTCTATATTAGAAGAAAATAATGTGGAGATTTTAAATAATACATCTCTGGCAATACATAATAGCCATTCAGTCATTCGACTAGTTGGAATAAATGATGGTTTTAGTGGAAGGGTTAGAATATATGATGCTTTTCAAGAAGTATTAGAAAATGAAGTAGTTGTATTTGCATGTCATGCACCAGCATTTTTCAACAATGCTAAAAAGGTAGCCAGTCCACATTTGTTAATGGCAGGACATCTACATGGGGGACAAATTCGTTTGGGTCCGATAGGGATTTATGAAAAAGGTACGTTTCGTGTGAAAGAAAATAGTGCTGAACTTGTAAGTAATGGTTTTGGTACTACAGGTATCCATTTAAGATTAGGGGCTAAATCAGAGTGTCATCTCATCACACTATTTGGATAGCTAGTAGGAAAAGAATGAAGGAAGGAAGTTTTAAGGTTGGAACAAAATATAGACGTATTAATTGTTGGTGGAGGTCCATGTGGACTTGCAACAGCAATCGCTGTTCAGGAAATTGGTTTAAACTGCTTAGTTATTGAAAAAGGAAATATCGTTGAAGCAATATATAATTATCCCACTCACCAAACTTTTTTTAGTACGAGTGAGAAATTAGCGATAGGCGATGTACCTTTCATAGTAGAGGAAAGAAAGCCAAAGAGAAATCAAGCTTTAGTCTATTATAGAGAAGTAGTAAAGTTGAAAAACTTACAAGTAAATAAATATGAGCATGTACAAAGCGTAGAAAAAAAAGATAATCATTTTCTCGTGACTACTTCAAAAGCGAATTATCATGCTGCAAATGTCATTATCGCAACCGGCTATTATGATCAACCTAATTATATGGGAGTACCTGGAGAGGAACTGCCAAAGGTACTTCATTATTTTAAAGAAGGTCATCCTTATTTTGCGCAAAATGTTTTAGTTATAGGTGGTAAAAACTCCGCGATCGATGCTGCATTAGAGTTGAATAAAGCGGGGGCGAATGTCACGGTTGTATATCGTGGAAATGACTATTCACCTAGTATTAAACCATGGATTTTACCTGAATTTGAAGGACTTGTTCGTAATAAAGAAATTGAAATGCATTTTAACACCGCGTTGTTAAAAGTAGACGAACATATTGCGTATTTAAAAGGACCAAATGGTGAATTCCAAATTGAAAATGACTTTATATTTGCAATGACAGGTTATCATCCAGACCATAATTTTTTAAATAAAATGGGAGTAAATATCGATCAAGAAACAGGGAGACCTAAATATAATGTGGATACAATGGAAACGAATGTGGAAGGCATTTTTATTGCTGGTGTGATAGCTGCTGGAAATAATGCAAATGAAATATTTATTGAAAATGGAAGATTTCACGGTAAACTAATTGCAAAGGAAATAGAACGTAAAATAACAGGTAACTGATGTTCATCGTTTCTTTTCGGTTCGCATAGATTTATTTAGTTCATATAAGTGAAGTAAGTGATCAGCCTCTTTTAAAAATTAGCGAAAATCTAGCGTCGAATTAGCCTGTGACAAGAATGGGCTGATTTGTATTGATTATCCTCCATGTGTTGTATTAGTAAACTATACAATCCCATCATGTGGGTAAATATAGAAAGCGGAGGTAGATTGTTTTTAATAGTGATTTCCCATAAATGGATATAGGAAATAATTGAAATCATGGAAATTATTTGCTTGAAACGGAGTGCGGCGACTCTAGCGGGAAAAGCGTGTAGGCCACTGAAAAAGTCTATAGAATTTGACTTTACTAAATAATGTCGTCCGATAAATAAGAAAATCGTTGAAACGGCTCCCTTTCCGCGGGCTTTGCCTTAGCCTCCTAGGCCAACACGATGTTGGTCATGCAATCGTTGCCGCAAAAGTTCTTTTGCGACGAGCTTTGCGCAGGAGCAGGATGCGGCGAAATTAGATTGCCTTTCCCCTCAACTACGGGGTCTTCGGCTAACGCTATTCCCGCAGGAGTGTCGCCTTTTTCAACGATTTTCTATAAATACTAATTGAAAAAATGTAAGTGATAAAAACTTACTCTATTAATGGCATAATGATTTCCTAATTGAAAAGCGGATAATAGTTAATTGTAGTGGAAGGCGGCGACTCCAGCCGGAATAGCAAATGTTTTCTGCACCGAAAGCGAAGCGGCAGGTGCATGAGCTGAAGACCCTGGACTGAGCGTAGCGAGGGAAGCGGGTGAAGCCATGCCGGCGGAAAGCGTCCGCCTGGAACGGAAATAAATCGGACCCTGAAGTGGAAATCAAAGATATAATTTATCCGCAATTAATTAGACTCGTCTCGTTCGCCTTCAATTTGAAAACTGTTTCCGTATTCTTAATTTAAATCGAGAAAATGTTTTCCATAGCTTTTGTTTTATTAGAATGGTTTAGTGCAATAAGAAGTGCTAACCTTGCTTTTTGCCCATTTAATCCTTGAGCAAATATCACTCCAGCTTTTTTTAAGCTTTTTCCTCCGCCTGCATACCCATACACATCTTGAGCAATACCATTAAAACATCTAGAAACGAGTACAATCTGAATATCCTTTTTAATAATTTCCTCGATAATTGGAAGAATGCTTGGAGGTACATTTCCCTGACCTAACCCTTCTAACACAATTCCGTCATACCCTAACTCAACACAATCAGCTAATAGATCAGGCTCCATTCCAGCATATACTTTGAAGAGAGCGACTCTTTTAGCAATACTTTGAATGGGAAACACAGTACGATAATTTGGTGAATGGTGAAAATGTACAATGGACTTTGATATAAAACCTATAGGTCCATACTGAGGACTTTGAAAGGTATTAACATTGCTAGCATGAGTTTTTGTAACATTTTCAGCAGTGTGTATTTCATCATTTAATACAACTAACACTCCTTTATCTTTTGCATCATCAGAACTTGCAACTTTTACAGCAGACAATAAATTATATAAGCCATCTGATCCTACTTCATTGGAAGAACGCATAGCACCAGTTAGAACAATTGGAATTGAAGTATCAACAGTTAAGTCTAAAAAATATGCTGTTTCCTCTAAAGTATCTGTCCCATGAGTAATTACTACCCCATCTATATGATCGTCTTGAATAGATCGGTCTATCAATTGCTTTAACAAAAGCATTTCTTTTGGCGTAATATGTGGAGAGGGCAAATTAAATGCCTCTATTTCTTTAATGTTGGCATATTCTTTTAATTTTTCACCTTCTAAAGTAATAGGATTATTTTCTATAGGGATGACAGCCCCAGTTTCTGCCTGAATTTTCATAGAAATAGTACCGCCTGTATGAATTAATAATATATTTTTCATAGAAACACCTCCGTTATTTTTACAAATTAGATAAATTATAATGTATAATAGATATAGTAATATGGAAGGAGTAACGATATGTTTATACTGCTTTCCGTTGCAATTGCTCCGGCTCTTGCACTTTTAAGTTATTTTTACCTTCGTAAGGAAATCGCAAAAGAACCTTCTAGGTTATTGTTACATACATTTATTTATGGTGCTATACTCACCTTTCCTATTTTATTTATTCAACATGTCATTCAACAAGAAAATGTATTTTCGTCTATTTTTGTACATCAAGTATTAGTAACAAGTGCTTTAGAAGAATTTTTTAAATGGCTCATACTTATTATTGCTATTTATAAACATGTTGAGTTTGATGATCCTTATGACGGAGTATTGTTTGGAGCCAGTGTTTCGCTTGGATTCGCTACAGTTGAAAATATACTATATTTATTAAATTTTGGAATGAATCACGCATTTCTACGTGCTTTACTACCGGTTTCAAGTCATGCATTATTTGGCGTAGTAATGGGATATTACATAGGAAGAGCAAAATTCACTGACACGAAAAAAGCAAAATATGAAATTGCTTATGCACTTTTTGCAGCATTCTTTTTACATGTTGTTTATAATAGTATATTAATCATTAAAGATGTAAATCTTTTGTTAATGGTACCATTTATGCTTTTTTTATGGGTATTTGGTTTATCAAAGGTAAAAAAAGCACATATGCTTTCACGTTATAAAAGATTTGAACACCATGAATATTTTTTAAAAGAAGAATCTAGCTGAGGCTAGATTTTTTTTGTATATTTAGCGAATTCTTAACCAAGCTAGTAAAAAAAGGAGAGATGTCTTTTGAAACAAATTAAATACATCCTAATTAGCTTGGTCTTTCTTTCTGGAAGCTATGCATTTATGCAACAGGAACAATCAACTCAGGCATTTTCCACCCAGGTGTTAGAACGGGGTGCTTTTGGTGATGATGTAATTGAACTACAAGCAAGACTTCAATACATTGGTTTTTATACAAGTCAGATAGACGGTAAATTCGGCTACAGCACGTATTGGGCATTAAGGAATTTTCAAGAAAAATATGGACTCCCTATAGATGGGATTCTGGGTGAGGATACGAAAAAGAAACTAGTGAGTGCATCTAAGTTCGATAAACAATATGTACATGGACAAATTAATAAAGGAAATAGCTTTACTTATTATGGTGGAACGGATCTTAAGAGTCAGGTTAAGAACAAAAGAGCTGAAAGCACGAATATGCAGTTACCCCCACAATACACTGAAAAAGAATTAAAGCTAATTGCAAATGCAGTTTATGGCGAATCAAGAGGAGAACCATACGAAGGGCAAGTTGCAGTTGCAGCTGTCATTTTAAATCGAGTAGAGCATGCGGATTTTCCAAATACAGTTTCAGAAGTAATTTTTCAGCCACGAGCTTTTACTGCAGTTGCTGATGGTCAAATTTGGCTTGAGCCAAATGAACGTGCAAAAGAAGCTGTTTTAGACGCATTAAATGGGTGGGATCCTACAGAAAATGCAATCTATTATTTTAACCCTGATACAGCTACGAGTGAGTGGATTTGGTCAAGACCTCAAATTAAAAAAATTGGACAGCATATTTTTTGTTCATAAGGAGATAACATGAAAAAATATATTTGGATAATTGCAACTGTCGCTGTCATATTCATTGTCTATCACTTTTCAGTTCAAGCAAAGAATAACCGGTTGGAAAATGCGCTGGCAATTCAATATTCCAATCAATTAACATCTGCCTCAGAAAAATTAATAAAACTAAGTGACTCTATTGATCAAACTCTACTATTTCAAGACAAAGCAGCATTAGATAAACCTCTAAATGATGTATGGAGGCTGTCTTCAGATGTTCGTGCATCGATTTCAGCGTTACCCCTTGATAGTGAGACCTCTACTGCATGGATGAATTATTTAAATCGTATCGGTAATGGAGCTTCACTCGTAAAGGATGGAAAAGTACCCATTGAAGATTGGCAAAAAAATATGTCAAATGCTCGCGACAATTTACGTTCTCTTTCCGATCAATGGGCTTTTACAAACAGAGAAGACGGGTCAAAAGATTATATTGTTAGTTCATTTGTGAACAATAAAGTTAATAAAAGTAATGAAAAGAATTGGAAAGCACTAGGAAACTCAGCGAAATCCTACACGGAAAGTGATTTTCCAATGACCGCTAGTGAAACAGATCAACAGAAAAAGAAAGACCTCAAACATATTGAGGATTCAGAAGTTACTGCAGAACAAATGAAACAGAAATTTATTCAATTGTTCCCGGAATTCAAAGGTGCGACTATTCATATTACTGAAAGTTCTAAAGATGCACCTTATCCTTTCTACCATATTCAATTCCATAAAGGAATTCGAATTGGATACGCTGACTTTACTAAAAAGGGTGGTCATTTACTGTCCTACTTAATGGAGAGACCATTTGATCAAACAGCGATATCTGTCGAGCAATTAAAAAAGAAAACTTCAACATATATGAAGTCTTTTAACTATGCGGATACAGAAATGGTGGAATACCGGGAGAACAATATAGCTTGGCATATAACTTTTGCAAGGAAGGATCCTGAGAATGATGCATTGATTTATGCAGATGGAATCCAACTTAAGGTAGCAAAAGATAACGGAGAGTTACTTGGTTTAAATGCGATGGAATATATTCAAAAAGAAAAAATTGCTCCTCAAGAAGTCAAACCACTAAATTATAAAGAGATGTTCTCTAGTAATTTTTCCGTGGAAGAGGAACGTTTAGCATATGTTGAAAACAAAGAGTTGCAACAAAGACTAGCTTATGAAGTATTAACAAAAAATGATTCTATTGGCACATATAGAATATATATTGATACAGAAACTCATGAAATTTTACATGCAGAAAAGCTCCCTTAAAATATTTTTTATAGAAAAATGATCTTTTAAGTGTCATAATAGAACTATTATGACACTTAAAGAGGGATAAAAGTATGAAAATTAAACTTGGGACTAATTTAATGCTAGAGCCTACGTTTACAGAAAAAGCTGAGAAATATCGATGTAAAGTGGTCGATTTAGATGAACAATTTGTATATGTCGATTATCCAATTGATACAAATACGAATAGAACTGCTTTTTTAATTGATGGCGCTCAACTTCGTGCTTCATATGTAGAGGAATCTAAGTCCGCGTTTGCTTTTCAAACAGAAGTACTGGGTAAAAGAAAAGGACAAATACCGATGATCAAGCTTCTTTATCCAGGCGACTCGGAAATTATTAAAATTCAACGAAGAGATTTTGTTCGAGTTACTACTCCTTTAGATATATCTTTACAATTTGAAGACGAAAAATACCAGTTTGTAACAGATGATCTTAGCGCTGGAGGAACAGCTGTTATATTGAACAGAGAAGTTAAGTTTAAAGAAGGAGATGAGATCTCTTTGCTTATCCCTCTTGCTTTTAACAATGGCGACATTAAATACGTTACTACAACAGCCGTTGTTGTACGCTTATGGGAAAGAGGTCAGCAAAATATTGCATCCTTACAGTTTACTGATACAGATGATTTAGATAAACAGCAAATTGTTCGCTTTTGCTTTGAGCGACAATTATCATTAAGAAAAAGAGAAATGAACTGAAAAAAGTCTGTTTAAACAGGCTTTTTTTTTACGTATGAATTTATGTTAAAATATAATTGAATAGAGTGGAGGCTTCATAATGACAAAACAAATACAAATAGCAATAGATGGTCCAGCAGCAGCAGGGAAAAGTACCATTGCTAAAAAAGCTGCAGAATTACTTGGATATACATATGTGGATACAGGAGCAATGTATCGTGCAATTACGTATAAAGCAATTAAATCTAACATAGATATGCAAGATGAAGATAAATTAACTAACTTACTTAAAGAAACATCGATTGAGTTAAAACCTTCTCCTGAAGGACAACGCGTATTTCTAGATAATCAAGAAGTAACCGAGGAGATTCGTTCAAAAGAAGTAACAGCTTCCGTTTCTTTAGTTGCAGCACATGCAGAATTACGTGAAGAAATGGTTAGGAGACAAGTTGAAATGGGGAAAAACGGTAGTGTAGTTATGGACGGTAGAGATATTGGTACTTCTGTATTAACGAATGCTGAGTTAAAAATTTTCATGTCCGCAAGTGTAGAAGAACGAGCTAAAAGAAGATTAAGTGAGAATAAAAAAAGAGGTATTCATTCTAGTTTAGAAGAACTTATGTATGATATTGAACTTCGAGACAAGTTGGATAGCGAGCGAGAAGCTTCTCCATTAGTACAAGCAGAGGATGCAATTTTTATAGACACTACCTCTCTTACAATTGATGAAGTTTCTGAAAAAATTATGAAACTTGCAAAAGAAAGGATGGCTTAATATGAATCTTTATTCCTTTGCGAAGACAGCTGTTTATGCAGCTTTAAAACCAATTTATCGATTTGAGGTAATTGGAATCGAAAAGTTTCCAAAAGAGGGTGGAATTCTATTATGTGCAAATCATATAGATGCATTAGATCCGCCAGTAGTAGGTATTAATGCACCAAGACCAGTAAATTTTATGGCAAAGGAAGAACTATTTAATATTCCTATATTGAAAAGTATTCTACCTGGTGTTAATGCTTTTCCGGTTAAAAGGGGAATGAGTGACAGGGATGCTTTACGTCGGGCTATTAAACTTTTAAAAAATGGAGAAGTAGTCGGTCTCTTTCCTGAAGGGACAAGAAGTAAAGACGGAAAACTAGGAAAAGGTTTTAGTGGAGCAGGTTTTTTTGCGCTTAGAGGGGATGCCAATGTGGTTCCTTGTGCCATTATCGGTCCCTATAAACCATTTAGAAAACTGAAAATAGTCTTTGGGGAAATGATTGATATTCAACCTTATCGGGAACGTAAAGCTTCTCCTGATGAAGTGACTGAAGTTATTATGTCTAGCATAGGGGAATTACTAGAGCAATACGAAAAAACTAATTAAATCAAATCTTTTTTCAATTTAGGAAGGGCTTCCTTTTGTATTTCTTTGCTAGTTCGCATAAAATAGAGAAGAGACGTTGTGAAGGAGGATATCATATGTCAGATGAAATGAACTTAGTTGACTTAAATGGGTTTAAAGAGGGAGATCTAGTAAAAGCGACGATTGCACAAGTAGACGAGAAGTCAGTGATCGTAACAATTGAAGGTGCACCTTTTGATGGAATAGTTCCAATCAGTGAACTATCTAGCTTGCATATTGAAAAAGCATCCGACGCCGTTTCCATCGGTGAAGAATTAGAACTAATGATTACAAAAGTAGAAGAAGCAAACTTTGTCCTTTCGAAGCGCAAAGTGGATGCAGAAAAAGCTTGGGATCAGCTTGAAAGACAATTTCAAACAGGTGAAATTATTGAAACTGAAGTAAAAGAAGTAGTAAAAGGCGGTTTAGTCGTTGATTTGGGTGTGAGAGGGTTTATCCCAGCATCTTTAATCGAAGATCATTTTGTTGAGTCGTTTGAGGACTATAAAGGCAAAGTATTAACATTTAAAATTGTGGAATTAGAGAAGGAGAAAAATAGACTGATTCTTTCTCATAAAGCAGTTGTTGAAGGTGAAAAAGCTGTAAGTAAACAAAAAACACTCGAAAATATCCATAGTGGAGACATAATTTCGGGTACTGTTCAGCGAATTGCCTCTTTCGGTGCTTTTGTTGATATTGGAGGCGTAGATGGTCTTGTTCATATCTCTCAAATATCCTATGATCATTTAGATAATGTTTCGGATGTTCTGAAAGAAGGACAAGAAGTAAAAGTTAAAGTATTATCAGTAGATCGAGATTCAGAGAGAATTTCATTATCTATTAAGGATACTTTACCGGGACCATGGACAGATATAGAAGAGAAAGCACCTAAAGGTTCTGTATTAACTGGTACAATTAGACGTATCGTTTCATATGGAGCGTTTATAGAAGTATTCCCAGGTGTTGAGGGTCTTGTTCATATTTCTCAAATTGCGCATAAGCATGTTACTTCTCCTCATGAAGTACTAAAAGAAGGCGAAAAAGTTGAAGTGAAAGTTCTCGATGTAAACAGTAAGGACAAACGTTTATCTTTAAGTATTAAAGATCTTATTGAAAATGAGAATGACTACAACTTAGACGACTATCAATTACCAGAGGAGTCAAAAGGATTTTCAATAAGTGATGTATTAGGCGATAAACTAAAGGATTTTACGAATAAAAACTAAATTAGACTGTTTCTAAAAAGTTTTTTAGGGAGTCTAAGGTATTATTCATAATATGATTTAATTGAGCAGGCGATTTTATAGTCGCCTGCTTTTGTTATTTTGTTGTATAATACAGATTATTTAATTATAACCCTTTGTTGCTGAGGATTGGTGAACATTCTAGGAGTGGTTAGCCCCAGTTTTAGCCCCAAATAAGGCAACTGCTTGGAATTCTAGTTCTTTTAAAACATGACCATATGTTTCATAAATCATCTGTGGTGTATTCCCTAAGTGCTCTTACAAATGCAGGTAATTCTTCTTGTCTTACAAACACTTCACCAAGATTGAGGGCATTACCTTCATAATCTAGAGATTCAAAAGTTATTCCTTCTGTCAAAAGCATTACGACTAGGACGCCCTTGGATAGTTAAATGAAACTTTCTCTCAAGTTCTACAGAATAACTGTCATTTTTCATAGCAGGTTTGCCATTAACAATCTGAGCAAATTGAGTACAAATGGACTGGAAGCTTTGCATTAAAGACACGCTCCTTTGATTATGTTCTTATTTTATGAACAAAATTAAGTACTCTAGAATATTTTTAAACACAAATCGTCAAAGTAGACACAAAATGAAAAAGAGCAATCAAAATTAGATTGCCCTAAGAATTAATATTATTTATCTGGAAAGCCTACATGTAGTGGAGGAGGAACTAGCCACCCTTAGATGAGGATCCACTTGCCAATAGAGAGGGTCCACCAGGTATGAAATCATCGCGAAAAAAAAGATAGGTATTCACCTATAGCTCCCCAGAAGAGTATCTTATTGTTGATAACACTTTGAGCAACTGGAGGGGATAGTATGGGATACTTTGTTACAGTAGAGCAAGGAGTAAATATATATATAGAGGATGTCAATCCAGAGGGAAAGAAGACAATACTATTTATACATGGTTGGCCATTAAATCATAAGCAGTTTGAATATCAGTTTAATGTTCTTCCATCCATGGGATATAGATGTATAGCAATTGACTGGAGGGGATACGGTAATTCGGATAAACCAATCAGAGGCTACAATTATGACAGATTGGCAGATGATATTCATGTAGTAATAAGGGCACTGCAGTTAGAAGATTTCACACTAGCAGGACACTCTACGGGAGGCGCAATATCGATTCGATATATGGCTCGATATCAAGGTTATGGAGTATCAAAACTTGTCCTAATAGACGCTGCATCTCCTTCTAGTGTTTCAGAAGAAGTCGCAAACATGTTTATTACAGAAACACTTAATGATCGCCCTAAAATGCTACGAGGTGTAGCGGATATTTTCTTCTTCCAGTATATTACTAGCCCATTATCTGATTGGTTCTTTCAGCTAGGATTACAAGCAGCAGGTTGGTCGACTGCTGCGATTATGAGGACATTAAGAGATGAGAATGTGTACAATGATCTAAATAAAATATTAGTTCCTACACTAATTATTCACGGCATACATGATAAAGTTGTTCCTTTTATTAATGCACAAGAAACAAATAAATTAATAAAACATTCACAGCTAGTCCCATTTCAATACAGTGGGCATGCTCCTTTCTATGAAGAACGTGACAAGTTTAACCAGCTTCTAATACAATTTACTGGATGAAAGTTTCCTAATGTTAATAAATCAATGTTTAACAATAGCAAATCCCTATAAAAAGGGGTGAAGTGAATGGAAATCATAAAGAATTACGTTGTTCTGTGTAGAAAGATAGATTTAATCGAAACACAATTATTCCAGGTTGATATGATAAGACATATCGTTTTATGTTATTTATATAAGTAACTAACTAAAGCATTCTTATAAGGGTGCTTTTTTCTGTTCTTAGGTAATTGGACCATACTACGCACTTCTTCTTGAACTAAAGGACAGATTAATCACACAAACGCTGAACTGATTACTGTGAACATAATCAAGTCAAATACCATACAATATATAGACAGTTGACTATTTCATCATATTGTGGAGGTGGAAATAAAATGACTACTAATCAAAATGACCGCCAGATGATAACTCATCCCATACTTCTGGAGGCTAGACAAATTGCTCCAAATCAAATTTTAATTAATTATGATCAGCGGACTGATTTAGCATCAGCAATGAATGTTTCTAATTACTGGATTAGAAGTAATATGGATCGTCCTGCAGGTATTGCTACCGTAGGAATGAGCGCTGCACTTACGGCAGCAAACGCAATACGTCCTGACATCGGAATGATTACACCTGCCGACAATACGAATATGAGATTTGTAATGACATTTATTGTTAATGCTATGTCGGGTATCATGTATACGGTGCTCCCTTGTTTTGTTAATTTAGAGGGAAGATCAGGTTATAGGGGAGAGAACTGGGGTCCCTTCAGCAGAAATATGTTTATCGGCAGGTAGACCATATTTTGAACTATCGCTGCTGAATAATTTAATACTCTAACAGGACACATTAGTTGAATAAGGATTCCGGTGACAGTCAACATAATTAATGGTTGGCTTTTTTCTGTCGTATCTGGAACCTACTGAGTCATAAAAGAAAAAATACTACGAGAATGTCCATTGGTCTGTCTATTTGATTTGCTCAGATATATCTTTTGTTCCTAACAATATTACTCTTTATACCTATAAAATGGGAATTAATTAAATCTATTAATAATTATTTGCTTATACTGATAGTTATATTATATATAGTTTGAAGGAGAAGCTAATGGATATAAATGAGATAATGAAAAAAATTAATGAAAGCATGGACAAAATGGATTTAGTAACTGCAAGAAGATCGATAGAGCATAATTTAGATTTAATAAATGAAAACAGACATCTTCTTCGAAGAAACGCAAGATCCTTATTTAAAATACTTCAAAATACGGAAATAGAGAAAATAAGGGGGATAGGTGAATGACATCGGAGGGGAACACAATGGGTATTTGGCAAGATATTTTTTTGCAGATTTTACACAAGGTATCTAATATTTGAGTGCTCAAATCGATTCCCTCAGAGGGCGTAGCTGGATAATTATACAAATAAAGATAACAGATAACAATAATTTGTTTTCTGTTTATTAGTATTGCTTGTAAAATCCGTTAATAGCTTTCTTAACCTATACATAATGCCACCAAAGACTTTTATTTTAACTTATTTGTTTCCCCAAAGTAGCACCAAGGCAATGCATGGTAGTGCATTAATTTACTTTGTGTAAGTTTATTTAACAATTTCTAAACAATTGATACTACTAGGATTTCGTTTAATATATAGCTAATGTGCATTTGTGTGTCACTATGTTGTATAATACAGAATAGATGAAGTTGGAAGGATGAATTAGCAATGACAAAACCAGTAGTAGCAATCGTTGGTCGGCCAAATGTCGGCAAATCAACAATATTTAATCGAATTGTAGGAGAGCGTGTATCTATTGTGGAAGATATTCCGGGTGTTACACGTGATCGTATATATAGCTCGGCAGATTGGTTAACACATGAGTTTAACATTATCGACACAGGTGGTATTGAGCTTAGTGATGAACCATTTTTAGAGCAGATTAAACAACAAGCAGAAATTGCAATGGATGAAGCTGACGTGATTGTTTTCTTAACAAATGGGCGAGAAGGTGTAACTTCAGCTGACGAATATGTTGCAAAAATTTTATACAAAACGAAAAAGCCTGTAGTTTTAGCGGTCAATAAAATCGACAATCCTGATATGCGTGAAATGATTTATGACTTTTATGCACTAGGTATGGGCGAACCATATCCGATCTCTGGATCACATGGTCTAGGACTTGGGGATTTATTAGATGAAGTTGCAAAAAATTTCCCTGATTTGGAGGACCAAGAGTACGGCGAGGATGTTATTAAATTCTCGTTAATCGGAAGACCTAATGTAGGGAAATCATCGTTAATCAATGCATTTTTAGGACATGAACGTGTAATCGTAAGTGATATAGCTGGTACTACGAGAGATGCTATTGATACGGAGTATTCATTTGATGGACAAGATTATGTCATGATCGACACAGCAGGAATGCGAAAAAAAGGTAAAGTTTACGAAACAACTGAGAAATACAGCGTGCTACGTGCTCTTAAAGCGATAGAACGCTCAGATGTTGTCTTAGTTGTTATAAATGCAGAAGAAGGTATTCAGGAACAGGATAAAAAAATTGCTGGGTATGCTCACGAGGGTGGTAAAGCAGTTATTATCGTAGTCAATAAATGGGATGCTATCGAGAAAAATGATAAGACGATGAATGAAATGACAAAATCTATTCGAGAACATTTTCAATTTTTAGACTATGCACCGATTGTATTTGTTTCCGCAAAAACAAAACAACGTGTTCACGCAATTTTACCTATTATCAATAAAGTAAGTGAAAATCATTCACTTCGCGTACAATCTTCTGTATTGAATGAAGTGATTGAGGATTCTGTAGCTCGTAATCCTGCTCCTACTGATAAAGGGAAAAGATTGCGTATTTACTATGCAACACAAGTGGCTATTAAGCCACCAACATTTGTTGTGTTTGTAAACGAACCTGAGTTAATGCACTTCTCCTATGAGCGATTTTTAGAAAATCGCATTAGAGAATCATTTGATTTTGAGGGAACTCCAATACGAATCATAACTCGTGCAAGAACTTGATTAATTAGTTTTAAAGGAGCGTATTGTAATGGAGAAGATAACTGTATTAGGAGCTGGTAGCTGGGGGACAGCACTAGCCATGGTACTAGCTAATAATAATCATGATTGTCTCCTTTGGTCGCATAGAGAAAACCAAGCAACTGAAATAAATCTTGATCATACAAATAAAAAGTATCTACCAGATACAGTTTTACCGATTAACCTAAAAGCAACAAGTAATTTTGAAACAGCTATAAAACATGCAGATACCATTGTTATTGCTGTTCCTACGAAGGCAATTCGAGATGTTTGTCAGAATATGAAAGAATATTTAAATGGAAAAAAACTGTTTGTACATGTTTCGAAGGGGATAGAACCAGATTCATTCAAACGAATTTCTGAAATGATTGTAGATGAGTTACCTTCAAGTAATGTTGAAGCAATTGTTGTATTATCCGGTCCTAGCCATGCAGAAGAAGTTGTCTTAAATCATCCTACAACTATTACTGCTGCGAGTGAGGATATGAAAGCTGCTAAAAAAATTCAAGACCTTTTTATGAATAATTCTTTTCGTGTATATACAAATGATGATGTGATTGGGGTAGAAATCGGAGCTGCACTAAAAAATGTAATTGCTTTAGCTGCAGGTATAGTGGATGGATTAGGCTATGGAGATAATGCTAAGGCAGCACTAATCACAAGAGGACTTGCTGAAATTACAAGATTAGGTATAAGTTTGGGTGCTCAGCCATATACATTCTCTGGATTAACAGGAATGGGAGACTTGATTGCCACGTGTACAAGCATCCATTCTAGAAACTGGAGAGCTGGTAATATGCTTGGTAAGGGTGCTTCCCTTGAGAAAGTGCTAGATGAAATAGGTATGGTAGTAGAAGGTGTACGAACTACGAAAGCAGCTTATCAGCTGGCTAAAAAACAACAAGTGGATATGCCTATTACAGAAGCGCTTTATTCTGTTTTATTTGAAAGCATTAGTCCAAAAGAGGCAGTAGATATACTAATGCATAGAACTAAGAAACATGAGTTAGAGGATTATAAAACTTTCTAATCATAAAAAAGAGTTGTACAAATTACAACTCTTTTTTGATGTGATATACTTTTTATTTGTAGAAAGGTGGGTAAACACATGTTATTAATTTCATCAATGGATAAGATGTGGATTTCATTCGGTTCAATGGGTAGTATGTTTTTAGCTATGTTATTTATGTTTTTTGTTAAAACGAAACTTCAAAACAAATTTCTAAAAGCTATATTTGGTTTGATTGCATACATATTATTATTTATTGGATTTATCACAATGGTATATATTATCTTTAATCCAACAAAAGCTTAGTAAGGAGATTAGGATGAGAAATATTAAACTACTTGTAACTCTCATGTTAGCTATTCTTATATTGGCTGGATGTGGCTTTAAAAATGGACAAGAAGCCGAGAATCTATTGCCATATGAAGATCAGTTAGAATCTGTTCAAAAAGCCGTTAATAGCTTTAAAGAAGATTCAGGGGGATTGTTGCCAATCAAAACCCGTGATATGGAAACAGATTTGTATATTAAATATCCAGTAGACTTTAAAAAAATTGTACCTTCATACTTAGGGAAGGCACCGGCCAATTCTTATGAAGCTGGAGGTATTTATCAATATGTTTTGATGGATGTTGAAGATAATCCGACGGTAAAGTTAGTAGATTTAAGAATTGCTGATACAATACGAGATATAAACTATCGAAAAGGTATAAATGGATACGGTCC
The DNA here is from genome assembly GCF_037104765.1 of Psychrobacillus mangrovi. NCBI lineage: Bacteria > Bacillati > Bacillota > Bacilli > Caryophanales > Bacillaceae > Psychrobacillus > Psychrobacillus mangrovi. The sequence continues at coordinate 372,202 of NZ_JBAWSY010000001.1, read as the reverse complement.
TGTAGCTGAAATCATTACAGAAGGTGTGTACAAATTAGATTACAAAAAGATGGGGTATAATCGTGAGTTATCCGTTCAAAGCCCATATTCGGACACGCAATTACCTTTAGTAGCAACAGGCGATGGTAAGGTATATGTGGATTATTCGATAGAATTGAATCGCTTGCTTCAAGAAAATGTAGCGGAAGTTAAACCAGGTGAGGATATTCGACATCTATTAACAGACAACTTCGCAATTGTTCCTGCATACTCTTTACCGTATACCGTAAACGAAAATAATGAACCTGTTTTTATGTTAGCAAAATAAGCTCTCTAACGTTTCATGTATGATGCATGAAACGTTTTTTTTGTGCATATATTAAACTGCGAAGAAAGGAGAGTATCCATGACAAATAAACTTTATGAACAAATAGCAGAGCGTACTAATGGAGATGTGTATATTGGTGTTGTAGGACCAGTTCGAGTTGGAAAATCTACTTTTGTAAAGCGAGTAATGGAGCTTGTAGTTATTCCAAACATAAAAGAGGAATCTGAAAGAATACGTGCTCAGGATGAACTTCCCCAAAGTTCTCCAGGTAATGTAATTATGACAGCAGAGCCTAAATTTGTTCCTGCACATGGAACGAATATTTATTTGGGAGAAGAGCAGCTACGCTTACAAATTAGATTAGTAGATTGCGTTGGTTATATGATTGATGGGATTAAAACGCATTCAGGAGAAGATGGGCAAAAATTAGTGCATACGCCTTGGCATAGTGAAGCTATCCCATTTGAAGAAGCGGCAAGAATTGGTACAGATAAAGTAATTCGTGATCATTCAACAATTGGTATAGTTGTAACAACTGATGGCTCGGTTAATAATATTCCTAGAAAAGCTGCTGAAAGTGCTGAAAGGGAAATTATAGCTCAACTAAAAGAAATCGGTAAACCTTTTGTTATCGTTTTAAATAGTAAGTTGCCTGGTCATGTAGATACAATTCAATTATGTGAAGATTTACAGAAAGAGCATGAGGTGCCTGTTATTGCGGTTGCTGTTGATCGTATGACTGCGGAGGAAATTCAATACATACTCCAACAAGCACTTTATGAATTTCCAATCACGGACATTGAATTAGTTAAACCTGATTGGACAGATGTATTAGAACCAGACCATTTCGTTAACAATGCTATTACATCGTCCTTACAGGAATGGCTGCAAATTGTCTCTAAAATGAAAGATGTGAAAGAGCTTGCTTCACGATTTAAACAAGTACCTTTCATTCAATCTGCAGACGTAGTGGAAGCTAACCCTGGTCGTGGCTCTGCATGTATACAAATTGGGTTAAAACCTGAAGTATTCCAAGAAGTTTGTGACGAATGGTTAGAGGAACCGATTCAAACTAAAAAAGACTGGCTCCTTTTTGTAAAAGAAGCATCTACTGCTAAAAAGGCGTATAACAAATTTTCGGAGGCTTTAGAGGCTGCCAAAAATCATGGTTATGGTGTTTCACTACCAACCATCCAGGATTTCCAACCGTCTGCACCTGAGATTATTAAACAAAATAATTTTTACGGCGTTAGTTTAAAGGCTAAGGCAGCTTCGCTTCATATAATCCGTGTAGACATGGAGGCTGAATTTGCACCGCTGATCGGCTCCGAATTTCATAGTCAGCAACTATTAAAAGATTTAAAGCATGGTTATTTACACGATAGAGATGCATTATGGCAAACACAAGTTTTTGGTACTTCACTTGTAGAAGTTATGAAAGAAAGTTTGCGCTATAAAACAGAGAATGTTTCGGAAATAGCGAAGAAGAGAATGAGGGAAACAATTGAAAGAATGGTAAATGAAGGTGATAGAGGTTTAGTAACATTTATTTTATAAAATTAATAACGGGGCTTTTCGCGACTATGCGAAAAGTCCCGTTATTTCATTAAAAATCATTATTTTTGCTTAAAGTTCCCAAAAGTCGTGCAAATAGTGTTGCTAAGCCTTTTTGGTTGTGATACTCTTTTTACAGGTTGAAGCTATCTTCCTTTGAGAGGAGGTGAATGGTATGAATAAAACAGAATTAGTTAACTCTGTTGCTGAAGCTGCTGATCTTTCTAAAAAAGACGCATCTAAAGCTGTTGAAGCTGTATTTGAATCAATTCAAACTGCACTTGCAAGTGGTGAAAAAGTTCAATTAATCGGTTTTGGTAACTTTGAAGTTCGTGAACGTGCTGCACGTAAAGGACGTAACCCACAAACAGGTAAAGAAATCGACATCGCTGCAAGCAAGGTGCCTGCTTTCAAACCAGGTAAAGCGCTTAAAGATGCAGTAAAATAATCGACGCTTGTAGTACATAGAACGGTTGCCTTGAAGCTAGCTTCTGGGTAGCCGTTCTTTTCTTTAATAAAACGTATGAAAAGAAAACATGTTTATACATAGGTAAAAGTTATTTATTATATTTGATTCGTATGCTAAGATGCTAATGGTATATATCAAAGAGTTGCCATGTTTAGTGACAGATGAGTATGCAAAACTTTTCTACACACCTAGCTCATATGCAAGTTGGGGGAGACATAGGCGCTTACACTTTTCTTTGCATAATTGTTTTTAGGGGGTTACCAGATGACAAATGTCGATCTGAAAAAAATAGAAGAAGCAGTTACAATGATTTTAGAAGCTGTTGGGGAGGATCCTTCGAGAGAAGGGTTATTAGACACACCAAAAAGAGTTTCAAAAATGTATGCAGAAATGTTTGAAGGATTACATCAAGATCCAAAAGAATATTTTAAAACTGTTTTTAACGAAGACCATGAAGAACTTGTATTAGTTAAAGACATACCATTCTATTCAATGTGTGAACATCATCTAGTTCCTTTTTATGGAAAAGCACATGTTGCTTATATTCCTCGAGATGGAGTGGTAACTGGACTAAGTAAATTAGCAAGGGCGGTCGAAACTACTGCAAGACGCCCGCAGCTTCAAGAAAGGATTACATCCACTATAGCGGAAAGCATAATGGATATGCTTAATCCCCACGGTGTTTATGTTGTAATCGAAGCAGAGCATATGTGTATGACGATGCGCGGGATAAAAAAGCCTGGTGCAAAAACAATTACTGCTGTTGCAAAAGGAATTTTAGAGAAGGATGAAGTGAAAAGATCTGAAATCTTATCTTTTATACAGATGAAGTAACAGTTTTGGATGAATGGATGAGAATATGGTATGATGGAAAAAGACTGTGAACAAAGGAGACTTTAAAATGTCTAGTTCGGATTTTATTGTTATAAAAGCTGAAGAAGATGGCGTTCATGTAATTGGTTTGACTAGAGGAACCGATACGAAATTCCATCATTCTGAAAAACTTGATCATGGGGAAGTAATGATTGCTCAATTTACTGAACACACATCCGCTATGAAAATACGAGGTAAAGCATCTATTCACACATCGAATGGTATTGTTCAAAGTGATACTAAAAAAATGTAAGAAACTTTAAAAGATCAACTGTGGTTGAGAAATGGAGTAAAGTGTATGAACGAGGCATTGATGACACAATATGTCGAAACTTATAAAAAGAATATTCACATGCAAATTCAACAAAACACTTTGCAAAAATACACAGGTAAACCTGATGTAGATGATAAACGTTTATTTTTTACACTTTTACCACTACTTAATGGAGAAAACTGGGATCAAACAGTAAAGGTATCTGCTATTTCTGTTTCTCTTATATTTGCTGCACTTGCTGCACATGATTTAGTAAAAGAGGATAATGCTACCGCTAAGTCTCAACAACTACAAGTGCTTGCTGGAGATTATTATAGTGGCCGATATTATCAGTTATTAGCAAATGAGAATATGATTGATTTAATCCAACAATTATCTAATGGTGTATCTAAGATAACTGAGCATAAAACTAGATTTTATGATTTAGAGGATTACTCATTCGAAGCATTGGTCCAATCCATTCAACTTATAGAAAGCAAACCGATCGAGCAATTTTTAGAATATCATTCTTATCACGAATATGTGTTTATCATGAAAGAAGCTTTATTGCTAGCTGCGTTAAAAAAAGAGGTAGTTGCTTACGAAAAAGGTGAAAAAACTTTTTATATTAGCAAATCGAAAATATTTCAAAAAAATATGGACGTTTTACGTCAAGAAATAGATAAAATAGAGCATGCACTTGTAATGGACGTCCGTTCCTCTGAATTATTAAACGAATCCTTAAAACGTGCGATTTTAGAGCGGGTGTGTGAGCATTCGCTTGAACAGCAGTTGAGAGAAGGTTAAAGAATGGGAAAATCAAAAGAACAATATGTACATGAGGTATTTGAAAAAATATCCGATAATTATGACTCTATGAATTCAGTAATTAGTTTTAAACAACATACAAAATGGCGTGCCGATACTATGAAAGAGATGCAAGTCAAAAAAGGAAGCAAAGCACTAGACGTTTGCTGTGGTACAGCAGATTGGACTATTGCTTTAGCTGATGCAATCGGCCCTACTGGAGAAGTGGTCGGATTAGACTTTAGTCAAAACATGCTAAATGTAGGGAAAGAGAAAGTGAAGAATATTTCTCAAATAAAGTTAGTACAAGGAAATGCAATGGAATTACCGTTTGAGGATAATTCATTTGATTTTGTAACGATTGGTTTTGGACTAAGAAATGTTCCAGACTATAAGCAAGTACTAAAGGAAATGAATCGTGTGGCAAAGCCCGGTGGAATGATCGTTTGTTTAGAAACTTCACAACCAGATTCTAAGTTATTTAACACAGGTTTTAGATTTTATTTCCGATATGTTATGCCATTGTTCGGTAAACTGTTTGCAAAAAGCTACAAAGAATATTCTTGGCTTCAAGAATCTGCAAAAGACTTTCCGAATCGAGCAGCTTTAACTAAATTATTTGAAGAAGTTGGTATGAAGAATGTTACTAGTAAGCCTTATAGTGGTGGGGCTGCAGCAAGACATATTGGATACAAAAAAGATATTTAAGTGGGAGAAGGTTTTTATTTGTGGATAAGATGAAGTTGAAATTACTTTATTCCGATTTAAAATCGGATTTAGATGTCATCGAAAAAGAACTAGCAACAGCGGTGAATTCTTCATCTCACTTATTGAATGAAGCTTCTCTTCATTTACTACTTGCTGGAGGCAAACGAATACGACCAGTTTTTGCTTTACTTTCAGCTAAGTTTGGAAATTATTCAATTGACACGATAAAAAATGTTGCTGTTTCAATTGAGTTAATCCATATGGCTTCACTTGTTCATGATGATGTAATAGACGATGCTGAAACACGTAGAGGAAGAGAAACGGTAAAAGCTCAGTGGAATAATCGAGTAGCCATGTATACAGGTGATTTTCTCTTCGCAAGAGCAATTGAATACATAACAGTAATAGAAAATACATATGCACATGAAGTGTTATCTCATACAATGGTAGAGCTATGTATCGGAGAAATTATTCAAATTGAGGATAAGCATTTTTTAGATCAAACAGTTCGAGATTATCTAAGAAGAATAAAGCGGAAAACGGCAATCTTAATCTCTGCGAGTTGTGAATTAGGGGCTATTGCTTCTGGTGCAGATAGTAAAACAATAAGAAATCTTAAACAGTTTGGTTATTATGTCGGAATGTCGTTTCAAATTATTGACGATATTTTAGACCTCACTTCAACAGATGAACAACTAGGAAAACCTGCAGGAAGTGATTTGTTACAGGGGAATATTACTTTACCGATACTCTATGCTAAAAATGATCCTGTAATAGCTCCTTTATTAAAAGAATCATTAGATGGAACTATTTCAGAAGAAAATAAACATAAACTATTAAGGGAAGTAAGAAACTCTGATGCTATAAATAAAGCTAAGCAAATAAGTAATATGTACTTGCAAAAAGCTTTAAACGAAGTAAAACAATTACCCCCCTCCTCGGCAAAAAAATCCTTACAGAACATTGCATTGTTTATGAGCAAAAGAAAGTTTTGATCTAATTTAGCTATCTTAAATGTTCGATGTCGAAATTAATTTGAAAATAATGCTTCATAATGATATTATTTGTAACGGTGGAGATAATATCCCATTTCATATATGAAGGAGTGTTAAACATGGAAAAAACATTTTTAATGGTAAAACCTGATGGCGTACAACGTAACTTAATCGGTGAAATCGTAAGTCGTTTTGAGAAAAAAGGATATCAATTAGTTGGAGCAAAATTAATGCAAATTCCAACTGAATTAGCAGAACAACATTACGGTGAGCATAAAGAACGCCCATTCTTTGGCGAATTAGTAGAATTCATCACTTCTGGACCAGTTTTTGCAATGGTTTGGGAAGGTGAAAACGTTATTTCAACAGCTCGTCTTATGATGGGTGCAACTAATCCAAAAGAATCAGCTCCAGGAACAATTCGTGGTGACTTTGCAGTAACTGTTGGGAAAAACATTATTCATGGTTCTGACTCACCTGAAAGCGCTGAGCGTGAAATCGGATTATTCTTCAAACAAGAAGAATTAGTGGCATACGCAAAAGACGCTAACAACTGGATTAACTAATATGAAATCTGAAATCGCCCTGCCCCTCGAGGGGCAGGGCGATGTAGCTGGACAATAATATGTTAAATCGCGAATTCTGTATATAGCTAGAAATCGTAAGTTTACTAGTTGAACGAAGAACATCAACATTTAACTCGAAGGACTAGCGCAGAATCGAAAGTAATCGAATAGAAAAACCTGAAAGACAGTCAAATTAACTATCATTTGACTGTCTTTTCTTATGTCCTTAATCTTCAGAATACGATATACTAGATATAGGTCTTTTGAAAGGAACGATGTGATTTGCCAGACTACGTTAAATTTGTGGATTCTATAAAACGAAAAACAGGAATCGATCTTGCCGCCTACAAAGAAGCGCAGATGAAGCGACGACTTACTTCGTTATATGAAAAAAAAGGATATATAAATTTCGTCGAATTTTATAATGCTCTAGATAAAGACAGAGATTTAATGAATGAGTTTTTAGATAGAATGACGATTAATGTATCTGAGTTTTACCGTAATGGGAAACGTTGGGAAGTTTTGCAAAATAAAATATTTCCAAAACTATTAGCAGATAATAATCGATTGAAAATCTGGAGTGCTGCATGTTCAACAGGTGAAGAACCTTATACAACAGCCATGGTATTATCAAATTATTTATCATTATCTCAGATTTCAATTCAAGCTACGGATTTAGATGAAAATGCAATACAACGTGCAAAAGTTGGTATATATCCAGAACGATCAATTGATGAAGTTCCAAATGAAATGAAAATGAAATATTTTGAAAAGCAAGGACAGTTTTATAAAGTGGAAGATTCAATAAAAAAAACGGTCACTTTTAAAAAGCACAACTTATTGAAAGATACATACGATAAAAATTTCGACTTAATAATTTGTCGAAATGTCATGATTTATTTTACAGAAGAAGCAAAAGACCAAATCTATAAAAACTTTAGTAACTCACTTCGATCAGGGGGTATACTCTTTGTCGGTAGTACAGAACAAATTTTCAATCCAGGTAAATATGGTTTTGAAATAGAAGACACATTTTTTTATCGCAAAATATAAATAGAAAACTGTCCGAAGAAAATAACAAACCGGACAGTTTTCTTCTATACTTTGAAACTATAATTTGTTATAGTTAAAAACAAATACTTTAGCGAGTTGAAGGGGGAAAGTGTTGTGCGTTATTTAACAGCAGGTGAGTCACATGGACCACAACTAACAGCAATCATTGAAGGGTTACCAGCCCAATTAGAAATTACAAGCGAACACATTAATAAGGAACTAAAGAGACGTCAAGGTGGTCATGGACGTGGAAGAAGAATGCAAATCGAAAAAGATACAGTAGCGATTACTGCTGGTGTACGTCATGGTAAATCATTAGGTTCTCCGGTCTGTCTAGTTGTTAACAATGATGACTGGAAGCATTGGACGAATATTATGGGCATCGAACCACTAGGCGAAGAAGTTGATCCAGAAGATATTAAAAGACAAATTACTAGACCACGTCCAGGACATGCAGATTTAGTTGGAGGCATGAAATATGGTCATCGAGATTTACGAAATGTATTAGAAAGATCTTCTGCTCGAGAAACTACAGTTCGTGTTGCAGTAGGGGCAGTTGCAAAGCAATTGCTCAAAGAACTGGGGATTTCAATCGTTGCTCATGTAACGAAAATCGGTGGAATTGAAGCAGATCTAACTTTAGCTACCGGAAAATCAATTGAGGAGATTCGTGAAGTTGTGGAATCAGACCCAGTATATTGTCTTGATCCAGTAGCTTCGGCAAAAATGGTGGAAGCAATTGATCAAGCTAAAAAAGCCGGAGATACTATTGGTGGTATAGTAGAAGTGATCGTGGATGGTATGCCAGCTGGAGTTGGTAGTTATGTGCACTATGATCGAAAACTAGATGGAAAACTAGCAATGGCCATGATGAGTATTAATGCATTTAAAGGTGTAGAAGTAGGACTTGGTTTTGAAATGGCAAATCTATTTGGTAGCCAAGTACATGATCAAATTTCTTGGAGTAAGGAAGATGGTTATACTCGTGATACTAATCGTCTTGGTGGATTAGAAGGTGGAATGTCAACAGGTATGCCAATCGTTGTTAGAGGGGTAATGAAACCAATTCCTACCCTATATAAACCACTTCAAAGTGTGGATATTGATACAAAAGAGCCGTTTAAAGCGAGCATTGAACGATCAGATAGTTGTGCAGTGCCAGCAGCATCAGTCGTAGCAGAAGCAGTAATTGCGTGGGAAATAGCAACAGCTGTTTTAGAAACTTTTCATAGTGATCAAATCGACATATTGAAAGCCGATATTGAAAGCCACCGTGCATATACAAAGGGGTTTTAAAGCATGATTATCCCGGTAAGAACAAAAGATTCTACTTATGAAGTTCATCTTGGAGAAAACATATTACAATCGTTCTGTGAAAGAAATACAGAGGAATTTGACAAAGCGGATCAAATAGTTGTGATTACCGATGAAAATGTTTGGGGATTACATCAACATTACTTTGACAAAAACTTTGCATTTGACTATAAAATTCATCTTGTACCAAACGGAGAATCTTGTAAAACGTTTGACTCGTATTTCGATGTACAAACATTCCTTCTACAAGAAAACTGTTCTAGAAATAGTATCTTGTTAGCTCTTGGTGGAGGAGCTGTTGGAGATTTAACTGGTTTTGTTGCATCTACTTTTATGCGTGGAATTCCTTTTATTCAAATCCCAACTACCATACTTGCACATGACAGCGCTGTTGGTGGAAAAACTGCTATCAACCATCCTAATGGAAAGAATATGATCGGTGCTTTTTATCAACCGAAAGAAGTTTTATATGATTTTCATTTTTTACAAACTTTGCCGAAATCCGAAGTTCGTTCAGGGTTAGCAGAAGTGATTAAACATGCTTTAATTAGTGATGTGAAATGGTCAAATGAATTTTTACAATTAGAAAGTATAGACGCAATACAAAAAGAAGAGCTCCTTATTTGGCTAGAAAAAGGAATACGAGTCAAAGCAAATATAGTAGAACTAGACGAAAAAGAGAAATCTTATCGGAAATATTTAAACTTTGGTCATACATATGGACATGCAATTGAAGCTTCAATTGGTTATGGAAAAATTACTCATGGCGAAGCAGTTATGATAGGTATGATTCCTGCACTTATGCTAAGTGAAATACACGGGGAAGTTAAATCAGGCTATGCTCATGATATATTTCAACTTGCTAATAAGCTTGAATATAATTTGCAACATGTACTGAACTGCACTTTTGAGCAATTAGCTACTTTCATGTTGAAAGATAAGAAAACTACGAATGGTGAACTCCATTTTGCTTTACTCAAACATATTGGGGACCCTTTTATCCAAGTTGTTTCCATGGATGAAGTTAAAAAATGTGATGATCAATTACGAAAATGGATAAAGGAGGAGATTTAATTGATTAGGGGAGTTAGAGGTGCAATAACAGTAACAGAAGACTCTAATGAAGAAGTTCTTCTGGAAACTGCTCGACTTGCGAAAGAAATGGCTAGAGCAAATAATATTGATCCTGATACAATCGCTTCGGTAATCATCTCTACAACTACAGACATCTCCTCTGCTTTTCCTGCAAGAGCTGTGAGAAGTATTGAAGGATGGACATATGTCCCGGTAATGTGTACACATGAGATGAATGTTCCAGGTGCATTAGAGAAATGTATTCGTTTATTGATGCATATCAATACAGACAAAACTCAAAAAGAAATCCAACATATTTATTTAAATGAAGCAGTCCAATTAAGACCAGACTTAGTCAAGTAAATAAAAGAATCGAGGAGTTTTACAATGAAATTTAAAAAACAAATTGAAGGATTACAAGCATACCAACCTGGAAAGACCACAGATGAAGTAAAAAGATTGTTTAATTTAGAGAAAGTTGTAAAACTTGCATCCAATGAAAATCCATACGGAGCCTCTCCGAAAGTAAAAGCTTATTTAGATAACGCTAAAGTAAATTATGCAATTTACCCTGATGGCTATGCTACAAAACTTCGAACTGCAGTGGCGAAACATTTAAATGTTTCAGAAAAACAATTACTATTTGGTAATGGTTCTGATGAGAATATATTAATTGTTTCAAGAGCAATTCTAAGACCAGGGTTAAATACGGTTATGGCTTCCATCACTTTCGGCCAATACAAGCATAATGCGATTGTAGAAGGTGCAGAGGTGAGAGAAGTGCCTCTCAAAAATGGAGAACATGATCTAGAAAAAATGTACGATGCTATCGATGAAAATACAGCAATTGTTTGGATTTGTAACCCTAATAATCCTACTGGCACATTGACACTTAGTCAAAAGATTAAAGAATTCGTTGAAAAAGTTCCAAATGACGTATTAATAGTTTTAGATGAAGCTTATACCGAATATATTACAGATGACGAGTATGAAGACTCAATAGGGTTATTAGAAAAGCATCCAAATGTATTAATAATGCGTACATTCTCTAAAGCATATGGTTTAGCAAGCTTCCGAGTGGGATATGCCATTGGTTCAGAAGTAGTAATTAGTCAACTAGAACCAACTCGTGAGCCATTTAATAATACTGTCCTAAGCCAAGAAGTTGCTTTGATCGGTCTAGAAGATCAAACCTTCATCAAAGAATGTAAAATAAAAAATAATGCCGGTAAAAAACAGTTTGAAGAATACTGTAAAGAACGTAATTTAGATTTTTATCCATCTCATACAAACTTCATATTAATGGAAGTAAAAGCCGATAGTGACGTAGTTTTCCAAGGCTTAATGCAACGAGGATTTATTGTTCGAAGTGGGAATGCGTTAGGAGTCCCTGGATACCTAAGAATAACAATAGGCACAGGGGAAGAAAATACAGAGCTGCTACAAAAACTTGATGAAGTACTACGTGAGGAAGGCGTTATTTAATGAAACAAACAGTTTTCATCATTGGTTTAGGACTAATTGGAGGATCTCTAGCACTTAGTTTAAAGCGAAATCATGAAACCTTTATCATCGGTTATGATGCTGATGGCAAAACTCTCCGTACGGCAAAGAGAATTGGCATTATTGATGAAATGGGAGTTCAGTTGAAAGATGCATCAGAGCTAGCGGATATTATTATTTTTGCTACTCCAGTCAACGAAACTATTCGTTTGATTCAAGAGATGCCTAAATGGCAATTAAAAAAGAATGTAATTGTTACAGATACTGGAAGTACAAAAAAAGTAATTATGAAGGCCGCTTTAAAATTAAAAGAGGCAGGCATTACATTTATAGGTGGCCACCCAATGGCAGGTTCTCATAAGAGTGGTGTAGAAGCTGCTAGAGCTCATCTTTTTGAAAATGCCTATTATATGCTTACTCCTTTTCCAGATGTAAAAGAGGAGCAAATAATAACACTTTTAGATCTGTTGCAAGTAACGAAAGCAAAAATTGTGCAAGTGGATGCAGAAGAACATGATCATATGACGGCTGTTGTAAGTCATTTCCCTCACTTAGTCGCTGCATCTCTCGTACATCAACTAGCAGGTGAAAACGATGCCTTTCCTTTTACAAAACAACTTGCTGCTGGTGGATTTCGTGATTTGACAAGAATTGCTTCTGCAAATCCTATTATGTGGAGAGATATCACTGTCCAAAACCGTCAGGAATTAAGTAACCAATTACAAAACTGGACGGAAGAAATGATCAAGCTACAAAATCTTTTATTACACGCGGAACCTGAGGAGATAGAAGCTTATTTCTCAACAGCCAAAGAAGTCCGTGACAATTTACCGATTACGCAAGGTGCAATGTTTACAGTATATGATTTATATGTGGATGTTCCAGATTACCCAGGGGTGATCTCCGAAATTACTGGCTATCTTGCAAAAGACAATATAAGTATTACTAACTTGCGGATTGTAGAGACTAGAGAAGATATTTTTGGGATTCTCGTTGTTAGCTTTCAATCAATGGAGGATCGTGCCAAAGCTGTAGAGTGTATTGCGAATAATACAACATTTGAAACATATATAGCGTAGGGAGGAAAATAATTTTGAGTAAAGTTTTAAACTATGGCCAGCCTTCCTTGAAAGGCACGTTACAGATACCTGGTGACAAATCTGTTTCCCATCGCTCTATAATGTTTGGAGCGATAGCAAAGGGAACCACAACCGTTGAAGGTTTCCTACAAAGCGATGACTGTTTAGCAACTATCGATTGTTTTTCTAAACTAGGCATTGATATATCCGTGGATGGAGAGAATGTAAAAATTATAAGTGAAGGCATTAACGCATGGAATGAACCAAAGGAAATACTATATACAGGTAACTCAGGAACTACTACACGATTAATGTTAGGTATTTTAGCTGGATCCAACGTATCATCTGTACTAATAGGGGATGATTCGATTCAAAAGCGCCCCATGAAAAGGGTAACAGAACCATTAAAACAAATGGGTGCTAATTTTATTGGAAGAGAGAATGCTCAGTATACGCCAATTGCAGTTGAAGGAACAAAACTACAATCTATGAACTATAAAATGCCAGTAGCTAGTGCACAAGTAAAGTCTGCTATTTTATTAGCTGCTCTTCAAGCAGAAGGCGAAACTGTAGTCACCGAAGTAGAAACCTCTCGAGATCATACTGAAAAAATGCTTCAGCATTTTGGTGCTGAAATTACGGTTGAAGACAAAACTATTCGTCTTACTGGTGGACAAGAGCTTACCGGCACCCATGTCGTTGTGCCAGGAGATATATCCTCTGCTGCATTCTTCTTGGTCGCTGGGGCGATTGTGCCAAATAGCACGTTAACCCTAAAAAACGTCGGATTAAATCCTACACGAACAGGAATTATTGAAGTTCTAGAAAAAATGGGTGCTAACATTAAGACTGAGTTTGATTCTTATAAAAGTCATGAAGAGATGGGAACACTGATGGTAGAGTCATCTTCTTTAAAAAGTACTGAAATTGGTGGGGAAATTATTCCTAAACTAATTGATGAAATTCCAATTATAGCTCTTCTTGCAACCCAAGCACACGGAACGACAATTATTAAGGATGCAGAAGAATTAAAAGTAAAAGAAACGAATAGAATTGATGCAGTAGTAAATGAATTAAAAAAATTAGGTGCCAACATAATTTCTACAGAGGATGGGATGATTATTGAGGGCCCAACTCCACTTCAAGGAGCAGAGATAAAAACATATGGTGATCATCGTATCGGAATGATGGCTGCTATTGCTTCTCTTATTACTTCAAGCCCAGTGACAATTGATAATGCTGAATGTATTTCTGTTAGCTACCCTAACTTTTTTGAGCAATTGAATAGTGTAATAGATAAAGTATAGGCACTGTTTATTATTTCAGATTATTATTAGCCAGTTTGCCTAGTTAATATATTACGCTTTTATAAAAAGTGCTCAGTTTGTAGACAAAAGGAATTAGCTAATTTGGTAGCTTTTTATTGATTTGGAGAAGCGTCGGCTCGACTCCTGCGGGAAAGAGAAATAAACGAGACCCTTCAGGAGCGTAGTGAGGTTACTGATTTTTATTTCGGACCCGTTAATTTCCGTTCCAGGCGGACGCTTTCCGCCGGCATGGCTTCAGTCGCTTCCTTCCCTACGCTCAGTCCAGGGTCTTCAGCTCATGCTTTTCCGGCAGGAGTCGCCGCCTTCCACTCCAATCAACTATTATCCGCTTTTCATATAGAAAATCATCATGCCATTAATAGAGTAGGTTTTTTATCACTTATTTTTTTCAATTAGTATTTAAAGAAAATCGTTGGAAAAGGCGACACTCCTGCGGGAACAGCGTTAGTCGAAGACCCCGTAGTTGAGGGGAAGGCAATCTAAGTTCGCCGCATCCTGCTCCTGCGCAAAGCTCGTCGCAAAAGAACTTTTGCGGCAACGATTGCATGACCAACATCGTGTTGGCCTAGGAGGCTAAGGCAACACCCACTGAAAGGGAGCCGTTTCAACGATTTCTTATTTATCGGACAACATTATTTAGTAAAGGCAAATTCTATAAACTTTTCAGTACCCTCAGGGTATTAGAGTTAGGGTGGCTAAGGGTACCTTATCAAATGGAAGACAATCTAAATTCGCCTGTGTTCTGCGACGACGATTGCTTGACCCACATCCTATTGGCCTTGACCCCTTCATGACCAACAAAGTGTTTGCCAAAGCACTTGGTGCATACCCGCGGTAAGCGAGCGGTGAGCCTTGGAAAAACTGATTTTCCTGAAAAGACAGTATTCATATTAATTTAAAGTTTGTTTACAGTCTGCAACTCTCCTGTAAAAGGAGAGTTTTTTTCTTGTTCATATTGAAATGTTCTTGTACGATAAAGCTATAGAAAGTATGGTGATCATATGGAGAAAATGTTGCCCTTTATTCAAGCAATGCAGGAAGGGGATATGGAGAAGCTAGCTACAATTGTGGATCGCTTTTTAATCGAAGGAAATCCGGATGAACAATATGAGCTTGCGGATTTATTAACCCAATATGGATACACAGAAGAAGCAATAAAAATTTTAGAGCATCTTCAATATTTATTTCCAGAGGAAAGTCAATTAAAAATAGATCAAGCACAGCTATGTTTAGAGATGGATCGTGAAGATGAAGCATTAAACCTGTTAACAAGTATTGATAAATCTAGTGAAGCATATCCACAAGCATTGCTTACTTTGGCTGATTATTATCAAATGATTGGACTTTATGAAGTTGCAGAGCAAAAAATAAATGAAGCAATTGCATTAATTCCAAATGAGCCTTTATTGCTATACGCAAAAGGTGAACTATTGTTTGAAACCGGAAGATATTTAGAAGCCGCTAGGATAATGGAAGAATTATTGCCTCAAAAGGATGCTTTGCAAGGGGTTGACCTGCCTCTAAAGCTTGCGGAAATATATAGTGCAGGAGCTGCATATGAAGAGGCAATTCCATATTACGCAGAGGCATTAAAAACAGAAGTTGCTCCAGACGTATTATTTCATGCAGCATATGCCTCCTTTCAAGTACAGCATTATGAAACTGCTATTAAGTACTTAGAAAATTTACTTGAAATAGATCCAGATTATTTTTCTGGTTATATGTTACTAGCGGAAGCTAATTCTATGCTGGAGAAGAACGAAGAGGCTTTAAAAGCAATAACGGATGGCATTGCAAGAGATGAATTTGAAAAAGAATATTATTTATTTGCAGGTAAAATTTCACTTAAATTGGGTAAATTGAAAGAAGCTGAGTCATTTTTGCGTGAAGCGATTGCTCTTGATCCTGAGTATATGGATGCGATATTTATATTGACCTCACTGTTTGCTACAGAAGAACGTGATGAGGAACTGGTAGAATTGTACGAGGATTTGAAAAAGGAGAACTTTGAATGGTCTTCTATGTACCCGTTTTTAGCTTCAGCATATGAACGATTAGAATTTTACGAAAAAGCATACGAATTTTATAAGTTAGCATATACTGACCATAAGGACGATGCACAATTCTTAGAGAAATACGTATACTTCCTACTGGAAGATGGAAAAAGAGAAGAAGCACTAGAAGTAGTGGCTTTACTACAGAAATTAGAACCTGAAAATAGTACTTGGTTTGATTTGCTTGAATAAAAAAGGAAGGAGAGGTTACGTGACTGCTTCTGTTTCAGTTGGCGAGAAGAAAGAATTTGTCCGTTGGTTTTTAAAAAAATATCAGATGAAAAGAAGAGAATGCGTCTGGATCTTGAACTACTTAATCAGTCATGAGACACTTTTAAATAATGTGCATTTTGTGGAAGAAGCGCATTATTGTCCAAGAGCAATGGTGATGTCTGTTACAACATCATCAGGAATACCATTCCGATTTTATAAAGGAAGCATTATGACAGCGGATGCAGAAAAATCATTTCATGATCTAAGGTTACATCCGGAGGAAGAAATGTATATCCAGTTAAATTTTCAAACAGTACCACCAAGTCCTGAATACTTAGCGGTATTGGAAGAAAACCCTTACATGCCGAAGTATTTGCATATTAGCGAAAAAGATAAACTGATTGTGGAAGATATTTTGTCGGAGAGTTTATATTCCTTTCAAGTAGAACAATTACAAAAACAAATCGATGAAGCAATCGACCAAAATAATAAAGCTAAATTTATAGAACTTTCAGCAATGTGGAATGAACTAGTAGATAGAGATATTTAGGAGAGATAAATATGCATTGGAACGGAAAAGATAGCGCAATATTTCAATCACAAAAAGAATATATAGATACAGCAGTAGTCCCGTTAACATTAATCGATGGATCCGACCAAGGATTCCAATTTGCAGCCTCAGCTGCCGACTTTACCTTATCCTTGGCAAATATAATTGAAAATCAATTCAAAGGAAGGATTGTTTTATTTCCTTCCTTCTCTTACACGAAAGATCAGGACAAGCTCACATTGTATAATCAGTGGAAAGAAGAGTTGAATAAAGCTGAGTTCAAACATATATTTTTCATTACTTCTGATAAAGAATGGAGCACACTGGGAGAAGACCATAACATTTTTTGGACACCTTCTGTACCGCTTGATTCTATGGATCAAAAACTAAGGAATTCTGTGTTGGAAGACCAACTTCGACAACTTATTCCGACATTCGCAAAAAAATGGGCGAATTAGTGACAATATCTTTCATTAATTGTTCACAAAGTATATAATTCGTTTTAAAGGAATATTGACCTTCCTTTTTTATTGATATATCATTGATATGTCCTAGTATTATTAATTCAAGCAAGTATGTCCATTGGACTGACCTTTAAGTAAGAGGGGGGAAAAGGATGAGTAACAATAAAGTATCAAGACGTCAATTTCTAAGTTATACACTAACAGGTGTTGGCGGATTCATGGCTGCAGGTATGCTTATGCCTATGGTACGTTTTGCAGTTGATCCTGTATTGCAAAAAACAGAAGGCGGAGATTTCGTACTTACGGAGAAAAAAGTTGCTGATATTACGGATGTTCCTGAACGTGTTGACTTCACTTTTGAACAAGTCGATGCATGGTACAAGTCTGATGTAACAAATACTGCATGGGTTTACAAAGAAGGCGATCAAATTATCGCACTTTCACCAGTATGTAAGCATTTAGGTTGTACAGTGAACTGGGAAGGTGACCCAGCACACAAAAATCAATTCTTCTGTCCATGTCACGCAGGTCGCTATGAGAAAAGCGGAAAGAATGTTCCAAAAACACCACCTCTAGGTCCGTTGGATCAATATGAAGTTCGTGAAAATGACGGTTTCTTAGAAATTGGAAAAGCTATGCCTAACACACTAGTTTAAAGTAAGGGGGTACGACATCAGTGCTGAACAAAATCTATGATTGGGTGGATGAACGTCTAGATATTACACCAATATGGCGCGATATCGCAGACCATGAAGTACCAGAACACGTAAACCCTGCACACCATTTCTCAGCATTTGTATATTGTTTTGGAGGATTAACATTCTTTATTACAGTAATTCAAATATTATCAGGTATGTTTTTAACTATGTACTATGTACCAGATATTGAAAATGCATGGGAATCTGTTTACTATCTTCAAAATGAAGTAGCATTCGGTGAAATCGTGCGTGGGATGCACCATTGGGGAGCATCGCTTGTAATTGTTATGATGTTCTTACATACTTTACGTGTATTCTTTACTGGTTCTTATAAAAAACCTCGTGAACTAAACTGGATGGTCGGAGTGTTGATCTTCGCTGTTATGTTAGGTTTAGGATTTACGGGTTACCTATTACCTTGGGACATGAAAGCATTGTTCGCAACAAAAGTAGGTATTGAAATTGCAGCATCAGTTCCATTTATCGGTGGAGCAATTAAAACATTATTAGCTGGTGATGAACATATCATCGGTGCACAAACATTAACAAGATTCTTTGCGATTCATGTGTTCTTCTTACCAGCTGCGTTATTCGCATTACTTGCAGCTCACTTTATCATGATTCGTCGTCAAGGTATTTCTGGTCCGCTATAATGGGTAAGTGGAGTAGATAATTCTTAAAAGGAGGGGACATTATGCATCGCGGAAAAGGTATGAAATTTGTCGGTGACTCTCGTGTAACAGATCCCGCAAGCCGCCCAAAGAAAACTCCGAAAGATTATTCTGAGTATCCTGGTAAAACAGAAGCTTTCTGGCCTGACTTTTTATTAAAGGAATGGTTAGTCGGTGCGGTTTTCTTAGTTGGTTATTTAGTTTTAACTGTTGCGCATCCATCGCCACTTGAGCGACAAGCGGATCCAACAGATACAGCGTATATTCCATTACCAGACTGGTATTTTTTGTTTTTATATCAATTATTAAAATATGAATTTGCTTCAGGTCCATTTAATGTTATTGGATCAATCATTATGCCAGGATTAGCTTTTGGTGCGTTATTATTAGTACCATTCTTAGATACAAGCAAAGAAAGAAGTCCTTGGAAACGTCCACTTCCAACTGGATTTATGCTTCTTGCTTTTGCTGCTATGATTTTCTTAACATGGGAATCAGTTGCAAACCACGATTGGGAAGCAGCTAAGGCTCAAGGGGAAATTAAAGAAGAGGTTGCTGCTGTGGAGATTGATGAAACTTCTGAAGGTTATCAAATTTACCAAGGTTCGTCCTGTATTGGGTGTCATGGTAACGCATTCGAAGGTGGTTTAGGAAAACCGTTAATCGGTTTAGAATACACTGCGGAAGAAATCGTTCAAATTGCTCATGAAGGTAAAGGCGGAATGCCAGGTGGTACTTTCCAAGGTACTGACGAAGAACTTCAAAAACTTGCTGAGTTTATTACAACTCTTCAACCAGCAGAATAATATTAAAGAGTCAGGAAACTGACTCTTTTTTTTTACCTACATATAAGAGGGAGCGTTTACATGAAAGATCTAGTGACGGTTTTGAAAGTAGTACTCTACAATAAATCATTTATGTGGCTATTATTCCTTGTAAACTTATTAGGTACAATTTACGGTTACTACTGGTATGAATCTCAGCTTTCAATTACGGAGCCAAAGTTTTATTTATTTGTCCCAGATAGTCCTACTGCAAGTTTATTTTTCACAATAGCTTTACTTGGTTGGTTACTAAAAAGTAATTGGAAATTAATCGAGGTACTTGCTTTAATAACATTGGTGAAATATGGCCTTTGGGCTGTTGTGATGAATCTTTGGACATTTGTAGAAACCGGATATCTAGGATGGATGGGATGGATGTTAGTAGCCTCTCACTTTGCCATGGCACTTCAAGCAATATTATATATGCCATTCTATAAATTTTCATGGATACATATTTTAATTGCTTCTATATGGACGCTTCATAATGATGTTATTGACTATGTTTTTGATCAAATGCCTACATACAGAAGTTTAAGTAGCTTTTCAAATCAAATTGGATATTTTACATTTTGGTTATCGATAGCATGTATACTCATTGCAATTGTAAATTATCAGAAAAGGTCAAAGCTTATTAGTTGATTGAAGATAAAATTCCATTTAAAATAGTAGTATAGATTGAGAGGGGGAAAAACTAGTTGGTTTCTTATATTGTATATTTTGCGATAATCTTGTTATTGCCAATTTATGCACAAATGAAAGTAAAAAGCACGTTTAAAAAATATTCAAAAGTTCGCTCTACTTCTGGGATGAACGGTGCCCAAGTAGCTAGAACAATATTAGATGCAAACGGATTACATGACGTTAAAGTTGTAGAAAGTAGTGGGTTTTTAACTGACCATTACAATCCAATGACAAAAATTGTCGCATTGTCTTCACAAAATTATCATGAGTCTTCTGTTGCAGGTTCTGCTGTTGCAGCTCATGAGGTTGGGCATGCTATTCAACATAAAGAAGCATATACTTTTCTAACTTTAAGACATAAATTAGTTCCAGTCGCTAACATTTCTTCTAATGCTTCTTGGATCTTTATTATGATTGGTATGTTAGCAACTTTCCCTAGTTTAATGTTACTTGGTATTGTATTGCTTGCAGTAGGTGTGGTTTTCCAAATAGTAACACTCCCGGTTGAGTTTAACGCTTCCAATCGTGCAATGAACCAAATGGTATCATTAGGTATTATTCGCAATGAAGAAGAACCTCATGCGAAAAAAGTACTTAACGCCGCTGCATTAACATATGTAGCTGCTGCTGCAGTAGCGGTTCTTGAGCTAGTACGTTTAATCTTAATATACAGTGGTATGGCAAACAGAGACGAATAGAATTTAAAAAGGATTGTCCCACGTCGTTATGGGACAATCCTTTATTATTCTATTGGTTTTTTCTCGTCATCAAGAGTAAAGCCCTCACCCATAACATCATGCACATCCATCAAAGAAACAAATGCATGTGGGTCAACGGAAGTAATAATAGACTTTAGTGCAGTAATTTCATTTTTAGCGACCACACAATAGAGAATTTCCCGCTCATTCTTAGTAAAATGACCATGTCCTCGAAAAATCGTTACTCCACGGTCCATTATTTCTGTAATGCGATCAGCAATTTCATTTTGATGTTCCGAAATGATAAATGCACCTCTTGCTGAATAGGCACCTTCTTGAACAAAATCAATCACTCTTGCTCCTACAAAAACAGCAACTAGAGTATACATCATAGATCTTTCGTCTAAAAAAGTTAACCAGGAAAGTAGAATAACAAATGCATCAAATAAAAACATTGTTTTTCCCATGCTCCAACCTTTGTATTTAAACACAAGACGAGCAATAATATCAACGCCACCCGTTGTTCCACCAAATCTAAAAATAATACCTAAACCAATACCAACGAAAACTCCGGCAAACAGGGAAACAAGAAACAAATCATCCTTTAATCCTAATTGGAATTCGTATACATGAAATATCTTTAAGAAAACTGAAACGGATAATGTTCCTAATACAGTATAAGCAAACATTTTTCTTCCGAGCAATTTCCAACCAATGATAAACATTGGAATATTGAGTAGTAGGTTCATCAATGCTGGATCCCAGTTAAATACGAAATATAAAACTAATGTAATACCAGAAAATCCACCTTCTCCAAGTTCGTTTTGCATATTAAAATGTACAAAACCAAAACTATAAATAGCGGATCCAATTATTATAGCTATAATATTTTTAAGTTTTAAACCAATCCCCATGAATCCACCTCACTATAATAGTATACTTAATATTATCATTCATTTGTTTGCTTTTGACAACCAGTGTATATTTTTATTAGGATGAGTAAGGGAGCGTGAAAATATGTCTGAAAATAAAATGTTAGTTGACCTACAAAAAGATGTAGATTTATACATAAATCAATTTAAAGAAGGTTATTTTCCACCAATGGAGATGCTAGCAAGACTGACTGAAGAGTTAGGAGAGCTATCCAGAGAGATACAACATAAATATGGGACAAAGAAAAAAAAGAATACGGAAGTTGATAAAGAGCTTGCGGAAGAAATGGGAGATTTCTTTTTTGTGTTAATTTGTTTGGCAAATGCAGAAGGAATTGACTTACAAGAATCCTTGCAGAAGGTATTAAATAAATACAATACACGGGACAAGGATCGTTGGACTAAGAAGGAGGACTAGTTATGGTAATAAAGGTAGCGGTCGCAGGACCAAGAGGTAGAATGGGAAAAGAAGCAGTAGCTACAATAGTTAAAAACACAGACTTTTTATTAGTTAGTGTTTTAGATAATAAAAATGGTGAAGAGTTTCTAGGAGATAATATCCCAATATTCACTTCTTTAGAAGAATTAATTTTTCAAACAGAACCAGATGTATTAGTAGATTTAACAGTACCGAGCTCTGTCTTTGAACATGCTATGATTGCTCTGGATAATGGTGTTAGACCTGTGATTGGTACAACAGGCTTTACTGATTTACAATTAGATGAGATTCGAAATAAAGTAGAGGAGAAAGAGATAGGATGTATTATTGCTCCCAATTTTTCAATTGGAGCAGTTTTAATGATGAAATTCTCCCAAATGGCTGCTAAATACTTGCCGAACGTTGAAATAATTGAAATGCACCATGACCAGAAAGTAGATGCTCCTTCAGGTACAGCTATTAAAACAGCACAGATGATAAATGAAACGAGGACTATTTTTGAGCAAGGGCACCCAGATGAAAAAGAAATTATGGAAGGTGCAAGAGGGGCAAACTTTTCTGGAATGCATATACATAGTGTGCGAATGCCAGGTCTTGTTGCTCATCAACAAGTACTATTAAGTGGAGAAGGGCAGTTATTGACTATTCGACATGATTCGTTTGATCGTACTTCTTTCATGTCTGGAATTGTATTATCCATCAATGAGATCATGAAACAAAATACATTGATTTACGGCTTAGAAGATATTATTTTATAGGGGTGACGATATGAGAATAGCATTAGTGGCACATGATAAAAAAAAGGATGATTTAGTTCAATTTGTAACAGCATATAAAACTATTTTTGAGGAACATGAATTATTTGCTACCGGAACGACAGGTAATCGAATAATTGACGAAGTAGGCTTGTCTGTATTCAGATACAAATCAGGTCCTCTAGGTGGGGATCAACAAATTGGGTCTGCTATCGCCAACAACGTGATGGATATGGTGATTTTTTTCCGAGATCCGCTTACAGCGCAACCTCATGAACCAGATGTATCTGCATTGATTAGACTATGTGATGTATACCAAATACCGTTAGCGACAAATATGGGCACTGCTGAAATATTATTAAAAGGAATTGAAGAAGGATTTTTGGATTGGCGGTTGCTTGAAGAGAGACGTTCACGTTAAGGAAGTGATTATGTGCGTAAATTGAAAATTGGAATAACCTGTTACCCGACGGTAGGAGGTTCCGGAGTCATTGCTACGGAATTGGGTAAAATGCTTGCTGAAAAAGGGCATGACATTCATTTTATCACTTCCAGTATGCCTTTTAGGTTGAATAAAATGTATCCTAATATCACGTTTCATCAAGTTGACGTAAATAGTTATTCTGTATTTCAGTATGCTCCGTATGATATTGCGTTAGCAAATAAAATGGCGGAAGTAATTGAAGATGTAGGATTAGATGTATTGCATGTACATTATGCAATTCCTCACGCTGTTTGCGCTATTTTGGCACGTGACATGGCAAATTCCGACATTGGTATTGTAACCACATTACATGGTACGGACATAACCGTACTTGGTGATGATTCTTCCTTGTCAGGCGCCATACGTTATGGAATTGAAAAATCAGACATTGTTACTGCTGTTTCGGATTCATTGGTTAGCCAGACCGTGGAGTTAATTGCTCCTAGAAAAGAAATAGAAACCGTTTATAATTTTGTTGATGAAAATGAATATACGAGAAAAGAAGATAGCAATTTAAAAGAATTATTAGGAATCAAAAAGGATGAAAAAGTAATCATCCATGTTTCAAACTTTAGAAAAGTAAAACGGTTACCAGATGTCGTCAAAAGTTTTGAGCTAATTCGAAATGAAATTCCCGCAAAATTGTTATTAGTAGGAGACGGTCCTGAAAAACACCCTGTTATGGAATATGTTAAAGGAAGGTCTATTGAAAAGGATATATTATTTTTAGGCAAACAAGATAATCTGTCTGAATTGTATTCAATCTCGGATTTAATGCTACTGCTATCTCAAAAAGAGTCTTTTGGATTAGTACTATTGGAAGCTATGGCGTGCAAAGTGCCTTGTATCGGTACAAATATAGGTGGTATTCCAGAAGTAATTTCAAGTGGAGAAAATGGATATCTAGTTGAACTAGGAGATATTAACAAGGTTGCCGAATATGGATTGAAAATATTACAAGATCCCTTATTACATAAAGAACTAAGTGAAACATCTTTGAAAATTGTGAGAGAACGTTTTAGTTCTGCTAGCATAGTTGAACAGTATGAATTGTTATATGAAAGAGTGGCGAGAAAATAACATGATGAAGAACCGGTGGCCGATTGCATATCAAGTAATTAAAAAGCTTGAACATGCTGGTTTTGAAGCATATGTAGTTGGTGGAGCAGTCCGCGATTTTATAAGAGAAGTTCATGCAAATGATGTGGATATAACTACAAATGCTACACCGAAAGAAGTCAAACAGTTATTTGAACACACAATTGATGTAGGAATTGAACATGGTACTGTACTTGTTGTATTAGATGACACAATAGAAGTGACTACTTTTCGTGCTGATGCTACTTATTCGGATTTTAGAAGACCAGACAACGTTGAATTTGTTCGTTCACTCCAAGAAGACCTACAAAGAAGAGATTTTACTATGAATGCAATGGCAATGACAAAATCAGATGAGTTAATTGATTATTTTGGCGGGCAAAAGGATATTGAAAAAAGAGTAATACGAGCAGTTGGAGACCCAAATAGACGTTTTTCCGAAGATGCACTGCGTATGCTAAGAGCAGTTCGGTTTTCTGCACAGCTGGATTTTTCTTTACATGAACGTACTTTTGAAGCAATTCAATCGTTACATCCGTTGATTGAACATGTATCAATCGAAAGAGTGAAAGCTGAACTCGAGAAGATTTGGACAAGTAATTATGTTGGAAGAGGCATGCAATTATTTGTATCAAGTAAACTAGCAGAAAAGTTTCCTGGTGAATGGGATACTCATCTGGAAAAATGGAATAGTTTTAAATGCTTTGGCAATGCAGCTAATGGTTGGACCTTTTTTGCACTTATGCAACAGACTGATGGCATTAATGAATTATTAAATTATTATAAGTGTTCAAATGCTGAAAAAGCCTATGTGAAACAAGTATTATCTGCAGTAGACCTATTGAGAAAAGGATATTGGACGACTTATGAAATTTTTCAATTTAAAGAAGATGTTCTAATAGCGGCTGTTTCTTTCGGTGAACTCATTTTTGGAATTTCTTCTTCCTATACAAACGAATCAATTCAACAATTAAAAAAAGCCATTCCAATAATGTCTTCGAAGGAAATTGTTGTTAATGGAAATGACATAATGGAATGGAAACAACAAAAAAGAGGACCTTGGTTAAAAGAAGTTATAGAAAAAATGACGGAAGCAATTGTAAATGGACAATTGGCGAATAATCGAAAAAATATAAAGGAATGGTTTTTTCGTGAATATGACGAATAAAGAAAGAATACTGACCCAATTGATTGCTGCAAAAGGAAACCCCATATCAGGTCAAAAACTTGCAGATGAATTATCAATTTCCCGTACAATGATTTGGAAGTATCTGAAAGCACTAGAAGAAGAGGGATATGTTTTGGAAGCTGTAAAGAAAAAAGGTTATATTCTACAAAAAATCCCAGATATTGTATCTAAAGAAAGAATAACTCCTTTGTTAGAAACAAAGGAGTTAGGTCGTACTATTCTATATTATCCTGTTTGCGATTCTACCCAAAATATAGCTGCAGAGACAGCCAGAGATGGTGCCCCACATGGTACATTAGTAATTACGGAAGTGCAAACCTCTGGAAGAGGTAGGTTGGAACGAGCTTGGAATTCTTCTGCTAATAAAGGAATATGGATGAGTGTCATTATTCGACCGGAAATCAGTCCACATCAAGCACCACAATTTACTCTTGTATCAGCTGTCGCTATAACAAAGGCAATAGAATCGTTAACAGGCTGTGTACCCGAAATCAAGTGGCCGAATGATTTATTAATAAACGGTAAAAAAGTAACTGGTATATTGACTGAGCTTCAAGCAGATATGGATCGTGTTCAGTCCATTATTATTGGAATTGGTGTAAACGTAAACCAAGATTCGAATTCTTTTAATGAATCAATTCAATCAATTGCTACTTCTTTAAAAATGGAAACAGGGATAGAGATAGACAGAGCTGCTTTGGTTGCTAAAATCTTATTCTATTTAGAAAAATATTCTAGAATGTATGTGGAAAACGGATTTGAACCTATAAAACTTCTATGGGAGAGTTATAGCTGTACTATTGGAAAAAGAATTAGAGCTAGCCTTTTAAGAGAAACACTAGAAGGGGTTGCGATTGGAATAACAGCTGATGGTGTATTAGAGCTTCGATTAGATACTGGTGAAATTAGAGGTATCTATTCAGCAGATATTAACTTGATTGACAAATAATAATTTGGACTAATTAGTAGTATTCTGTTATTCTGTATGCGAAGGGTAGTATCTTAATCGAACTGCACCTGCAATATCATTTATTTTAATTTAATAGTCTGCCTTGATCATGTAACGACAGGGACGGAGAAAACCTACATTTAACTTTTCTGCCCTTCTGCCCATTTCTGGGATTGAAGGGCTTTTTATCGGTTTTCTTCTCAATAAAAGAGGAGTGATACGCTTTGAAAACAACAAGTAGTTTTGTAGAAATGAAAAAAAACAACGAAAAAATTGCCATGATTACTGCATATGATTATCCCACCGCTAAATTTGCGGAAAATGCAGGAGTAGACATGATTCTAGTTGGAGACTCCTTAGGTATGGTTGTGCTCGGTTATGATTCAACTGTTCTTGTAACACTAGATGACATGATACATCATAGTAAAGCAGCTAGAAGAGGTGCTCCTAACACATTTTTAGTAGTTGATATGCCTTTTGCTACTTATCACGGTTCACTAGACCAAACACTGTCAAATGCGGTAAAAATTATGCAGCAAACCAGCGCACAAGCTTTAAAAGTAGAAGGTGCAGATGAAGTAATTCCTGTCATTCAAAGATTAACATCTGCTGGTATACCAGTAGTTGCCCATCTAGGTTTACTTCCACAATCTGCAGGAGTTCTTGGTGGCTATAAAGTTCAAGGTAAAACTGCAGCAGCTGCAGAAAAATTGATAGAAGATGCAAAAAAATGCGAGCAAGCTGGTGCTTGTGCAGTAGTATTGGAATGTATTCCTCATCAATTAACTGAAAAGATATCTGCTGCCTTAACTATTCCTACAATAGGTATAGGAGCTGGTGTTACTGCTGATGGTCAAGTGTTAGTTTTCCATGATATGGTCAAATATGGAACTCATCATATACCGAAATTTGTAAAGGAATTTGCAAATATTGGTGGTCCTATTGCAGATGGTATTACTCAATATGTGCAAGAGGTAAAACATGAATCGTTCCCGGCAGAGCAACACCAATTTACAATGAAAGAAGATCAACTTCAACAATTGTATGGAGGCAGTCATGAAAACAGTACAAACAATCAATGAGTTACAAGACTTTTTATATAGTAATAAAGGAAAAACAATTGGATTAGTTCCTACAATGGGATACTTACATGAAGGGCATCTCGCTTTATTAAATAAAGCGAGAGTGGAAAATGATATTGTCGTATCAAGTATTTTTGTCAATCCCGCTCAGTTTGGTCCCAACGAAGATTTAGATCGATACCCAAGAGATATCGAACATGATACCGAACTTGCAACAAAAGCAGGGGTAGATGTTCTTTTTGTACCATCAGTTTCAGAAATGTACCCATTTGAAAGCGGCATTTCTATTCACGCGGGGGAGCTTTCCACTAAACTTTGCGGAGAGAGCAGACCAGGACATTTTGACGGTGTATTAAAAGTGATAACTAAGTTATTTCATTTAGTGCAACCGACAAAAGCGTATTTTGGTCAAAAAGACGCACAACAACTTGCAATTATAGAGACATTCGTTCAGGGATATAATTTTCCTGTGCAAATTGTACGCGTGCCAACTGTTCGGGAAGCAGATGGACTTGCAAAAAGTTCACGTAATGTCTTTTTAAGCGAAAAAGAAAGAGTAGAAGCCATCCATTTATATAAAGCATTAACTATTGCAACCGAAACATGGATAGAAACAAAAAATATTCAAGATGCGCTAGCAAAAGGTAAGGCTCATATTGAACAAAATACCTCTGGTAGAATAGACTATATGCAAGCATTGTCCTATCCGAACTTACAAACAGACCTGAATAACGTGGAGCAAGTATTGTTTGCATCAGCAGTTTTTTTTGAAAATGCCCGATTGATAGATAATATAATAGTAGAAGTAAAGGATGTGTAACAGAATGTTACGTATGATGTTAAATAGTAAAATACACCGCGCAGTTGTGACTCAAGCAGATTTAAATTATGTAGGAAGTATTACAATCGATCAAGATCTATTGGATGCAGTAGGAATGCTACCTAACGAAAAAGTTCACATTGTAAATAATAACAATGGAGCACGTTTTGAAACCTATATTATCGCTGGAGAAAGAGGAAGCGGGGTTATTTGCGTAAATGGAGCAGCAGCTCGCCTTGTTCAACGAGGCGATATCGTAATAATTCTTTCTTATGCTTATGTGATGAATGATGAAGCAAAAACACATCAGCCAACAGTTGCTATTATGAATGAAAATAATACGATTAGAGAAATAATACATTATGAACCTGAAGCAACAGTGATGTAATCTAATAATGTTAATTTGATAAGTCCAATAGAGCTATTGGAAAAATATAAAAATTGTACATCTATATTATAAGTTAATCATTTTGGATTGATATGCAAGCAAACTTTACAAGATGCGAGGAGTGTGACATAGTCACGTCCCACGCATCTTTTTAATTATGTGGTAACCAATGTAACCAAAGCCTGTCCTTAGCACAACAAGCGCACATCCGTTTTTCTGAGATCAAAGAATAATTAATAATAAGCATAGATTTGAATAGATAGATCACCAATTATAGGCATTCGCGCTGGCCGCACGTCCGCATGAGCCGCTATATGCGCAAGCGCATTTCGCTGTCTCATACGGCACGTCATGCGGCTCGCAAGGTGCGAATGCCAGTACATCTTTTTGTAGAAATAATGTAGATTCTATTAATGTATTGTTAAATCAATAATCCCTATAACAGGGGGTAGGATTGCTTCTTTCGATAATTATTTCAGATTTATTGGGATGTTTACAGGATATGCGGCAAGCGTACATCCATTTTTACGATTTCTAAGTACCAATAATATATACAGAATTGAAAAGAGACATCACCGACTATAGGCATTCGCGCTGGCCGCACGTCCGTATGAGCCGCTGTATGCGCAAGCGCATTTCGCTGTCTCATACGGCACGTCATGCGGTTCGCAAGGCGCGAATGCCAGTGAATTCTCTTGATTATGATTAATGTAGACTCTATTAAATGTTGAACAATAAATAAATTCTGCTTTCACTCTTTTAATTAAAAGTTACTGTATCATTGGCTATTTTCAGGATGTGCGCCTTACACGCCGCAGGAGCGCGAAGAATGAGACCCCGTAAAGGATGTGGGAGCGACAAAGGAGCGACTCATCCTGCGGAGGCTCATGCGTAGCGTGCGGCAAGCGCACATCCGTGTTTTGCTTTATAAGTTGTTGTAGCAAATAATATATAAAAATGTTGTTGAGAACATACTCATATATAGGCATACGTTACCCCTTAGACTAAGATGACACTTTATGAAGTTGTGTCTTCAGGATGTGCGCCTTACACGCCACAGGAGCGCGAAGAATGAGACCCCATAAAGGATGTGGGAGTGACGAAGGAGCGACTCATCCTGCGGAGGCTCATGCGTAGCGTGCGGTAAGCGAACATCCGAGTTTAAAGTTTTATGTATTAAAAATGCAAGCATGTTTTAACCAGCATTTATTTTAAATGATTACATCAAATTTTTCGTTTCTTATTGGTGAATGTGTTACAATTTTTTAAGAGAGAGTCTTTGGTTCTTTTACTTTTAAAAATAAGAATTGTGAGTTGAGGAATGGTGGAAAATCATAAATATGCAGTTGTTGATATTGAAACAACAGGCCATTCATCTTCTAATGGTGACCGCATAATTCAGATAGCAATTGTGTTTATAAATGACTATAAAATCGCAAATACGTATACGTCTTTTATTAATCCGGAAAAGTCAATTCCTTTCTTTATTCAAGATTTAACAAAAATTAAAGATGAAGATGTAGTGGATGCTCCTCTTTTTGAAGAAGTTGGTTCTCACATTTTAGACATGCTTCAAGATCATATTTTTGTTGCGCATAATGTACATTTTGATCTTCCTTTTTTACAAAATGAACTTAAAAGAGTTGGACTTCCAAAATTAATTTGCAAGAAGATGGATACAGTTGAGTTTACAAAACTAATGTTCCCAAATCTGTATAGTTATAAGCTTCAAGATATTTCATCGGAGTTACATATTGAGTTGCAATCTGCGCATCGTGCAGACGACGACGCACTAGCTACTGCACATTTACTTTTAAAATGCATAGAGCAGCTTTCCCATTTACCACTAAGAACAATCGAATTACTACATAAAAGATCATTTCATTTAAAATCTAACTTATCTTTACTTTTCTTTGAGGTATTGTCTAATAAAAGAAAAGTGTACGAAACAAAGAATTATCCAACTTATCATTCCATTCCTTTAAAATATGTGCAGGAGGAGATTTATTCTCAACCAATCCAGTTAAGTTATCCCAAGAAGAAAACCTCTAAATTGAGCTTGTTCAATAAAAGTATGCCACGATTTGAAGAGCGTCTAGGACAATTTGAATTAATGGATACGATACACGATGCAATGATAGAAAAAAAGGAGATTGTTTGTGAGGCGGAAACTGGCATTGGCAAAACTTTAGGTTATTTACTACCTGCTACGATTTATGCTATGAAGCAACAGAAACCAGTCATTGTTAGTACGTATACAACCCATTTAATTGATCAACTAATCTTAGAAGAAATTCCTAAATTAAATAAACTGTTAGGCGTGCAAATCCGAGTTGGAAAATTGAAAGGGATGCATCATTATATAGATTTGTATCGATTTTGGCAGCACCTTCAATTAGATGACGAATCATATGATGAGACATTTACAATTATGCAAATATTAGTTTGGTTAACTCTAACAGAAGAAGGGGACTTGACCGAGTTAAATGTTTCAGGCGGTGGTCAACTTTTTATAGATAAAATTAGAAGAACTGATCGATTTAATATGGAAGAACTAGAAGTTGAAGACTTTTATCATAGAGCAATTCGTAAAAGTGAAAAATGCGATATTTTAGTTACCAATCATGCCATGATATTAGCTGATCAAGAAAGAGAAAATAGGTTATTGGCAAATGGATGCGCAACTATAATCGATGAGGCCCATCAATTTATTCATGCGAGTATGTCTAGAAAAGAACGTGTCTTTTCTTATACAAATTGGAAATATGTACTAGGACAATTTGGGACATTAGATACGGAACATTTACTTTATAAATTGTCAGTTTTGCATATCCCATTAGCTTTGCGATTACGCTTGGAAACGCAGTTTGTTGAAGTGGTAAATATTTTTGATGATACTATTTCCGTTATTATTCACTCTGCGAAGCAAACAAAAACGCGATATAAGAATACAAAAAAGTCCATTCTTCTAGGAGAATTAGATTTAGATGATTCCATTTTGCGAAGAGTCGCAAACACCATTCAAACTTTTATTTTATCTGCAAAATCCATTATTCATTCTTATTCGAATCATTTTAATGAGATTCATTCATCGATAATTTTGAACGAATGGGAATATTGGATTCAAGAGCTAGAAATAAAAGCTAGCGAATGGGATGAAATCTTTTTACAAGAAGAAACACTTGAAGCAAAGTGGTTGGAAATAGATACAAGAAGTATACCGGGAAGCTTAACTATTATTAAAAGACCTTTGAACTATCAACAAGATATTAAAAATGCCCTCAATCCCTTAAGAGAAGAAGGGGCGGTTATATGGACTTCGGGAACACTTTCTGTGCCAACAAATCGTCATTTCATCACATCTCAGTTAGGATTGGATAATAATGTAAGTATTAATACATTTAAAGCTTCTGCTGATTATTATAAAGGAGCAGAATTATTAATTGTTGACGATATGCCAGATATACAGAATGTATCTCAAAGTGACTATATTGAATCCATCGCAGAAGCAATTGTTCAAACAGTCCTTGTTACTGAAGGAAGATGTTTTGTTTTATTCACCTCACAAGATATGCTGCGAAAAACAGTAGACTTGATACAGGAAACTGAACTGTTAGATGATTATATGTTATTTGCACAGGGTATGTCATCAGGAAGTAGAATGCGCTTATTAAAATCATTTCAGCGTTTTTCTAAATCTGTATTATTTGGTACAAACAGCTTTTGGGAAGGAGTGGACGTCCCGGGAGATGCATTATCCGTTATTATTATGGTGAGACTTCCTTTTTCCTCACCTGAAGATCCTTTATTTAAAAAGAGAGCTGAATTATTAACGATTAATGGTCAAAACCCTTTTACTGCATATTCTTTACCAGAGGCTGTTCTACGCTTTAGACAAGGTTTTGGTCGCTTGATCCGATCCTCTTCAGATAAGGGAGTCTTTATCGTGCTGGATAGAAGAATTGAAACAAAGTCCTATGGAAATGATTTTATACAGGCAATTCCTAATATTCCAGTTAAGAAAGTCTCTCTAGAAAATATGGTCTTAGAGCTTGAAAATTGGTATACTAAGGGAGTATGAGTTTTAGAAAGCGGGTAGAAATATGGAAAACAAAATTGAAGTGCTATCAACCGTTACGATAAATTATCAAAGTGACTTATATAAAGTGGTTGATGCTTTAAATCGTACATTAAAAGAACAGGATTTAATGTTTGGATTGGCGCTTGATAAGCAAGATCAAGAAAAAGCAGTATTTACCATATATAGGACTTAAATAATGGCAGTAAAAAAATGGATCCTGTTTATTGTTATTTTTTTAATTAGTCTAACGGTTGTTCTTAGCTCACTTATTTACTTTCAAGCAAAAGCTCCTTTCAATGCTGCTAGCGAAGATGCTGAATCATATGTAATACAAAATGATTTGCTATCCGATATTAACGATTCTTATGTTTATAATAGTTCAGAGACATTCCATACAGTTATAGGTACAACTGATAAAGGAGAAGAAAAAGCATTCTTCATTCCAGAAAAAAAGACAGATGAAGCTATAATGGAAGTTAATTTAAAGGATGGAATAACAAAAGAACAAGCGATTGAACTAGCAATGAAAGAGGAAAAAAACAGCAAACTATTACATGCTAAACTTGGAGTAGAAGAAGTAGGCCCAGTTTGGGAAATCACGTTTGTTAACAAAGACAATAACCTTGGTTATGTGTATTTGTTATTTAATAACGGAGATTGGTGGAAGCGTATTTCAAACTTATAATTTAACTTTTGAATTTTTGGAGGGTAACATGAAAAAAATTATGATTAAAGATATGGGGAACCATGTCGGAGAAACAATTAAACTTGGTGCATGGCTAGCAAATAAACGTTCAAGTGGTAAAATTGCATTTTTACAACTACGTGACGGTTCTGGATTTGTACAAGGAGTTGTTGTAAAAGAGGAAGTTGGAGAAGAAATTTTTCAAGTTGCAAAGGGATTAACACAAGAAACTTCTATGTATGTAATAGGAGAAGTTATGAAAGACGATCGTTCTTCCTTTGGTTATGAGTTACAGGTAAAACAAATTGAAGTAATTCATGCTGCAGTAGACTTCCCAATCACACCTAAAGAACATGGTACGGAGTTTTTAATGGACAACCGTCATTTATGGTTACGTTCAAGAAAACAACATGCTATTATGAAAATTCGTAATGAGATTATTCGCGCTACATATGAGTTTTTTAATAATAATGGATTTGTAAAAATGGACCCACCTATCCTAACTGGATCGTCTCCAGAAGGTACTTCCGAATTGTTCCATACAAAATATTTTGATGAGGATGCTTATTTATCGCAATCAGGACAATTATACTTAGAAGCTTCTGCAATGGCCCTTGGTAAAGTATTTTCTTTTGGACCTACATTCCGTGCAGAAAAATCCAAAACTCGTCGTCATTTAATTGAATTTTGGATGATCGAGCCAGAAATGGCATTTGTAGAATTCGACGAAAACTTAGAAGTACAAGAGCAATATGTTGAATATATAGCACAAGCAGTTGTTAAAAATTGTACATTGGAATTAGAGCGTCTAGGCCGTGATATATCTAAACTAGAAAATATTAAAGCACCATTCCCACGTATCTCCTATGATGATGCTATTAAATTTTTACATGAAAAAGGATTTGATGATATTCAATGGGGTGATGATTTTGGTTCTCCTCACGAAACAGCCATTGCAGAAAGCTATGACAAACCTGTTTTCATTACGCATTATCCAGTAGGTATCAAACCTTTCTATATGCAACCTCATCCAGATAGAGATGACGTTGTATTATGTGCAGACTTAATTGCTCCAGAAGGTTATGGAGAAATTATTGGTGGATCCGAGCGTATTCACGACTATGATCTTTTAAAACAACGCATAGAAGAGCATGGTTTAGATGAAGCAGCATATGCATGGTATTTAGAGCTTCGTAAACAAGGTTCCGTGCCACATTCAGGTTTTGGACTTGGATTAGAAAGAACAGTTGCATGGTTAAGTGGTGCAGAACATGTACGTGAGTCTATTCCATTCCCACGTTTATTAAACAGATTATATCCATAAGGAATTGCTATCGTCTTGCCTCATTATGTTATTTTTCTTACATAAAGGGACAAGGCGTTATGGCTGGATTAAAAAGAGAGGGAGACGAGTATGCAAAAGCGAGATCGACTCCGTATTTGGACAGAGCAGGGAAATGTGACCATTTCCCAGCTTTTTTTTAACTACTATAAAATGATTGATGTTAAAGATGAGGAAGCCATAATACTTCTTCATCTGATTGCTTTTGGTGAGGCTGGAATTCACTTTCCAACTCCACAAAATCTAGTGGACAAGACGTATTTTGATGAAAATAAAGTAGTAGGTATTTTACAACGACTTTTACAAAAAGGTTTTATTCAAATTGAACAGCAAATTGATGAGCAAGGTGTTCGTTATGAATATTATGATTTTCAGAGTCTCTGGAACTTACTGTTGAATTACGCAGAGCTTGAAGAAAACAAAGAAGAAGATCAGCAGATGAAAGTAGAAGAAGGTAGTATATATAAGTTGTTTGAGCAAGAGTTTGGAAGACTGTTATCTCCGATGGAATACGAAACGATAGGAATGTGGTTTGACCAAGACCAGCATTCTCCTTCACTAATTCGGTTAGCGCTTAAAGAGGCGGTACTAGCCCAAAAGCTTAGTTTACGGTATATAGACCGAATTTTATTTGAATGGAAGAAGAAAAATATTAAAACTGTAGAAGCTGCTGAAAAAGAGTCTTCTAATTTCAGACAACAGATTCCTGTTCCCAAAAAAGTAGAACAAGTTTCCAGTTCTACAAAAGTGTCTTTTTATAATTGGTTAGAAGAGAGAGAGTAGGAGGGGGAAAATTGCTTACGAAAGCACAATGGCATTATTGCCTAGACGAAATGGAACGAATGTTCCCTGATGCTCATTGTGAGCTCGTTCATGAAAATCCATTTGAACTCCTTGTTGCGACACTATTATCTGCACAATGTACAGATGTATTAGTAAATAAAGTAACAAAAACTTTATTTCAAAAATATAAAAAACCTGAAGATTATTTAGCAGTTTCTATTGAGGAGTTGCAAACAGATATTCGATCAATTGGTCTATATCGTAATAAAGCAAAAAACATTCAAGCATTGAGTAAACAATTGATAGAATTATACGATGGAGAAGTACCAGCTAATAGGGACCTATTGACTACTTTTCCAGGGGTTGGCCGCAAAACCGCAAATGTTGTTGTGTCTGTCGCCTTTGACATCCCAGCGATTGCAGTGGATACACATGTTGAACGAGTAACAAAACGCTTAGGTTTGTGTAGATGGAAAGATTCTGTCTTGCAAGTAGAAGAGACATTGATGAAGAAAACTCCAATAGAATTGTGGTCAAAAGCACATCATCAACTAATTTTCTTTGGACGTTATCATTGTAAGGCTCAAAATCCAAATTGCCCAGAATGCCCATTATTGGCTGTTTGTCGTGAAGGGAAAAAAAGGATGAGTAAAATTGTCTAAACGGTATTGTTTCGATTATGGGAGGAAATTCGAAGAGTGGGAGCAGTTACAAGAAAAATTGGTCCAGCTTTTTAAAGAAAAAGATGATTCAAGAATAATCTTCATGGAACAAGGAATACAGATTCTGACAGAAATAATAAATGTTACAGAGGGAGTTCATTTAATTAATTTTTCCGAACGCTTTGAATTTATCCAAAAGAATAAATTAAATTATACTGCATTTCGTCAACTTGCTGAGCTGTTTAAAGAAGTGAAAAAGAAAATTGCTGCGAAAAGAATTATGGGAAATAAATAGTTAAAAGAATAAACAAGGCACTTTCTGTTGAAAATTGAACAGAAAGTGCCTTGCTTCTTTATCTATATCTAAATCGCCATGTATGACTTAAATTGAGGGTTCTTGAAAACCAACTGAATGAAAAAGAACGCTTAAATTGGCGAAAAACTTATTTAGTATAGTTATTTTACATTAAGTGGTATAAAGAGACGAATGTTGATGTAACCGAGACCAAATTACAATAGTTGATTGTAATGAAAGGCGGCGACTCCAGCCGGAAAGCGTCCGCCTGGAACGTAAATCAACGGCGCCAAGACAAAAAGCGAGTATGTGAACCAAATATCGTTTACATACTCGCTAAAAAATAATATGAAGAGTATTTTCAGTGCCCCTTAGGATATATAGCTAAGGAGCGGCTCGGCGCTCGCCAGCGTAAATCTTTGGAAGAACTAAGCTATTCTATACTAAAAATAAGTTTCGAGTTTGTCTACAGTCTAAAACGAGTTATCCATTTAGGATAACTCGTTTTTTGGTTATTATGGAGTTGTACTGGAATCTTCTCCAGAATCTGTAGTGCCGTCAGGGTTTGTTCCCTGCTGACCATCACCAGGTGTTGTTTCAGTTTGGTCCTCCTCGGAATTAGTTCCATCTTCCGAACCATCCGAGGTGCCATTACCGTTCCCTTTATTATCTTTGCCCTTATCTTTACCCTTATCTTTACCCTTATCTTTCTCGTTATTTTTGCCATTCTCGTTGCCGTTTCCATTCCAGTTACCGTTACCTTCATTCTCATCTATATTGTCTGAAGGATTTTCTTCTGGATTTTCTTCCTCCACAGCATCGAGTGTTAGTGAGATTGAAGCTGGTTCACTTCTAACATCTTCTGAAACTGCAGTAACAGAAAATACATACGTACTACCAGGTATCAAACTTTGAACGATTAATCCCTGTTGCTTGGTTGTTTGTAAAACTTCACTTGGTCCATTATCAATCGCAACTGAAACTTCAAATTGTACATCTGTTTCCATTTCTTCTGGTTTTTCAAAATCCCATGCTAATGTTGCAGTTGAAGTTATTTCATCATAATCTACGGATAAATTAGACGGAGCATTTAACTCAAGTTGCTTGTATTCTTCCGATACAGAAGTTGGTTCTGTACCTTTTACGAATAGTTCAGTTGATTTTAAATTGTCTGGTGTATAATCACTTGCTAATTGGAGAGGATCAGATCCAACTTCAATTGTTGCTTCTACTACAGAACTTGGTTTTTGAAAGCGTTCTGTATTTGTTCCGTTAGAGATATTAGCCATTACTTCTTTAAAAATATTTTGAGGTAAATAACGCTCCTCATTTGTAGTCATTGGCGTTTTTAAATCAGGATATCCAGACCAAACAGCTATCGAATAGTTTGTAGTATAACCAGCAAACCAAACGTCTGGGAATGCGCTATTCGGTAAATCCCATTCCTTCATTTGATTAGCGTCGTAGTTAGATGTTCCCGATTTTCCGGCGATATCTAATCCACTCACAGCTGCCCGTTTTCCAGTACCTTTCGTTAATACATCCCTAAGGACATCTGTCACAATAAAGGCAGTAGAATCTTTCATAACAGGTTTTGAATCAGGACGATAATTTTTTTCTGTTTTACCATCACGATAAACGATTTTATTAATTGCGTACGGTTTCGTATGCATTCCGTTATTACCAAATGCTGCATAAGCTCCAGCCATTTGAATAGGTGTCATTGCCTTAGATGTACCACCAAGCGCACTACTTTCCGTTACATCGCCGATATCGATTCCAAAACGATTAATAAATTCTTTGGCATTTTTTGTACCAACTTCTTTTAATGTTTTAACTGCAGGTACATTTCGAGAATTATAAAGCGCTTCGCGCATTGTCATATTGCCTTTATATTTCCCATCAAAGTTTCGAACTACTTGGTCAGTACCAGTGTATTTGATTTGTTCATCAATTATTGTCTGACCAGTGGACCAATTTAAAAACTCTACAGCAGCACCATACTCGAGCAATGGTTTGATTGTAGAACCAGGAGAGCGAACATTCATATCTTGCGCAAAGTTAAATCCACGTTCAGCACCATAGTTTCTACCACCACCAACTGCAGCAATGGCACCAGTCTTTGTATCAATGACTGCAACGGCAGACTGAATTTTTTCTGTAGGGAACCTATCAGAGTTAAGTGTTGCTTCTACTGTCTGCTGTGCTTCTGGTTGTAAAGTTGTATGAATCGTAATACCTTCAGAGATTGCATCTCCGTCACCATTCTTTTCTAACTCATCTAAAACAATATCAATAAAAGCATCATATTTAGAATCTTGATTTGCCACACGTTGGTCTTCAGGTAGTAAGCCTTCCTCAACTGGAGCTGCTTGTGCTGCTTTCATTTCTTCTTCTGTAATTTTGCCATGTAAATTCATTAAATGAAGTACAATGTTACGTCTTTTTTCAGCAAGTTCAGGATTTTTGAAAGGATTATAATTATTAGGACTCTGTGGCATTCCCGCAAGTACTGCGTATTGATCTAATGTTAAATCCTTTAATTCCTTACCATAGAAATACTGGGATGCTGTTCCGAAACCATATATTCTTCCAGACATTAATATTTTATTAAAGTACATTTCGAATATTTCTTCTTTTTCATACTTACGTTCTAATTGAATAGCAAGATATGCCTCTTGTGCCTTACGTTTTAATGTTTTTTCATTTGTTAAAAATGAGTTTTTAATAACTTGTTGTGTTAATGTACTTGCACCTTGAGAACCAAACCCGCTTGTGACGTTTGCTAATACTGCTTTTCCTAAACGTAAGAAATCGACTCCCATATGATCATAAAAGCGAACATCTTCTGTTGCTAAAATAGCGTCTTCCATCTGTTGCGGTATTTCATCATAGGGAACATATTCTCTACTTTCAGCACCTACCGTAGCAAATACTTCTCCATTCGCATCTAAAAGTTTAGGGCTAATAGGATCTTTCAAAGATGTTTCGTCTAATTCAGGAGCAGAACTTGCATAATAAGCGAAGAGGGATCCTCCCGCTAATAGTCCTACTATTCCTATAGCTAGTACCGCTATAAAAATACGTTTTATCCATAATTTTATAGGTTTCTTCGGTTGTTTTTTTTGTTGTAATTCTTTTCTTCGTTGTTCACGAGTTCTTTTTTGCTCACTCATAAACGTCTCCTCACTTTCAATTTATACGTTCAAGTTATCAACTATTTTTAAATAATCAATTCTTGGTGCATATTTTGGAGTAATCTCTATTGCATGCTCTTCAAATTCACTTAAAGCAATAGATTTTCTTCCACCTGTTAGCATTCTATCCCAAAAAAGTTCTAATTGTTCAAAAGGTAAATAAAAATAACGATCAAATGCCGAGAAACGAACGAGTAAAAAACAAACGCCATTTTGTTTAGTTACACTTCTCATATGTTTGACTTGATGTTCATGTACATTTTTTAAGGGAAACGCTGTTTTATTTTCCGTTTCTTTTGCTTCAAAGTCAATATATTTACCTTGATACACACCATTAAAATCTGTTGTAGAAGGAGTTCTATAATACGCTTCCTTAATCATAGCACTACTTCTACTGGGATATTCTACTCTAACGACTTGTATAGGGATTGGTTTTTTGTATATGACAGCTAAATCATTTAGAAGGTAGTATTCATTCGCATCATTTAACTCATCCTCTAACGTCTTACCCCTATTACTAAAAGAATAATCCTTTTTCTTAATTTTTAATGGTTCTTTTTTGGGAGTGTATACTTTACCGTTTGGATAATGAATAGCCAAGCAGATCACCTCTTTATGCTATTAGTTTATCACAAGTTACTTAGACGAATAACAGTCATATTTAGTTTCATTTCTGTTACAACCAAGTTACTTTGTCGATAGTACACTAGTTTTGTCTGTTGAAAAGAACGTTTGTCGAGAGGGAAGGTATTCTCGGAAAAACAATGAACATACTTTAAAAAGGGAGGAATTAAAATGAATAAAATTGAACGATTAATAGACCAACTTGAATTGCTCGAGTATTTACTGGAAAGTCGATTGCACGACGAGCAAGATAAATTTAAAGAAAATTTTAGTCAGTCCTCATTTCATTTGCTTGCAAAAATCGAAAAAATGGAAAATAAATTATAAAGAATATATGTTCGCTTAGAACTAGTAAAAAGTTAGGATATTTGATAAACTATT
Organism: Psychrobacillus mangrovi; assembly: GCF_037104765.1. Lineage (NCBI taxonomy): Bacteria > Bacillati > Bacillota > Bacilli > Caryophanales > Bacillaceae > Psychrobacillus > Psychrobacillus mangrovi. The sequence goes on along the minus strand of NZ_JBAWSY010000001.1, from coordinate 331,280 downwards.
ACTAGAATGCGAGGGATGACTTTGTCACTATTAAATCTTAGTAAACACCTATTAAAAGAATGTGATGATTGTATCATCCGTTTTGAAGCTTATCGAGAAGAAGATAAAGAACCTGACTTTTTTCAAGATGTAAAACCACATGCATATCAAATAGATGAACTTTTGCAAGAATGGGAACAACTAGTTCGAAAATGGATTCAAGAAAAACGACCTAAGTATGTCCATCCTAGTCAGATAGACTCTTTACTTGAATCCATGAAGCAATTTATTGTGCAATCTTACTATAAAGGCACAAGTAAAAAAAGATTTTTAAAGTCCATACACTCATCAAAGTATACTTTAGAAACAATTATTCAAGCAATTAAGGAAGTAGGAGATGAACATGCATAAACGAAAAAACATTCAACAATTATTAGATGAATGGAAGTTAGACGGAAATAGAAACTCACGTATAGTGCATGTTCATACTACGGCTGAGAAGCAAGCGAAATACGCTCCATTTCCAGATCAGATGCATCCTTCTTTACAAAAAGCATTAGTCAGTCGTGGAGTAGACCAATTATATATTCACCAAAGACAAGCTTTTGACGCTGCAACCTCTGGTAAGTCATATACGACCATAACTCCTACTGCTTCTGGAAAATCACTTTGCTATCACCTACCTGTTCTTCAGTCCATATTAGACGATCCAACCTCACGAGCCATTTACTTGTTTCCAACTAAAGCATTAGCACAAGATCAAAAAAGTGATTTAAATGCACTTATTCAAGCTAGTGAAGAGGAAATTTTAAGTTATACATATGACGGAGACACAGAACCTGGTATTAGACAGAAAATTAGAAAGTCAGGTCATATTGTATTAACAAATCCAGATATGCTCCATTCTGGAATTCTTCCACATCATACTAAATGGGTATCTCTATTTGAGAACTTAAAATATATAGTTATCGATGAAATTCATACATATAAAGGTGTTTTTGGTAGTCATGTTGCTCATGTTATTCGTAGGTTAAAAAGGATTTGTGAGTTTTACGGAAGTCAGCCACAGTTTATTTGTACGTCTGCTACGATTAAAAATCCAAAAGAGCTTGCCGAATCTTTAACAAATACTTCGCATACATTAATCGATGAAAATGGTGCTCCTGCAGGTAAGAAACATTTTGTGTTTTATAATCCACCAATTATTCATCCGGTCTTTAATGTGAGAAGAAGTGCAATATTAGAAGTAAGGGATTTAGCACAGGAATTATATGTGAATGGAATTCAAACAATTGTTTTTGCAAAAAGTAGAGTTCGAGTGGAAATGCTTGTTACTTATTTACAAGGCCTAGTTAGCAAAAAAATAAACGACCAATCTATTCGAGGATACAGAGGAGGTTATTTACCTTCTGAAAGAAGAACAATTGAAAAAGGCTTAAGAGACGGAATTATTCGTACAGTAGTAAGCACGAATGCTTTAGAGTTAGGGGTAGATATTGGCCAATTACAAGCGTGTATTATGACAGGATATCCTGGTAATATCGCAAGTGCATGGCAACAGGCAGGAAGAGCAGGAAGAAGGCAGGATGAGGCTCTTATTATTTATGTTGCTCAATCAACTGCACTCGACCAATACGTGGTAAATCATCCTTCTTACTTTCTAGGTCAATCTCCAGAAGAAGTACGAATTCATCCAGATAATATGATTATTTTAATGGATCATTTGAAGTGTGCAGCTTTTGAGTTGCCTTTTTCGTCAATGGATTTATATGGAGAATTTTCAATTCAAGAGTTACTGGAATTTTTGGAGGAAGAAGGCGTTTTATTAAAAACGGCTGAAAAATGGCATTGGATGTCTGAAAGTTTTCCGGCGAGCAATGTAAGTTTACGTTCTGCCTCTCAAGAAAACGTTATTATTATTGATCAGTCCATTCCGACAAAAACTAGAGTGATTGGTGAAATGGATCAATATAGTGCGATGACTCTACTCCACGAGGAAGCAATTTATTTACACCAAGGAACTCAATTTCAAGTTGAAAAACTAGACTGGGAAGAGAAAAAAGCATTCGTTAGAGAGGTAGACGTTGATTACTTCACAGACGCAAACATTGCGATAGAGTTAAAAGTATTGAGTGAGGATAAAGACAAGGAAGCGAATGTTGGAACACTGCAATTTGGAGACATCATTGTATTAGCGCAACCAACTATCTTTAAAAAAATTAAGTTTGATACTCATGACAATATTGGATCAGGCAAAATTCACTTGCCACCAATAGAATTGCATACTTCTTCTACTTGGTTTAGCTTTGAAAAACCAGATGATTGGACGGATGCGCTCCTTTCAGATGCAATGACAGGAGCAGCATATGCATTGCATGCTTTTATACCATTATTCATTCATTGTGATTCAAAGGATATTCATGTCGTTCCACAAGTGAAATCGACAAATATGGAAAAACCAACTTTTTATATTTATGATAGTTATCCTGGTGGAATTGGGTTATCGGAAAGAATGTTTGATTTGTGGAATGAATTAGTTCCAAAGGTAACGGAGCAAGTAGCAAATTGTTCTTGTAATAATGGATGTCCTGCCTGTATCGGAGCACAAGATGCAGAATTGAATTTGAAAAAAGAAGTATTAAAACTACTATACTTTTTGCAGGTAAAAGAAAATGTCCTATGAAAAAAAGTTGTTACAATTGAAAGGTCTAGTAAAAAAGAATTCGACCGAACAGATTAAAAAGGAAATACCTAGCTTTAAGCTACCTTTTTACACAGAGAAATGGATTCAGCATGGACTTAAACTAATTCAAAACGAACATGGTTTTTTATTCGTAAAAGAATCTTTTTACTCGAATGAGCATATACATGGAAACATTGTATTAAGTAAATTAACGGATTCAATCAAATTTATGCAGGATAACTATCCAGATCATCCGTTAACAGTTTCCTTAGATAATAAATATTCCTTTTATGATACGGAAACAACTGGTTTGAAAGGGACAGGTGTACTCATCTTTCTAAATGGTGTGCTAACGAAAACAAAAGATGGTTTTTTATTGAAACAATATGTTCTTGCTGATCCAAGTCAAGAAACAGCATTTTTATATTCACTAGATTTTTGGAGAGATACTCAAACAATTATTACTTATAACGGAAAAAGCTTTGATCTGCCTCAACTAATATCTAGATGGACAATGAATCGAAATTTGCTTCCAAAATTAAAACAGCATGATCATATTGACTTGATGCATACTTCCAAACGTATTTGGAAAGGTAATTTAGAAAGATTTAAATTAAAGCAAATCGAAGAACAAAAGTTAGGTTTTCAAAGAAATGGAGATATACCAGGTCATCTTGCTCCTATTATTTATTTTGACGCGGTTAAGACAGGGAATCCAGTCAATTTGATGAAAGTTTTAAAACATAATGAATGGGATATTTTATCTTTGGTAACGCTATATATAATTACAGTGGATTTATTGATTAAAAAAGAAGAAGTAGCTGAATCCTCCGTAACTTATACGAATATCGGAAAATGGTTTCAAGACTTGAAAACAACTGAAGTAAGTTTTGACTGGTTTAAATTCGTCGTGGATCATTTCCCAAAACAAGAAGCAAGTATTGCATATATGTACGTAGGATTACACTTGAAACGTAAAAAGTTATTTATGGAAAGTATTCAGGCTTTTGAGGAATCTTTAAAGGAAATAAGCGGGAAATATCGTTTAAAAGTTTATATAGAATTGGCAAAATTGTATGAGCATCAACAAAAAGATTATGAGTCAGCACTAGAAATGACCTCAAAAAGTGCTTTGTATATGGATTCTTTAAGCGATAGTATATCAACACAATCAAAGCTACGCTTAGAACAAGAACTTTATAAAAGGAGAGAAAGAATAATCCGGAAAATAAATATTTCCCGGGAAAGCGCACAACATAACAAAAAGCGCGTACAAATGCCTTAAAATACTGCATTATTCGACATCATTATGCTATAATACGTTTAGCGAAATGTAGATGGAAGGAAGATGTAACATGGAATTGAAATTTAAACCATCAGATATATTAGAAAAAGAATTTAAAACTGGCCTAAGAGGGTACAACCAAGAGGAAGTTGACATATTCTTAGATGATATTATTCAAGATTACGAGGCTTTTGAAAAGAAAATTTCCCAGCTTCAATTAGAAAATAAGCAATTAAGAGAAGAGTTGGCTGAGGCTCCGAAAAGAACTCAACAAGCACCACCACCACCTACTGGTGCAACGAATTTTGATATTTTGAAAAGACTTTCACATTTAGAGAAACATGTATTTGGGAGTAAATTGTACGAATAATTATATTAATTCCTAGAGGTTGAAAAGCCGACAAATTTCGTATATACTATGTATACCACTTATATATTCGGGCAATCGCTGCAATGCTTGACATTGTAGAGGAAAGTCCATGCTCACACAATTCTGAGATGAATGTAGTGTTCGTGCTTAGTGAAAAAATAAACTAAGGCAGCTAGTTTTAGCTGACGGCGGGATGAAGGCCTAAGTCCTTTTAGGATATGGTTGACAATCTCTGAAAGTGCCACAGTGACGTAGCTGTATAGGAAACTATACAGGTGGAACGAGGTAAACCCCATGAGTGAGAAACCCAAATTATGGTAGGGGCATCTTCTTGAAGGAAATGAACGGATAGAAGAACAGAAATAATTCTGTAGATAGATGATTGCCATCTACATCGTACGAGGTAAAGCACCGTTTGAGTACCGTAGAGACAAAACATGGCTTATTGAGTGTATGAGTGGATAAATAATAATATAAACAAGCTCTCCATTCGAGGAGAGCTTTTCTTATCTTACATAACTTTTTACTTTAGTTATTTTGTAGCATAAACAAAGGCAGGTATATGATTGTGAAAAAAAAGCAACAACCTGAACAATTTTATTTATATCCAAATAAACTAGTAGAGGAAGTATTTAATTCTACAACTGAAGGTATTATGATTACCGATGATCAAATGCACATCTCACTAGTAAATGCTGCTTTTGAAATGGTTACTGGGTATTCTTTAGATGACGTGCGTGGGAGAAATCCTCGTATATTACAATCTGGTAAGCAGGGTTCAGCTTTCTATGAAAAAATGTGGAAAGACATTCATACTAAAGGCGTTTGGCGTGGGGAGATTTGGAATAAAAGAAAAAATGGCGAAGTTTATCCAGAATTATTATCCATAGCAAGTATCGTAAATAGCGATGGGGAAGTTACTAACTATTTTGGCATTTTTTCAGATATATCTCGAAAAAAATTCATAGAACAAGAATTAGAAGAATTGACTCTAACTGATCAATTAACGAATTTAGCAAATCGCTCCACTTTTAAAGAATCACTTAACGAATTGATCAATTTATCTATTCCAAATAATTTTATACACGCTTTACTATTTATTGATTTAGATCGGTTTAAACATATCAATGAGACGGTAGGTAACGAGGTAGGAGATTTAATATTAACCGAAGTTGCCAATCGTATTAAATTAATTGTTAAAGAGAATGATATTTTTGCTCGATATGGGGGGGATGAGTTTTTACTAACTTTAAGTTATATTCACCACCAAAAAGAAGCAGCCAATCATGCAAAAGAAATTATAAAATCTTTAAACAAACCATTTTATATTGATGGAAACGAAATATATATTACATCAAGTATAGGAATTAGTATTTTTCCGCAAGATGGTATAGATGCTGAAAAACTTATTCATAAAGCGGATAAAGCGATGTATTTTGCAAAACAAAACGGACGAAATCAATACGCTTTCTATTTCGAAGATTTAAAGAAAGATTCTAAACGATTACTTCTATTAGAGGCAGAACTTAGAAAATCCATTCAAACAAAAGAATTCAATATTAATTACCAACCTAAAATATCAATTGTTAACCGAGAAATTATAGGTGTAGAAGCGCTTGTTAGATGGGAAAATAATAAATTAGGAAACGTTTCACCAAGTGAGTTTATTCCTTTTGCCGAAGATACTGGTTTAATCATACCTTTAAGTGAAGTGATACTGGAAAAAGTATGTCTTGATATAATGGAATGGAGAAGTAAAGGAATTCAACATTTATCTGTTTCAGTTAATATTGCATCATTACACTTTCAACAAGACGACTTTATAGAAAGAATAAATGCAATCCTTATGCAGTATAATTGTAGTCCAAGCCAATTCGAATTAGAGCTAACAGAACGGACGGTTATGAAAGACGCACAAGGAATAGTTAATAAGTTAATTAAATTAAAAAATATGGGCTTTAAAATTTCTATTGATGACTTTGGTACGGGATATTCTTCTTTAAGCTATATAAATCGCTTTCCACTGAATTACTTAAAGATAGACAGTAGTTTCGTGCAGCAAATTACCTCTTTAAAAGACAAACAAGCAATAGTAGATTCCATTATAATGATGGCTCACCGATTACATCTAAAAGTAGTAGCAGAAGGTGTAGAAACGAAAGATCAAGTAAAGCTTTTGAAGGAAATGGATTGTGATATTATTCAAGGATATTATTATAGTAGGCCAATTCCAAGTTCAGAGCTTTTGGATTTCATTGAATTATGGGAAATTCTCAAGCAAGAAAGGAATGTATTATGACAAAATTTAAATTAGTAGCAACTTCAGCAATGGGTTTAGAATCCATCGTTGCAGATGAAGTCAAAGCACTAGGGTATGAAACAACAACTGAAAATGGAAAAATTTATTTCGAAGGTGATGAAAGAGCAATTGCTAAAGCAAACATATGGCTACGTGTTGCTGACCGTGTAAAAATTGTAGTATCACAATTTCCAGCTAAAACGTTTGATGATCTTTTTGAAAGAACAAAAGCAATTGAGTGGGAAAAGTTTTTGCCAGTAGATGCTGCATTTCCTGTACAAGGAAAATCAGTTAAATCTACTCTCTTTAGCGTGCCGGATTGTCAGGCAATAGTAAAAAAAGCAATTGTAGAACGTCTTAAACTAGCGTATAAGCGCATAGGATTTCTTGATGAATCAGGTGCAACATATAAAATTGAAATCAGTATTTTAAAAGATATGGCTACAATTACTATTGATACAAGTGGTGTAGGTCTTCATAAAAGAGGATACCGTCAAGAACAAGGTGAAGCTCCTTTAAAAGAAACACTTGCGGCTGCCCTAGTGAAAATTTCTAAATGGAACCCAGAACGTCCATTTGTAGACCCATTTTGTGGATCCGGAACGATTCCGATAGAAGCCGCTATGATTGGACAAAATATAGCTCCGGGCTTTAATCGTGATTTTCATAGTGAATCATGGTCATGGATGCCAAAAACGGTTTGGGAGGATGTAAGAAATGAAGCGGAAGATCTTGCTAAATATGATCAAGAGCTTCAAATAATTGGTTCTGATATCGATCATAAAATGATTCAAGTAGCGGAACAAAATGCTTTTGAATCTGGTTTTGGAGACATAATAACATTCAAACAGATGCAGGCTAGCGATTTTTCTACTACATTGACAGACGGAGTTATGATTGGCAATCCTCCATACGGGGAGCGAATTGGGGAAGTTGAAGTAATTGAGAAAGCTATAAGTGATTTAGGATATTTAATGGAAAAATATCCATCGTGGTCAGTTTATATGCTTTCATCCATGGAAAACTTTGAACAATTGTATGGTAAACGAGCAACAAAAAAACGTAAACTATTTAACGGTTTTATTCGAACGGATTATTACCAATTTTGGGGTAAGCGTTCTTAAATAGAAAGTAAATTGTGTAGGTGGAAATTTTGTCTGACGGAAGGGAGGAACTCCTTTCCGTTCTTATTTTATTTTGGAGGAGTTAATATATGAAAAAAGCTTTACCATTTCAATTATCCAAGGACCGCTCTTTCTTCGAATCATTAGGTGATTGGATGGGAGATGTATTATACGATGAATTACCGGAAAAAGGTTTTGAATGCCGTGATGAACAAATATTTATGGCTTATCAAATAGAAAAAGCACTAAAAGAAAAAAATGTGTTATTCGCCGAGGCGGGTGTAGGTACAGGGAAAACTATTGCTTATTTGTTACCTGCTATATCCTATGCAAGATATACTGGGAAACCAGCTTTAATCGCATGCGCTGATGAAACATTAATTGAACAATTAGTTAAAGAAGCAGGCGATATTTTTAAACTGCAAAATTATTTAGATATTAAGATTGACGTTCGTTTAGCTAAATCAAGGAATCAATACTTATGCTTAAAACGTTTAGAAGATGCGCAAAAAGATTTAGATAATGATTATTTCATAGAGGAAATAGAAGATCTCATTCCGGATTTTGTTTATGGTCATTCATCTCTTCAGAAAATATTTCCCTATGGTGAACGAAGCCAATTTTCCGGTGTAAGTGATGAAGATTGGCAGAAAGTGAATTTTCATCCGACTCAGCAGTGTATGGTTTGTGATTTGCGCAATCGATGCGGCCAAACGATACATCGCCAAAATTATAGAGAATCAGCTGATTTACTCATTTGTTCTCATGAATTTTTAATGGAACATATTTGGACAAAAGAATCTAGAGTTCGAGAAGGTCAGCTTCCTTTATTACCAGAGGTATCGATGATTGTATTGGATGAAGGGCATCTATTAGAATTCGCTGCACAAAAAGCGCTTACTCATGAAATTCAGAGTGAGACACTAGTGCGTTTATTAGAAAGAGTCATGGTGGATGGAATAAGAGAAAAGACATTATATTTGATGGAGCAATTACAGGAAACACATGACGAGATATTTGGTTTAATTCGAAAAAATAGCATCGCAAGAGATACGGACCGAATGACAATCGAAAAATCAGACCTTCTTATACAAACTTGTAAGAAAGCAATTAGTTTAACGGATGATTTACTTGAAGAATTTGTCTTTGAGTCAGAATTATTTACAATTCCTGAGTATGAACTTCGAATGGTAGAAGAATTTTTAGAGCAATACGTCTATTCATTACGATTGTTCACGGAAAAAGGGGATGGGGTAGAGTGGCTTGAAATTATTGATGGTCATGAAACATTGATTATAATGCCACGTCTAGTAACAGACATTCTAAATGAAAAACTGTTTACTTCAAAAATGCCAATCGTTTTTTCTTCAGCCACACTATCTATTCAAAAAGACTTTACGTATATTGCAGATTCGCTTGGTGTTGAAAAATATCAATCTTTCTCGGTAGCTTCACCATTTGACTATGATGAAGTGATGAAAATCAATGTAAAAAAACTACAACAAGAAGATAAAGCGAATCATGTGGTCGAATTATTGGAAGATAAGCAACAAACTTTAATATTATTTAAATCAAAAGCAGCGATGGATCAATTTCGAAATTCTATTCCTTCCACTAAAGATATAGTTTTTGAAGGGGAGCGAGAACTCTCCACAATAGTGAAAGAGTTTCAAGATGGAAATTTCGCGACGCTTTGCTCCTATCACTTATGGGAAGGTCTCGATTTACCTGAAAAAGCTTTAACAAGAGTTATTATTGTTGATTTACCATTTCCTCCTGTAGATCCGTTATTTGATGCTAAGCGTAAATTCTCAAATGATCCTTTTGAAGAAGTGGATCTTCCGTTTATGCTTTTAAGATTACAACAAGGCATCGGAAGACTAATTAGAACATCTAAAGATTACGGAGAAATTCATATTCTACTTAACCCTGAAGAAGAAGTATTACAAAATCGATTTGTTAATATTTTGCCAACATCTATTATTCAATAATAGACATATGGTACGATAATGTGGAGTTGGAAAAAAGGGGGAATTAATTTTGACGGTAGAACAACAATTTTTAGACTATGTAAAAAAGATTGGTGCGTATAATGAAGCATTAGGGGTATTATATTGGGATATGCGCACAGGGGCGCCGAAAAAAGGGATAGATCAGCGTTCCGAAGTTGTAGGTGTACTAGCAACGGATGTGTTTAATCTGTCAACTTCCGATGAGTTAAAGAAATTATTAGATGAACTGGAACCTTCTATTCCTTCGGCAAATAATGTAACTAAACGTGTGTTTGAAGAAGTGAAAAAAGAATACGATCTGAGTAAAAAAATTCCTGCAGATGAATATAAAAAATTTGTCATTCTTCAATCTAAGTCTGAGTCTGTTTGGGAAGAAGCAAAGTCCAAAAACGATTGGGCTATGTTCAAGCCATATTTAAAAGAAATGGTTGACACTTTAAAGAGATTTGTAACCTATTGGGGAGTAAAGGATAATAACCCATACAATGTATTGTTGGATCAATACGAGCCTGGAATGACTACAGAAATACTTGATAAAGTATTTGGAGAGTTAAGAAATCGTATTGTACCTTTATTAAAGAAAATAGCAGAATCTCCAAACCAACCGAAAACAGATTTCCTCTTTAAGCATTTCGATAAAAAGCAGCAGGAGGCATTTAGTTTAGATGTCTTAAAACAACTGGGCTATGATTTTGAAGCGGGGAGACTAGATGAAACCGTTCACCCATTTGCAACTGGATTAAATCGTGGGGATGTGCGAATTACAACAAAATACGATGAATCTGATTTCCGTTCCGCTGTATTTGGGACAATCCATGAATGCGGACATGCGATCTATGAGCAAAACGTGGGAGAAGAATTAACAGGTACTCCTCTATCAGGTGGAGCGTCCATGGGAATTCATGAATCACAGTCTCTTTTTTATGAAAACTTTGTTGGTCGTAATCCAAAGTTTTGGGAACAAAACTATGAAAAGTTACAAAGCTATTCTCCAGAGCAATTCGGAGATGTACCTATGGAGGAGTTTTTACGTGCGATAAATGAAGTTAAGCCCTCACTGATTCGTATTGAAGCAGATGAATTAACGTATGCACTTCATATTATGATTCGTTACGAGATCGAGAAAGGTTTATTTAATGGGGATTTAATAGTAGAAGAACTACCTGAAATCTGGAATGCGAAATATGAGGAATACTTAGGAGTGCGACCGTCTACGAATGCAAAAGGGATTCTACAAGATGTTCATTGGGCGGGAGCAAGCTTCGGTTATTTCCCATCGTATGCTCTAGGGTATATGTACGCTTCACAGTTTAAGGCGGCTATGCTAAAAGATATTCCACATTTTGATGAACTAATTGAGAATGGTGATTTATCACCTATAAAAGAGTGGCTAACTCAAAATGTACACAAGCACGGGGCACTTAAAAAACCTTTAGAAATACTTAAAGATGCAACAGGCGAAGGGCTTAATGGTAACTACTTGGCGGATTATTTAGAAGAGAAATATACTAAAATTTATCAACTCTAAGGTTCCGAACTACCAGATTATTTATAATCAATGTATTATGAGTCGCTTTTCAATAAGGTAGCTCATCATAAGGAACACGGATGTGCGCTGCCGCACGCTACGCATGAGCCTCCGAAGGATGAGAGTCGCTCTCAAGATCCTTTACGGTGTAATTCTTCGCCCTCCTGTGGCGTGTAAGGCGTACATCCTGAAAACTCCCTTTTCCATTGCGACGAGCTTTGATTAGGAATAGACATGTGCTTAATGGATAGTTAATGTACCTTTTAATCTTTGAACATCACCAATTTAGGTGTATACAGCTCTAAATAAAAAAGAACGAAGCAACTATGCTTCGTTCTTTTTTATGTTACCAGAATTTATATCCTTTTGATCCAGGTGGTGCATTTTGAATCATATCGATGAGTGGAACTGTATAAGCAAATAAAATTAATGCAATACAAATGGTCAACCAGATTTTCCAATTCTCCAGTACCATAGGCGTTTTCTCAGCATGCTCAGAAACTTCACCGATAGGGAATTCTGTTTCTCCTTTTGGAGCAAACCATAATAAGTTTATAATAATATAAAGAACTAATATGATCCCTATGAATAAAATAGTACCACCAACTGCTTGTGCAATCTGGTAGGGAATCCATTCCGCTGCTTGTTCAGAACCTCCATAAGTAGAGAAGTCTGAACGACGAGGGGCTCCAAATAAACCAACAATATGCATAGCACCTGACATGATACTCATACCAAATGCCCAAACAATACCTTGAATAATAGCAAGTCTGTTCATTTGTTTTGTTAATACTCTACCAGTAAGATGTGGTATCAACCAGTAAGCTGCCCCAAAAAAAGTTAACACAACAGTAGTAGCAACTGTAAGATGGAAGTGGCCTGTTACCCAAATAGTATTATGAACTACTTGATTCATCTGGTTAGAGGCATTAATTATTCCACCAGCACCAGCAGGGACAAATGCAGCCATACCGATAAAAGGAACTAAGAAACGAGCATCTCCCCATGGTAATTTTTTTACCCATCCAAATATACCTTTTCCACCTAATGCTCGCCCACGTAACTCAAACGTAGCAAACATAGAGAATGCGGTTAATAGTGAAGGAATAACAACCATTAAAGTTAATACAACTTGCAAGAACTTCCAGAAAGAACTAATTCCAGGCTCAGTCAACTGATGGTGAAATCCTACTGGAATAGAGAAAAGTAAAAATAAAATAAATGATAATCTTGCTAAAGCATCAGAGAAAATTTTTCCTCCAATAATTTTTGGGATAATAACATACCAAACCATATATGCTGGCAATAACCAGAAATATACTAGTGGGTGACCGAAATACCAAAATAGTGTACGGGAAAGGAGTACATCAACCTTGTCTACCCATCCTAATGACCAAGGGATTAGTTGAAAAACAACTTCCACTGCAACTCCAAGCGAACAAATAATCCACATAGCAAGGTTTACAACAACCATAAAAGTTAATAATGGGCTAGGTTGACCAGGGTTAGCTTTTCTCCATTCAATGTATTTCATGATCTGGGCAGCTCCGCCGATCCAAGATCCCACTACTACTAAAGCCAATCCTACGTAGAAAATCCAGTGAGCTTGTAGTGGAGCATAGAAAGTATAAAGTACAGATGCTTTATTTAACAAAACCATAACTGAAGCAGCAGTTGTACCAATTGTCATTGTCCAGAAACCAATCCATCCAAACAATCTTTGTTTATTTGTTAATGTACCAGCAGTACGGCTAACCGCTGCAATTTGAAAACCAAAAATAAAATATGTTGTTAAAATTAGTCCTAGTAAAACGCCATGAACCGTTAAAACTTGATAATAGCCGATTCCCCAAGGGAGTGTAAATGTACCAGAGCGCACTAGTGTTTGTAAAAGACCACAAAGTCCACCAATGGCTAACGCGATAAAAGCAACATAAATATGGGCAAGTGCTAGTTTTCCGTCTTTTTTATCTACTGTTACTAAGTCTTTCACTTTTTCTGTAATAGTTGTCATATTACTCAACCACCTTTAACATGGATGTCATGGACGAATGTCCAACTCCACAATATTCATTACATAAGATTAAATACTCTCCAGCCTTATCAACGGTAGTCACATATTCAGAAACATAACCTGGCTCAAGCATCATATTTATGTTTGTTCCTGCTACCTGGAAACCATGAACTACATCTTTCGTTGTCGCTATAAATTTCACTTTTGATCCAATTGGAACTTCAATCTCAGGTGGATTGTAGAAGAATGCCGAAGCTACAAATACAACTTCATAGTCCCATTCTTTTCCCTCCACTTTGTGCACACCTGGGTTATTAAATGGAGCAATTTCATCCACACGTTCTGGATCAATATAAATTTTTGAGCTTGGTGGATGTGAACCAAAGTGGAATGCACTAATTCCAACAATTACTAAAAATAAGACCAATGAACTAACTCCGAATGTTATCCACCATTTTTCGTACTTATGAATATGCATCGCCTTAAACCTCCAAATTATTAAAATCTATCAATAAACAAGTAAAATGCCATAAACCATGTAATTAAAATGAATATCCCTACAAATCCAACCGAATACAAGGTTCCTTTTAAATCAGACTCTTTTTCACGCTTTTTTGACATTTGGTACACCTCCTACAAAAGAAGTTCTTGTATATTTTTAATAATAAATAGAATGAAAGAGCAATGATGTGATAAATGTCACACAAGATAGGGGTATATGTGAAATAAATGTGAAGAATATAAACGATGGCTAGAGAAATAAAAAAAGAACCTTCATTAGTAGAAGGTTCTTTTTGAGTATGACTATTCATCAATAGTGAGTATTATCGTTAAATCTCCAATACCATCGATCACGACAGGTAATTTAAAGGCATGCTGAAATCCAAATAATTTTGTTGTACCTACAATGACGGTAGGAGGTGTAATGTCTATTTCTAAGTTGTTTCCTGCAACAGTAGTACATAAATTCCCTGCTATCATATTTCCTAATTCTCCTGTAAAGGATTCAAGCATTTCACCTTCTAAAGTCATACCAAACATAGTTGCACCAATCGATGAAAAACAATCAGACGTGGAATCTATAATTATACGACCTTTTATATCACCTATAATTCCAATTAGTACACCCATCTCTTTTTGATCAAATGGCTGTACCATTAAAGAAGGGGATTTAATATCCATTGGAAGAGGGATCACGGATTTTAACGATTGAATCATACCATTTAATATAGTTTGTATGTGTTTAGACGCACTCATTTTGTCCCTCCGAATAGTAAAGATGGCTTAATTTTAGCATAAAAGTATCATAAAAAGAATACTATATGTAGAAAATGTCGAAACATTGTGCTATCATTAAATGAGAATGATTTTCAAATTCACTTGAGAGGACGATTTGTATGTTAGCTATATTAATTGGATCAACCATTTTACTTTATAGTGGGGTAACAGCTTATGTGTTACGTTCTACTTCTCCTCAAGTTAAATAATATAACTTCAAAGATGATTTGATTTGTTTCACTTGGAACGGAACAGATGAAGTCATCTTTTTTTATGCTCGTCGCAGAAATTCAAAAAGATTTGCCGCAAAGCTCGTCGCAGAAATTCAAGAGATTTTGCTCCTGCGCAAAGCTCGTCGTAGAAAAACAAAGGAACGCTTTTGCGTTCCTTTGTTTTTTGCTATGATATACATAATTGTCGAATTATAAAGGAGATTTTATTTTCAAATGGAGAATTTAGAAAATATACAACTATTAAAAGAGAAAAATGCTTTGCTAGCTACTCTTTTTCAACGAAATTTAGATGATGAACGTTTCGCTAAGGCAAAATTGTTTGCAGAAAAACTGGAGAAGGGTACATTTACTATTGCTTTTGCAGGACATTTTTCTGCTGGTAAATCTAGTATGATCAATGCACTTGTAGACGAGCAGTTACTTCCAACAAGTCCTATTCCGACATCGGCAAATATTGTTACTGTAAAAAAGACAAATGATAATTATGCCCTCGTTCATTTTGTTGATAGAGCACCTGTAAAATTCTCAGGTGAATATGATATTCAACTTGTTAAAAAATACTCAAAAGACGGGAGTAAAGTATCTCAAATTGAAATTGGCCATTCAACCTCCAACTTACCAGAAGGAATAACTGTTATGGATACTCCTGGAGTGGATTCAACGGATGATGCACATAGAATATCAACTGAGTCTGCTCTTCATCTGGCGGATATCGTCTTTTATGTAATGGATTATAACCATGTTCAATCTGAACTTAATTTTCAATTTACAAAGCAATTGCTTCACTATAACGAAAATGTTTATTTAATTGTTAACCAAGTGGATAAGCATCGAGAAGAAGAGCTTTCCTTTGATGCTTTTAAGCAATCTGTTGCAAATGCTTTTAAAGCATGGTCCGTTGAACCGAAGGATATATTTTTTACCTCATTAAAAGATAAACACTTTATACATAATGATTTCCAGAAGGTACAAGAAATTGTACTAAATTCGATTAATAATAAAGAACAGTATTTTATTACATCTGCAAACGCAACATTAGAAAAATTAGCGGATGAGCATAAGCAATATTTAGAAAATGAAAAAGCATCATGTCTAGAGACTTTTGAAGGACAACTAACAGAAGAAGAATGGAATAATAAAGAAGATATTAAAGAACAACTTGAAATAGCTCAAAAGCAATCAGCATTACAGGATATAAGTCTATGGAAAAAAACGTTTGAAGAGCAGCGAAAAGAAATTTTGGAAAATGCTGTTATTATGCCATACGAGATGAGAGACTCTCTAAAGTCATATGCTGAGAGCATGCAAGGCTCATTTAAAGTAGGTTTTTTAGGAAGCAAAAAGAAAACAGAAGAAGAGCGTTCTAAGCGTCTTGAAGATGCAAGAACTCTACTCGAGAGAGTTGTACAAACGAATATTATCGTTCATTTGAAACAACTTATGAAAAGTATGCTAAAAGATGTTTCCTTATTAACTAATGAAAGAGCAAATGAAATTGATGGATTTGCATTTGATATATCCACATCTCTTATTTCGGATTCCTTACAAAAAGGTGCAGGAGTAACAGGAGATTCTATTTTACATTATGCAAACAGAGTTCAAGAAGCAGTCAACCGATTTTTTGTACGTGAGACAGATATTTGGAAAGAAAAAATGATCTTTATGATGAATGATAATCCGGTGGAAGACACAGATAAAGTAGATCAAAAAACAGATGTTCTAAATGAAAAAATAATAGTTATTCAATCATTGGAAGAAATAGATGAAAGAATTCTTGATTTTGAACAGGAAACAAAGACTCCGGCTTTAGCGATAAGGAAACAACGGGATCAATTGATGGTAGCATGGGATGATGAACGAAATAGTTTTCAAAAATCGATTACCGAATATGATCCATCCTTGGAAGAACAGGAAGTGGAATCAGAAATAATAACGTCCATAGAACAAGTAGAAGAAACTAATAATCTTTCTCCGGAGTTAGTCTTAAAGCGGGCTAACAGAATTGGAGAAGTATTAAAAGAGTTACCAGCTTTTAAAGAAGAAGCAGAGATTATTAAAAGAAAAGCTAAGCGTGTTGAAAATCAACAATTTACAATTGCATTATTTGGCGCATTTAGTGCAGGGAAATCAAGCTTTTCTAATGCATTAATGGGTGCAAATGTTTTGCCGGTTTCACCAAATCCAACAACAGCTGCAATTAATAAAATACGACCAATATCAGAAAAGCATCCACATAATACAGCGGACGTTACATTTAAGACTAAAGATCAATTATTAGAAGATGTATCGTTTGCATATAGTCAATTAGGAATTACTATCTCGTCTTTAGAGGAAGCATTTGATCAAGCAAGTGAAGCAATAAATCAAACAGTCTCAGAAGAGGTCCATAAATCATTTATTGCCGCTTTTCAAATAGGATATCCGACATTTCAAGGTCAACTTGGAAAAGTATTACGGGTGAATGGTGAAGAATTTGAAAGTTATGTGGCGGAAGAAGCTAAAAGTTGTTTTGTAGATTTCATTGATTTTTATTTCGATTGTGAATTGACTAGATTAGGAGTTACATTAGTGGATACTCCAGGAGCCGATTCTATCAATGCAAGACATACAGGGGTTGCATTTGACTATATACGTAATGCGGATGCAGTATTGTTTGTGACTTATTTTAACCATGCATTTGCAAAAGCGGACAGAGAGTTCTTAATACAACTAGGTCGAGTAAAAGATGCTTTTGAATTGGATAAAATGTTCTTTATCGTTAATGCCATCGATCTTGCAGAAACAGAGGAAGAAGCAAACCTTGTGAAACAATATGTGCAAAATGAGCTTCAACGATTTGGTATTCGTTTCCCAAGAGTATATGGTATTTCAAGCTTACAAGCACTTAAAGAAAAAGTTGGACATTTACCGTTACATGAAGGAATGGTGCAATTTGAAGAAGCCTTCCATCATTTCTTGGAAAAAGATTTAAAGCAAATTGCAGTTTCGTCACTAGATGAAGAGGCATCTCGCCAACATAATAAATTATTAACATTAATAGAGCAAACAGAGAAGAACTTAGCTAGAAAAGATGAAAGGTTAAAAGAATTACGTGAGCAAGAACAAAAAATACGCAAACGTTATTCAAATTCCAACTCTTCTATAATTGCTAAGGAAGCTAAGCAAGAACTAGAAACTTTGTTGTACTATGTATTACAACGGGTATTTTATCGTTTCAATGAATTCTTTAAAGAGGCTTATAATCCTTCTTTATTTAGTAACCAATCGGCAAATACGGCGCTAGGAATTGCTTTAAAAGAACTGTTAAGTACGCTCCGTTTTGATATGGAGCAGGAACTGCGTGTAACAAACTTTCGATTACTGCAGTTTATCCAAAAACAAATTAAACAGTTAGAAAAAGAAGAAATACGTGTACTAAAAGAATGGAATGAAAGCTTTACTTTTACACCACATGAGAGTGAAGACCGTGATTTATTAGAATTTGTCGGTCCTTTTGAGGAAATTCGAAAATATGAAAACGTAAAATCTTATTTTAAAAACACGAAATCTTTTTTTGAGAAAAACGATAAAGAGAAGCTTCGTGATTCCTTATCTGAGCAAACGAAAATCGAGGCGGAAAGCTACTTAAAGCTGGAGTATGATCGACTTACGAAGTGGGCAGATCAATATGTGAATATAGAAACAGAGGCTGTCCGATTAAAGTGGTTAAACGAGTCAATTATTCAAATTGATGCCGAACGCAATCTTTTAGAGCAAGAAGAAACTCTTGCAAAATGGAAAGAGGTTTATGCAAAAATTTTAATGGAAGGGAGAGAATAACATGAGCAACATTTTTATTGATATTAATGAATTAATTGGAAACAATATTCGATTTATTGATACTCGTTTCGATTTAGGAAATGTAACTGCTGGAAGAGAAATGTTTGATAAAGAACATCTAGCAGGTGCAATCTATTGGGATTTAGAAAAGGATATGTCCGATATGAAAAGCAAAAATGGTCGTCATCCAATGATTTCTAAAGATAAAATGACGAAGTTAGTTCAACAGGCAGGACTGATGTTGGATGATAATATTGTTATTTATAATCAAGGAGGTTCTCCATTTGCATTAAGAGCATATTTTTTATTGGAATGGGCTGGTTTTAACCATATTCATGTACTTCGTGAAGGATATGAAGAGGCTAAAAAGAAATTACCTGTTTCCAATGAAGTAATTGAAATTAGTGCTTCGACTATTTCGCCAAGTTGGAAAGATGAAATTTATGTAGATGTAAATAAAGTTAAAAAGATTGTTAGTGGTGAAATGGATGCACAATTAATTGATGCACGATCTGCAAATCGATATCGTGGTGAAATGGAACCAATAGATTCTGTTGCAGGTCATATTCCGACTGCTCTAAATTTCGATTGGGAACAACTTAAAAGTGATGGTAAGTTTCTGCAACAAGAGGATTTACAAGAAAAGCTAACAGGATTGACCGATAAATCAAAGCCTGTAGTTGCTTATTGCGGTAGTGGGGTAACTGCTGCACCACTTTATGCAAGTTTGAAGGAAGCTGGTTATGAAAATGTGCAATTATATGTAGGCAGCTACAGTGATTGGATTAGAGAAAATGAAATAGAGACAAGTAATTAATAGTTTGAAAAAATTCAATAGAAGCGCTTGAATCCTTAATTGATATAGGTAATTCAGGTGCTTTTATCTTTCAACAAAGAAAAATGCCTTCAAAAATTAATTTTGTATTAACTTCCTAAAATCAAATTTATATCTTTTATTTATATTTTTTTGTATAATTAATTGTTGAATGTGAACATTTATAGTATAATGGGCAAATTGTATATGAATGAAATGAGGAATATTAATGCAGAAATCAATTTATGGTCTTACAAAAGATCAGTTAATAGAGTGGTTATTAGAACATGGGCAAAAGAAGTTTAGAGCAGAACAGGTATGGGATTGGTTATACATTAAAAGAGTCCAAAGCTTTGATGAGATGAACAATGTGAACAAGGAATGCCTTCAATTATTGAAAGACAACTTTGTCATTCAAACGTTGAAAGAATCTGTAAAGCAAGAATCTGCTGATGGAACAATTAAGTTTTTATTTCAAATGCAGGACGGTAATCTAATTGAAACAGTGTTAATGCGTTTTAAATACGGACTGTCTGTTTGTGTAACGACACAGGTTGGATGTAACATAGGATGTAGTTTCTGTGCTAGTGGATTACTTAAGAAAAATCGGGACTTGGATGCAGGCGAGATTGTCGGTCAAATTATGAAAGTGCAAGAACACTTAGATAATGTTGGTAAAAGTGAACGTGTGAGCCATATCGTTGTAATGGGTATTGGTGAACCATTTGATAATTACACGAATTTAATGAATTTCTTACGTGTAGTAAACGACCAAAAAGGACTTGCGATTGGTGCTAGACATATAACTGTTTCAACTAGCGGTCTTGCTAAGAAAATATATGACTATGCAGACGAAAACCTTCAAGTAAATCTTGCTGTTTCACTACATGCTCCAAATGATGAGCTTCGATCACGAATCATGGTTATTAACAAAGCATTCCCAATTGAAAAGTTAATGGCGGCTGTAGATTATTATTTAGAAAAAACAAATCGTCGGATTACGTTTGAATATATCCTACTTAAGGATGTAAATGATCATGTAGAAGAAGCAAAGCAATTAGCTAAGTTATTGGAAAATAAACGTCATTTGTCTTATGTGAATCTAATACCTTATAATCCAGTGGATGAACATGGTCAATACCAAAGAAGCACAGAAGAGTCTATTAGCGCGTTCTTCCAAACGCTAAAAAACAATGGTATTAACTGTGGTGTTCGTATGGAGCAAGGAACAGATATTGACGCAGCTTGTGGGCAACTACGAAGCAAACAGATTAAAAAAGAAAAAACTACTGTATAACACAAAACGCATCGCCTTATGGCAGATGCGTTTTTTCATCTTTCTCTTTTGGTATTTCATCAATTGAATGTTTGAATGCATAACCCTTATTAATTGTATAAAAGCATAAACACATAACAAGGATAAAAATAAATACTGTCAAAATTAATACCCAAAGCATTTCTTGCCCTCCTAAACGCATGTTCCTCAAATATCATAGCACATGAGTTTAAAGGCTTGTATAATATGTTCACTGATCGAGAAGCATGTTGCTTCCGCTAAGTTGTTTGCATTGTTTTTTTAAATAGCTAGCTTTTTCTGATAAATCATAGATAGATGAAACAGTTTTGTTCGTAACTCCTGCAATGGAAATCGTCAAAAGTGGAAAGTGTTCTTCAATTCCATGGCGATTTTTAGAAATTATACAACCTTTGAGAAGATCATGCGAATGATAAAAATGTTCAACAGAAGAATTGAATTCCCGAATAATTTTTTCACATAATTCATTGCTTTTGGATGTGTGTAAGATCATGATAAAATCGTCACCGCCAATATGACCCACAAAGCTATTCTCTAGTGCGTTTTTTTCTAATATTTCTGCTAACCTTATTATGACTTTATCTCCCTTTTCAAAGCCATATACATCGTTATAGGGTTTAAAATTATCAATATCAAAATAAAGAACTGTTAACTCTTCAGAGCTATCGATACATTTTTGTAATTCTTTCTCAATCATAATATTTCCAGGTAACTCTGAAAGCGGGTTTAAATGCTTAGCATAGTCAATTTCTAGCTGCATACTTTTTTCTAGTAAGTCTTTTACAGTTACAACCCCAAAGTATTCGTCGTCTTTTGTAATAGTAATAAAATCGTATAAATGAATAGGATCACGTTTCATTGCAATTTTAGCAACTACATCAATAGGTGTTGATGCATCCACTTTCATATAATTTCTACTCATAATTGCGGTCACTGGTTTGGTATTATATAGACTGTATCCGTAAGGACCACTAAATTTAAGATGTAACTTATTTCTTGTAATAACACCAATTAATTTATTTCCATCTTTTATACAAAAACCTGGCAATGCATCATTAGCATCCATTAATTTACTTACTTTAGATATTGGTGTATGGCTTGCAATAGTACGCAAAGGAGTAGCGATTTGTTCGATAGATGTATCGGTTAAACGGTTTGAGCTAATAATATTTTTTCGAACACTTTCTAATTCAATTATCTTTTTTATATCTTTTCGAACAGGAAAAAGCTGTTTATTTGGTTTTTGTATGTAATATCCCTGACCAAAATGTACTCCTATATCAATTAGAGTAAGCAATTCTTCTTTTGTTTCAATTCCCTCAGCAATAATATGTATTTGTGAATAATTTGCAAATTCACTTAAACTCTTAACAAGAAGTTGTTTGGTTCGATCTTTATCTATATCACGAATAAGCTTCATATCA
Source organism: Psychrobacillus mangrovi (assembly GCF_037104765.1). Lineage (NCBI taxonomy): Bacteria > Bacillati > Bacillota > Bacilli > Caryophanales > Bacillaceae > Psychrobacillus > Psychrobacillus mangrovi. The sequence continues at coordinate 309,103 of NZ_JBAWSY010000001.1, read as the reverse complement.
AGCTTAATAAAGTGAGGTCGAACATCCGTAATGACATTTAATCCAGAGTAACCAGAGCCAACATCATCAATTGCAATTTGGTAAAACTGTTTTTTATAGTGTTCAACGGTAGTAATGAAATCTTTTAAATTATTTATTGCTTCTCTTTCCGTTATTTCAAAAACAATTGAATCTGAATCCATATTAAATCTACTTAAAAACTCTTTCGTAAAACCTTGTTTAAACTTGGGATCATTCATAATATTAGGATTTACATTTATAAATAATTTCCCTTCTGCTTTTAAATGATGTGCATACTTTAATGCGTTTCCTCGGCACAAATTTTCAAGCTCCCATAGTTTTCCGCTCTTCATTGCATAATCAAATAGCACTTCAGGATTTTGTAAAGCCGTATTTTCCGGACCTCGAGATAATGCCTCGTATCCATAAATATGGCCATTTTGAAGCGAGATAATTGGTTGGAATACAGTTTGAATTGCTTTTTCTTCAATTATATAAGAAAGTATATCTCCATAATCTATTTCCTCAATTGCCATTTAAATTATCCTCCTACAATGAGCAAATTCTCGTCAATTTATATTATAAAAAAGCAATGTCAAGGCAATGTAAAGAAAATGTTAAGAATTCGTTTGTTTAAAAATATTTTGATATATTTATCAAAATATTTTTAATGTTATTGACTATCAATCAATTGCAGTGTAACATATCTTTAAATTGACACTTTAACGAGTTGAATCGTTAGTGTGATTGGTTTGATTTTATTAGGGGGTTTTAGAAAGATGAGAAAAAGTATAAAGAGATTAGCATTCATTTTAATTGGAGCTGTGCTTCTTTTAGCTGCATGCGGAGGAAAAGATAATTCAAGTTCTACCGCTACTTCAAATGAAGGAACAAGCTCAAGTGGGGATGCAAAAAAAGTGAAAATTGGTGTTACCCAAATTGTAGAACATCCATCTCTAAATGCGGCTTTTGAAGGATTTCAAAAAGCATTGGAAGATGCCGGCATAGAAGCAGATTATCAAATCGAAAATGCTCAAAATGACAACAGTGCCAATACTACGATTGCAAACAACTTAGTAAGTTCTGGAGTTGATTTAATATTTGCTAACTCTACGCCAAGTGCTCAAGCAGTTGCAAGTTTAACAAAAGACATTCCAATCGTTTTTACATCTGTGACAGATGCAGTAAGCGCTGAACTTGTTCAATCGATGGAAAAACCAGGAGGAAATGTTACTGGTACGGTGGATACTCAACCAGAAGCAATTCCTAGTACAGTAAAATTTTTAAAAGAACAACTAGGATCTAAAAATGTAGGAATGGTGTTTAATTCAGGCGAACAAAATTCACGTGCACAAGTTGATGCGGTAAAAGAAGAAATGAGTAAGGTAGGATTGAATGTAGTGGAAGCATCTGTTTCAACATCAGCTGAGGTTAAACAAGCTACTGAATCCTTAATCGGTAAAGTAGATTCATTATATATTATTACGGATAATACTGTAGTATCCGCTCTTGAATCAGTTGTTTCAGTGGCGAATGATAATAAGTTACCTATGATGGTTGGTGAATTTGATTCGGTAAAACGTGGTGGATTGGGTGCTTTTGGATTCGAATATTTTGATATTGGATACGAAGCAGGTCAAATGGCAGTAAAAATCTTAAATGGTGAAAGTACACCTGCTGATTTACCGGTCCAATATCCTCAAAACTTAAGATTTGTAGTAAATAAAGAAACTGCTGATCTACTTGGCTTAGAAATTAAAGACGAGTGGAAAGCAGAACTTGCAGAATAGATAGGAGATTGATTCTTTATGTTTTCAGCTATTTTTGGATCTGTAGAGCAAGGAATCATCTATGCAATCATGGCACTCGGAGTGTATCTTACATTCCGAGTACTTGATTTTCCGGATTTAACGGTAGATGGAAGTTTTGTTACGGGAGCTGGAACAGCAGCTACGATGATTGTATTAGGATATCATCCAGCGCTCGCAACATTAGTAGCAATTCTAGCTGGTTTTCTAGCTGGATGTATAACAGGTTTATTACATACAAAAGGCAAAATTAATCCATTGCTTTCAGGTATTTTAATGATGATAGCTCTTTATTCAATTAATCTACGGATTATGGGCCTAACTGTTGATAATTCGATAGGAAGACCGAATATTCCACTTCTGAACTCTGAAACTCTGTTTAGTCAGTTTTATGGTTGGTGGGGAAGTTTAGGAATTGATGAAGCGATAAATAACTTTTTGAAAAGTATAGGGGTACAGTTTGTTCCAGCAACTTGGGGAACGATTGTTATCGTGTTTATTTTAGTTCTCATTATTAAACTAATAGTAGATTGGTTCCTGAAGACAGAGGTTGGCCTAGCTATCCGTGCAACAGGAGACAATAAAAAAATGATTAGAAGTTTTTCGGCTAATACCGATACGCTCGTTATAATTGGTCTGGGAATATCTAACGGTCTCGTAGCACTTTCTGGAGCCCTCATTGCACAGTACGCAAAATTTGCGGACATTGGAATGGGCATCGGAATGATTGTAATAGGATTAGCATCCGTTATTATTGGTGAAGCAATCTTTGGTACGAAAACGATTGTACGAACTACCTTAGCGGTAATTGCTGGAGCAATTATTTATCGTATAGTATTAGCTCTTGCTCTACGAGTAGAATTATTAGATACAGGTGATATGAAACTAATCACAGCAGTTATCGTTATTTGTGCGTTAATACTACCTCAATACTTTGATAAGCGGAGAGAGAAACGTAGAAAAGCTAAGCGTCATGCTGAGCGTTCCATTTCCAATGTAAATGTTATAAAGCGAGAGGGGAATGACCTTGCTTAAATTACAATCGATTAATAAAATCTTTAATGAAGCAACTGCAGATGAAAAGGTTGCACTCGATCAAATAAATTTAGAACTAAAAGAAGGGGATTTTGTCACAGTAATCGGAAGTAATGGGGCAGGTAAATCAACAATGATGAATATGATTTCTGGTGCACTTACACCAGATTTCGGCAACATTTTGATTGATGGAAAAGATGTATCTAAGCTGGCAGAATATAAACGTTCTCAGTTTATTGGCCGTGTTTTCCAAGACCCTATGGCTGGTACTGCACCTTCGATGACCATCGAAGAAAATCTTGCACTAGCATACTCGAGAAATAAAAAGCGTGGATTAAAAATTGGCGTAGATAAAAAAAGAAGAGAGTTTTTTGTGCAATCGCTAGAAATGTTACATTTAAACTTAGAAAATAGATTAAATGCAAAAGTTGGATTGCTATCAGGAGGGGAAAGACAAGCGCTATCTTTATTGATGGCTACTTTCACGAATCCTTCCATCTTACTATTAGATGAACATACTGCAGCACTTGACCCATCTAGAGCAGAGTTAATTACAAATTTAACAAAACGGCTCGTGGAGAAAGATAAACTCACAACTTTAATGGTCACACACAATATGCAACAAGCATTAGATTTAGGAAATCGTTTAATTATGATGGATAAAGGTCAAATTATTCTAGAAGTAAATGAAGATGAGAAGAAATCACTAACGATTGAAAAGCTTATGGACGAATTCCAAAGGATTCGTGGAGAAAAGTTAACAAGTGACCGTACACTTTTATCGGTATAAATAACAACTACTACCTAAGAACGTTTATTGACTTAGGTGGTAGCTTTTTTGAATATTAAAAGAGCTGTCTTTTTAAGACAGCTCTTTCTAATATATATTAAGCCATAGCAGCTTCGATGTTACCCCATGGGATTTCCATAGATTCCGCTAGGCCTTTTCCATATGCTGGATCTGCTTTGTAGCAGTGAATGATGTGACGAATTTTAATAAATTCTTCTACGCCATCCATGTTTCGTGCTGTGTTATCGAATAATACTTGTTGTTGTTCAGGTGTCATCAGATTGAATAGTTTACCAGGTTGCTCATAATAGTTATCATCATCTTCGCGGAAGTCCCATTGAGTTGCTCCTCCATTAATAGGAAGGACAGGCTCTTTGTATTGAGGTTGTTCTTTCCATTGTCCATAACTATTTGGCTCATAAGATAATGTGCTACCTAAGTTACCATCTACACGCATAGCACCATCTCTATGGAAAGAGTGTACCGGGCATTTTGGTGAGTTAACTGGAATTTGATGATGGTTTACTCCTAAACGGTAACGTGCTGCATCCGCATATGAGAATAAACGGCCTTGCAACATTTTATCTGGAGAGAAGCTAATTCCAGGTACAACATTAGATGGTGCAAAAGCAGCTTGCTCTACTTCGGCAAAATAGTTTTCTGGATTACGGTTAAGCTCCCATTCACCAACTTCGATAAGTGGGAAGTCTTTTTTATACCAAACTTTAGTTAAGTCGAATGGGTTGTAAGGCATATTGTTTGCTTGTTCTTCCGTCATTACTTGGATATACATTTTCCATTTAGGGAAATTGCCATTTTCGATATTATCGTATAGGTCACGCTGAGAACTCTCACGGTCAACACCAACTAATTCAACTGCTTCTTGATCAGTTAAGTTTTCGATACCTTGTTGTGAGCGCATATGGAATTTAACCCAAACACGTTCATTGTTAGCATTGATCATACTGAATGTGTGGCTACCAAATCCGTGCATAGTTCGATAAGATTTTGGAAGACCTCTGTCACTCATTACGATTGTAACTTGGTGAAGTGCTTCCGGTAATGATGTCCAGAAATCCCAGTTGTTATTAGCGCTACGCATACCAGTGCGTGGATCGCGTTTAATAGCATGATTTAAATCAGGGAATTGAAGTGGATCTCGGAAGAAGAATACCGGAGTGTTGTTACCAACTAAATCCCAGTTACCTTGTTCTGTATAAAAACGCATAGCAAATCCACGAATATCACGTTCTGCATCTGCAGCTCCACGTTCACCGGCTACAGTTGAGAAACGAACGAACATTTCTGTTTCTTTTCCGATTTCAGAGAAAAGAGCTGCTGAAGTATATTGAGTAATATCATGAGTAACAGTAAATTTACCATATGCACCAGAACCTTTTGCATGCATACGACGCTCTGGAATTACTTCTCTATTAAAGTTTGCTAATTTTTCTAATAACCACACATCTTGTAATAAAAGTGGTCCTCTTGGTCCAGCAGATTGCGAGTTTTGATTATCTACCACTGGCGCGCCCGCTGCAGTTGTCAATTTGTTATTGTTTTGATTTTCTGTCATTGACTATTTCCCCCTAGATTAGAATCTTTATAATACAAGAATTATTATATCAAAGGAATAAATATTTTGCTAGGAATCTACTATCAGAAATTTAAATTTTTATTTTTTATATTTTTGGAAACAGAAAAACACTTGTGAAACTTAGATATCACAAGTGTTTGAATAGGGATGATTAAATTAAAAGCTCAAAGAGAGTACTGTCTTTATTCACTTCTTTATAAGAAAAGCCATTCTCACTTAGACGAGAAATAAGACCATTGTAGTCTAAGCTGTTCTTCAATTCGATACCTACCAGGGCAGGTCCGCTTTCTTTATTATTCTTTTTTGTATATTCAAATGTTGTAATATCATCATCAGGTCCAAGTACTTTATCAAGAAACTGGCGTAATGCTCCAGCACGTTGAGGGAAGTTTACGATAAAGTAATAAAGTAGACCTTCATGCATTAATGACTTTTCTTTAATTTCTTGCATTCTACCAATATCATTATTCCCACCAGTAATAATGCAGACAACTGTTTTACCTTTTATTTGGTCTTTATATAAGTCAAGTGCGGACACAGGAAGTGCCCCAGCAGGTTCAGCAATGATCGCGTGTTTATTATACAAATCTAAAATGGTTGTACAAACCTTTCCTTCTGGGACGAGCACAATATCATCTACGTATTTTTGGCATACATCATAATTGAGATTCCCAACGCATTTAACTGCAGCGCCATCTACAAATTTATCGATAGTTTCTAAAGCTATTGGTCCATTGTTGGCTAAAGCGGCTTTCATGCTGCCAGCCCCAGCAGGTTCAACTATTAGTTTGAGGTGATAAGTTCTTTATATAAGTAGAAACTCCAGATATTAAACCGCCACCACCAATGCTTCCGAAAAGAAAATCAATTGGTTCCTCAATGTCATTCATTATTTCTACAGCAACAGTTCCTTGCCCAGCAATAATTTCTCGGTCATCAAAAGGATGTATGAAAATTCGATCCTCTGCTTGTGCATATGCAATAGCGCTATTAGCAGAATCGTCAAAAGTATCACCTGCAAGAATAATTTCTGCAAACTCACGGCCAAACATTCTCACTTGGTCGATTTTTTGTTTTGGAGTAGTGAGAGGCATGAAAATCTTTGCGGTAATTTGTAGTTGTGCGCATGCATAAGCAACTCCTTGTGCATGATTACCCGCGCTAGCACAAACGACACCTTTTTCCTTTGCATCACTCTCAATTGTTTTAATCTTATAGTAAGCTCCACGTAGTTTAAATGAACGAACATGTTGCAAGTCTTCTCTTTTAAAATAAACGGTACAATTATATTTTTCAGATAAATACTCGTTTTTTTGTAAAGGTGTATGAATTACTACATCTTTCAAAAATTGATGTGCAATTAGCACATTTTCTACTTGAATGGTTTTCGTGTCTGCTACTTGCATAATAATAGTGACTCCTCCAATTTAAATATTAATACATTTTAACACACCACAGTAGTAAATCGCTACCTTCTATCGGAGAATTCGAAATTATGTAACAACTATTATTACTGGTGCCTGGCACCAGTAATAATACTGTAACAATACGAAAAAAATTAATTATATTTTTCTCTTTATATTTGTAAATGAGGATACAGGCGTAGTCTATGCATTAATGGGAATCATAGTGATATACTAAAAAACGCGGTAACTTGTCGAATAAGGTAGTTCCGCAAACTAAACTTTGTTAAGAAAGAGGAGATTTACAAGTGGCAATTAAAGTAGCAGCAATTATTGGAAGCAACAGAAAAGAATCTTATAACTTAAAACTAATAGAATATATGAAAAAACGTTATACAGAACAATTAGATATTGAGGTAGTATCTATAAACGACGTAGAGATGTTTAGCGCAGATATTGAAGATAATCCTCCTAAAGGAGCTATGGATTTTAAAACGAAAGTTCGAAATGCGGAAGCAGTGTTATTTGCTGTACCAGAATATAACTTTTCGATTCCAGGAGTTTTGAAAAATGCAATTGATTGGATGTCACGAAGTGGGCATGATTTAAAAGATAAACCAACTTTTATTGTTGGTTCATCAATGGGAGTCCTTGGTAGTGTTCGTGCACAACTGCATTTAAGAGAAATTATTTCTAACCCAACATTACAACCAAAGCTACTACCAGGTAATGAAGTATATATTGGATCAATTCATACAAAAATGAATGAGCAAAATGAAATTACAGACCAAGGTACAAATGACTTCCTTGATTCAGTAGTAAATAACTTTGTTGAATTTTATAACAAAGTTAAATCATTATAATAATTACTAAAAAAAACATGAAAAACGTGAAATTCACGATTTTCATGTTTTTTTAATATTAATGGTGCCAGGCACCTGTAATTATTTTGTAATATTTTAATAGAAGGTTTTATTCTTTGGGTGTATAGTGGATTCATAGACTTGGTTTAGTTTTGAAGGGAAGTTATAATTTTGAGTAAGGTATTTTCAAAATCGATGTTGGCACTTTTGATGCTCATTCTAGTATGGGGTGCTAGCTGGCCAATATACAAAATGGCTTTGCCTTATACACCTCCCTTGTTATTTTCTGGAATGAGAGCAACGATTGGTGGAATTGTGTTAGGTGTCCTATTGTTGAAACGAATAAATAAAATCAAGTGGCGTGAAAATTGGAAGTTTTATTGTATTTCGGCAATATTTAATACAACCTTATTTTTTGGTATACAGACGGTAGGGTTGAATTATTTACCTGGAGGCCTATTTTCAATCCTTGTTTATTTTCAACCAGTTTTAATAGGTTTGTTTGCATGGATTTGGTTGGGTGAATTTATGACACCTGTTAAAATTATCGGTCTCTTGATAGGATTCTTTGGAATTTTAATTGTCAGTTTAGATGGGTTAACTTTACATGTTTCCGCTATTGGGGTTGTTCTTGGTCTAGTCACTGCGATATGTTGGGCTTTCGGTGTAATTTACGTTAAAAGTGTTAGTGATAAAGTAGATGCTTACTGGATGGTTTCCTTACAATGTATAATTGGAGGAGTAGTTCTTTTAGGTACAGGGACTTACTTTGAAAGTTGGTCTGATATTCATTGGAATAGTACATACATATTCGGTTTAAGCTACGGTGCGATTTTTGGTATTCCTTTAGCTTATATTATCTACTACAAGCTAATTAATGAAGGAGAAGCAAGCAAAGTAGGTTCTTATACTTTTCTAGTACCAATAATTGCAGTATTTATAGGTGCTGTTTTTCTAGATGAACCAATTACAAATTTGCTAATTATTGGGTTAATAATGGTTGGTGCTAGTATTTTTATCGTTAATTATAGAAGTAAAAAAAAGCTTATTAATTTTAGAGAAGTTTAAGAGTTAGATGTAGAAGGAGAGTTTATGAAAAATAAAACACTTGTTCGTTCGATGGATATTTTGAATTTATTCATGGATCATGCGGCTTTGACATTTCAAGAAATAATTGAACTATCGAAGATCCCAAAATCATCCGTTTATCGAATGTTAATGTCTTTAGAGGAGATGGGTTTTCTTGTAAAAGGGGACGATTCTAAATATCGTTTAGGACTCCTATTTCTCACTTATGGAAATCTTGTTTCATCTCGATTGGATATAAGACAAATTGCCTATCCGATTATGCAGGAATTACATAATGAATTAAAAGAAGCGATTAATTTAATTGTTCGGCAAGGTGATGAAGCAATTTATATTGAAAAAGTGGATCTGTACCAAAAAGTCCGTTTATACACTGCGATTGGAAGAAGAAGTCCCTTGTATGCAGGTGCTTGTTCGCGTGTCATTTTGTCTTTTTTACATGATGATGAAATTGATTCTTATTTAGAAAATGTTGAATTAAAGCCTTTTGCGATGGGTACAATTACTGACAAAAAAATTTTGTTCGAGAGTATTAAAAATGCAAGACTAAATGGCTATACGATTAGTCATTCAGAATTAGAAGACCATTCCTCCGCTATTGCTGCTCCAATTTTCAACCATAAAGGAGAAGTTATTGGGGGAATTAGTATTGCAGGAATTGATGCGAATTACCAGAATGAGCAAGTGGATATCTTTGCCGAAAAAGCGATAGATGCTGCTAATAAAATCTCTGAAAAACTAGGATATCAATAAGAAAGTCCTCTATTCCATTCATGAATAGAGGACTTTTTTAGTTACTGAAAATTTTATAATGAATCGCATTTTTAATATTTTTTATCGACTGCTCATTTGTATAAATCGCATTTTCTGCTTCAGCTAGTGTGACTTCCTTAAAACGAATCGTTGAGGTAGGTTGAAGCTGAGCGAGACTTGGTAAGTCGGCAGTTATTACTTGTGCAATTTTAGGATAGCCTCCAGTTGTTTGGCGATCTGCCATAAGGATTATAGGTTGTCCGCTTGAAGGTATCTGGACAGTTCCAAAGGTGACTCCTTCAGAAAGGAGGTCAAAATTTTCCGAGAGTGATAGGGGAGTACCATCTAATCGGTATCCCATTCGGTCTGATTGCACAGTTATAGTATATGGTTTTTCAAAAAAATTAATTTGGCTTTTACGATCAAAACGATTAAATTCAGTTCCTTTTAAAACTCGAATAAGCTGATTGTCGTCGAACGAAATCAAGTTATTAAAGTCTACAGACCAAGTTGCATCTTCCTTTTTTAATCGTTGAATAAGCTTGTTACCAATTTCACCAACATCCAAAGTGGATAAAATGTCTCCCTTTTTCAACGCCCTCCCTTTAAATCCTCCAATATTTGCGCGCATATATGTACTTTTGCTTCCCATAATTTCGGGAATATCAATTCCTCCAGCAAAAGCTACATACGCTCTACTTCCTTTAATTGCAGAATGGAATTTTAAGATAGAATTTTTCTTTATTAAGATTGGACGCCACAATTGTGCTTTCAATCCGTCTATCGTAGTTAGAAAATCCCCACCAGTTATAGCGAGAAGGGTATCTTCATCAAATTGAAGAGTCGTCCCAAATAGGGTTATTTCAAGAGCAGCTTCATTTTCTTGATTCCCAACTAAGAGATTTGCCAGTCTTAAAGAATAGCTATCCATCGCACCGCTAACGATTACACCATATTTTTGCGATCCATATCGACCGACATCTTGAATCGTAGTTAATAGCCCCGAATGCAATACGCGTATGCTCATTTCCTCAACTCCTTATAATTTAAATAGTCACTGGAAGGAATCGGGACAAAACGGATTATATCACCAGCCTGCAATAAAGTAGGTGGGGACATATGAGGTAGAAATAAATCTAATGGTGTTCGACCGATAATTTGCCATCCACCAGGAGTTTCTAGCGGATAAATACCGGTTTGTTTACCTGCAATTCCTACTGATCCAGGTTTTATTGATAATCTGGGTGTTTCTTTTCGAGGTGTAGATATTCGCTCATCCATTCCACCCATAAAGGGAAAACCGGGTGCAAAACCGAGCATGTAAACTAAACATTCACTCTCTGAATGAATTCGAATAACTTCCTCTGTAGACATGTTGTGATAATTGGCTACTTTTTCTAAATCAGGTCCAAATTCTCCTCCATAACAAACAGGAATGGATATGAGCCTAGGTGACTCATTATTATTTATCGTCATTTGTTTCACTAATTTTTTTATATGTTTGGAGACATATTCAAAGGAAGATAAGTTACCCTTTTGTGAATTATAAATAACGTATGGATTATAATACACCGTTATATTGTTATAAGCTGGAACAAACTCGATTAATCCTTCAAATGTATTTCTTGAAAGTATTTCGGATAGACTTTTAACCTTCTGATGAATTTTTGTATCTATACCTTCCCCGAGCTGTACGATTATTGCGGAATCTCCCAGTGGTTTTATCGTGCAATCAAAATAATGATTGGGCATACTAACAGCTCCTTAGTTTCGAAATTTGGTAATGAAGTTCTTAAAAATGAATTATAACAATAATTATAATTCTCCAATATTAAAATACAAGTTTTAGTTTTTAGTAATAATTTGATATTCCACCTAAAATAATATCTATTCAGAAAAATTTGATTGTGCTAAAATTGGTTTAAGTTTCAAAACTTTAGTTTCATTTTTCGGTACTCAAACATTTTGAAATTAATAAAAATTTATTTTTAGGAGGGTGTAAATGTTTCGAGTAGATATAAATTGTGACTTAGGGGAAAGTTTTGGTCGATACAAATTGGGGGAGCAGCAGGAAATATTAAAATATGTTACATCAGCTAATATTGCTTGTGGATTTCATGCTGGAGATCCTAGTGTAATGCGAGAAACTGTCAAGTTAGCGATAGAAAATGGCGTTAAAATTGGTGCACATCCTGGTTTACCTGACTTAAATGGTTTTGGTAGAAGAGAGATGAAAATATCTCCGCAAGAAGCATATGACATGGTAGTCTATCAAATTGGTGCCCTCAATGGATTTTTGGCTACTTTTGGTGAGCAGATGCAGCATGTAAAACCGCATGGTGCTTTATTTAATATGGCTGCTAAAGATTCTGAGCTGGCTCTAGCGGTAGCACAAGCTGTATATGATGTATCTCCTTCGCTCGTATTATTTGGACTAGCTAATAGTGAATTAACGGCGGCTGGGGAAAAGATAGGTTTACAAACAGCTCATGAAGTATTTGCGGATCGTACATATCAGTCAGATGGGTCGTTAACTTCTCGTCAGCAGTGTGACGCTCTTATTACAGATACCAAAAAGTCTATTGCCCAAGTTGTGAAAATGGTGACAGAAGGAATAGTAATTTCACAACAGAATACAGAAGTGTTAATAAAGGCAGATACAGTTTGTATTCATGGAGATGGGGAACATGCTGTTTCTTTTGCTCAAAATATTAAAGAAACGTTAAAGAGTAACGATGTAATCGTTTCAGCTTTCGTAGATTAAGGAGGAAAACAATGGGAGAACAATTAAAACAAAATGATAGTACTAAAAAGACAGTAGGAAAAAGTGTCTTACTAGGTGCAGCATTTTTGATGGCTACATCATCTATTGGTCCGGGATTTTTGACACAAACAACTGTATTTACAGAACAACTAGCTGCTAGTTTTGGTTTTGTCATTTTGATCTCACTTTTGCTAGATGTTTTTGTTCAAATGAATGTTTGGAGAATTATCGCTGTTTCCGGATTACGTGGTCAAGAAATTGCTAATAAAGTATTGCCGGGTCTAGGTGTGTTATTAGCAATACTCATTGTAATTGGTGGATTAGCATTTAATATAGGAAACGTTGCGGGAGCAGGCTTAGGATTAAATGCGATGCTCGGTTTGGATCCAATAACAGGTGCAATTATTAGTGCGGCATTTGCAATTTTTATCTTTGTTGTGAAAGAAGCAGGAAAAGCAATGGATAAAGTTGCTCAAGCTGCAGGGTTTGTAATGATTGCCTTAATGGTTTATGTTGCATTTTCAACTTCACCACCAGTTGGTGAAGCGATTGTAAATACGTTTGCTCCTTCGGAAATTAGTATATTTGCTATTGTGACACTAGTTGGTGGTACAGTTGGTGGGTATATCACTTTTGCAGGAGGTCACAGACTTTTAGATGCAGGCGTAAAAGGGGTGGAGTCATTACCTGATGTGACAAAAAGTTCTGTAACAGGTATTGTAGTAACGGGAATCATGCGTGTGGCATTATTCTTAGCTGTTCTTGGAGTTGTTTCACAAGGATTACAAATTGATCCGGCGAATCCACCAGCTTCTGTTTTTAGACTTGCTGCTGGCGAAATCGGTTATCGAATTTTTGGTGTAATTATGTGGGCAGCTGCAATTACATCTGTTGTTGGAGCAGCATATACATCCGTATCATTTATTCGTTCATTTCACCCAATGATTGAAAAATATCATAACTGGGTTATTATCGTTTTTATTCTAGTATCAACTCTAGTATTTGCTTTAGTAGGACGTCCTGTAAATATCCTTATTCTTGTTGGTGCTTTAAATGCGCTAATTTTGCCATTAGCACTTGGTACGCTCCTAATTGGTGCATACAAAAAAGAAATCGTTGGAGATTACAAGCATCCCACTTGGTTAACAATTGCTGGGGCAATCGTGACCGTTGTAATGGGTGTATTAGGAATCATGACACTTATAGAACAAATTCCTTTACTTTTTAAATAGGAGGGAGAACTTGACCGATGAATAGTTTTGAAACAATGGCTCCAACTGATATACGTAAACTCATAAGTTCCGGGCAAATTACAGGTCCAACAGCTGGTATGGCTAAAGGTTATACGCAGGCAAATTTAGCTATTCTAAAAAAAGAATATGCTTTTGACTTTTTATTATTTTGCCAAAGAAATCCAAAGGCTTGTCCTTTAGTAGATGTTACAGAGGTTGGTTCATATATTCCGAGCACCATTGCAAAAGATGCGGATATTCGAACAGATATACCGAAATATCGGATTTATAAAGATGGCGTATTCACAGAAGAAGTAACAGATATTAAGGATTACTGGGAAGACGATATGGTAGCTTTTCTAATAGGTTGTAGCTTCACTTTCGAAACACCTTTGCTTGAAGCTGGTATACCTATTAGACATATTGAGGAAAACTGCAATGTACCAATGTATAAAACGAATATCGATTGTGCAAAAGCAGGTGTATTTGAAGGACCTACTGTAGTTAGTATGCGGCCAATGTCTCAAGCAGATGCCATTCGAGCAATACAAATTACATCAAGATTCCCAGGAGTGCACGGTGCACCGATACATATTGGAGATCCGAGTCTAATTGGTATCAATGACATTCAACAGCCTGACTTTGGAGATGCAGTGACGATCAAAGAAGGAGAAATCCCTGTTTTTTGGGCCTGTGGTGTTACACCACAGGCTGTTGCGATGCAGAGTAAACCTTCTATTATGATTACGCATGCTCCTGGTTGCATGTTCATCAGTGATTTGAAAGACGAAAAACTAAGTGTATTATAAAAAAATTACTAATTGAATGAGTTGTAGAAACAAACATGAAAAACGTGAAATTCACGAATTTCATGTTTGTTTTTGTGCCAGGCACCTGTAATACTTCCAGGCACCTGTAATACTTTTGTAATAATAATTATTGGTATTGTCCTAGTAAAGAGAAGAAACGTATGACGAATTGGTGAAATACTTTTTCGGAAGGGGACAATTCACGTGATGTTGGGCTTAGAATGCCAACGGTTCTACGGATGGCAGGCGAGTCAATTGGGATTTTTACTGTAAATCTTGGAGTGGAATCATAAAACGTACTTTCGGGTAATAAACTCACTCCAATACCTGCCGCGACTAGACCTTTAATAGCATCCATGTCTTCGCCTTCGGACGTAACTTTAGGTGCGAATCCGACAGAATTACATGCTTCTACAACGATTTTGTTTAATACATACCCTTCTGGAAACAAAACAAAATTCTCGTTTCGCAAATCAATTAAAGGAATACTTTTTCTATTGGCAAAAGGATGATTGGAAGGTAAGAGCACTGAAAAATACTCCGTAAACAAAATGGTACCATTTATCAATTCATCCTTTGGTGGAAGCGGGCCTAAAAAGGCAAGGTTTAATTCTCTATTTTTCACTGCATCAATCAAATAGTTATATGATCCTTGTCGTAGATGGAAGGCTACATTTGGATGTTCTTTTTTAAAGGCAGAAATGACGGTTGGTAATAAGTGACCAGCTAAACTCGTTGGGAAGCCTATTTTAATTACCCCTTTTTCAGGATTTAAGTATTCATCAATTTGTTTTTTTGCATGGTCGATTGCTTGTAAAGCGGAAATACTGTGTTGCATAAATATTTTCCCGATCGGAGTTAACTTTACATTCCGTCCCACTCGTTCGAACAATTCTACTCCAAGCTCCACCTCCAAATTTGCAATTTGTCTGCTTACTGCTGATTGAGCAACATGCAAGTTAATAGCGGCTTCCGAAATGTGTTCGCGTTCTGCCACTTCTATAAAATACCTCAATTGACGTAGTTCCAAATTATCACTCCCTTAATCAATCTAAAAAGTAGATGATTTATATCCAAATTATATATTGTTTATATCATTTTGAAAACCTACAATATTAATAAGTAACTTTTTATGGAAATTGGAGGTATTTAAAATGACTTTTCATCAATTACCAAAAGCACAAGGGCTATATCAACCTGAATTTGAACACGACGCTTGTGGGATTGGTTTATATGCACATATAAAAGGTATCGCTACACATGACATAGTAAAAAAGGGATTGGAAATGTTATGTCGTCTCGATCATCGTGCTGGAAGAGGAAGCGATGGTCAAACGGGAGATGGCGCTGGCTTAATGGTTCAAATTCCAGACGTGTACTTTCGAGTAGTTTGTAATGAATGGGTTTTACCGACCAAGGGTAATTATGGAGTTGGAATGTTATTCTTTACAGAAGATGACAAAGAACGGGAAAAAATCGAAGAAAAAATAAACGAAACGATCCAATTAGAAGGTCAGCAACTAATTGGTTGGAGAACAGTTCCAACTAATGCAAGCGTGTTAAGTGATGCAGCTAAAAAAACAGTACCTGTAGTTCGTCAAGTGTTTATCAAATCAGTCAACCAAACTGATTCTCTTGCTTTTGAAAGAAAATTATTTGTGATTAGAAAACAAGTAGAGCATTGGGCTGAACAACAATCAAAGAAATTTTATTGTGCAAGCTTATCTAGCCAAACAATTGTATACAAAGGATTACTAACCCCTGAAGAAGTAGATATGTTCTATATAGATTTGCAAGATGAATTATTTACATCTGCTTTTTCGCTCGTACATTCACGTTACAGCACTAATACATTTCCGAGTTGGGAAAGAGCTCATCCAAATCGTTACATTGTCCATAACGGCGAAATAAATACTTTACGTGGGAACGTAAATTGGATGAAAGCAAGGGAGCAGCAATTTATTTCGGAAGCATTCGGAAAAGACTTAGATAAATTATTACCGATTATTGATTCAAATGGAAGTGATTCTTCCATGCTCGATAATGCATTTGAATTTTTCGTTTTAGCAGGAAGAACACCAGCGCATACCGCTATGATGCTTATTCCAGAGCCTTGGACAGAAAATCCCCACATTAGTGAAGAAAAAAAGGCATTCTATGCTTACCACAGTTCATTGATGGAGCCTTGGGATGGCCCAACTGCTATTTCATTTACAAACGGAAAGCAAATTGGCGCAATTTTAGATCGTAACGGCTTACGCCCAGCACGTTATTACGTAACAAAGGACGACTACATCATCTTCTCTTCAGAGGTTGGAGTTGTTGATGTGGAAGAGGAGAATATTCTATATAAAGAGCGATTGAGTCCTGGAAGAATGCTACTTATTGATTTAGAGCAAGGTCGCATTATATCTGATGAAGAACTCAAAACGGAAATGGCAAAAGCCCATCCCTATAAGCAGTGGTTAGAAGAAAATAAAATTACTCTAACATCCGATTATGAGAAGCCGGAGCAATTAAATAATCTACTATTTCAACAAAAAGCATTTGGCTATACATTTGAAGATATTCAAAAGTATATTGTTCCTATTTCATTAGATGGCAAGGATCCGATTGGTTCCATGGGGAATGATACACCACTTGCAGTGTTATCAGAACGTCCGCAATCATTGTTCAATTATTTTAAACAGCACTTTGCACAAGTTACGAATCCTCCTATTGATTCTATACGTGAGCATATCGTAACTTCCACCATGACATTGCTTGGTGCAGAAGGTGATTTGCTAAAACCAAGTGCTTTAAATGCTAAAAGGATATATCTAGATACTCCTGTATTAACTAACAATCAATTAAAACAATTACTTGAATTGAAAGATCCTACTTTCAATTATGGATTAATCGGCTTAGAAATGACGGAAGATTTAGAATATGACTTAGGGAATATATCAAAAATGGCGGATCGTTTCATTGAAGAAGGGAAATCCATTTTAGTTTTATCGGACCGAATGATAAATAAAGATCAAGTTACTATTCCTGTATTACTTGCTGCAAGTAGCCTTCATCAGCATTTAGTTCGTACAGGAAACAGAACGAAAGTGAGTATCATAGTTGAATCTGGGGAAGCTCGTGAAGTACATCACTTTGCAGCGCTTATCGGTTATGGTGTAGATGCCATTAATCCTTATCTAGTTTTTGCAACGATTAGTGAAGCGATTGAGAAAGGTCATATTGTTAGTAGTTATAAGGAAGCAATTTCTAAATATAGTAAAGGGATTGCAGAGGGTGTAGTAAAAGTAATGTCTAAAATGGGTATCTCTACAGTGCAAAGCTATCGTGGAGCACAAATTTTCGAAGCAGTTGGAATCAGCAAAGAGGTTATCGAACAACACTTTACTGGTACCGTTTCTCAATTGAGTGGAATTGATATGGGGACAATCGCAGAAGAGGCAAAAAGACGACATACACTAGCGATAGAATCCACTCAAGATTCACTTGAGTCCGGAAGCGACTTCCAGTGGAGAAGCACAGGAGAGCACCATGCTTTTAATCCTAAAACTATTCATACACTACAATGGGCTACACGTAAAGGAGACTACGGTTTATATAGACAATATGCAGAAATGGCAAATGAAGAACGGATAGGCTTTTTACGTAATTCCTTCACATTTAAACAAAATAACAAGCGAATTCCACTTAATGAAGTAGAATCCGTTGATTCCATCGTAAAACGATTTAAAACAGGTGCCATGTCCTTTGGTTCTTTAAGCCAAGAAGCACATGAAACTCTAGCGATAGCTATGAATCGACTCGGTGGTAAAAGCAATAGTGGTGAGGGTGGCGAACATCCAAGCCGTTATGAATTAGATGCAAATGGCGATAATCGAAGAAGTGCAGTAAAACAAATTGCATCAGGAAGATTTGGAGTGAAGAGCCATTATCTTGTGCAAGCAGACGAGCTACAAATAAAAATGGCACAAGGGGCAAAGCCAGGAGAAGGTGGACAATTACCAGGTAATAAAGTTTACCCTTGGGTAGCTGATGTTCGTGGATCTACTACCGGAGTGGGTTTAATATCTCCACCACCACACCATGATATTTATTCTATTGAGGATATGGCTCAATTAATACATGACTTGAAAAATGCTAATCGCTCGGCACGTATAAGCGTCAAACTAGTAGCAAAAGCTGGCGTCGGAACAATTGCAGCAGGCGTAGCAAAAGGTGCTGCCGATGTTATTGTCATCAGCGGTTACGATGGTGGTACAGGGGCATCACCTAAAACGAGTATCAAACATACAGGTCTCCCATGGGAATTAGGATTAGCGGAAGCACATCAGACATTAATGTTAAACGGTCTACGTGATCGCGTGAGATTAGAGACGGACGGTAAGCTAATGACAGGGAAAGACGTAGTGATGGCTGCTTTACTTGGTGCTGAAGAATTTGGTTTTGCGACAGCTCCTTTAATTGTTTTAGGTTGTATCATGATGCGTGCTTGTCATTTAGATACATGTCCTGTTGGTATTGCTACTCAAAATCCAGAGCTACGAGATAAATTTACAGGAAGTGCAGACTATGTAGTGAATTACATGCGTTTTGTTGCAGAAGAAATGCGCGAATACATGGCAAATCTAGGATTTAGAACAGTGGAAGAAATGGTTGGTCGCACAGATGTATTAGAAGTGAGTGCACGTGCAAAAGGACATTGGAAAGTAAAGCAGCTAGATTTTGCTAATTTGTTATTCCAAGTTCAAGGAAATAGAACATACTCAACTCCACAAAATCATAAGATTGACGCTTCGTTTGATATGCGTCAACTACTTCCTAAATTAGAGAAAGCAATTGCTAATCGAACGAAAGTCGATTTAATATATCCTATTTCGAATACGAATCGAGTAGTTGGAACAATTATTGGAAGTGAAATATCTAAGCAATACGGCGAAAGAGGTTTGTCAGACGATTCGATCATTTTACGTTTTCTTGGAGCAGCTGGGCAAAGCTTTGGTGCATTTGTTCCAAAAGGAATGTCCATGTATGTAACAGGTGATGTGAATGATTACTTTGGTAAGGGATTATCTGGAGGAAAATTAATTGTCACTGCACCATTAAAAGGAGCTGCAGAAGGTAATGTAATAGCTGGTAATGTAGCACTTTACGGTGCAACAAGTGGAACTGCATTTATTAATGGACGTGCTGGGGAGCGCTTTGCGGTTCGAAATAGTGGGGTAGATGTTGTAGTAGAAGGCATAGGGGATCACGGATGTGAGTATATGACGGGTGGTCGTGCCGTCATTCTAGGGGATGTAGGAAAGAACTTTGGGGCAGGAATGTCCGGTGGTATTGCATATGTACTTGTTGATGATGTGAGCGGATTGAAAGAAAAATGCAATATGGAAATGATTGAGTTTGAAAAGATAAATTCTGCAGATGAGCTGCATTCTTTACGCCAATTAATTATGGATCACTACTATTATACAAAGAGTACGAAAGCGATGAATATATTAGACCGATGGGAAGAGACGTCTAAAAAATTTGTTAAAGTAGTGCCAAATGATTACAAAATGATGCTAGAGAAAATTCAAGCATTTAAATTGGACGGATTAACGGATGAAGCAGCAGCTATGCAAGCATTTTTATCTACTTCAACTAAAAAAGAAAATACAGAATTAGAGCTACTGAAAAAGTAAAAGAGAGGGGAGTAACTTATGGGTAAACCTACAGGATTTATGGAGTTCGAACGAGAAAAAGGGAAAGAAGTAGCCCCTCTCAAAAGGGTAACTAATTGGAGTGAATACTCAACTAAATTATCAGATGAATCACTACAAAGACAAGGGGCAAGATGCATGGATTGCGGAACCCCTTTCTGTCACATGGGAATTGAAATAAGAGGAGCTACAGCAGGTTGTCCGATTAATAATTTAATTCCTGAGTGGAATGATTTAGTGTATAAGGGCAAATGGCAAGAGGCACTTGAGAGGCTTCAATTGACAAATAATTTTCCAGAATTCACTGGTCGAGTATGTCCAGCGCCTTGTGAGGGATCGTGTACACTTGCTATTTCAGACCCAGCAGTATCGATAAAAAGTATCGAGAGCACGATAATTGACAAAGCATTTGAAAATGGATGGATCACTCCAAGAATTCCATCTATACGTACAGGGAAAAAGATAGCAGTTATAGGTTCAGGTCCTGCTGGACTTACAAGTGCCGATGAGTTAAACCAAGCTGGCCATTCTGTTACTGTTTTTGAGAGATCAGACAGAGCAGGGGGATTATTAATGTATGGGATTCCAAATATGAAACTGGAAAAAGATGTTGTTCAACGCCGTATCCAACTGCTTCAGCAAGAAGGAATTGATTTTGTTTTAAATACGGAAGTTGGTAAGGATATCTCTACTGAACAATTAAAAGCAGACTTCGACGCAATTATTTTATGTATTGGAGCTCAAAAGCAAAGAGAACTTCATATGAAAGGTAGCACTTCCAAGGGTGTGTATTATGCAATGGATTATTTAAAGTCTACAACTAAAAGCTTACTAGATTCTAATTTTAAAGATGGTCAGTTTATCAATACAAAAGGCAAAGACGTTATAATTATTGGAGGTGGGGACACTGGTGCAGATTGTGTAGCTACTGCTATACGTCAAAAATGCCGAAGTATCGTTCAGTTTGGGAAGCATCCTCAGTTACCTGTTTCAAGAGCTGAAGATAATCAATGGCCAACTGATCCGAATATTTACAAACTAGAATATGCATATGAAGAAGCAAACGCAAAGTATGGGAATGATCCGCGTGAATATTTAATTCAAACGACCAAAATGGTAGCGGATCAAAATGGCAACGTAAAAGAACTTCACACAATTCAAATGGAAAAAGTTCTAGGAGAAGATGGATATTTCTATTTTAAAGAGCTTCCTGGTACAGAAAAAGTTTGGCCAGCACAGTTCGTATTTGTTGCAATTGGGTTTGAAGGGCCTGAAAATTCATTAGCGGAGCAATTTGGAGTAAATATCGTAAATAAAAAAATTGCTGCCTCTACGAAGGATTACTCCACTAATATTGAAGGAGTTTTCGCTGCAGGTGATGCTAGAAAAGGGCAAAGTTTAATCGTTTGGGCCATAAAAGAGGGGCAAGAAGTTGCGAAGAAAGTAAATGAATATGTAAGTAAAAAACCAGTCATTTTATAAATGACTGGTTTTAGTCTGCTAGTGTACTAAAGTTTTTGTTTTATTTTAAGTAAATAGATGGCATAATAATAACATACTAAAAGTGGAGGCAAGAAAATGATTGGTATTATAGATTACGGAGCTGGAAATTTACATAGTGTTTTGAAAGCAATTGCTCGTTTAGAATATAAAACAAAACTAATAACGAATCCAACCGATCATGATGACTCTATAACAAAGCTGATTTTACCTGGTGTTGGTAATGCAAAAGTTGCTATGGAAATATTAAATGAATCAGGTTTAAGCGATTATTTAAAGAGTGAGGTTGCAAAAGGAACCCCTCTGTTGGGTATATGTCTAGGTATGCAACTACTGCTTGAATCAAGCGAGGAAGGAAATGTTCCGTGTCTAGGACTCCTAAAAGGGACAGTACCGGTATTCAAAGAGGACGCCGAAAAGATTCCTCATATGGGCTGGAATCAAGTAAAAGATGTTCAGCAACATTTCTTATTTAATAACATACCAGATAATACTGATTTTTATTTTGTACATTCTTTCTTTGCAAATCCTTTAGAAGAAAAGGATGTATTAGGAACTACTAATTATGGGATAAATTTTGCAAGTGTAATAGGAAATGAACAAGTAATGGGTGTTCAGTTCCACCCTGAAAAAAGTGGGAAATGCGGTATCCAATTATTAGATAATTACTGTAAGTGAGGAGTGAATATATATGCTTAGAAAAAGAATAGTCCCTGCAATCGATGTGTTAAATGACAAAGCGGTTAAGTATGTCCAATTTAGAAATCCTACTATTATTGGGGATCCAGCAGAGCTTGGCAAAAAGTACACAGACGATGGTGCAGATGAGTTAATATATTTGGACACAACGGCTTCATTAAAAAACCAAGATTTAAAAATTGAATGGATTCGTAAAGTCGCAGAACAAGTTTACATTCCATTTTCAGTAATCGGTGGTGTTCGTACGGTTGATGACTTCAAGAATTTGCTCCGGGCTGGAGCAGATAAAGTAGGGGTGAACTCAGCAGCAGTACAACGACCTGAGCTTTTAAGAGAAGCAGCTGAAATATATGGAAAGCAATGTGTAGTATTAGGGTTAGATGCTATGCCCATATATAACGATGAAGAAGAAATAATTCGTTGGGAAGTTTATACACACTCAGGTCATGAAAAAACAGGGATGGATGTTGTCGAATGGGCGCAACAAGCGACCGAACTGGGAGCAGGAGAGATTATTTGTACAAGTATCCATAAAGACGGTATGAAAAATGGCTACGATGTCGAGCTAATTAAATTACTTTCAGAAAAAACAAATGTGCCAATAATTGCTTCTGGTGGTGCTGGTAAATTGGAACATATTGAAGAGGTATTTTCAGAAGGGCAAGCTGATGCTGCTCTTGTCGCTTCGATGATTCATTATGGCGATTATACAATTTCTGAAATAAAAGCCTATTTACAAAACCAAAAAATTAATGTTCGGATTTAAATACAAAAGGAATTGCTTAAGAAATTAGCGATTCCTTTTATTATATCCAATGCACTAATTAACTATTAACGAGCTTGTTGTGACGATCGGATGTAGCTCTCCGTCAATTGCAAAAGATACTCTTCCTGTCTCTTCTGAAACAACGATTATAAGTGCATCACTTTTTTCGGATAAACCTATTGCTGCACGATGACGTGTACCAAGTTTTTTGTCCCCTACAAATATACCCGATAATGGCAGTACATTAGCTGCAGAAAAGATTTGATTGCTTCTTACTAATACTGCTCCATCATGAAGTGGGTTACCTGGATAAAAAATGGATTCTAATAAGGAATGTGTTAGCTTTGCGCCAATTGGAGTACCTGGTCTTATCATTGAATCAAGTCTATTTTCACGCTCAATTACGATCAAAGCACCATGTCTTTGATTGGAAAGATGCTGTATAGCACTTGATATATCTAAATACATATCAGTGAATGGGGATAAATAACAGTTTAAATAAAATGAAGCTGCAACTGCTTCTGCCTTTTCAAATTGCTCTTTAATAGTAGCAAGCCCTCCTAAAAGACAAAAGTTATCATTATCTAATGTATTTAAACCTATTTTAATTTCTATTGAGATAGCTTCCAACTCTTTTTTTAATTGTTCTTTTAGAGGTGAAAAGTCACAATTGTATTGTTTCATTTACTAAACCTCATTTCAATAAATGATGATTGTTTTAATTTGATTGTATGGGAAATAGTTTACCCTAAAAGCAAAAGTTCATTCTTTGATATACCGGTTTACTATTTATCAATTTACTATTGAGGCAACAATGTCTTATAAATAATTAACAAATAAAGGGAACAGGTACTAAGTTTTGATAGATTGGGTAAACTCTAAGAATACAGTCGATTTGAATGTAGATAGTTTATAAAGAATTTTATTAAGCTAAGTCATTTCAGGGGGAGTATTATAAATGGAACAAGAAAAGGTACAGCTAAAAGATGATTTAATTTTAGTTCAATATTTTGTAGAATTGTTTGAAAAGGGAAATGGAGAGCTCCATGTAATACATGAAGCTATGTATAAGTTTATTGATATAAATGATAATGAAATTATTGATGACCATTTAAAAGCCATTAGACAAGAATTAGCTAAAATCTATATTTTAGTTGGAAGAATGCAAGTAGGTAAAGAGAATAATATAGATTTTAGATATACTTCATTAGACATTGAATTGTTTTTTGTTAAATATCGTACAGTAATTGACCACATTTTAGAAACAATTAAATTGTATTTCGAGATTCCACCAAAGCCAAAGAAAAATTTATGGGAGATATTCGAAATTCTCAATCAAAAAATAGAAGAGCACCAAATAGAAGATTATCCTTTGCTCAAAAGTAGTTTGTGGTTTAAAGATATTGCCGACTATAGAAATGGTATAGTCCACGGAGGAAGTAATTGCATGGTATTTAACCATGATACTGAGATTATCTTTCAAATTTTTGATTTAAATTTTGATAATATTATTAATGACCAGGACTATTTAAAATACGAAAAGAACGTTTACTACTTTAGATACTTCTTAGTAGTTTATATGGCATATTTACACTATTTTTTAGATGACATATTCAATCTAATGATTACACTGAGCGGTAGGAATATTAAATCTGAATACCAATTGTTAGAACATGAGATGACATTAGGAACTATTGATAATAGCGACATTATAAAGGCTTGGTGCAATGATTGTATTAATGCCATTAAGCAAGAATTAGCTAAATACAACTAATCTCCAAATTATTGTTACGAAATGAAGATAAGGCGACCTACTCTTTAATTAAGTTGGTCGCCTTATTATTTAGTTATCTAAGTCAATCGGAACTTGCCTATACTAGTCCGACCGCTAGCTCTCACTTTTCAATTTTAAGGTGGGGTTATCTTAAGTATTTAATTACTAATGTCTTAAGTGACCTTATTATATTATTTCCCAGCCTCGCTCTTTTGCTACATTCCTGAGCTTCTCTTCTGGTTTAACTGCAACTGGGTTTCCCACCAGCTCTAGTACCGGTAGGTCTGAGTAGCTGTCCCCGTAAGCGAAACTATTTTCCCAATCTATTTGTTGATCTTTTAAAATCTTCAAGATATTTTCTGTTTTGCGAGTTCCATTTACATGCGAAATGGGAGAATGAATGTCGATTTTGTCCTCTTTGTAAGGAATGTCTGTACCTATTATTTGGTTAAAGGTCAATCCAGCAGTAACACGTTGTAAAAACTGTGTATATGCTCCAGAGACAAGTAAAATATGTACATCATCGGATTGATGCTTTTCTAATCTTTCTATCACATCTTGATTGAAATCTTTTTGCATTTTATCTTTTAATTCTTCAAAATAAGCGTCCATTTCAGCAGTGGATATTCCGCTGAAAGCTTCTAAATACAATTGCATCGAACGTGCTTTCATTTTTGACGTAGGATAAAGCTTGAGCTTATTCGCAATATAAGGAGGAACGATTGATCTATAAAAGCGGCTATAGTTTGTTTTATAAATGGGATGTTCTTTTAAATGAGTCATTAATAGCTTGAATGTTTCTTCGGCATATAAAGTTCCGTCAAAGTCAAAAATTGCGACACGCATATAATTCACCCTTTTCCTTAGTAATAAAACGCTTTAGGTAAATTATACGGTATTTCAAAATAGAAACAATGTATTTAAAAACTCGTCCCCAAAATAGGGACGAGAAAGGGTATTTAACTCATCATCTTTCCTTGTACAGGAGCAAATGCGTTCAACATTGCTTGCATGCTTTGTTGATCAAGTTGTGGTACTTGGTAGTAGTGGTGCTTGTTTTGATAAATCGAAAGCTCATAAGCCATTTCAATGCAGTTTGGAATTGAGTCAGCAAGAACTCTACGTACTACAGGGTTTGTAGTTTCTAAAGCAGCCCCTGTTTTAATTGTTGCAGCCGCTTTTGCAGCTCCTAGTAAATAACCAGAAATCATTTCGTCATTAATTTCATTTGCATTTTGCATAGGCTTTTTCGGTTGAGAAGGCTTCGTTCCATACACAAAGTCATTGCCTTGTTGCATTTTATAGCTTGTTGTTGGATGTGAAGGGTCTTGTCCAGTTTTAAAAGCTTCAACGGTAATATTATATTCATCAAGAGCAAATGCATATTGACGATCCAAGATGTTTAACAATTCTTGGTCTTTTACATGCGGACGTAAAATTGTTTTCAAGTTTATACCAGAAACAACAGTTGATAAAACTTCATGTAAATCAAATACTTCATGACCGCCATGATTCATTTGTTGAGAGATATTTCCGTTTTGCATATTCTGATGAGTTTGACCTTGAGTCTGACCTTGTCCTTGACCAAATGGGTTCTGAGTCATTCAATAATTCCTCCTTGTAAAAAATGTGATGAAACATCTTCATTAGTTTGACCACATTATCCGTTCATATGCATAGAAAACATATGAGGAGAAATATAAAAAATAGAGAACCGTATATTACAAATTCATTACGAGTGCCAGGCACCAAAGCAAACGTGAAAAACATGAAAAACATGAAAAACATGAAAAACACAATAAACACAAAAATTGCAATAAACACAAAAATTGATACAAATTAAAAAAACAATCATGAATTTATGGATTCATGATTGTTATGTTTTATTTATTATTTTCTACCCATTCTACTAATGAGAAAATAAAGGAATATAAAAATTGATAAGTTTGTTCAATCGTAAAATCTTCTTTAAAACCGGCTATATAATTTAGTGGTAAGTTTACTTCCCATAAACCATCTTCACCCGAAAACATTAAGCTATAGTTCATCTTTTGGGAATCAAAATGTTGATCTAAGTAGTCCCGTATTGAAGCACCAAATTTCTTTTGTAATGCTAATCCAAACATTGCTGTGTATACTTCGAATACTTCGTCGAATTCTAATGCAATAGCATCTATATTAATAACATCAAAGCTTTCTGATTCTATATAAACATATTCGTTTTGCTTTTCTTTGAAATGAGATAGTGGAGCTCTTAAAAATTCTATAGTTCCTTTAGAAACGGATTCATCTGTTTCTTTATCCAATCGTTCAATTATTGCATTTGTATACTGTTCATTTTTTTCTGTTATTATTACTTTTTGGTCTGCAGAAATTAATTGCTTTCTTTCTGCAAACTCTTTTTCTTCCATCAATAAATTGATTACTTCACCATTTGCTTCTTTGATTTTTTTGTTTAATTTTTCGGATATCATAAATAATTATTCCTTTCTTCTTCTGCAATTTCTTCTGCAATCATTTGAAGGTCATATGCATCGACCATAAATAAAGAGTAGTCTTCTTTTTCAGCATATTGTTGTGCAAGTTTTTTAAAATATTTGGGTGAGCCTTCGTTTTCTTCGTCGTACACAATAAGAATTCCGTCCGAATTTCTAAGTAGGAATTTATTTTTTTCGATGAATTGCCAAGGAGCCTCGTAAGGTCTTTTAGTAATACTTGTATTATAATCCGCTTGAAAAAGCAAATTTCTATACTTTTCTTGTTTTTGCTCGTTCCAATTTTTTTCTTGTTCCAGAAAAGGGGTTATAATGGCTAATTTTAAATGTGGATATTCGACCTTCATCTCTAATATTAATTCGGCAGTCCAAGTTTCAACCCCTTGCTGACCGCTTAAAATTACCCATTCCAACCCTTCATCCATTCGTACAAGTAGTTGATTGTATATCGCTCTCTTTATAATAGGTATTCCTGGATGTGAGTCATTAAAAATACCTAATTCATGTGCTTTATAACCGGTTACTACTAAACGTTTTGTCATTCTTTTCGACCTACTTTGTTTTACATATACATTTTATCATACCACTTAATTGTCCCTATATAAATAATCAGCTCATACACTAATGTGATTGTATAGAAAGGATGGTTATAGTTAATCCAAATTCACAGCAGAATGTTGAGTTTGTCAGTAATGTTGAATCTTATCTTTACCAACAACTAATGAGATTGAAAGGGAATTAAATGGTTAATTACTTGTTCGTGGAGATACCCATATTCTTGCGTATGCAATAGCGATAGAAATGGCAACAGGTTCATATGTGACAACAATGCTTCCTATTCCAAGTTTAGATAATCGCGTTTTTGATCAAGCAAGAAAGTTTGAGGAACGTGGATACAGAAATGTATTATTCAAATTGAATAATGTAGGGGACTATAAAGATATAAAATATATTTGGAAAGGCACTAATCCAGCAAGCGGGATTCAGCTATTTGTAAAAGAAGGTAGTCCAAAGCAGCCATTGCTAAAAGATTAATGGCTAATATGTAAAAAGAAAGGGCCGAGTGTAAACTCGGTCCTATTTATTAATTACTTGTTTATTTAAAAGGTCACTAATTTCATCTGCTGAAAATCCTAGCTGATTCAACACTTCGCTATTATGCTGGCCCAATAGGGGAGCAGGGCTCTTGAATTGACCAGGTGTTTCTGAGAATTTTGCTGGGAATCCAAGAGTCTTCATAGCACCAGCAACTGGATGCTCATAGTCCAAAATCATGTCCCTTGAAAGAATATGCTCATCCGAAAGAGTTTGATCATATGAATAAATTGGTCCAGAAGGGATACCATGTACATCTAACAAATTCAACCAATAAGTTGAATCATTTTCTTTTAAAATATTTTCAATTTCAATTTCTAATTCATCGACATGAAGTGAACGAATACTATTCGTTAAGAATCGTTCATCCTTTATCCATTCTGGTTTATTTACTACATTTAAACAAAACTTTTCCCAAAGTTTTTGATTGGCTGCGCCAATTAATATAAATCCATCTTTCGTTTTGTACCCTTGGTAGGGTGCAGAAACCCGGTGTGCAGTACCATTTCTACTTGGAACTTCACCTTTTCCGAAGTATGCAGCAGCTTCCCAAACAGTCCAAGCAAGTCCAGAATCTACTAATGAAACGTCAATATACTGACCATTTCCTGACTTCAATCGATGAATATATGCAGCTAAAATAGACTGAATTGCTGTTTGAGCTGCAGCAATATCATGGATAGCAATTCCTACTTTAACAGGCTTTCCTGTACGTTCTCCTGTCATATCGATTAATCCAGAGAGACCTTGCGCCATGATATCAAAGCCACCCTTATTCTTGTAAGGTCCAGTTTGGCCATAACCTGATATAGAACAATAAATCATGCCTGGATTGATCGATTTTAAAGTATCATAATCAATTCCAAGCTTCTTCGTAACACCTGGTCGATAGTTCTCAATGAAGACATCTGCATCTTTTATTAGTTTATATAAAATCTGTAGACCTTCTTCTGTTTTTAAATTAAGACATATCCCACGTTTATTTCGATTGACCATCATATACATATAGCTTTCATCGTTAATATAGGGACCCATTGTTCGTGTATCATCCCCTTTAGGGAATTTTTCCACTTTTACAACATCAGCACCCATATCTCCTAGCACCATTGTACAATAGGGGCCAGCAAGAACTTGTGATAAATCAACCACTTTCATTCCTTTTAAAGATTGTTCCATTTGTAACTTACCACCTTTTAAAACTGCTATTAGCTTCGTACAATTTTTAACTTACGAAGCTCCTCTAAATTTCGTGCTCCACTCAATGAAATCGAAACATTTGTTTCTTGAAGAAAATTTTCAAGAACCCTTTCAACACCAGCTTGACCGCCACTAGCCAATCCCCATATAAAAGGTCGTCCAATGCATACTGCGGTTGCTCCAAGTGCTAGAGCCTTTACTGCATCTGAACCACGTCTTACACCACTGTCAAAAAGTACTGGAATTTTACCGTTTACAATCTCAACTATTTCAGGAAGGGCATCGATACTAGCAATTACACCATCTAACTGACGCCCACCATGGTTAGAAACGATAATGCCATCCAAACCTTTTTCAATTGCTAGCTTCGCATCTTCTGGATGAAGAATACCTTTCAGTAATATTGGCAATGAAGTATACTCTCTTAATTCCTCGATGTTGTTCCAATTTAATGTAGGATGATAGATGTTTTCTATCATACTATCTATAATGGCATCCTTCGACTGATCCGGTAGAGCAGCCATAAAAACAGGATCAGAGGCATAATTACCTTGACCAAAACCGCGTTTAAGAGGAGAAAACTGATTTCTTACATCTTCCTCACGCCAACCAAGCATAACTGTATCTACAGTTAAAACAATTGCTTCGTATCCTGCTGCTTCAGCTCTTTGAATCATACTAAAAGAAATTTCTTTGTTTTGTGACCAATACAATTGAAACCATTTCGAACTGCCTTCTGTCGCTTCTGCGATTTCTTCGATCGAATAACTTGACACGGTACTTTGAATGTAAGGATAATTAAATTTTGCCGCTGCTTTAGCTACAGCAATTTCCCCATCCTCATGTGCAATCTTATTTACACCTACAGGAGCTATAAAAAGGGGGTGAGGGTATGTACGACCAAGTATAGTAACTTCTGTATTTAATGCAGAAACATCTGTAAGAAATCTTGGTACAATCGAATATTTTTCAAATGAATTGCTATTTTTACGATAAGTTTCTTCACCACCTGCAGAGGAGCGGATATATCCAAAAGGACCTGCCTCTAGTTTTTCCTTTGCAGCTTGTTCTAATTCGCTAAAATTGATAGGATATTTTTCATTAGAACCGATATTATCTAATAACAAATCATTGTTTTTAATAGTTGACATATAGCTCACCTCTTAAGAAAAATTGGGTTTTCTTTTTTCTAAAAATGCTTGAATTCCTTCTTTATAATCTTCCGAACTGAATGAATCTAAAATTAGTTGTTCTATTTCTTTCGTTTCTTCATTCTCACCGTCTATAATCGATTGAATTACTTGCTTGATACCATTATTTGCTACAGAAGATTTACGGATAATTTGTTCGGCAAACTCATGACATTTCTCTTCAATCTCATCCATTGGATATACATAATCAATTAAACCTATTTCTCTTCCTTCTTCAGCAGAGATTAAATTAGCAGTATAAAGTAGTTCTTTTGCTTTTGATGGGCCAATTAGATTTACTAACCGCTTGGTGCTAGTTAAGTTGTATATAATACCGATGTTAGAAGCAGTGATTCCTAGCTTACTGCCAGAAGTAGCAAACCTAAAATCACAAGAATTAGCTAACTCTAATCCACCACCAATTGCCAATGTTTTAATAAGAGCAATTGTTGGTTTAGGAAAACGATATAGTTTTTCAATAGATTCCAAAGTAGCATCATTATAATCTTTAGCTTTTTGTGCAGAAAAACGATTTTCAAGGAACTCCGTAATATCTGCACCGGATGAAAATGCTCTTTCGTCCACACCTTTTAAAATTAATAATTTTATTTTAGAATCATCTTCGAGCTCATCTAAGATATTACCTAGCTCTTGAAACATAGCAAGAGAAAAAGAATTTTTCTTCTCTGCACGATTAAAAATGAGGGTAGCGATAGAACCGTTGCGCTCAACATACAAATAGTTAGTCATATGAAAACCTCCGATTAATCTTTCTTCAATCTAGCTGCTAATCTATTACCGATTGATTGGATACTTTGTACGAGGATAATTAAAATAAAGACAGTAGCGTACATGACATCAACTTCATAACGTAAATGTCCGAAACGGTAGGCTAAATCTCCAAGTCCTCCAGCTCCAACCATACCAGCCATGGCAGTTGCGCCTATTAAACTAACTGTTGATATAGTTAATCCTAAAATGATAGAAGGGCGGGCTTCTCTTAACAGTACATGCCAAATAATCGATCTTGTTTTAATTCCCATCGCTGTATAGGCCTCAATTACACCATTCTCTACTTCAAGTAAGGCAGATTCCATTAAGCGTGCAATATATGGAGCAGTATAGATAACTAATGGAACTATAACTCCTTTAACACCGATTGTAGTACCAACAATTATTTTCGTAAAAGGAAGTATGAAAAATAGTAAAATGATGAAAGGTACTGAACGTACTATGTTAATAATTAAATTACTAATTTGATATAAAATTTTATTTTGTAATGCCTGACCTGGTCTAGTTAATACGATTAAAATTCCTAAAGGAATTCCGATTAAAACAGAGAAAAACAATGAAATGCCAACCATTTGGAATGTTTCAATCACTGATTTTCCGATAATCGGTAACCATTGCTCTATAAACTGTTCGGATCTGCTCATGATTGTCCCTCCAAATCTTCAGTGCCAACGCCGTGATCTTCCAAAAATTTTATTGCTGCATTTACTTGATCTTGAACACCAATCAAATGAATGACAATGTTACCAACGATCCCATTTTTTAACTCAATAATATTAGCAGTTAAAATATTTGGCTGAACATTGAATTTTTGGCTAACTTCTGCGATTAGAGGCTTACCTGTACTTTCTCCAACAAATGTTAAACGTGTAACAGCTCCACTAACATTTAATTGTGAGATTAAAGTAGGAGGTAAATTTCGCTGACTAATTGTATTTAAAAACTTTTTAGTGGTTGTGTGACTTGGTTTAGTGAATAGATTAATAGCTGAATTCTGTTCAACTACTTCTCCATTTTCCATTACATATACATAATCGCAAATTTTTTGAATAACATTCATTTCATGCGTGATTAATAAAATTGTTATCCCTAATTCTCTATTAATTTTTAATAAGAGTTCCAAGATAGAATCAGTTGTTTCAGGATCAAGCGCACTTGTCGCTTCGTCACTTAATAACACTTCTGGTTCTTGTGCAAGAGCACGTGCTATAGCAACCCTTTGTTTTTGACCACCTGATAATTGATTTGGATAGTTATTATGTTTATCCGTCAGGCCTACAATTTCTAAGTATTTATTTACCCTTGTTTTTACTTCTGTTTGATCATACCCAAGAAGTTTCAGAGGGATAGCTATATTATCGTAAACTGTCGCTGTTTTTAACAAGTTGAAACCTTGGAAGATCATTCCTATTTTGTTCCGAACTTCTCTTAGTTTTGGAAGGGGGAGGGAGGTTGCTTCCTTTCCGTTTATAAAAACTTTACCTTCAGTAGGTTTTTCTAGAAGATTAACGCAACGAATGAGTGTACTCTTTCCAGCACCGCTATATCCAATTACTCCATGGATTTCGCCTTTTTTCACATGTATATTGACATTATTTACTGCTTTTACAATGCCATTCTTACTTTTAAATTCTTTTGATATATTTTCTAAAACAATCATTGTTTGCCTTCCTTTCTAAAGAAAACGTTACCGAGGTCGGTAACGTTTCCGAATATCATCTACTCTTCCCAGCTAGGTAATACAGAACCTTGAAATTCTTCTTCGATGAATTTTTTAACTTCTTCTGATTGATAAGCTTTAACAAACTTTTGAATCGTTGGGTCGTCTTTATTCTCAGCGCGTACAACAATGTAGTTTACATATGGTGAATTAGATGACTCTAGTAAAATAGAATCTTCTTTTGGATTAATACCAGCATCTAAAGCAAAGTTAGTGTTAATTGCTGCCGCATCAACTTCGCTTAACTGTTTAGGAATTTGTGCTGCTTCTAGCTCAATGAATTTTAAATTTTTTGGGTTTTCTTCTAGATCATAGATGGAAGCAGTTTCTCTTTTATCCTCTTTTATTTTGATTAGGCCGTGTTCTTCTAAAATGTATAGTGCGCGAGCGCCGTTAGTTGGATCGTTAGGTAACCCAAAAGTTGCTCCGTCTGGAAGATCATCTATTGAGTCAAATTTGTCTGAGTAAACTCCCATTGGATTTAGAATTGTTTTCCCAACAGGTACTAAATCTGTTCCATGGTCTTCGTTAAAAGTATTTAAGAAAGGCTCATGCTGATAACTATTAGCATCTAGGTCTTTTTCAGATAGTGCTGTGTTTGGAAGTATGTAATCAGAGAAAACTTTTAGTTCAATTTCTAGTCCGTCTTTTGCAGCTACTTCTTTTGCAACTTCAACGATTTGTTCATGTGGTCCTGCTGTAACCCCTACAACTAATTTTTTTTCATTTAATGCTTCTGTTTTATCTCCATCAGTTGAGCTATCCCCACATGCTGCTAGCGCTCCAGATAAAAGTACAGTTGATAAAAGTAAACCAAATTTTTTCATTTCATTTTCCTCCTATAATTTATAACTTTCGTTGAATAAATATAAAAAGCCTCTCTTTCACAGAAAGAGAGGCACACGAAAATACTATTGTCCTCTCTTATCTGCCAAAACAATTGTTTTGCAGGATTTAGCACCTTTCTACATAAAATAATGTAGATGGTTGCCGAGCTTCAACGGGCCAGTCCCTCAGCTACTCTTGATAAGAGATAAAAGCTATTTAATTTTTCAGCTATTCCATAAAAGTTAATTTACTACATCAACTTATTAAAGTCAACAAATTTTTTCTAGTTGAAATTTTCAGTCTGGTTAGTTTAAAGTTATTATCAATAAATAAATATGCAGGGATGATGAATTTTATGTCTTTAGTAAGTGCAAATTATGCTACCGGTCAGTTTGGAAAAATTGTTGGAGCAAGACTTGTTTATGGAACAGATTTACTTGAAGGAATAGAGGAATTATGCAAAGAAAATTGCATTGAATATGCAACTATCATTAGTTGTTTTGGAAGTTTTCAAAGAAGTGGTTTTGTCTATCTTGTTCCGAATGAAACTTCTAAAATTGGAGTTGGATATAATAACCTTATAGTAAACGAGGGACCAATAGAATTTTTACAGGGAACAGGTGTGGTGTGTAAAAGAGATGGGGACTACGAAACTCATTTTCACGGGTCTATGTGTGATCAACATGGCAACGTTTTTGGAGGTCATTTTATGAAAGGAGAAAACCCTGACATTACAGTAGATGTAGTTTTAGCTGAAGTTACTGGAATGGGGTTTCATCGTAAGTTTGATGAGGAAACAGGGACTAACCAGTTTTACCCAGTGGATTCCAATAAAACATCTCCAAATAGAATATAAAAAATAAAATCCGATTTACAAAAGTAAATCGGGTTTTATTTTAAAATAGATTGAGCTTTTCAATACGATTAATGGCTTCTACCAATCGAACTTCATCCACTAATAAGCCGACACGAACATAGCCTTCACCAAAGGATCCGAAACCATTCCCAGCAGCTACAGCGACATCTGCTTTTTCTAAAAGTAAGTCTGCAAATTCTTGACTTGTATAACCTATTGCAACTGGCAACCATGCAAAAAAGGAGCCTTCTGGTGCTTTGATATTCCATCCTATTCTTGAGCAAGCTTCTACTAATGCATTTCTTCTTCCTTCATACAAAGAAACAAGATCATCTACACATTCCTGGCTCTCGTTGAGTGCTGCAGCAGCAGCAGTTTGTATTGCAGGGAACAGGCTGACAAATAAATGGTCCTGAATAATATTGATTGCTTCAATCATTTTAGGATTCCCAACTGCGAAACCAACACGCCATCCGGCCATATTATAAGTTTTAGATAGAGTATACATTTCTATACCAACATCTTTTGCACCTTCTACTTCTAAAAAGCTAATTGGTTTTTTGCCGTCAAAGCCAATTCCTCCATAAGCAAAATCGTGCACTATTGCTATATCTGATTCTTTCGCAAGCTTAACAGTTTCTTCAAAAAATTCTTTCGTTGCAGTAGCTCCAGTAGGGTTGTTAGGATAATTCAAATACATTAACTTAGCGTCTTGTTTTTGATTTTCTGTTAATTTACTGTAATCAGGAAGAAAACTATTTTCTTCTAGCAGGGGCATTGTTTCAAAACGGACACTTGCTAATCCGACACCCGATAAATAATCTGGATAACCTGGATCTGGTAAGAGCAGAAGTTCATTTTCATTCATCATAGCTAATGGTAACTCAACTAGACCTATCTTTGTTCCAAACATAATAGCCACTTCGGTATTTGGATTTATTTCTACCTTGTATTCTCGTAAATAAAAATCTGCAGCAGCTTGCTTTAATTCATTTATTCCTCGAAAAGGAGAATATTTGTGTGCTATTGGATTTGTTGCAGCATCTTGTAGAGCTTTTACAATATGTTCAGGAGTAGGTTGATCTGGATTTCCTTGTCCTAAATTTATAACATCTCTTCCTTCTGACACCGCGAGTGCTACTTTTTGAACTAGTGTTGCAAAAAATTGAGTGGGTAAACTTTTTAATCGATTTGAAAATTCCATGTGCGATACCTCTTTTTCTAATTAGTTGCATAGATTAGACAAATCTTATAATCTTTTAAGTATTATGTCTATAGGTGGTGGCGAAATGAAAATTGCATGTGTTCAATTAGATATTGTGTTTGGTGCGCCAAAAGAAAATTTTCTGAAGGTAGAGGAAAAAGTGAGAGAAGCTGCATCCTTAGGGGCTAGGATTGTTGTGCTACCAGAGATGTGGAATACTGGTTACGATTTGACAAGACTAGAAGAAATTGCAGATTTAGAAGGAGAAAATACGAAAAAATTATTTTCTCGATTATCCAAAGAATTAAATATTCATATTGTTGGAGGGTCTGTTTCAACTAAAAAAGGAGATAAATTTTACAACACAATGTATGTTTCCAATTCTTCAGGAGAGATTATTTCCGAATATAACAAAGTACACTTAATCAAATTAATGGATGAACATCATTATTTTGAAGAAGGTAATGAAAAAAACTTATTTACATTAGATGGAATAGAAATGGGGGGAATTATTTGTTACGATTTACGGTTTCCCGAGTGGACGAGGGTTCATACCTTAAATGGTGCAAAGGTTATGTTTATTCCCGCAGAATGGCCGGATATCCGTATTGATCACTGGAAAATATTGTTGCAAGCAAGAGCAATTGAAAATCAAATTTTTATTATTGCTGTAAACTGTGTTGGAAGTAATCCGAACAATTCATTTAATGGTAATTCCATGGTAATTTCTCCATGGGGTGAAATTTTATGGGTAGGCGAGAATGAAGAGACGGTTCAATTAGTGGATATTGATATAGAACAGATAGAAGATGTTCGAAAAAGAATTCCTATATTTCAAGATAGAAGAGAAGTATTATATAAGTAATCTAAAATTACAAGGGGGAATAAGAGAGATGGAGGAAAACATTCGAGCTATACAGGATGATTATCCAGATGATTTTGCTTGGTGTTATGGATGTGGGAGATTAAATGAACATGGGTATCATTTACGGACGTACTGGAATGGGGACCAGACGGAAACAGTTTATGAACCAAAAGAAAAACATATTGCAATACCGGGATTTGTATACGGAGGCTTAATAGGAGCAATAGTAGATTGCCATGGGACAGGATCTGCATCTCTTGCTTTACATCGAAGAAATGGTCACGAGCCAGGAAGTGGCGAAGCTCCACCCCGTTTCGTAACAGGCTCTTTGCATGTCGATTTCTTAAAACCAACACCGCAAAAAGTATTACTAAAAGCAAAAGGTACAGTTGAAGAGATTCATCCTAAGAAATGGAAAGTGTCAACTGAAGTATATGCAGGTGACGTACTTTGTGCTAAAGGGGAAGTAATTGCTGTTGTTATGCCGACAACTTTTGCGCAATCAAAATAATATATTATCTAAAAAGAGATTAAAAAAACACAGGATTAGTTTTTCCTGTGTTTTTTTCATTTTATAAACATATATTTTTATATGCGGAAAGGTGATGATTATGTTTTTACAAAAATCTCTTATTATTTTTATTGGAAGTATTTTAATAGCAATTGGAATCAACTTTTTTATTGTTCCTTATCATCTATTAGACGGTGGAGCCATTGGAATAAGTTTAATCATTCATTATTTATTTAACGTAAAAGTTGGGATTGCTATTATTTGTGTTAGCTTGCCGATATTTTTAATCGCTTGGATGAACTATCGAACATTTTTTTATAATGGTATTCATGGATTGTTATTTTCTTCGGTGATTATTGATTTCTTATATCCTTTACATATTGCAGGGCAGAAATTAATTACGAATGAATTGGCAGGTGCAATAAGCGGTGGAATTTTTGTAGGTTTAGGAATTGGTTTAATGCTTCGATCTGACATAACGATTGGTGGTACAGATTTGCTTGCTCAGATGATCTCAAAAGTGTTACACATTAATCCCGGTTTAGGGATTCTATCAATTGATATTTTAGTCGTAGTCTTCGGGAGCCTTCTAGTGGATTCCGTATCATTATTGTATTCCTGCATTACTGTACTTTCTGTAGGTATTACTACAACTCTTTTAGCTAAAAAATATTAAGAAGAAAGAATAATTCGAGAAGTCATTGTTTAAGAAGGGAATAAAGAAGTCGAGGAGGTGAGAATCTTTTGCGTTTATTATTTTTCTTGAAGTTGAATTAAAAGGATATAAAAAGGCTATTCTTAAACAATTTGACAAGTGTTAAATTAATAGTGATCGCACTTATTTATGATAAGGATAGTATAGCATTTGGTAAATGTATTATTATTGAAAGGTGTCGTTCTTAGAGAGTCCAATTGACACGCTGCCTACTTGAGTCATCCACGTTCAAATCTTTGCCCATCTTCAATGTAGTTAACCGTTTATAAATAATCCGAGGTGGAGCAATATATCCTCTTCGAAGGTTCAGATACTCCGAGATTTTCTGAGATTCCCTTGAGATTTTCTCTGCGTAGCGTGAAGCTGTCGCACATCCCTTTCAAAGCCATAATAAAAGAGACACGCTAAGCATGTCTCTTGATATTAGGATGCAGGAACTTCATCAACTGGTACTACTTCATTTGGTTCTGGTACTCTCGATAATATGATAAGACCGATGATAAACAAGATAACTAAACTAAACACACCGTAGTTAGATTTTCCTGTAAATTGGGCAGTAAATGCTACTAACAAGGGACCCATGATAGAAGCAAACTTGCCAAAAATATTATAAAATCCAAAAAACTCATTAGAATTCTTTTTCGGTACTAGTTTTCCAAAGTATGATCTACTCAATGCCTGTATACCACCTTGGGAAGTTGCAACAAGCATAGCTAATATCCAAAAATCTACAATTGTTTCTAAGAAAACTGCATAAATACATACGATGATATAAATTATGATACCTACATAAAGCATTCTCTTTTCAGAAAATTTACCTGCGAGTTTACCGAACAATATAGCAAATGGAGCAGCTACTACCTGAGTAGCGAAAAGGACGAGTAGTAATCCTGTCGTGTCTAGTCCTAAATCTGTACCATAAGCAGTAGACATACTAATAATTGTACCGACACCATCAATATAGAAAAAGTATGCTAGTAAAAATAAGAACAATGCACGGTATTGTCGTATTTCTTTAAAAGTATTGCCTAATCGTTTAAAACTTTGAACAACTGGATTCCCATCCCGTTCAATAAAATGTATTTGATGAACATTTTTGAATAAAGGTATGGAAAACGCAATCCACCAAGTTGCTGTAATAAGAAATCCTATCCGACTAGCGTTAATGCTTGAAAGAGGAATTATTTCTTTTCCTGCTAACAATATAATAACAATACTGATCAAAAAGGGAATAGTGCTCCCAATATAACCTAAACTGTAGCCTCTCGCTGAAACTGTGTGCATCCGTTTATCCGTCGTTACGTCTACAATAAATCCATCATAAAAAACATTTGCCCCTGTAGCTCCAAGTGCTGCTAAAGTATAGCAAATTAATAATAGTAACCAATTATCATATGGAACGAAGGCAAGTAATGCAGTAAAGGCAACCCCCAGTGCAAAGAAAAAAGTAAAAAATTTCTTTTTCATACCCCGATAATCTGCGATGGAACCTAAAATTGGACCGAGCATAGCTAAAATAAATGTAAATATAGCAATTGTATAACCTAGATACGCAGTCGAATCAGCTCCATCAATACCCGCAGCAGTTGCAGAAGATTTATAAAATATTGGAAATACTGCAGTGGTAATTATGATTGAGTATGCTGAAGAACCCCAATCATAAAGGGCCCAACTATTCTCTTGTTTTGTAAACTTCCCCATCTCTTATTATTCCCCCTCTTATTACTAATATTGTACATGAATGAAAATCATTACGGTATAATACACGAAAAAATTACTTAATTTTTACAATAATATAGGTTGTTGTATAATAAATTAAATTCCGAATTTTCTTAATATATTTCTTTACAAAAACTTAACAATGAGTTACGTAAAATGCTATTAAAATAAGTAATAGAGCAGGGGGAAGCTATATGACAATAAAAACAGAAAGAAAAGCAATTATTGATATTGGCTCAAACACAATACGTCTTGTTGTGTATAGCTACAATTCCTCTCAAGGTCTTGTTGAACATCATAATTTTAAAACGGTAGCAAGATTAAGTATGTATATAATGAAAAATGGAAATTTAAGTGCGGATGGTATAAATGTTTTAATTGATACACTGACCAAATTTAAAGAAATATTATTAGATATACATGTTAAAGATGTCTTTGTTGCAGCTACTGCAGCAATTAGGCAAGCAAGAAACCAAACGGAAATACTAGAACTCGTGAAAAATGATGTAGGATTCAATCTACAAATTTTATCTGAAGAGCAAGAAGCATATTTCGGGTACTTTGCAGTAATCCATTCTACTAATATCTCCAATGCTGTGACAATAGATATGGGTGGTGGAAGTACTGAGGTAACGTATTTTAAAGATAAAAAAATTATTCATTTTCATAGCTTCTCTTTTGGGGCTGTTTCATTAAAAGGAAAGTTTATAAAAGGGACAACCATTACTCATGAAGAAAAGTTAGAACTAATAGAATATGTGAGCGAACAGTTCCATTCTTTAGGGTGGTTAAATCAGTTACATGTTCCCATTGTTACAATTGGAGGAAGTGCACGAAACTTAGCACTTGTTGATCAACAAAGGAAAAGTTTTCCTTTAAATGGAATACACCAATATGAATTGAAAAATGAAGATTTGCAAGAGATTAGTTTTATGTTTGCGCAATATTCTTTAGATGGATTGAAAAAAATAGACGGTTTATCAAGTGATCGTTCAGATATTATCGTTCCTGCGTTAGAAACTTTTCGTACATTTATGGAAGTAGTGGATGCTCCTTTAATGGTTTATAGTAAAAAAGGTTTGCGTGAAGGAATAATATTTTCTCAGTTGGCTGAAAGATTTCCGGAAGATTTTAATAAGAATGAAGTGACTAAGAAATCAATTCGTCATATATTAGGTAAATTTCATGTTAATGAAGAGGAAGTTTCACATTTATACGACATATTTCAAAAGATTTACTTGTCCTTTGTACATTGGAAATATATTGATCCAATTGAAAATGATGAATTTTTGTTTTATGCATATCAACTTTATCATATTGGAAAACATATAGATCAAGATGCAGTTAGTCAGCATACATTTTACTTAATAACGAATTTGTCCATTGACGGTATATCTAACGAAGAACGATTAAAATTTGCCTTACTTGCTTCTTATCAAAATAGAGATACTTTTAAACGTTACGTAAATTCCTTACCATCCTATTTGAATGAAAGAGAGTTTAAACAATTACGCGATATTGGAGCATTGTTTAAGTTTACAAAAGGGCTAGATATACTCAGTAGGTCTACGATTAATGATGTTTTACTAGAAAATTTAGCAAGTGAAATAACGATTACTTTTGTAGTTTCTAACAATTATATGCTAGAAAAATATCAAGCAGAAAAATTAAAAAAACACGTAGGAAAAATTTGTAGTAAAGATGTACTGGTAGAATTTAAGATTTCGGAGGAGAAAGCAAC
Organism: Psychrobacillus mangrovi; assembly: GCF_037104765.1. Classification (NCBI taxonomy): domain Bacteria; kingdom Bacillati; phylum Bacillota; class Bacilli; order Caryophanales; family Bacillaceae; genus Psychrobacillus; species Psychrobacillus mangrovi. The sequence continues at coordinate 267,591 of NZ_JBAWSY010000001.1, read as the reverse complement.
ATGAGTTTGGAGAGTACAGAAGATCATCGATTTGATGACTATGCTTATTATAATAATCGAGAAATCAGCTGGCTTGCCTTTAATGAACGGGTTTTACAAGAAGCTGAGGATGAAACGAATCCTCTACTTGAAAGGTTAAAGTTCTTAGCGATATTCAGTTCAAATTTGGATGAATTTTTTATGGTAAGAGTAGCAGGATTACAGGATCAAGTAAGAGTTGGTTTTAACAAACCTGAAAATAAAGCTGGTTTAACTCCTAAACAACAACTTGAGGAAATTTCCAACATTTCAAGAAATCTTGTGGCTAGACAGATGAAGATATATAAAGATTTAATAGAGAAGAAGTTACCTAAAGAAGGAATATCCTTATTATCTTATGCTCAATTATCCCAAGAACAAATACAAGAATTACATACAATTTTCGAAGAAGAAATTTTTCCTGTGTTAACTCCGATAGCTGTTGATGCTTACCGACCTTTTCCGATTTTACTAAGTAAAACAATGAATATTTTAGTCATGATCGAAGACGATAAAAATGAAATGATAGAGCAATCCAAATTTGCTATTGTTCAAGTTCCTTCCGTCTTAAAAAGATTTATTGAGGTTTCTACGAAAGATGATTCTTTCGCGGCTGTATTATTAGAAGATGTCATTATCGAAAACATACATAAATTGTTTCATGGATACCATATTAAACATGCAAACCCCTTCCGTATTACTCGAAATGCGGACTTAACCATTCATGAGGAAGGTGCCCGTGATTTATTAATTGAGATTGAAAAAGAATTAAAGAAACGAAAATGGGGAGCTGTAAGTAGACTAGAGGTTAAATCATCTGAAATAAAGCAGAAAATTCTACACTATCTGTTAGATGAGTTAGAGATATCCTTGGAAGATGTCTATAAAATAGAAGGACCATTGGATGTTACATTTTTGTTTTCATTTATTAAGTGGTTTGAAGGGAAATATGACCATCTATTTTATGAGTCATTTATACCTCAACCTCCACAGGACATTGCTACGGACGAGGATATTTATATGAAAGCATTAAAACAAGATTTATTCTTTCATCATCCTTATGAATCGTTTCAACCAATTGTTGATTTTGTTGAAAAGGCAGCAGATGACCCAACTGTTTTAGCAATTAAGCAAACCTTGTACCGTGTCAGCGGAGATTCGCCAATTATTAAAGCTTTAAAAAGAGCTGCTGAGAATGGGAAACAAGTGACGGTTTTAGTTGAATTAAAAGCTCGTTTTGATGAAGAAAATAACGTACATTGGGCAAAAGAGTTGGAAAAAGCAGGATGTTTAGTGATATATGGTATGCATAATTTAAAAACCCACTCTAAAATAACGCTTGTGGTGCGTAGAAGAGATAAAAAGATTGAACAATTTGTACACTTAGGCACTGGAAATTATAATGATCAAACAGCCAATTCTTATACAGATATGGGTATAATTACGACAAACAAAAAATTAGGTCAAGATGCAACTCAATTCTTTAATTTCTTAAGTGGCTATACCGATAAGCCAGATTATAATAAATTAGTCGTTTCTCCATATGATATTCGAGATAAATTTCTATATTTAATTGATGAAGAAATGGAATATCATAAAGTTTTTCATAATGGACATATCATTCTTAAAATGAATTCCTTAACGGATAAGGATTTAATATTAAAGTTGTATGAAGCTTCTGAGGTTGGAGTAAAAATAGAGCTAATCGTTAGAGGGATTTGTTGTTTAAGACCTCAAATTCCTGGAGTCAGTGAAAATATAACGGTAATTAGTATAGTCGGAAGATTTTTGGAACACTCCCGCATTTACTGGTTCCACCGAAATGGAGCATCTAGGTTATACTTGTCTTCTGCAGATATGATGACGAGAAATATGGTAAAACGTGTGGAAATTTTATTCCCGATCCTGTCACCTAACATAAAAAGAAGGGTCATGGATATTCTAAACTTGGAACGGAATGATTCTGCAAAAGCAAGAATACAAGATTCTAATGGGGAATATCATTATAGAGAAGCAGTAGGCAAAAGAATTAACAGTCAACAGCAACTACTCGAAAACGCTACACAACTAAATGTACTCCAATTAAAATAACCACTGTAAAGTGGTTATTTTCGGTTCTCCGCTGCTTGGAATACTTCTATTGCTAAATCATCATTTCCAAATAACTGCAAAACTTGCATCAATGTTTCCGTATCTACATGAAGAGAATTTTTTTCAGTTATTTCTATTATGGAAAGTAGTAATTCATTATCTTGTTGAAGTGGGTAAGCTTTGTTGTATAGTTGCGCCGCATCTAAATTGTGGTTAACGCACCATTGTGCAAATAAGCTGATCATCACATTTTCTTCCTCTTTATATTGAGCAATTACATTTTCATTCACTTATAGTCAGCTCCCAACTTGTCTAATAGTTGCCATAAATCATAAACAAGGCTTATAGATTTTTGTTCCAAAGACGTGCCATTAAAAGCTTCAGTAATGGTTGGTACGATTTTTTCAATTAAAAAAAGACGCGGCTGTTCTCTAGATAGTTCTTCTGCTATATATTCAATTGCTTGCTTAACGTTTTGTTCCATCTTCTCTTTTTCTTCTAAATAAAAATTTTCTAATTGCTCAATTACTTGTTTTTTTGATTTGATTTCATCAACTTTATTAAGGTCAAAGAGCGACTTGTTTAAAAGACAATCGTTGGTTTCTGTCATGTCATAAATAATTGCTTCAATTCTTCTCATGACAAAACGAATTAATTGTTCAAAAGATATTTTTGCTCCTTGTTTGATCCAGGGGTGTTGCAAATGCTGGATCATTCCTAGTGCGAGCACTGCACAGTCAGTAGAGACATTTTTTGTTTGCTCCCCATATATGTCTACAATTCTTTTCGAAAGCCAACTGATTTCTTCAAAGTAATTCTTTTTTATTAAATCTCTCAACTCAATATCCTGTGAATGAATAATAGATGCAAAAAGATGTAATAGTTTCTGTTCTTGATAAATATTCATTCGTACTGATAATTGCTCGATCAAAACATTCACATCGGAGGCATTTTGAGGATTATCCAAAGCTCTTCTTTTAATCAAAGTTTCCTCTCTGGCGTTTTCAATTATGGCTACAATGCAGTCATTTTTAGAGGAAAAATAATTATAAAAGGTCCCCTTTGAAATTTTTGCTTCATCAATAATATCCCGAACTGAAGTAGATCTAAAACCCTTTTCAATAAATAGATGTTGAGCTGCTAGTAAGACATTTCTTTTTTTTGTATGCATGTTTTTTCACCTTTGGACTAATAGTATAATTCTCATTCTAACCGTTGAAACTGTGTTTATCAAACTATATTAATTGAATAAAAATATTTTAATTGATTTTTTTGGACGATGCGTATAAAATAGTCAAAGTGTTGTAATACAGAGAAGAAATAACTTAGGGGGAACATGATTAATGAACGACGAACAACAAAAACCACCATATGCTATGATTGCGATCCTATTTGTTGGAGCATTCATCGCTTTTTTGAATAATACACTACTTAATGTAGCTCTACCAACTATTATGACAGAATTTCAAGTAAAACCTTCAGTTGTACAATGGCTAACAACAGGTTATATGTTAGTGAACGGAATTTTAGTACCAGCTAGTGCATTTTTCGTTCAGAGGTTTTCTAATAGAAAGTTGTATATTACAGCTATGTTATTATTTACTGCAGGTACAGCACTTGCAGCTCTTGCACCAGAATTTTGGGTTTTAATTTCAGCACGTATGATTCAGGCAGCTGGATCAGCAATGATGATGCCTTTACTAATGAATGTTATGTTAACCGCATTTCCAATTGAACGCCGCGGATCTGCTATGGGTATGTTCGGTTTAGTTATGATATTAGCACCGGCTATTGGACCTACTTTATCAGGTTTCATCCTAGAGCATTATGAATGGCGTGTATTATTTGAAATAATTTTGCCGTTTGCAATAATTGTATTATTGTTTGCTATCTTTAAGTTACGTAATATTACTCCAAATAGTAAAGTCAATCTGGATGTATTTTCATTGATATTATCCAGTATCGGTTTTGGAGCGTTGCTATATGGTTTTAGTACTGCGGGAGATAAAGGGTGGGATGCCCCGATAGTATACGGAACAATTATTATCGGATTTATATCGTTGATTGTTTTCATATGGAGACAATTGAAATTAGATGAACCGATGTTGGATGTAAGAATATATAAATATCCAATGTTTGCTTTGTCCTCAATCATTTCGATTGTTGTCTCTGCAGCAATGTTTTCAGGGATGATTTTAACACCTCTTTACGTGCAAACGATTCGTGGTATTTCTCCCTTTCATTCTGGTTTACTAATGCTTCCTGGTGCTATTGCAATGGCAGTCATGTCTCCAGTAACTGGAAGACTATTTGATAAGTATGGCGCTAGAAGTTTAGCGATTATTGGGTTGATTATAACATCGGTAGCAACATATTTAATGAGTAACTTAGCGCGAGATTCTGATTATTATTATATTATGGCAGTTTATACTTTCCGCATGTTTGGTATGTCAATGATTATGATGCCAATTATGACAAATGGATTGAATCAGTTACCGATGAATAGTAATCCACATGGTACAGCTATGAACAATACGCTACAACAAGTTTCAGGTGCTATTGGTTCAGCAATATTCTTAACAATTATGAATGCCAAAATGGAGTCTTCAGCAATAGCACTAACATCTCAAGCGACAGCAGCTGGAAAAGTGCCTACGAGCACGGAAGGTTTAATGCAATTCCAAGTAGAATTGGGTAAAAATGCGATGCTGGAGGGGATTAACTTTACCTTCTTTATAGCAACTCTTGTGACAGTGGTTGCTTTAATATTGGCCTTCTTTGTAAAAAGAGTAGATGTACTTAAAAAAGCTAAACCATAATTGGTTTAGCTCAGACTATAGACAAACTCTAAGGATTGTGAGTTTTCTATAGTCTTTTTTCTTTTAAAATAAATAATAGGATAAATAGAGATGGTATTTACGATCATGGCGGACGTTTTCTTCGAGCGGGGCAGAGACGCTTCCTTTCCTCCTACGCAAGCTCGTCGCAAAAATTAATTTCGCAAAGCTCATTCCACGGTCTCGACTATCCCACTTTTCCCTCTGGAGTTGGTGAGTGTAGGATTAAGGAATCTACCGGATCAATATTCATTTGTGTAATACATCAGGTTATTTACCTAATTAAATATTAGTTTAGATTGAACCACATTTTTAGAAAAAAAGAACACTTGTCTTGATCTAATTGAAAAATGTATCTCGGAAGAGAATACTCTTTACAATGAAGATCACACTGATTTTTCTCTCATCTCGACAGTTTTTTTCGGAACTATACTTGTAGTTTCTTAGCAAAATAAACACCACACTCAATATTATGGATAATATTCCTGCTAGTACAACGTATTGTGTTCCCATTGCTGAGATGAATAAGCCTCCCACAGCTGAACCAATGGTCGTTCCTATATTTGCGGATGATAAAAACAAGCCGTTCGCAAAGTCAGGAGCTTCAGGTACTGAAGATGTAACCACATATTGATTAATGTTTGCTGCTATACCGGCTAGTATTCCCCAAATTAAAGTAATAATTGCCATCGGTAAGGTAAATTGTCCCGTGAAAAATAGTATGATATAAACAACTCCCAATAGAATAGGAAGAGATACTATTGTTTTTATGGGATTAAAGGTAAGTAGTCTTCCGGCCAAAATGTTACCGATAATATTGGCAGCACCAAAAATGAATAATATTAAAGTAGTTATATTTGCTGATGTATTCGTAATGGTTTGTAAATACACTGCAAGATAGCTATAAACCCCAAAAATAGCCGAGTTTAATAAAATGACAACTATAATAGACAACCATGTAATCGATTTTTTTAAGACATTTAATTGACTACCGTAGGAGATTTTTTCTTTAACAGGTATGGACGGAACAAATAATAATGTAGCAATAAGTACAATGATATTAACAATAGCAAAAAATGCCATCGCTATTTGCAAATTAGACACGCTAGCAATGAAACTCACGATTGGAACGCCGACTACCATCCCCGCAGACACACCTATAAAAATCTTTGATACTGGTCTTGGAGCTTCCTCTTTGCTAACCGAATCAGCAGCGACGGAAAACGCCAAAGAAACATAGACTGGATGAAAAAGGGCTGGAATTATTCGGGCAATTAACAAAACGATAAAATTAGATGTAAATATAGATATGATGTTCCCCAGAACAAACACACTTAATACAAGCACCATCACTTTCTTTCGATTGATCCCTGAAAATAATAACGGCATTGTTGGACCTGATATTGCAACACCTATTGCAAAAATGCTTACCAACCATCCCGCTGTTGAAACACTAACATTGAAGTGATCAGCAATTTCAGGTAATATCCCAATAAAACCCATTTCGGTATTTAAGATACCGAAAACCCCAACTGTTAAAATAAATATTAGTAAATTTTTTTGTTTTACCAAAAAAATAACACTCCTTTCTTAAAAAATGCCCCTCAATCAATAATAAGAGCAGTTACTTACAGTTTAAAAGCTTTCTACAATTTGTTTTGTTATAGGATTCTCTTGTATTTATGACATTTTTAAATCCTCAAAAGGGAACAGAGGACAAGTTATGATAAATATTCAATTAAGAAATATGCATAACCTGCATTACACAAGTCATACAGCAAATTGGTTGTTAGGATTGAATTTTAATTACGGTTAGAGTCTAGACTAGTTGTAATGATTTTCTATAAGCTTTATTTTTTGTGAATTTTGAGTTGTGTATGGCAATCAGCATAGCGCGTATAGAAAATTTCGATAGAAACTAAGTATTCCCAACATTTTCTTTTGCGATGTAATCCAAATTATTACCTCCTTCGTTATTAATTATATTTTCTCTTATCAATCATTACAAATACTTATATCTTATGAAGTGATATGCTTGTAAGGTATATAATAATGCGTATAATAAAATAGTATAAGGAGGACTGTATTATGGAGTTTAGAGTTTTGCGTTATTTTCTTACTATCGCAAGAGAAGGAAGTATTACTGGAGCAGCAAATGTCTTGCATGTTACACAACCAACTTTGTCGAGACAATTAAAAGAGTTAGAGGAAGAGTTGGGGAAAAAATTATTTATCCGAAAAAGTCACAATATTGTTCTTACAGACGAAGGAATGATTTTAAGAAAGAGAGCAGAAGAAATCATTGATATGGTCGCTAAGGTAGAAGAAGAGTTTAACTCTATGGAAGAAACAATAGGTGGGGATGTTTACATAGGTGGTGGGGAAACAGATGCAATGAAACTAATTGCACAGATAGTAAAAGGTTTACGGTTTAAATATCCTAATATCAGATTTCATCTTTACAGTGGAAACTCTGATGATGTGACGGAGCAACTTGATAAGGGATTACTTGATTTTGGAATTCTAATTCAACCAGCAGATTTGTCAAAATACAATTATATCAATATCCCAGCCAAAGATGTATGGGGAGTTATAATGAGAAAAGATAGTCCTCTAGCTGTCAAAAAAAGCATACAAAAGGCTGATTTATTAGATGTTCCGCTTCTCTTTTCAAGGCAGGCTATGAAACAGGGATTATCTAGAAATGAATTTTCTGAGTGGTTTGGTGAAGATTATGATAAATTAAATGTTGTAACTACATATAACCTCGCATTTAATGCTGCTTTAATGGTTGAAGAAGGTATCGGTTATGCAGTCACCATTGATAAAATAGTAAATACATCTAGTGATAGTAACCTTTGCTTTAGACCACTGGAGCCAAGACTTGAATCTGGCTTAAATATAGTTTGGAAGAAACATCAAGTTTTTTCTAATGCTGCTAATATATTTTTTGAAGAAATGCAGAATAAATTTTTAAATTATAAATCCGAAATATAAAAAAACAACAAGTTTATAAAAAAAGTTATGAATTATTTTAATTACGAAGCTAGAGTAAGTTAACAACGGGACCCAGACAAAAAGCTAAACCATAATTGGTTTAGCTTTCTTTTTTATTTATTGATTTCGTCTGTTAGAACAATTAATTCATCAATTAAGGATCCGATATAAGCAATTGTATCTCTTAAAGGTTGTTCCGTCGTAATATCTATTCCAGCCATATTTGCCAGTTCAATAGGAGACTTTGTACCACCGACTTTTAATACGTTGATCCAGTCATCTACAGCAGGTTGACCTTCATTTAAGATGCGTTTGGATACTTGAGGAGATAGTTAGACCTGCGCTATACGTATATGGGTATAGACCCATGTAATAGTGAGGTTGTCTCATCCATGTCAATTCAGCACCATCCGTTATTTCTACTGCATCGCCCCAGAATTCTTCTAATACACTTCTTTTATATTCATTTAATATTTGTGCATTAACTGGTAGTCCTTCATCAATTCTTTCATAAACCTTTCTTTGATAAGCAGCCTCTAATAAGTGTGTAACGAAATTATGATAGTATGTTCTAGCTACTATAGAAGAAATTACCCACCTTTTAAATTTTGGGTCCTCTGAGTTTTCTAATAAATGATTGGCCATGAGCATTTCATTCATTGTAGAAGGAGCCTCTATAAAATACAAAGAAGGGCGAGCATTAAATATATTTTGCTCTTTATTTGCATGGAAGAAATGACCTGCATGGCCTAATTCATGTGCCAGTACGAATACTTCGTTCATTCTGCTAGACCATGAAATAAGAATGTAAGGGTGGTTGCCGTAGGGACTTGAACAAAAGGCACCAGTTGATTTGCCAGTGTTTTGAGCAAAATCAATCCATCGCTCTTTATAGGAGCGTTCAACCATGTCTAGATATTCCTCACCCATTACCCCTAGTGCTTCAATAATATATTTTTTTGACTCCTCAATTGTGATTTTAGGCTCATAGGAAGGATCCAGCGAGATTTTTAAATCAGCAAAAGTCATTTTGTCTAATCCGTGTACTTGTTGCAGAAGCTTTGCATATTTTCGCATATGAGGTGCAAGTTCCTTCATAATTAAATCGATTTGACGATCATATAAACTGCGATCGACATCTTGGTTTAACAATAAGTAGTCAAATATAGAATTATATCCTCTTAAATCAGACGTTGTTTTTTCTATTTGTAAGTGCATATCATATGTTTTTGCTGTCGTATGTTGATAATCCTTTAACTTATTAGAAAAGGATTTGAAAGCTTCTCTTCTTATATTTGTGTCAGATTCTGCTTCCCAATCATTTTCAAACAGAACATAACTAAGGGGGTAGGAGGTACCATCCACTTCGAAATCATTAAAAGATATATCTAACATTTTAGTTGTATCATACAATTTGTAAGGTGCACTAAATGTAGAAGAAAATGCTGCTAGAGTCTTTTCAACTTTAGGGTGCAATTGATATTGTTTTTTTAATATAAGTTTTTGTATAAAATTTTGATATTCAGGCCCCTCTACTATAGCTTCTTGTAAAACTTCATCAGGCAATTCTACAAGTTCACTGGTTAAAAAAGAAACCTTACTACTAACTTTTGCTGCGAGTGAAGCGAATTTACTTCCACGCATTTGTGCGTCTGTATTTGCTTGGTCTGTACTTAAAGATAAACTAGCAAATGTTCCGGTAGGAGTTAGTTTTTCATACAAAGCTGAATAATCATTTAAAGCTTTTAAAATAATAGACGGCTGATTAATCTTTCCTTTATATTTTTCCTCGAAAATCACTGCCAATTTCTCAATTTCCATTAAAGAATTATTGAAATCTTCTTCCGTTTTAAACAAGTCTTTCAAATTCCAAGTTTCTTCTAATATTACATCTGATCTTTTCGGTAAGCTTTTAACCATTTTATCACTCCTAATTATTACGGATGTCGAACTAGTTAATAGTATAACGAACAGAAGATTAAAAGTAAAAACAATCATTATATTTAGAATTTTTTAAAATTAATTATTTTATTAGTGAGAATAATAGAGTTATTTAGATTCTCTCGATTAAAATAAAAAATGATTCGAAAGTACTATGTTTAGAGTGGTGAAATAATACAATCTCAGTATTATCAAGGTCTTTTGATGTAAGTCTAAATACTATATTAATGTAATGATAGAAATTTGAGAATTAATCGAAAAATTAGTATAGACTGATTTTGAAGTTTGTTTTACAATGAGATTGTTCAAAACAATATATTGATAGTCTGAGAAAATACTTATTATAAAAAGAAAAGTAGTATAGCTTATATTTTCAGAACTATCAAAAAACAGGGGGTAAAATATTTATGAAATTAAAAAAATTCGCTTCACTTTTCCTTGCAACGTCCCTTTTAACAGGCATACTTGCAGGATGTTCAGGTGGAGAAGAGGGTAGTAGCTCTGATGGGGGAGACACTATAAAAATCGGTGCCAATCTTGAACTTTCTGGAGCAGTTGCATCCTATGGTTCATCAGAGGCAGATGCAATAGAATTAGCTGTTGAAGAAATCAATGCTGATGGCGGTATAGATGGGAAACAAATTGAACTTATTAAAGTAGATAACAAATCTGATGCTGCAGAAGCAACAAGTGCAGCTATTAAATTAGTTAGTCAAGACAAAGTTACTGCTATTATCGGTGCTGCAACTAGCGGGAACTCAGTGGCGCAAGTACAAATTGCGACGGACAATAAAACTCCAATGATTTCTCCGTCTGGGACGAGTACTACAGTAACTGTTGCAGAAAATGGAAAAGTAAATCCATTCACATTCCGTACTGCATTTATAGATCCTTTTCAAGGAACAGTTGCTGCAAACTTTGCTGCTAATGAGTTAAAAGTTAAAAATGCTGCTGTGTTCGCTGATAATGCAAGTGATTATGCAAAAGGTTTAGCAGAATCTTTCATTAAAGACTTTGAAGCAGCTGGAGGAACGATTGTAGCAGAAGAATCTTATGTTGCGAAAGATACTGATTTCCGTTCAACTCTAACACGTATTAAAGCTTCAAATCCAGAATTCATCTTTATCCCAGGATATTACGAAGAAGTTGGGTTAATCGTAAAACAAGCTCGCGAATTGGGAATAACAGTTCCTTTAATGGGTGCTGATGGTTGGGATTCACCTACTATTGTGGACTTAGCTGGAGCAGATGCATTAAATAATACTTTCATTATTACTGCTTATTCTGCTGAAGATCCAGATGGTAAAGCAAAAGCTTTTGCTGATAAGTTTACTGAAAAGTATGGAGAAGCACCAAACTCATTCCACGCACTTGGATATGATACAGTTTATCTTTTAAAAGATGCGATTGAACGTGCTGGTTCATTGGATGGAACAAAAATTAAAGAAGCGATTGAAGCAACAGACAACTTAGAACTAGTTACAGGATTATACTCTGTAGATGAATTTCATCATCCTATAAAATCAGCAACTATCATCGAATTCGTAAATGGTGAGCAAGTGTTTAACACTAAAGTTAATCCTTAAGATTAACATGTTTTATATTGGGGGGGATTCTATCCCTCCTTTTCTATTTCTAGAAACTTTGAATTATAGGAGTGAAACTTTATGGAATGGTTACAACAATTGATTAACGGTATTTCACTCGGCAGTATATACGCATTAATCGCTCTTGGTTACACAATGGTTTATGGAATTATTAAATTGATTAACTTTGCCCATGGTGACGTGTTCATGGTAGGTTCTTTTATTGGGTTCTATTCGATTACCGTGTTTGGATTAGGATTCTTCCCAGCACTTATATTGTCAATGGCAGCTTGTGCACTCTTTGGTGTAATTATTGAACGAATTGCATATAAGCGTTTAAGAAATGCAACAAGAATTGCTGCTCTTATTACAGCTATTGGTGTATCTCTATTAATAGAATACGGAGTAATTTACATCAGAGGTGCTCAACCAGAAGCTTACCCGGATGTATTCTCCAATCGTTCTTTTGATATTTTTGGTGCTCAAATAAGCATTCAATCTATTTTAATATTGTCTGTTTCAGTCGTATTGATGATATTACTGCAATTTATTGTTCATAAAACGAAAACAGGTAAGGCAATGAGAGCCGTTTCGCATGATACAGAAGCAGCAAAGTTAATGGGCATTAATGTAGACAATACTATCTCTGCTACTTTTGCTATTGGTTCTGCATTAGCTGGAGCAGCAGGTGTAATATTTGGTGTGTATTATACAAAGATTGATCCGCTAATGGGTGTTATTCCTGGAGTTAAAGCATTTGTTGCAGCGGTTCTCGGGGGTATTGGAATTATACCTGGAGCTATGGTTGGTGGATTAGTATTAGGAGTAGTGGAAACGATTGTTAGTGCATTAGGGTTCTCGTTATGGAGAGATGCTGCAGCATTCATTATATTAATTCTAATACTAATTTTTAGACCAGCAGGCATCTTTGGAAAAAATACACGAGAGAAAGTGTAGGTGGTACATAATGAAGAAAAAGTCTAAACAATTTTGGCCTTTTGTTATAGCATCTGTATTAGTTTACGGTATCGTTCAACTGCTTATCTCGAATGGAATGCTGAATCAATTCTATTCTAATACACTCATCTATATTGCTATTAACATAATATTAGCGGTCAGCCTACATTTAGTAATCGGTATTACAGGGCAATTTTCGATAGGACATGCAGGATTTTTAGCTGTAGGTGCTTATATTTCAGCTATTGTAACAATGAAGTTAGGACTTCCTTTTATTCTGGCTATCATTGCAGGGGGCATAGTAGCTGCACTAGCAGGATTAATCGTTGGTATTCCAAGCTTACGTTTAAAAGGAGATTATTTAGCAATTGCAACACTTGGTTTTGCTGAAATAATTCGTATAGTTTTCTTGAATATTGATTATGTTGGTGGAGCAGCAGGAATGCAAGTTTCCCATTTGACAACTTGGACATATTCATTTTTTAGTTTGTTCATTACCATTTTAGTGATTGTTAACTTTACTAATTCAAGACATGGAATAGCTGCTATATCTGTTCGAGAAAATGAAATAGCAGCGGATGCTATGGGTATAAATACAACTTATTATAAAGTTGTGGCCTTTACTATTGGTTCGTTCTTTGCAGGAGTAGCAGGAGCGTTATATTCTCATAATTTTTACATTATACAACCTAGTCAATTCGGCTTTTTAAAGTCATTTGATATATTAATATTCGTTGTATTAGGAGGATTAGGTAGTCTTTCAGGAGCAGTGCTTTCAGCAATTTTGCTAACGGTTGTTTCTACTTATCTGCAAGGATATCCTGAGACTCGTATGATTATTTATAGTCTTGTTTTAATTTTGGTAATGTTATATCGACCAAAGGGATTGATGGGTACGATGGAAATTACAGATTATTTCAAGCTATGGAGAACGCCAAAAGGGGGCGGACAACATGGAAAGTAAGCCGATATTGGAGGTTAAAAATGCCGGTATTCAGTTCGGTGGTTTAAAAGCAGTTCAAAATTTAAACATGGTACTTAATCACGGAGAACTAGTCGGCCTAATTGGTCCAAATGGTGCTGGTAAAACTACTAGTTTCAATTTGTTAACTGGAGTATATGTACCAACAGAAGGCGATATATTATTTAATGGAGAAAGAATCAATGGGTTGCCTCCTTTTAAAGTAACTAGAAAAGGAATTAGCCGTACATTCCAAAATATTCGTCTTTTTAATGATTTATCTGTATTGGACAACGTTAAGGTTGCCTATCATTCACTTGCAAAGCATACGATGGTTAGTTCTATTCTTCGTTTACCGTCACATTTTAAAGGCGAGCAGGAAATGGAAGAAAAATCAATTGAATTTTTAAAAATATTTAGTTTAGATAAGTATAAAGATGAACTAGCAAAAAATTTACCTTATGGTCAACAACGCAGATTAGAAATTGCGCGTGCATTAGCAGCTGGTCCAAAACTTCTTTTGTTAGATGAACCTGCTGCGGGAATGAACCCACAAGAAACCAAAGATTTAATGGATTTGATCGGATTTATTCGCAATAAATTTGATTTGACTATATTACTTATAGAACATGATATGAATTTAGTTATGGGTGTTTGTGAAAGAATTTATGTACTAGATCATGGTCAACTTCTTGCGGAAGGATCACCAGAAGTGATTCGTAACCATCCTAAGGTTATTGAGGCGTATTTAGGGGAGGAAGTTCACAATGACAATGCTTAAAATTGAAAATATTGATGTTTTTTATGGTAACATCCAAGCACTTAGAGACGTCTCTATAGAAGTAAATGAAGGAGAAATAGTTACATTAATAGGTGCAAATGGTGCCGGTAAAAGCACACTATTGAAAACGATTTCAGGTCTACTAAAACCTAAAAAAGGAAAAATCAACTTTCTCGATAAATCGATTGCTGGAAAACAAGCACAAGCGATTGTGAAAGCAGGAATTTCTCATGTTCCAGAAGGAAGAAGAGTATTTGCTAACTTGACAGTAGAAGAAAACCTTGAGCTAGGTGCTTTTTTGAGAAAAGATAAAGCTGGTATTAATTCAGATCTACAGAAGGTTTATGAAATTTTTCCAAGACTACTCGAGCGAAAAAAACAGTTATCAGGAACTCTTTCAGGTGGGGAACAACAAATGTTGGCAATGGGCCGTGCAATTATGGCGAAACCCAAACTTGTGCTACTCGATGAACCATCAATGGGTCTAGCGCCATTAATGGTGAAAACAATTTTTCAAGTTATCGAAGATATTAATCGTGATGGCACTACTGTATTGTTAGTGGAACAAAATGCGAATATGGCACTATCCGTTGCAAGTAGAGGTTATGTAATTGAGACTGGAAGAGTTGTGTTATCTGGCTCTGCGCAAGAATTGCAGACAAGCGAAGAAGTGAGACAGGCATATTTAGGTGGTCATTAATATAGAAAAGCTTTCATTGGTTTGCTGCTAATGAAGGCTTTTTTTGTGTAGTTCAAATTACATATTTAATGTTATACTAGATTCATATGTTATTTTTTGGAGGAAATATGAAGAAAACCCTAAGATTTTGGATATTGACATTAATTACTTTTTCAATGGTTGCAATATTAAGCAGTTCTTTATTTTCAAGTTATATCGTTACTAAAAAAACGTTAATAGAAAATTCGTTAGAACAAAATGAAGTATATTCTTTAAAGCTTTCTCAAATGACAGAAGAAGTGTTTGAATCGATGCAAGCTAATTTGGAGTCAAGAAAACTTGATGTTATTCATAATATGAATGATCCAAGAGAGCTTACAGAGATCTTAGATCAACTACTTATTAGTGGGAAAAATTTTAACTCACTTTCTGTTATAGGGAGTGATGGTATTGCAATAGCAACTTCACCGAATGTAGGTATCGTAGGAAACAAAATTGAATCCCAAGGAGTAAAGGAAGCTCTAAATAAAAGGGAAAGCATTATTACTACACCGTACAAAGCGGTAACTGGGCGTCTGGTAGTTTTAGTTTCAACTCCTTTATTTGACAGTGCCAATAACTATTTAGGCATGTTAAACGGGTCAATTTATTTGCAAGAAGATAATTTTATTCAAAATATATTAGCTGAGCATTTTAATGAAGATGGTTCATATGTTTTTGTAGTAGATAAGGAAGGTACTTTAATTTATCATCCTGAAAAAGAGAGAATAGGTGAAAAGGTAAGTGAAAATAGGGTTGTTCAAAATTTGATGGAGAAGGAAAGTGGCTCACAAGAAATCTATAATACAAAAGGCGACCACGTTATAGCAGGATATACGTATATTGAGGGAAGTGAGTGGGGGGTTGTTTCGCAAACGCCGTTTGATAGCAGTTTCGAATCCTTTAAAGGGAATAATATTGAAAATGTTCTTTTATGCCTTGCCTTTCTTAATATTTTTCTTTATATTAGCGTTTTATATTTCAGAACGTTTAGCTTCACCATTAAAAAAATTAGCTTTATTTACATTAAATTCTCAAGAAGAAGATACAAGTATCGAAAAGCTAAAAATCTCTACATGGTATTTTGAGGCTAAACAATTAACAGATACGATTGATAACTATCATAAAATGCAAGAAGAAACATTTGCTGACTTTAAACATCAATCACTAACAGATTCGTTGACAGGCCTGAAAAATAGAAGGTATTCAGAACTTATTTTTATAGATCTGATCGAATCAAATCAATTATTTTCACTGATTATGATTGATATTGATCATTTTAAATTAGTAAATGATGAATTTGGTCACACTGCAGGAGATGAAGTATTAAAATTCTTAGCAAACAAAATGAAATCAATTACAAAAGATAATGATGTGTGTATTAGGCTAGGGGGAGAGGAATTTATCATTTTACTTCCAAATTGTATTCTTCCAGATGCATATAAAATAGCTGAAAAACTAAGGAAAGATATAGAAATAAGTATTCCACCTATAAATAAGAAAATAACTATTTCTTCGGGAGTAGCTGAGTATAGGGATGGTTCCGAAAGCATAAACGATTTAATGAATAGAGTTGATGAAGCATTATACATGGCAAAATCTGAAGGAAGAAACAAAACAGTAATTTTTTCATAAAAAAGAAGTTTTTCTGCATAAACCGCGGAAAAACTTCTTTTTTTACTTGTTTTTCTTTATTATAAATATAATAGCTTCTGTAATTAGTCCTACTACTAAGCCGAATGCTGTAAATATAAACAACGAAAGAATACCAACTAGGTCACCCCAGCCTTCCAAACCAGAAATGAAAGAACGAAATAGTTCAATGAAACCAATTAGTAGTCCAACCGTAAATAAATAATAAGCTATTTTCAATTTATAAAATAATAAGGCTCCTGAAATTGTACCGACTAAAACAGAGATAACAGTAAATGCAACAAAATTTCGAATTACTAAATCCTGCCCAAGTACATATTTAACTCCAAGTATTAGTAAGAAGAGTGAAAGGATAACAGTGATTCCAGCAATTTTCCCGTAATTCTTTAACAATATAACCGCCTACTTTCTTAAACTAATCATACTTGAAACAATATTATATTCCAACAACATAAAAATGAGTTAGGAGATAAAAAAATGACAGAGCATTTTTTTCATTTAAAAGCAAATTGGCCAGGTAATAGAAATGATGTAGGAGATATTCAAGCGGATAATCTACAAACCCAAATTTCCATTCCTAAAGAAATGGAGGGGCCTGGCATTGGCACTAATCCAGACGAAATGCTATTAGGAGCAGCTGCTACCTGCTATATTATAACGCTTGCTGCTATGATGGAAAGAAGTAAAATTTTAAAAGAGAAGTTGGATATGGATTCCACAGCAATTGTAGATGTAACAAATGGTATATTTACGTATAAAAAAATTATTCATCGGCCTACTATTGTACTAACAAATGCAAAAGACAAAGGAATGGCAGAAAAACTTGCAGTAAAAGCGGAGCAAACCTGTATGATCAGTAAAGCTTTAAGAGGTAATGTGGACATTGAACTAGAACCTACGATTTTAATAAAGGAATAGTATTTTAGAACAGATATTTAAGTTATAATTTAAATATTCAAATAATCGTAAAGTGAGGAGAGGCAATGACAGGTACAATTGCTGTTATTCTAATATTTTCTGTTCCAATTATTAAACTAATTACAACGCATTTTGAAAACAAAGAACAAATAAAAGGTGCTAGAGTAAAAGACGAGCTTGAATTAGAGAAGTTAAAATATGAAAATTTTGTTATCGAAACAGAAAAAATGAGGCTCCAATTAGAACAAATGCGTATAGAGTCACCTAATGATGAGTTTCAGCAATTATTAAAATAATGCAACCGCCCTTTTTATATAGGGCGGTTTTAAATTATATAACAAATAAGAAAACACAGATGAAGTGACAAAGCGTACCAAGTAAAATAAATATATGAAAAATCTCATGAAAACCAAGTTTACTAATAAAGGCAATCTTAGGTTTTAAACCATAAATTATTCCGCCGATTGTATATAAAACACCACCAAGAACTAAATAGAAGATTCCCTGGGTACCGATTTTTTCTGTAAGTGGTACTGCTAGAAACACAATAATCCATCCCATTCCAATATATAGAGCTGTTGATATCCATCTAGGGCATTTAAACCAAATCATTTTAAATAAGACACCGCAAATAGCAATAATCGAAATAACTGTAAAAAGTAAATAACCAATTGTACCTTTTAAAGTAATTAAACAAAAGGGGGCATAAGTTCCAGCAATTAATAAATAGATCATGGAATGATCTAAACGTCTTAAAAACTGTATGATACTATCCTTTGCTATTACCATATGATAGGTTGCCGAGGAAGAATAAAGTAAAATCATGCTGATTCCAAAGATAATTATCGCTGTAATAGATAAAGAGGAAGCATCCTTTATTGATACTTTAACAATCATTGCAGAAAGACCTAATAATGAAAGTAACGCTCCTAATAAATGTGATAATCCGTTAAATGGTTCTCTAATATATTGATTCATACTAATTCCTCCTACTTCATTATGTAGTTTCTATAACTACTTACTATAATATAACCAGAACGTTTGATAGTCAATGTTTACTGAATAGATATTTTACGATACGATAGATGAAATAACTTTATCGGAGGAACTTATGTGATTAATTCAGATGAAATACTAAAAAAACTTGCGATCGAATCAAATATACGGCAAGAGGAAATACCCGATATTGATTTGTATATGGATCAAGTCATACAGTTATTTGACTCTAAGTTTATGAAGTCTCTTAGAAATGAAGAAGAGAAAGTTTTAACAAAAACAATGATAAACAACTATGCAAAAGGTAAGCTATTTATTCCTATTAAAAATAAAAAGTATTCGAAAGAGCACATCATGTTAATAAGCATGATCTACCAACTTAAAGGAGCACTTTCAATTAATGATATTAAAGCTATACTAGCACCTGTGAATGAGAGAATAGAAAAAGAAAACTTTGATCTTGAAAGCTTCTATTCCACATTAATCGAATTGCAGCAAAAGAATATTAATAACATAACAGACCAAATCAAGATTCAAGAACATGAAATAGAAATGCTAGAGAATGATGACCAATTAAAGCAAATATTATTTATTTCAGCCTTATCTAATATGAGTAATGCATTTCGGAAAGCTGCTGAAATATTAGTAGATGACTTATTAGAAAATAACAAGAAAAAGGGTGATAAGTAATGAAAGTTTTATGGACTGATGGAGAAATTTACACAATGCATGCTGAAAACGAAAAAATAGAAGCTGTGTTAGTGGAAGATGGAAAAATAATTCAAACAGGCTCAAAAGAATCGTTGTTTCCACTTGCAAATAAGGTAAATTCTTTAAATGGAGCTACTATGTATCCAGGTTTTGTTGATAGCCATATACATTTAGTTATGCATGGTGAAAAATTAGCTTATCTCGACCTGTCAAATTTTACTTCTATTAATGAGATTGTAAAAGAGGTGACTCAACGTGTTAGTCAAAACGAATGGTACGTTGCCGAAGGATGGAATGATAATAGGTTAATAGAAGGAAGACCGATTAATTGTTCAGATTTGGATCATATTAAAGAAACACCAATTGTTTTAAAACGAGTATGCAGACATGTGCTAGTAGCGAATACGAAAGCATTGGAGCTAGCTGGTATAACGAAAGATACTGCAAATCCAACAGGCGGTATTATTGGAAAGGATTCCGATGGTAATTTAAATGGCTTATTTTTTGATGAAGCACAACAATTGATTACTTCCAAAATACCTCCAAAAACAACAGAGTATTTAGTAGATGTAATTAAAAACAGTGTCAGTGATTTACAAGCAAAGGGTTTAACGGGAGTACATACAGAGGAAATGGCTTATTATGGACCTTATACAGTTCCTTTACAAGCCTATCGAGAAGCGATTGATAAAAATTTTAGAGTACACCTATTAAGACATCACGATGCTTTTGAGAAAATGCAAGGGGAAGTACCTACAGGATTTATAGAATTTGGTGCTATGAAAATATTTGTTGATGGCTCATTAGGAGGGCATACTGCACTATTGTCAGAAGATTATTCCGATGAACCAGGAAATAGAGGAGTAGCCGTCCATGACCCGAATAAACTTGAACAATTGGTACAATTGGCTAGAAAATATAACGAAGCGATAGCTGTTCATGTTATAGGAGATATGGCAACAGAAATAATCGTCGGCTTAATAGAAAAATTTCCTGCTCCTGAAGGAAAGAAGGATAGACTGATTCACGTGAATGTTTTACGCAAAGACTTGGTCGAAAGAATGATTAAATTACCGCTAGTTCTTGATCTCCAACCAATTTTTGTACCATCCGATTTTCCGTGGGTTATCGATAGACTCGGAAATAATCGTTTAAAATGGGCGTATGCTTGGAAATCATTGATTGATCGAGGGTTTGAATGTTCCGGTGGATCAGATTCCCCTATAGAAGTGGCGGATCCTCTTTTAGGAATGGATGCTGCAGTGAATAATTCCTATCTGCCTGAGCAATCACTTTCTGCATATGAAGCTATTTCTTTATTTACAACCGGAAGTGCAAAAGCGATTGGCAAAGAAAACGAGCGTGGCAAAATATTACCTGGTTATGATGCAGACTTTACTATAGTAAATATGGAGCTAAATAACTCAACTTTTCTAAAAGCAGAAGTATTAGAAACGATCGTCGCAGGTAATACAGTCTATGAGAATAATATTGTAAGAGAAAAATGAAACGAATAATTATTTGCTACGTATATATACTATACACTCAACGAAAGGAGTATGATTCTTATGGAAAACACAGGTTTAAAAGTATTACTACATGCTAGTACTTGGTTTGCACCTTTTTTAGTACCATTTATATTATATTTAGTAATTGATGATGAAGAAATCAAAAAGTTATCTATTCAAGCTATATTATTTCAATTAGTAATCGGTGCTTTAATTTTTATTTCTGCTTTACTAATTATTTTTTTAATCGGTATACCAATGTTAATAATTTTTGGTATAATGGCATTTGTTGTACCAATTATCGGAATTGTAAAAGCAGTTAATGGAAGTACATTTAATTATCCTATAGTAGGATCTTGGATTAAATAAAAGGGGAATTATTTAATGGCTACAAAAATCGGTATTGATGCAGGTGGAACGTTAACGAAAATAGCTTATTTTGATGAAAATTTGGAATTGCAATTAATCAGCTTCCTATCATCAGATATGCAAGCAATAAAGTATTGGATTGAGACTAATCATTCGTTAGCTTCCATTTGTCTTACCGGTGGCCGTGCGGAACAATTAAAGAAATATCTACTTTCTCCAATGGATATACCTTATATAGTTGAGTTTGATGCTACAATGGCTGGAGTTATGTATCAATTAAAACAGGAAAATATTGAATGTGAGAAAGCTATAATAGCAAACATAGGAACTGGAACCTCTATACATATTATGAAAGAAAATTCACATAGCCGACTGGGTGGTACTGGAATAGGTGGAGGAACTTTAATAGGCTTGGGACAAGCTTTAACTGGGATTACTGATTACAAAGAGATGATAGCGCTATCTAAATTAGGAGATAGATCATCTATTGATATACTTGTAAGTGATATTTACGAAAACAATAAATTACCAATTAATGGAGCACTCACTGCCAGTAATTTTGGTGGTGTTGCACTTAAAAAGACCTTAAATAGAAGCTATGAAGATCACTTATCGGGAGTACAAGGGATGATTGGCGAAGTAGTAGCATCCTTATGTATCCAAGCAGCAGATGCTCATCATGTTGAAAACATTATTTATATTGGTTCAACATTAGAAAATAACGATTTGCTAAAGAATATTATGGAAAGCTATACTATATTAAAAGAGAAAAAGCCATTTTTCTTAGAAAAACATGGGTATAGTGGGGCAATTGGAGCTCTCCTGGAAAGTATTTAAAATATTTAAGTAAAAGTGTTGCAATAAATAATTATGCGTGTTATATTTAAAGAGGATTATTTTTGTTCGGTTAGTTAGTAGGTGGCAACACTTTTACTTAACAGTGTTGAGCAAGGATAGTAACACAATGTATGCAGCAACTGCATGCGAGGAGGAAATACACATGGAACAAGGTAAAGTAAAATGGTTTAACTCAGAAAAAGGATTCGGATTTATCGAACGCGAAGGCGGAGACGACGTATTCGTACATTTCTCAGCTATCCAAAGCGAAGGTTTCAAATCACTTGACGAAGGTCAAGAAGTAACTTTTGAAATCGAGCAAGGCCAACGTGGTCTTCAAGCTACTAACGTAGTTAAAGCTTAATTTTAAACCTAAAAACTTTAACAGACTCTCTTTTCGAGAGTCTGTTTTTTTCTGTTATGATATGTTATAACATTCAATAGTGTTGTTAGTTTGTAATTGGGAGTTGGCAAAATTGAAAAAGTGGAAAAAAGAAATTATTATCAATGCACCAATTGAATATGTTTGGCCATTTTTTTACGGTAACTTAGAAAAAAAGAAATTGATTTTCCCAAAAGTAATCGACGAACACTTTATCAAACAAACAGAACAAGTAGTGGGAACAGTCATTAAGCAAACCTACCAAAACGGTACTATAAATGAGCAATATGAAATAACGATAAAAAAATTTAGAAATGAACAACATTACAAATCCTATCAAGAGTCTTTTTTATTGAACGAACGCTTTCGAATGACAATTGAATATGAATTTGAAAGTCAGGATGTTTCAACAACTAAATTTATCTACACATCAATAAACAAACCAAAAAATATCTTATTAAGCGTATTTCAATTGTTTGGCAGTGACGATGTAGTGAGCAGATTTATGAATCGAACAAAAGAGACTATAGAAAATGCTTACAAAAACGAGGAAGAATAATTGAAGTATGCTTTAATAGGAGATGCCTTGGGATTTTCTTAGATACAGCGAGGTTTTCTGAGATACAGTGAGATTTTCTGAGAAACAGCGAGATTTTCTGAGAAACGCCCGGGATTTTCTGAGAAACCCACATAAATATTGTATATGTTATTGGCATAGAAAATGGGTACAATATGAGTCTTAAGAAAATAACAATTGAATTAAAAAAGCTGCCATTTAAGGCAGTTTTTTTAGTACAGCTTCTCTAGCTAATGCATGTGCTGCTTTATTTTGTTCATCTGGAATCCATTTTATAAAGAATAGATCAAACGTATCGCTAATTTTTAATATTTTTTCTAATATCGCTGCAAATTCAGCATTTTTAGCATATCGTTTTTCAACAGCTGTACAAACAGCTTGTGAATCTGTCCTCACAGAAATAATGGAGGAAGTAAGTTTTTGTACCTCCTCAAGTCCTCTCAACAATGCTAAAAATTCTGTCGTATGATTTGAATAAATGCCTATATATTCGCTTATCTTAATATGATGACCTTCCCCTTTAATAAAAACTCCGATACCACTTGGTCCTGGATTTCCCGTTGTGGAACCATCAATATACACTTCAAGCATCTGCATCACCTGTATTTTCATCATTTTATATTTGAATGACTTCAATTTGCTAGTTCCTCACTTGCAAAGAATAGCATCCAAATAGTACAATCAAATTTATTATAGCAAGGAGAATTTAATATGAAAAATAGTCAAATAATAAATGAAATAGATTTTTTGTTAAATACGTATTGCGATGGGTGTTTTGTAAAAACCGTATTACGAAAAGAAAAAGGAAAGACTGTTGCACATGATTTCTGTATTCATTCTTGCACAGTGGGTGAAGAGATAAGACAAATAGGGGATAAACTAAATTCTAAATAAAAAAGCCCCACGACTATTTGTCGCAGGAAGAACTGTACTAACTGTTTTTGATGACATTTGCAGCTTGAGGTCCGCGGTTTCCTTCTACTATATCGAAAGATACATCTTGTCCTTCTTCCAAAGCTCGAAATCCATCTCCCTGAATACCCGTAAAATGGACAAATACGTCTTCTCCATCGTTGTATTCGATAAATCCGTAGCCTTTTTCATTGTTGAACCATTTTACTTTCCCCTGTTGCATAATAGTTCCTCCCTCGATCCACTAAATATTCTGAGAATGGATATATTAACTATACCATTAAATGCCAGGAATCGTCAATAATATGTCGAATTTACCTTCACCTTATCCACTTTTAAATAGATATAATAAAAATAAAAAAGTAGGGATTATATGAATACTGAAGTAGAAACCCCATCTGATTTAATTATTGCCAAAAATGCAAAAATGAAACCCATTCAGCAAATTGGTGAAAAAATTGGAATTCCGAAAGAAGCCTTAGAACTATATGGAAATTATAAAGCAAAGATTGATCCTACTAAACTATCTAAAAAATCAACTCCTGGTAAAATTGTTTTAGTAACAGCGATTAGTCCAACCGCTGCAGGGGAAGGGAAATCAACCGTAACTGTGGGTCTCTCCGATGCAATACAACAGTTAGGACAGTCGGTAGCAGTAGCGCTTAGAGAACCTTCATTGGGTCCTGTTATGGGAATCAAAGGAGGGGCTACTGGTGGTGGGTATTCTCAAGTTCTCCCGATGGAAGAAATCAATTTACATTTTAATGGAGACCTTCATGCAATCACAACTGCTAATAATGCATTGGCAGCAATTATTGATAATCATATCTTTCAAGGCAATTCTTTAAATATCGATCCTAGAAGGATTACTTGGAAACGAGTAATGGATATGAATGATCGTGCTCTGCGTCAAATCACTATAGGTCTTGGTGGTCCTAAACAAGGAGTACCTCGTGAAGATGGCTTCGATATTACAGTAGCCTCTGAAATTATGGCCGTACTATGCCTTGCAAGGGATTTGGAGGATTTAAAAGAGAGACTCTCGCAAATAGTTATCGGATATACATATAATCAGGAACCTATAACAGTACGGTCATTAGGTGTAGAAGGTGCTCTCACTTTGTTGTTAAAGGAAGCTCTCAAACCGAATTTAGTTCAGACGATAGAAGGAACTCCAGCTATCATTCACGGAGGACCTTTTGCCAATATAGCACATGGGTGTAACTCCATAATTGCTACTAAAACAGCGGCAATTTAGCGGACATAGTTGTTACTGAAGCTGGTTTTGGAGCAGATTTGGGAGCAGAGAAGTTCATGCACATTAAATCCAGACAAGGGGTTTTGCACCAGATGCAGTAGTAATTGTCGCAACTATTCGTGCGCTTAAATTACAAGGCGGAAAGCAAAAGGATTCCTTGAAAGATGAAGATGTGAAAGCACTCTTATTTGGAATCAAAAACCTAGAGAAGCATATTGAAACGATAAAATCATTTGGAATCGAACCAATTGTGGCATTGAATAAATTTGTCACCGATACATCTGCAGAAATAGAAGCATTGCTTTCCTGGTGTAAAGAAAAAAATATTTCTATTGCGTTAACGGAAGTATGGGAAAAAGGTGGTGCAGGAGGAGTAGAGCTTGCAAAACTCGTCATAAAACAATTAGAAAAACCTAATAATTTTGCTCCTTTATACGAGGTAACGCAACCTATTAAGGAAAAGGTACTGACCATTGTAAGAAAAGTGTATGGTGGAAAAAATGTAGTGTTTACGGATGAAGCAATCAAACAAATCGAACAAATCAAATCGTTCGGATGGGATGCGTTACCAATTTGTATGGCAAAAACACAATATTCTTTATCTGACCAACCTAAACTTTTAGGAAGACCAACAGACTTTACGATTACGGTTCGCGAAGTAATACCTAAACTTGGTGCAGGGTTCCTTGTATGTTTAACTGGAGATATTATGACAATGCCTGGCTTACCTAAAAAACCAGCAGCTTTAAATATGGATATAGATGATAAAGGAGAAGCTATAGGATTATTTTGATATTCTTTTAAAGACTGCTCAATAGCAGTCTTTTTTAGTTATTGTAAATAATAAATCAATCCCACTAACAGGGTCAGTCCAGTCTCATTGGCGGATGTGAGGCTTTTTTATCTAAAAGAAACTTCGTTGACAGGTGCACCACAGAAAGATAAAAATTAAATTCTTAAATACGAGATAAATTACCTTAACCATTTCATAATCTTTTCATAATCTATAAATAATAATAGGAAAGGAGGGGATATAAGATGTCTGGATATGGTGGAGGCGATTATGGCGGATACGGTAATAACGGATCCAACTTCGTGTTGATTGTTGTGTTGTTTATTCTACTAATAATTGTGGGAGCATCTTTTATGAAGTACTAAACAACAAATGTTATGTAGATTATTTGAATTAATCGAGAGAGTTTCAGCTTTTACAAGCTCTATAGTCGTGGGGCATTTCATGATTTTTAGAGTGATGATTTATTAGTAAGTTAAAACAATAATACTATCCCATTTATTTATCTTCTCTTCTATAAAATCGACCTTCTCTTAAGTGAGTTGGTCGATTTTTTATTCTAAGAGTATATAGCCCTACTAACCCGTTGCATTCGGTCTACTAACAAATAACGGAAATGGAAGTATTCAATTTTGAAAGTGAAGTATATGGAAATGATTTGTAGATTTTGTGCCATATCTAGCATAGTTCGACGGTAGTATAAACTAATAAAATAGATGTTGGTGTGAAGCGGTTGCGTGGTTGGAGTTGAAGTAAAAAACACTTGGAAATCTTTAATGATTGAATAATTAAAAAGGGTGTTCCACTAAAAATAAGTAGACACCCTTTCTTGTTTTGGATCAATTGTCTTTTTGAAGATGCTTTCTTAGAAACTGAATAACATCATCAAATGCATTTTGCACAGTCACACTTTGCCAATCTTCATCAAAAACGTGTTTGCCGTTGGGAATAGTTATCAATTGGTTTTCTACACCGGCTTTCGTTAATGCTTCGGACATGAATACTGATTGTTCGTATGGGACATCTTCGTCTATTGTTCCGTGTAATAAAAGTGTTGGTGGATAATCCGCATTTACAGCATAAATTGGACATAACGACTGTAGCTCTTGTATGTCCATGTCGCTTATTTTATCAATCCAAACACCATTTTGTCTTGCGTACATATAAATGGCATAACGTTTTTGTATCGGTCCAACGGTAATGACTTCATTTGATACGAGCATATCGGCAAGTTCTTTTGGAACAGGTGTCATTTTTTTGTAGTGGGGGCTTGGTTTTATTGCCCACTCTCCAGTAATATCACCGTATCCGTAAAACGAGACAATGGCTTGCGGTTTTAAATCGAACGTTCCAGATAAAAGTGCAAGGTAGCTGCCTGCTGAGCCGCCAATCACTGCTATTTTTTCTGGATTATAATCAAACTGTTTTATACCCTCAAATTTTAGCCAGGAAAGTGCATCTGCAATATCGGTTTTTATATCAGGAATTTTTGTTTCAGGTGCAAGTCGATAGTCAATCGAAAATACATTAAATCCTGCCTGTATATATAATTCGACCTGTTCAGCTTTGATATCTTCCCTATATCCCCAAAATAGCCCCCCACCATGAATATAAACAATTACAGGAGCAAACTGTATAGAGGTTGGATAAAAATCTGCTTTTATTTCGAATTGTTCACCTTTTTTATAAACGACAGTTGTTTTCATCTTGTTGTCACACACCTTCTATAAAATAGTCAACGTTTTTTTTATAATAATTTAATAAAACTTTGAAATCATCCGATTTTATGATTCAGTATTAAATTATATCATAAAAGTAAATTACCCTTAATTAGCAGTAAATTAGGAGAATTACTTATAAACGTTGAAATCCGCACATATACAGCTCGAACCTACTAGTGCCGAAAGTAAATAAGAAAGAGAACTATAATTTTTATCCCTTTATACTAAAAATGCAAATTGATTTTATCTACATTATCAAATGAATCTTCGTTCCACTCTCTTTATAATTAACAGTTGTACATACATCTTATATAAATATAACAAGTGAAACACTAACCATAAGTATTTGTTGAAAGCGCTTGCTAGTTTTTGCGTTAGCTATCTATAATGAGAGTGCATTTAGGGAATGACTAATTGTTAGGAAATAATCCTCATATTACATAAATATTGAAGAGGTGTTTTTTAGAATGGCCAAAATTTTAGTTGCAGGAGAAATTCCGCAAATGGGATTAGACTTGTTAATAGAAAAGCATGAGGTAGAAGTATTCCCTGGTGAAGCATTAATTTCTAAAGAAGAATTAATAGAACGCATTCAAGATAAAGACGCCCTATTAAGTTTATTATCAACACCTGTTACAAAAGAAATTATTGATAAAGCACCGAATTTGAAAATTATTGCAAACTATGGAGCGGGCTTCAATAATGTAGATTTTGAATATGCAGCATCTAAAGGAATCCCCACTACCAATACACCTTTTGCCTCTACTGCAGCAACAGCAGATTTAACGATAGCTCTATTATTAGCGGTTGCAAGGAGGGTAGTAGAGGGTGATGAAGTATGCCGAACGGTTGGCTTTAACGGCTGGGCGCCACTTTATTTCCGAGGACGTGAAGTAACAGGAAAAACAATTGGGATTGTCGGATTTGGACAAATAGGACAAGCGGTTGCAAAAAGGGCTGCAGCGTTTGACATGAATGTTTTATACTATAGCCCACACCAAAAAAGCGAGGAAATAGAGAAATCATTAAATGCAACATATGTTTCGCTTGACGAATTATTAACTCAAGCTGATTTTATTACACTTAATTGTTCATATAACCCAAGCATGAAACACATGTTTAGTACAAAACAATTTAATATGATGAAAAGAACGGCCTATTTAATAAACTGTGCACGTGGTCCTATTGTAGAAGAAGCAGCTCTTATAGAGGCTTTAAATGATAAAGCAATTGAAGGTGCAGCATTAGATGTCTTTGAATTTGAACCCTCCATTGGAGAAGGCTTGAAAAAACTAAAAAATGTTGTTTTAACACCTCATATTGGCAACGCTACATTTGAAGCACGAAATGATATGGCGGTAATGGCTGCTGAAAATATTGTAAGAGTATTAAATAACGAGGATCCTCGTTATGTAGTGAACGGTGTAATTTAAAATAGACGGGCTGGATTCTTCATGTAATACTCTTTTCTTCCGTTTCAAGTGAAGCAGTTACATCAAGGAAAAATCTTTAACCTATTTCCTTGGGGAGAACCAAAGTTTAGTATAACCTAATTATTTTTGCTGTCTTAACAGGATTAGTTAATATAACAAATAATTACATCAAATAAAGGGCTTGAGCCAATGGTAAATAAGACAACATCTGTCGGTCATTACCGAAAATCATTTATGTTATCGGGAATGAACCCAGTTGTTTTCGGGAAATTTATGAAAGGTTCCTTTTGCACCATATCATTAGGATTTTTACAATCTATACGCAAATACCAAACAATTCCTATGATGATTGGTGCAGCAAGGGTTTATGATTTTAGGATTAGTTCCTGCACTTAGTCATTTTTTTCAACAATGCCTGTAAGTGTAGGTAATGCAGTTTTATTTGTTACCTATTAACAACTATTTAGTGGGGCTATATCTAATTTGAAAGGTGTTAATTTTACTTCTAATACAATTTATCGAATTGCGGATCCTGTTTTATTAGGGATTGCTATTATGAATATTCCAGTTCAGATGTTTGAGTAGATTCCAGTTTTAGTTAGACCTCTGTTAAGTAGAGGTTTATTAGTTGGGATTATATTAGCCATTGTTCTTGAGAATGAAATCAAATGGGAAAAATAGATAAGTGAGATATCGATAGAGACATCAGTACAGGGGGGAAGAATACCCCAGAAAAATAAGTTTACATGAGTTAACAGAAAAAAATCTCTTTAGGGGGCGAGTCCGATAGAAAAGATAAAGACTCCACCAGAACAAGAACGAACTATTAGTAAAGACTTAATGCCAATTAAGTTAGAGGACCGAAAGTGGGGTATGGGGAACTATTTTACCCTTTGGATGGGGTCTGTACATAACGTACCAGCCTATATAACAATCGGAGGTTTTTTCGCACTTGGGTTATCCGTCGGTCAAGTATTTTGGTCAATTATAATTGTAGCCATCATTTTAGGGGCAATTTTATCTATAAGCGGACATTCAGGAACAAAGTATGGTATTCCTTCTACTATGTTACTTAAAACATCATTTGGTACAAGAGGATCAATCGTCCCTGGTGTAATTAGAGGGGTCATTGCAGCAATTATGTGGTTTGGTTTTCAAACGTATGCAGGGAGTCTTGCTGTAACGATTTTAATTGGGAAACTGTGGCCAGAATATTTAAAGTTAGGTGGCGATTGGAATTTCTTTGGTTTAAGTTTACCGGGGTTAATTTCATTCCTATTATTTTGGGCGGTAAACGTTATGTTTGTATATGGTGGAATGAAAATTTTGGGGAAATTCACCAAAATACTTTCTCCAATTATTTATATCGTATTTGGAGGAATGGCCATTTGGGCTATTAATATAGCAGGAGGCATCACTCCAATATTACAATATGTACCTAAAGGAATTGTAGGAAATGAGCTACTCGTTTTCCTAGGATGTGTAAGCGCGCTCTTAGCAACATGGGCGGCACCTGCTGTTAGTATCTCGGATTTTACAAGGGAAGCAGTTTCCCAAAAAGTTCAAACAGTTGGACAAATTGCAGGAATTCTTATTTCATACTTATTATTTGCCTTTGCAAGTATTGCTGTAATCATCGGTTCAGAAATTGCATTTGGTACCCCTATTTGGAACGTACTTGATGTAGTAGAAAAATTTGATAGCAAATTTGCAATTGCTGTATCAGTATTAACAATTTGTTTAACAACTTTATCAGTAAATATTGCTGGGAATATCGTTCCAGCAGGTTATCAATTGGCATCGCTGTTCCCAAAAAAATTAACATTCAAAAAAGGTGCATTTATTGCAGCGGTTGTAGGAATAATAATAATGCCTTGGAAGCTCATGGAAGACTCAACAAGTATTTTCGTTTTCTTAGGAGTTATTGGGGGGTTATTAAGTCCGGTACTTGGTATTATGCTTTCTCACTATTTTTTTGTTGCAAAAAAGCATATTGATATGAATGGGTTGTATGGTTCAAGCAACACTTATCGTTATCAAAACGGGTTTAACATGCAAGCGATTATAACGCTTATCATTGCTGGGGTTATTAGTTTAATTGGTCAATTTGTTCCTGTATTTAAGCCACTTTATGATATGTCGTTCTTCACAGGGACAATTATAGCTTTCATTTTATATTCATTGATTGCTAAAAAACCGACATCTAATCCAGCAGAGGATGAAATATCCTAATATTATTAAGTCAGGGAGGAACTGTAATGACGTATGATTTGATTATTAAAAATGGAAATGTTGTATTTCGTGATGGTGTCCGTCAAGTGGATATCGGAGTGAAAAATGAAAAAATTTCTTGCATAGCTGAAGAAATAACAGATGAAGCAAAAGAAATTATTGATGCTAGTGGTCAATATGTGATGCCTGGAATGGTTGACACACACGTTCATATTAGTGAACCTGGTCGAACTGAGTGGGAAGGGTTTGAAACAGGATCAAAAGCAATGGCAGCTGGAGGTACTACAAGTTATGTTGAAATGCCACTGAATGCATTACCGGCAACGATAAATAAAGAAGCTCTTGATCTTAAACTTGATGCTGCGATTAATCAAAACTATGTTGACTATGGTTTCTATGGCGGGCTTGTTCCTGAAAATCTAGATAAACTAGAAGAATTGTCCGATGCAGGTGTTCTAGCGTTTAAATGTTTCCTTTCCGATATTACGAGTGATATTCCTGGAGATTTTACGAATGTCGATGATTATACGATGTATAAGGGAATGCAAAAAATAGCAGAATTGGGTGGGATTTTATGCATCCATGCTGAAAACCCATCAGTTACGTCTAAGCTTACTGAAGAAATGATTAGAGAAGGCCGTACATCTGCTGCTGAGTATGTTGATTCACGTCCAATTTTCACTGAAGTAGATGCTGTTCAACGTGCCATTCTGTTTGCAAAGGAAACAGGTTGTAAATTACATTTGGTACATATTAGTACGTCAGAAGCCGTTCAAGTAATTTTAAAAGCGCGTTCTGAAGGGCTAGATGTAACAGTTGAATCTTGTCCACACTATTTTGCAATGACTGCTGAGCAAGTAGCGGAAATTGGTCCAAAAGCAAAATGTCAGCCGCCAATTCGAAAAGCAAAAGACCAAGCGAAATTATGGGACGAGTTAATGAATGGAAATATTGACTGGTTAACTTCTGACCATTCACCATGTACTGAAGACTTGAAACAAGGAAATATATTTGAAGCATGGGGCGGAATTAGTGGGGTTCAAAATAACGTTGATTTAATGTTTGATTTAGCTGTAAAACAACGCGGTTTAGCAGTTGAAAAGTTTGTCGATTTGATCGCATTTAACCCTTCCAAACGTTTTAGTTTGCCTTATAAAGGGGAAATAGCTGTTTCTAAAGATGCAGACATAATTTTATTAGATCCAAATCAATCCTATGTTGTGAGAAGAGAAGATCTATATTACAAAAACAAACATAGTGCCTATGAGGGCAGAAAAATTGACTGTCGTGTAACGAAAACGATTGTTCGTGGAAATGTAGTTTTCGATTTACAAAAAGGAATCGTAGGGGAACCAATCGGAAAACTATTATCTGCTGTAAAATAAAAAGGATTTCGAACTTTTTTAAAGGGAGAGCGATTATCATGACAAATTATGATTTAATTATAAGAAATGGTCACATTGTAACTTCGGAGTCAGTTATCAAAGGAGATATTGCTATTAAGGATGGCAAGATTGCCGAAGTATCAGTTAATAACGAAATTAGTGCAAAAGGTGCTAACGAAATAAACGCAGAAGGTCTTCATATTTTCCCAGGTTTAATAGATTCTCATGTGCATTTTAATGAACCTGGCAGAACGGAATGGGAAGGCGCCGAAACAGGTAGCAAAAGTTTGGCTGCAGGCGGAGTAACAACTTATTTTGATATGCCTTTAAACAGTACACCTCCAACAATAAACAAAGAAAATTTAGATTTAAAAAGAAAACTTTCCGAAGAGAAATCTGTTGTAAATCCGAACTATTGGGGTGGGCTAGTACCGGAGAATATTGAAAATTTAAAGGAACTTCATGACAATGGTGTCATCGGCTTTAAAGCATTTATGTCACCAAGTGGTATAGAAGATTTCCATCATGCTGACGATACAACGCTTTATAAAGGAATGAAAGAAATCGCCTCTATTGGTTCACTACTTGCTGTTCATGCGGAAAGTACAGTAATTTGTGAACAGCTTGCAACGAAGAAGTTGCAAGAAGGGAAAACATCTGCACGTGATTTTGTTGAATCAAGACCGATTATTTCAGAGATAGAAGCTGTTCGAAGAATTATTTCTTATGCTGAAGCAACGGGATGTAAATTGCATATCGTTCATGCAAGCAGCAGAAAAGTCGTTGAAGAAGTGGAAGAAGCAAAACGCAGAGGCGTAGATGTGACAGTCGAAACATGCGGACATTATTTATCATTAACTGTAAAAGACTTAGAAGAAAAAGGTGGTTTGGCAAAATGCGCGCCTCCTTTACGAGATGAAGACGAGTTAGAAGATTTATGGGTGGCAGTTGCTAATGGTGAAATTGATGTGATTTCCTCTGACCATTCTCCAGCGCCGGCTTCAATGAAGACGATTACGGATAATTATTTCGAAGGTTGGGGTGGTATTTCTGGGGCGCAATCTACATTTAATGTTATGCTAACAGAAGGCTTTGCAAAACGTAATCTACCTTTGGAAAAGATTGTTGTTTTAATGGCAACAAATCCTGCAAAAATCTTTGGTTTGCCAAATAAAGGGGATATTGCTGTTGGTTATGACGCAGATTTCGCTATCGTTAATTTAAATGAAAGCTTTAAATTAGAAAAAGAAGATTTGTTCTATCGTCATCAACATTCACCATATGTAGGTATGACATTTAAAGGAAAAGTGAAGACAACCATTGTAAATGGTGAGGTTGTTTATGAAAACGGTACTTTTCCAAAACAATAAAAGAGTTTATATATTGTGAGTAATAGGTAATAAAGGACTACAAAGGGCTGAGGCATTTCTCTGCCCTTTTCTTAGTAGAGAGGAGGAGAGCTATTTGGAATTTCGCGTTGAAGATGTTTTGAAATTATCATCACTCAAAAATGCAGTTGTATTAAGCGGGAAACAATATTTGCATAAAGTTGTCAAAGGTTCAACCATTATGGAAGCTCCAGACATTACTGACTGGTTAATAGGTGGAGAACTAATTTTAACAAGTTTATACCCTATTCGTTTTTTTAACGAGATTGAGCAAAAGCAGTTTATTGCGAAGTTAGCCGAAAAAGAAGTTAGTGCATTAGTCATTAAAAATCATCGTTTTGTAAAAGAGATTCCCCAGTCCATCATCGATGAAGGGGAAAAGTGTAAGTTGCCGATTATTCAAATTCCTAAAGATGTCCCTTATGTTGATATTCTGTATCCTGTGATGGAAGAAATTTTGAATACTCAAGTTAAAAAACTTCAGTATTATAAAGAAATCCATGACCAGTTTACAGCGTTATCGTTGGCTGATGAAAGTTCAGAAAAAATTATTGAGATATTAGAAAAATTAATTGGAAATCCTGTCGCCTTATTTGACCGAAATTTCATTTGTTTAGCTTCTACACTCCCTTATCTAACTAATTTCGAAATAGTTGAAAAAAATTATCACATTGACAAAACAGAAGAGATGAAATTTCCGCATTACCGTCAAATCGTTAAGTACCTTGAGCAAAAAGAGAAAATTGGACACCAAATAGTCGTTCCAATTGAAACTATTAACCATATAAAAACTTACCTATTAATCGGTGAAATGAATAAACCTTTGGAAGAACTTGATTTTATTGCAGTTGAAAATGCTGCAACTTCGCTATCGCTTGAATTAGTCAAAAAATTTGCTGTGGCAGAAGTAGACAAACGATTTAAAAATGATTTACTGGAACAATTAATCGAGGGAAAAATACCTTCCAATATTCTTTACCAAGATGCTAATTTAATTGGTTGGGATATAGAAGGATCATTTGCAGTTGTTTTATTCAAAATAAGCAAAAATAATGAACTTATCTCTTCGAAACAAGTGAAACGAGGAATATCCAATGGTAATGAAGAGACATTGCTTCACGAAGCTATTTATCAGTATTTACCAAATGCGATTATTGGCAGTAAAAGTGGTTTAAAAGTAGTACTTTGGAAATCCAATATAGAAGATCGAGAATGGTTGATCAAAATTAAAGAAAGAGTATCGACTATCTTAGATTTGGTGAAAAAACAAGATAACGAAATAATTATTCAAGTCGGAATAGGGACGCTATCAGAACATATAAATAATATTTCCGAAAGTTATATGAAGGCTCAAGATGCGTTGGAATTTGGAGAGGTTTTAAATGGTAAAGAATCCATTACATCTTATTCTGAATTAGGGGTCTTTAGGATGCTCGGCCAATTCACTAATTCCGAAGAGTTAAAGACTTTCATTCCGCCATCTTTACAAACGCTGCTAAATTATCAACAAGCAAATAAAACAGATTTGTTAACCACATTAAAAGTTTTTTTACAGTGCAATCAAAATGCAACAAAAGCATCCCAACTTCTTTTTATTCATCATAAAACAGCTGTCTATCGTATTGAACGAATCAAAGAAATTACAGGGATGAATTTTGATGATGCTGAAGAAATGTTATTAGTTCAAATTGGATTAAAGATTACTGAACTACTTGAACGGGAAAAAATTCATAAGTATTAACTTCATTCAGCAAATGTTTTATTGTACAGAAAGCTTGCGACAGGTACAGAAGTATCACACATCTAGAAGTGACGAGATGAATGTTAACAGTTAATCCATTCAGTGGGGGTTCAACACCGACTGAATGATGTTAAAGCCTCGGGCGAATTCCACAGATTTTTAAAGGTAATTTATCGAGCAAGCTCGATAAAATCTTGGCGCACTGTTTTCTGCGACGAGCTTGCGCAGGAGCACTGTTTTTCTTGCGTAGCTGAGCAAAGTAAAGGGGAAACAAATACGCCAAGGCGAATTTGTTGTTTTATCATATGAAAAGATTAGGAGTGTAATCGGATGATTAGGAAGACGTATCGTGCAAAAAATGTAACAGCATCAGGACCATATTCACATGCAGTAGAAGCAGATGATTTTATTTTTTTATCTGGTCAGACAGCTATGAATGCGGATACAGTAGAAAATTTGCAAGGAAATATTGCAGAACAAACAAAACAATGCTTTACAAATTTATTAGAAGTATTAGAAGCAGCAAATCTAACACATGATGATGTTGTTAAAGTAAATGTATATCTAACGGATATGAATCATTTTTCTTCTATGAATGAAGTATATAAAACGTTCTTCAACGAGCCATACCCAGCTAGGACTTGTGTGGCAGTTTTAGCATTGCCGTTAGGCGCGGAAGTAGAGATTGAAATGATTGCTAAGAGAAAATCATAAGTAATTTATATACTAATTTCAATCGAAATGATGATTATCCACAAAAGATAAATTCCCCAAATACTTTATATTATAGTCATTATAATTCGTTTGGGGAAAATGTTTATATTAAGAGTGTATCATATAGGACAGACTAACTTAGTATTGAAATTACCATTTATTGGAATGGTGGAATAAAATGCAAATGCCCATTCTATATGATTGAATTGGGCATTTGCTTAATCGACGTTTCTGTCATGTTATGGGCTCAACTGCAAAATTAATTTGAGTGGGAGCAGCCTCACTCTATCCGCAAGGCACTGGTTAAAATACCGGTGCTTTTTCTTTAGAAGCTGATGTAAAAGATGAGTTTCAACTTCTATGGTATTTAGAATTATAAACTTTTCCCCAATATCAATTCGAATTCCCTCCTGTTTTATTTTGAATTATCCGATGGTTCTCACAATGGTTTTCACACAACTCTTTTATGTTCATTTCCCTGTTTTTGCATTGGAAAAGGTTGTTCAAAGTGCACAAATGATTGTTCAAAGAAGCTGTTATTGTAACAATTGTTATGCACAGTATATAGCGAGCGCTTGTTCATTTTGGTTAATAGACATAAAGACCATCTTTATAAAGCGATGTATAATAAGAATTGTTAATGAAAACGTTTTCGAGAGGATAATAAAGTTAATCTAATGTAACTCGAAATTATTTAACTAATTAAAGTGAAACTGCCTATTATGGGAAGAAAAATTATCATTCCAAATGCAAACACGATGTATAGTGAAATAATTATATAGTAACAGGTTATACTATTATTTATCGTCAAAGAAAAACGTAGCTTTAAATACATCTTACGATAAAAGGGAGTATGGCATATGTCTACAACAAATGAAAGTTACGATACAACAGAAACGCAGATTGAACATATCACGGGATTAGATGAATCACTACATCCGAAATCCAATCAGGAACGGACCGTTAAGCCAAAAGACTATGTGTTTATGTGGCTTGGTGATGGGGTTAACATAGGGAATATGACTTTAGGTGCCAGTGTAATTGTAGCGGGAATCGC
Source organism: Psychrobacillus mangrovi (assembly GCF_037104765.1). NCBI lineage: Bacteria > Bacillati > Bacillota > Bacilli > Caryophanales > Bacillaceae > Psychrobacillus > Psychrobacillus mangrovi. The sequence goes on along the minus strand of NZ_JBAWSY010000001.1, from coordinate 230,119 downwards.
AACGTTAAACATATTCCAGACAATGCTGGCGGCTCTAATCGCAATTGGGATCATTTCAACCATTTTCGCCTTAAATGATCGTCTAGGCTATAGAAAAGGTATACCATACGTTATACAGCTTAGAATGTCATTTGGTACAAAAGGAACAGTCATTTCGTCATTATTACGCGGTATACCTGCCATCGTCTGGTACGGTATTCAAAGCTGGATTGGCGGAACTGCCTTGAATGAAATAGCAAAGATCGTGACGAATGGATCGTTTGATAATATTTTTATCTGTTTCGTAGCTCTTCAACTATTCCAGATTGTTCTTTCGCAATTCGGCTTCCATGCAATTAAATGGGTAGAGACGGTTGCATCTATTGTTTTCATAATCGGACTGATTTATGTTTTCGGAATCCTTTTAACACAGTATAGCACTGAAATTACTCAAACTTGGGTACAAGCAGAAGGCTCATGGGGATTGCCGTTCTTTGGGCTCATTATGGTCTTTTTAGGGAATTATGCAGGGATCTTTGTTAGTGCTGCAGACTATTCCAGAGAATTGACAACTGGTCTGAGTGATAAAAAGCGCGGAGCATTATACTTCATCCCAATCACTGTTTCATATGGTTTTGTTATTGTCATTGGGGCAATGTTAGCTGCTGCAACGGGAGTAACAAATCCTGCAATGGCCCTCCCAATGATCATTGATAATCCTTATATTTCCGTAGGTGTATCAGCATTTATCGTCATTACAGTAATTGCAACAAACATGGTGGCAAACATCGTTCCACCAACGTATGTCATTACATTGTTGACAAAATTGAAATATAAGGCTTCTGCTGCTATAGCTGGATTGCTTGCGATCGGTGCATTCCCTTGGCTACTTATTAAGGAAGAGTCCGCTACAGGCCTAAATATGTTCGTTCTCATCTATTCAGCATTTTTAGGACCTGTTGTTGCAATACTCTTAGTTGAATATTATATTTTGAGAAAACAAAGAGTAAATACTACAGATTTATACGATGAAAAAGGACCTTATGCCGGATATAATCCTGCAGGTATGCTAGCAATGTTAATCGGGGCAGCCGCTGCGTTTATAAAGGTAGACCTAGCATGGATCATTGGTTTATTGGTAGCTGGATTAGCATACTACCTTCTATCGAAATATGCCTTTAAGGGTTCAAGTTTCAAAAAAGGAACGATTTTCGAGAAATAAATATTTTATCTAAAAATACCTCATGGAGAATACATCTCCACGAGGTATTTTTTGTTGTTCAATTTGCATAATCGTTTATCTAAAGTTCGTATAATTCTCTCCTTCCTTACTGATAATTGAATATCAACGATTGTCAATGGTGAAGTCGTATTTGAAAATGGATAAATCACTGCTCCACAAAAGTGAACGCATAAATAGTAAAATCCCAAACCACTACAGGTTTGGGATTTTTGTTCTCAAGCTCAGGCAATAGCCTTTCGCTTTTCAATGACTAAATGTTTCTTCCTCTTCTTTAAGAATAGAGCCGATGATGAGGGCTACGCGTATTCGCAAAGATTCAGCCGGATCGCGGAGGGAGCAGTTTAGCAGTTCCTCTGTTTTTTCTATTCGATATTTAACAGTATTTCGATGGACGTATAATTTTCTGGATGTTTCCGAAAACTCACATTGGGCATCTAAGTAAACTTGAATCGTTTTTACTAGTTCCTGCTCTTCCTTTGTTTTTGGATAGGCCAATGATTTTAATGTATTTTCATAAAGTGCTTTTAAGTCTTTACGAGGAAGGGATTTTAACAATTCCTCCAAATCCTTTGTTTTGTAATATTTAATAAATCCTTTTAAATTTTGTTCGTATCCTGTCAATATCGCTTCCACAGCTTCATAATAAACGGTCGGTACTTCTTTAAGGGATGGCACTGAGTGACTTACTCCAAAAGAAAGGGTTAAATCTCCATTAAAGTTTGCTTGGACATTTTCTATGAATTGTGTGATCATATTAATTTCTTCATCACTATATTTCGGAAATTGTAAAATCATGGCGAAGTACTTTCCTTTTGTGAATAAAGTAGCTTCTAACCTTTCCTGTATAATTGCATCTTCAAGCTGGTCGTAAACAGTATTATGCAACTCTCCGACTTTTTTTTCATAAAGCTGCAACGTTTCATATTTTTCCCCTTGGGCATCGATTGTACATACAACACAGACATTCTCCATGCCTTTTTGCAGCCCATAATAATTCGAGCGGCTAAATATTTCTTCATCGGATTGGATTTTCATTTCGATTAAATCAGCGAAGAAGTTATTTTTTAATAATCTAGAGTTTTCTTCGATTGCTTGCTCTTTTACGATTGTAAATGAAATGACATTGCCTGCCTGTTCGATTGCCATTTGTGAAGAAGGATAAGGTAAGGTGAGTGAATCGAAAATAACGAGCATACTTGGATATTGACGCTTCGTATGAACCGAAAAAGTCGTAACGCTTTGATATTCCCTTGACGGAATTGAAAATGTTGTCCCTTCTCTTGCAACAGGTAAGTCTTCTTTCACCTTCTGAAGGATCTCCTGTTTAATATCCTTCATTGATTCCTTCAAAAAATCATGACTTTGAGCAATCATTTCTCCCCTGTGATTCAATAAAAGAGCTGGACGTCCTAAAAGATGGCCTAATTGTTCCAATAGAGCACTTAAGCTGTATCCTTTAATGAGCATATTTGAAAACTCTTTTTGAACATGCAGTGCATAATATAGCTGCTCTGCCTCGTGATCATTCAAATAATTAAGGATATGGCGGGAAAGTTCACCTAATGTATGATTTGTTGGTAAATCAATAATTGGAAATGCAAGACGATCAGCCAGTAATTTTACTTCAGGTGGCAATTGATGAAAGAATCTGCTAATTTTGATGACAAGACCAGAACAATTTAATTCATGCATTTGTTTGATTAACTCGCAGAATTTCTCCGTATCATCCTTAAACGCATATCCGGTTGAAAGGAGAAGATGGTTTTCAGCCAAAAAATTAATCACGTCAGGCGTGTCAGATATATTTACAAATTGTACATTTCTTGTTAGACCGCGGTGGCCTGCAAGTACAATACCTTCTTTCATACCTTCCAATATAAATAAATCATTAATGGTTTTCATGGGAATACCCTCTCTATATAAAGACTGTCATAAGAAAAATTCATCTTCCTCTTATGCTGTTCATTTTATATTAATAGTAAACAAAAATCAAAGCATAAATTGGTCATAGTAAACAATGACATTTCTGATCGATAGCTGTAGACTAATATAGATAAAGACCAAAAATAAGGGAATACTATAGAGTGGTTCTAATTTAGATCCAGATAAAATCCTATTTGGTAGAACACGGCCGAAAACGGACGACCATCGCTCTGGAATATCTCCTATACGCGACGGAAAACAATTTTATTCACATCTTCTTCAATTTTCAAAAATAGAAGGAGGAAATTGGTCACTTCCGGTACAGATATCTTAGTAGGAATTCTAATGGGTATCTAGGCTGGTGTTTATTCATAAAAGAAAAGGTGATTGTTATTAACGAGTTATTAAAATCAAGTAACTGGATTTCGGGCTTACAGTGGCTCTTTTTTATTTTTACGAACATAGTTGTCATACCGATCACAGTCGGATCGGCATTTGAACTTTCGGCAGGCACAATTGTCAATATGCTTCAGCTTTCCTTTATCGTGACGGGATTGGCATGTATCGTTCAAGCGTTTTTGGGGCATAAACGAGCCATTATGGAGGGGCAATCCGGACTATGGTGGGGTATAATTTTAACGCTATGTACTACGGCTGTGGCACAAGGGATGCCTTTACCTATTTTAGGGGGCAGTTTAACGGTTGGAATTATTATTACCTCGATTTTGACCTTTTTGATTGGTGTAACAGGGCTGGGACCTCGTATAGCCAAGTTATTTAATCCTGCCGTAATGGGTGTATTTATGTTTTTGTTCGGATGTCAATTAATTGGAATCTTTTTAAAAGGGATGCTAGGTATTCCATTTGGCAACCAGGCAAAGGATGCACAAATCAATGTATCTATTTCTTTATTATCGATAGTTATAGCAATTATTGTGATCGTGATCAGTGTGAAGGCGCCTTCAAGTGTTCGACGCTATGGTTTACTCATCGGAATTATCGGTGGTTGGATTATTTATGCGCTTATTTTCAAGCCGGAAAATCCTGTCAGTGAAGCTACATCATTTGGCCTTGAGCTATTTCCTTTAGGGAAGCCTGCATGGGACATTGGAATTATCATTACGACTGTTATAGCAGGATTGTTAAACACTGCAAATACGTTTGGTGCACTAAAAGGAACGGAAAGTATGTATAAGGTGGAAACGACAAAATCCGAATATAGAGCTTCCTTTACGATTACAGGTATTTTCACACTTATAGCAGGATTTTTTGGACTTGTTCCAAATTCACCTTACGTATCTTCGATTGGTTTCTTAAGCCAAACAGGAATAATAAAAAGAATTCCTTTTGTTCTTGGTGGATTTATGTTTCTTGTAATGGGCCTCATTCCGCCCATTGGCCACTTTTTCTCACAGCTTCCATTAAGCATTGGTAGCGCAGCGTTATTTGTCTCTTATTTGCTTCTTTTAAATTCTTCCTTGAATTTCTTCAAGCAGGTTGAATTCAATACGGTCAATATTTATCGTTCGGCTGTTCCATTATTTGTAGGCGTTGTGATTATGACTCTTCCTGCTTCTTATTTCGTTACCGTTCCAAGTGTGATTCGTCCAGTTCTTAGCAGTGGATTATTAGTGGGGATCATTCTAGCTCTACTATTAGAGAACCTTTTCAAATGGGACAGTTATGGTAATGAAGAGAAAGGCAAGCAAAAGGATTTAGTGAGCAAGATTACCGATGAATCCGATTTACAAACAAAATGATTAATTCGGAACAAAAAAGGGCTGAGAGATTTTCTCAAGCCCTTTTGTCTTACTTCAAGTTACCGGTTAAAAAAGTAATAACTTCTTCGAAAGCATTTTCAACGACTGGGCTTTGCCGATTGCCTCATCGAATTGATGTTTGCATTCTGGGACGTAGTAAGTTCACCTTCGATTGTGATTATCCATATTGGTTAATTAAAATATAAATCTTCATCTATATGTGCCAAAGACTATTTTTGTACCAAAGTATAAAATGAGTAGTGGAGCTAAAGACCATACGTTAATAAAAGACAATTCAGTGCATACTATCCGCTTGTATTACAAACAATAAATAGCGTAACCAAAATAATTATATATTACATAGCGCGGAAAAGGGTGGTGAAATAGGTGAACGATATGAAAGACATTGTACAAAAGCTTGATCATCTAGCTGAAGAAACAGCTGGTAAGCTTGAATGGTTAGCCGAATTCGGAAAAGATCCTGAAGGCGGGGTTTCTCGTTTACTCTATACAAAAGAGTGGGTTGAAGGTCAACACGCATTAAAAGAATGGATGGAGAACGAAGGTCTGGAAGCTCGATTTGATGATATTGGGAATTTATTTGGGACATTAACAGGAAAAAACACAAACGAAACTGTTTTGACTGGCTCCCACGTGGATACTGTGAAGAATGGCGGCCGTCTTGACGGAGCATATGGAATTGTCGCCGGAATTCTTGCATTGAAATACTTGAAAAAACATTTCGGTCAACCAGTTAGAAACATCGAAGTCGTTTCGATGGCCGAAGAGGAAGGAAGCCGTTTTCCTTACTCGTTTTGGGGCTCCAAAAACATTGTCGGCTTAGCGAAACGCGAAGATGTTGAAACCATCAAAGACTTCGACGGTGTTCCATTTGTTGAAGCAATGAAAAATTCGGGCTTTGGCTTCAGAAATGAATCAAAGGGTACGCGTAAGGATTTAAAAGCTTTCGTAGAAGTTCATGTTGAACAAGGAAGCGTTTTGGAAACGGAAAAAACTGCAATTGGTGTAGTAAACAACATTGTCGGGCAAAGACGGTATACGGTAGAAATAACAGGTGAAGCTAATCATGCAGGTACAACGCCAATGGGTTATCGGAAAGATGCTGTTTTTGCGGCAAGCCAAATGATCCATGAGATTATATCGATGGCGAGAGAAACCGGTGATCCACTTGTGACGACGGTTGGAAAATTCGAAGCTTATCCTAACATCGTGAATGTAGTACCGGGAAAAGCTATTTTCACAATTGATGTTCGTCATACTGATAAAAAAGCCATTATTTCTTTTACAGAACAAATGACAGCAAGAATGCAGGACATCTCTAAAGAACATGAAGTTGAAATGAACATTGATCTGTGGATGGATGAAGATCCAGTTCCAATGGATCAAAAGGTCGTTGAACTTATCGAAAAGCAATGTAAAGAAAATGGTCTCAATTATAAGGTAATGCACAGTGGTGCGGGACATGATTCTCAAATCTTTGCTCCAGTTGTACCGACAGCTATGCTGTTTGTTCCAAGTCTTAAAGGGATCAGTCATAATCCGGCTGAATTTACAGAGCCTGCGGATTTGGCAGAAGGTGTGAAAGCACTGATTGGTGCGCTTTACGAATTGGGTTATAAAGAATAACACTGTGAATTCGATGTACAGATAAAAATACAGGCAAACAAAGGAGAATGTAACAATGGGTTATCCAAAAGATTTACTTTCAAGCAGATCAATTATTAAACCAGGTCAATATGCTCTTATCGCTCCAGAGGGGTTAGTAAATAATGTTATCCCTGGGTTTGAAAATTGTAGAATTTCCATCTTAGGTTCACCGAAACTTGGTGCTAGCTTTGTCGACTATGTAGTCACAATGCACGAAGGTGGAAAGAACAGCCAAGGTTACTGCGGTGAAGAAGATGTACAATGCTTTGTTTATGTTATTAGCGGAAAAGTGAAAGCAAAAGCGGATGACCAGGAGTTTATTCTGGAAGAAAGCGGCTATTTGTATTGCCCGCCAGGCGTAACAATGTATTTAGAAAATATGGGATCAGGTGATTCTCGCCTTTTCCTTTACAAACAAAAACACAACCCATTAAAAGGACAGAAGCCTTGGGTCGTTTCGGGTCATGCGAATGATATTGAGTATATGGATTATGATGATATGCACAACGTACATCTTAAAGATCTCTTACCATTAGATATTGCTTTTGATATGAACTTCCACATTCTTTCATTCGACCCAGCAGCTAGCCACCCATTTGTCGAGACACATTATCAAGGACATGGTGCATATCTGTTATCTGGTGAGGGAATGTATAACCTAGACAATGAATGGATTCCGGTTAAAAAAGATGATTATATTTTTATGGCGCCATATGTACATCAAGCAGCATATGCAGTTGGCAGAGAACCATTAACTTATGTTTACTCTAAAGACTGTAATCGAGACCCAGAACTATAAATTGGAATTTATGAGGTGTCAATATGAGAATTTCAAGAGAAGACTTAAAAAGTCTAATCAAAACTAAGCTGAATAAGGCTGGACTGAAAGAAGACCATGCAGAACAAGCAGCAGATGTTCTAGTATTCGCGGATGAAAGAGGGATTCATTCCCACGGTGCCATGCGTGTAGAATATTATGCTGAAAGAATTGCAAAAGGCGGGATTAATACAAACCCTGATTTTAGATTTGAGAAAACAGGTCCTGCCTCAGGCGTCTTCCATGCAGATGGCGGAAATGGCCATACAGCTGCCAAATTGGCAATGGATGAAGCCATTAAAATGGCAAAAGAAAATGGCATTGCTATTGTTGGAGTAAGAGATATGTCTCATAGTGGTGCAATTTCTTACTTTACTCATCAAGCGGCACAAGCAGATTTGATTGGGCTTACAGTTTGCCAATCCGATCCGATGGTTGTTCCGTTTGGAGGAGCAGAACCTTACTATGGTACAAATCCAATTGCTTTTGCAGCACCAAGTTCTGAAGATGGAAAATACATGACTTTAGATATGGCAACAACAGTTCAAGCATGGGGAAAAATTCTTCATGCAAGATCAAAGAACGAATCTATTCCTGATACATGGGCAGTAGATAAAAACGGTGAACCTACAACAGATCCTTTTAGTGTGAACGCATTATTGCCAATTTCAGGACCAAAAGGATATGGACTTATGATGATGGTTGACGTCTTATCTGGTATTTTACTTGGACTTCCATTCGGAAACAAAGTATCTTCCATGTACGAAGATTTAACTGAATACCGTAAATTAGGTCAACTTCATATCGTTATTAATCCGGAATTCTTCGGTGCCATTAACCAATTCAAGAAAGATATTTCGCAATCAATGGATGATTTAAACGAGATTAAACCTGCACCAGGATTTTCAAAAGTTTTATATCCTGGTCAAAATAATGACGTTGTAATTGAGGAATATAAAGAAAATGGCATTGAAATTGTAGAGGATATTTTAGAGTACTTACGTTCTGATGTGATCCATAACAATCAATATGATCATAAAGATCCGTTTGCTAAATAGTTTTCTGAAGTATAAATGGGTAAAGTCGAATTCAAAGGGTGATGAGGAATGAGATTATCAAAAGAGCAATTACATGAGTTAATTTCTAGAAAGCTTCATAAAGCAGGATTAACGGAAGATCATGCTTCTGGAGTTGCAGATGTACTTGTACATGCTGATGCAAGGGGTGTTCATTCCCACGGAGCAATGCGAGTTGAGTATTACGCTGAACGAATTGCTAAAGGCGGATTAAATAACCAACCTGAATTTAAATTTGAAAAAACAGGTCCTTGTTCAGCGATATTTGATGGTGACAATGGAGTTGGACACGTTGCGGCAAAATTAGCTATGGATGAGGCTATTAAAATAGCCAAGGAAAATGGAGTTGCTGTAGTCGGTGTAAGAAGAATTGGTCATAGCGGTTCGCTTTCTTATTTTGTTCAGCAAGCGGCTGATGCCGATTTAGTTGGTATTTCCGTATGTCAATCCGACCCAATGGTTGTTCCATTTGGTGGAGCAGAACCTTATTATGGAACGAACCCACTTGCGTTTGCTGCACCAGGAAAAGACGGTAAAGATATTACTTTTGATATGGCAACTACTGTACAGGCTTGGGGGAAAATCCTCCATGCAAGATCGAAGAACGAACCAATTCCTGATACGTGGGCTGTTGATAGCAACGGGGAATCAACGACAGATCCATTTAAAGTAAACGCATTGATGCCAATTGCTGGACCAAAGGGATATGGACTAATGATGATGGTTGACGTTCTTTCTGGCATTCTGTTAGGTCTGCCATTTGGAAACAAAGTATCCTCTATGTACCGTGATTTAACTGAAGGTCGAAATCTAGGTCAACTTCACATCGTTATAAATCCAGAATTTTTTACTGGACTTGGTTCTTTTAAAGAAGCTATATCTCAAACAATGCAAGATTTGAATGAAATTAAACCAGCTCCAGGATATGACCAGGTCTACTATCCAGGACAAAGAAGTGCTGAAAGAGAAGAAGCATATGAAAAAGACGGCATTGAAATTGTCGATCATATTTATGAGTATTTGGTTTCAGATGTTGTTCATAATAATGCCTATGATCATAAAAGTCCATTTGCAAAATAATATTAAAAAACGCTGTACTTAAGGGCGGCTTAAAAGAAAGTCGCCCTTCTTAATGGAATACAATAAATATGCCAATATAATTTTTGGAATTTTTATTTGTATACATTGCAATATTTCAATTATTTACGAATGTAGTAATTGTACGAGTCATTCTTAGGTAAGCACAAAAATGAAGAAGAGGTGCATTCAAACATGCTTTATACAATTGTTAAACAGAATTCCTATCAGGATTCAGTTAATTTAATGCTTCTTACAAATAAAATATCAACAATGGAAGGCATTATCAAAGTTCAAATTATGATGGGAACTCCGGCTAATAAAGATATTTTAAAGGCAGCTGGTCTATACACAGATGAACTTGAGGCTGCTGCGTCTAATGATATGTGTATAGTTGTTGATACTGAATCAGAAGAGAAGATCCAAGAGGTTCTTGATGAAGTAGACAACTATTTAAACAACCAAGCAATCTCTGCTGGAAAAGAAGCTTTTGAAACGGTTCGTTCTTGGGATAAAGCGACAAATGCATTACCGGGTGCGAATTTAGCAATTATCTCTACACCAGGTCAATATGCAGCTGAAGAAGCTGAAAAAGCACTTGATAGAGATATGCACGTTCTTATTTTCAGTGACAACGTAACGGTTGAAGATGAGCGTCGCATTAAAGAAAAAGCACATGAAAAAGGTCTTCTTGTAATGGGTCCTGACTGTGGTACAGCAGTAGTTTCTGGAGTACCTTTAGCATTCGCGAACGTTGTGAAAACTGGAAAAATCGGTGTTATCGGAGCTTCTGGCACAGGTATTCAAGAAGTTACAACAGAAATTGACCGCCTAGGCGCTGGGGTTAGCCATGCGATTGGTACTGGTGGCCGTGACCTTTCCGAAAAAATCGGTGCTGTTACAATGTTAGATGGAATTAAAGCATTAGCACAACATAGCCAAACAGAAGTAATCACATTAATCTCAAAACCACCTGCTAAAGAAGTTCGTGACGAAGTTGTTCAATTGCTTCAAAGCATTTCTAAACCAGTTGTTGCGATATTCCTTGGTGAAGAGCCACATAACCATGAAGGCAATGTGTATTATGCTAACACGCTTGAAGAAACAGCTGCGATTGCTGTTGACCTTATTAAAGGCAACCCAATTAAGCCAAATTACAACACATTACAAGGTGAAGTACCTGCCGTAGAGTTAAAGCCGGAGCAAAAAACAATTAAAGGTCTATACTCAGGCGGTACATTAGGTTACGAAGCAGCTACTTTAATTAGTAGAGGTCTTAACTATGATAATACTGGTCATCATGAGGAAGGTTACCTTCTAAATGCAAATGGATTTGAAGTGATCGACCTTGGTGATGATATATATACACAAGGTAAACCACACCCAATGATCGACCCAGATACAAGAATTCAATACTTCCAAAAAGCAGCACAGGATGAGTCAACTGCGATTATCCTATTTGATCTTGTTCTTGGATATGGTTCTCATGAAGATATGGCGGGCGCACTTATCCCTGGCATCGAAAAAATCCAAAAAGATGCACAAGCAAAAGGTAAAGAAATTTACTTCGTAGCATCTGTATGTGGTACTGACCAAGATCCACAAGACATTGATGAGCAAAAAACAAAATTAGCAGAAGCTGGAGTTATTTTACGTGATAGTAATAACCAAGCAATTCTTACTGCACTAGCTATGCTTGATATTCAAATCGAAGAAGTACAAAAAGAAGTAGTTCCTGCAAAGGAAACTGCAACAGTTGAAATTACTGTTTCAGAAGCTATCCAAAAATTATTAACTGAAAAACCAAATGTTGTTAACGTTGGATTAAAGAAATTCACAGAAGCAATTACTGCTAACGGCGGAAGAGTTGTTCAGTATGACTGGCGTCCAGTTGCTGGCGGCAACCCAAGATTGCGTCAAATTTTAAGTGTACTTCGTTAATCGAAGAATTTAATTTAAACTTCAGGTCAATGAATTACATGACCAATGAATTTTTAGGAGGAAGCATAATGTACGGACAATTTAAAACAATTGACGAAGCAAACCGAGCAGTTATCGATAAAGTAGTATCGAGTGCACCATTTCTAGTGGATGTTGTTCCAGCTAAATCTGTTATTAAAGAATTAAATGAAAAAGTATTACTTCATGCAGGACCACCTATGAAATGGGAAAACATGACAAGCCCGATGCAAGGATCCTGTGTAGGAGCTACATTATTTGAAGGATGGGCATCTAACGCTGATGAAGCATTTAAAATGCTTGAAAATGGAGAAATAGAATTCATTCCATGTCACCATGTGAACGCGGTTGGTCCAATGGGAGGGATTACATCTGGAAGTATGCCAGTTCTTGTTGTAGAAAATCGTGATGGTGGAAATCGCGCATATTGCACAATGAATGAAGGTATTGGTGCGGTTCTACGTTTTGGTGCGTATTCTGAAGATGTAATCAACCGCTTGGGATGGTTCAGAGATGTACTTGGTCCAACACTATCTAAAGCTCTAAAAGTTAAAGGTGACGGATTAAACGTTAACGTTATGATGGCGAAAGCAATTACAATGGGAGATGAGTTCCACCAACGTAATATTGCCGGTTCACTTATTTTCTTAAAAGATCTTGTGCCACATATTTTACAAACAGATGCTGATGATAAAGAGAAACAAGATGTTATTCAATTCTTGGCTGATACAGACCAATTCTTCTTGAATGTTGCGATGGCAACTACAAAAGCAGTAATGGATACAGCACGTAAAATCCAACATGGTACTGTTGTAACAGCAATGTGCCGTAACGGTCATGAATTTGGAATCCGTATTGCTGGTATGGGCGACCAATGGTTTACAGCACCAGTTAATACACCTCAAGGTTTATTCTTTACTGGCTATGATCAAGACATGGCTTGTCCTGACATGGGTGATAGTGCCATTACTGAAACATTCGGGGTAGGCGGCTTTGCAATGATTGCTGCTCCTGGTGTTACACGCTTCGTAGGTGCTGGTGGTATGGACGATGCAGTTAGTACAAGTAATGATATGATGGAAATTTGTATTGATCATAACCCTAACTTCTCTATTCCAACTTGGGACTTCAAAGGCTCCGCTCTAGGAATTGACGCAAGAAAAGTTGTTGAAACTGGAATCGAACCAGTAATCAACACTGGTATTGCACATAAAGAAGCAGGAGTCGGCCAAATCGGTGCAGGTACAGTTCGTGCTCCAATAGCTTGCTTTGAAAAAGCAATTGATGCATACGCTGTGAAACTTGGCCTAATTGATCCACAATAAATGAATAATTGCACTCTTTTTGGAGAGGATTATAGTTATCTAGTTCCTCTCCTTCTTTATAAAAATGAAAATGGACACGTTCATAGTCGTTTTTCTAATGGCTTTAATATTAAAATGGGCGATTCTCTAGTATTTATTGGGAATAATAAGAACGGTCTACTGCCATTTGGAATTCATCTCCGGAAAGAGGCTACTTTAAGTGCTGTTTCCTCTGTAAATAACGGAGATTCAGTTACTTGGAATAGAAGAACAAACTCCATTGAATTACCAGGTGTAACGATCAGTATCGAAAAAGGAAATAGTTTTAAAAATGAATTAACTACTTTAAAAAGCGCAACTATTTTTAAGGATAGTTTTGAACGATTTTGTTTACAGTTAAATGAAATAGAAGACCAAACTGGACTGGATGCTTCATTCAAAGAATTTTTAAATAAGTTTCATGCAGCTGGCGAACAAAAATGGCTTGGTACTGAACCATATTTGATTATGTTGATTGAAGCTGCTATGTCGAGTGATGAAGGTTTAATTGAGAAAGTTCTTAGATACTTTCTTGGAAGAGGACAAGGCTTGACTCCTTCAGGGGATGATATGATTGTCGGGCTGCTTGCCTTTGATGCCGTTTCTCATTTTCTTTCCACTGCCTTTTATGAAAAAGTTTCAGAACTAATTGAAGGCGAGTCGATTACAACCGATGTGGCAAGAGAATATTTAAGGTATGCACTTAAACAGGAATATAGCTCAAACGTTTCCGATATGGTCAATGCACTTGCTAGCGGTGATGCTTCTAATTTTGAGAAAATCTTAGATGATTTGCTTGGAGTTGGACACAGTTCAGGATTGGATACTGTATTAGGTATTCTAATTGGAATGCTGGTTTATAGGAACCTAAGAATAAGAACAGAAACAAATTAAAAAGTTGGAGAGTGTTTATATGAGTAAAGTCGTTCTAGCGATTGGCGGGAATGCAATTATTAAAGAAGGTCAAATCGGTACGATTGAAGAACAGCAACAAAATATCATGGAAAGTTCCGTGCCTGTTCTTGAATTAATGGAGCAAGGCCATACGGTTGTGATCACTCACGGAAATGGTCCGCAAGTTGGTAATACGTTAATTAGAGGAGAAATGGCTAAATCTGTTGTACCAGAATATCCTTTAGATGTGCTTGATGCGGAAACTCAAGGGAACTTGGGTTATTTAATCCAACAAGCTTTTAAAAATAAGATGGTTGAACGAAATATTGATAAAACAATTACTACTGTTGTGACACAATCAGTTGTTTCTAAAGATGACCCTGCATTTGAAAATCCTACAAAACCAATTGGACCATTTTATTCAAAAGAAGAAATGGAGAAAATTGTAGAAGAACGAAATCTTACGTTTGTTGAAGACAGCGGAAGAGGATATAGACGTGTTGTTGCTTCTCCAAAACCTGTAAAAATCGTAGAAAAAGAATCGATTGAAGCATTGCTTGAAAAGGATATTACCGTTATTACTGCTGGTGGAGGCGGAATTCCTGTAATCGAAAATAACGGAATATTAGAAGGCGTTGAAGCTGTCATTGATAAAGATTTCGCAAGTGCATTACTTGCAGCTGACATTAATGCGGATTATTTATTCATTTTGACAGGCGTGGAACAGGTTGCTATTAACTTTGGTACGCCAAACCAACAAAATCTATTTGAAGTGACGATTGAAGAGGCACTTCGTTATATGGAAGAAGGTCAATTTCCAAAAGGAAGCATGGGTCCAAAAATTGAGGCAGCTATTCTTTTCCTACAAAAAGGCGGAAAGAATGTCATCATTACTTCCATTGATAAGCTTCAAGATGCTCTTGCAGGAAAAACAGGTACACGTATTGTAATGTAAGGTTAATTGTAGACAAAATCCCTAAATTAAATGGGAGCCATTACTCGTTTTTCGTATGAAGCTTTAAAATAGTTTTAAATCAATATATAAATTGTGTACCACTACCTTCTTTAAGAATGTAGTGGTACACAATTTATTTTTTCTCTAATAGAATTACTTGAGCCTTTAACCAATTTCTTAATTTCTTTCTACATTGTCCTCTCATCTTTTCATTAACTACATAATTGTTGCAAGCAAAAACATGGCTATGCCCAATCTTTAAAAAATACTTCCATTATTAACGACTATAATATTCTGAATATTTATAATAAACAGAATCTATGATGGTTAGGCAGGAGATATCTATATGGATATTAAGCAAAGATATCAAATAATTTTTTTAATAGGCTTTGTTAAATAGAATTGTTGTTTCAGGCAAAAAATATGGGAACGTCTGATTTGGACGTTCCCGTTCTTATTCCGCTAAAGCACCCGTTAATGAAATAAGGTAATTTATTTATTATAATCTTACCAGTGTACTTGAAGTTTATTACCATTTGGGTCATAAAAGTGGAAAAAGGCATGACCATTATCTTCTTTTATATCCTCGACCTTAACTTGATTATCAATTAAGTGTTGATAAAATTTAGATAATTCTGGACTTGTAAAGCCTATGCTAAATTCTTGTTCATTATCAATTGTAAAATGTGCAAATGTTTCATCTTCGGTGGGAACTAAGATAAGTAAGAAAGGTCCTTCATTTACTTTTAAAATTGCAAGTTCCTCAGTATTGTTTAGTAACTGGAGCCCTAATACATCTCTATACCATTGTGCAGACAGTTCTAAATCTTTTACTGGAATTCTAATATAATGTACTTGTTCAATAAATGATTTACTCATAACCTTCTCTCCTTTATTTAATCTGGTATATCAAATAGTTCCCTTTCTATATACCTTTTTCCTTCCGATTATTGAATTAACCTGCCCTTTAACGGAACAATAAACTTCCTATTATTCGGAAAATTACGATAACATTAGTTTATCATAAGTTATGTTAACTGAGAAAGAACAACTGTCTAAAACCATTTTGGTTATCGTAAAGTTATCTTTTATATGTTTGATGGTGTCTAAGAATTGGAACCAGCTCAAATAATGGTCTAGATATTTAGTCGCTACACCATTAAAACGCTCCATCTAGCTCTTTAAACGGCTGTGATAACTATTTACATTCTGGATATGATAAATCCCTTTAACTCGCTCCCTACCATTTGCTTATTTAAAAGACCGTAATGGAGTTACATTGGAACAGGCGTTTTCTTTATGTGCACTTGAAATTGATAGTGTCCATTATGCGAATAGGAAAGATGAAAAAATAAAGGCTTTTTTTGAACTGCATGTAGAGCAAGGTCCAGTATTAGAGAACGAAACAAAAAGATTGGTATTGTTACCGAAATAGCAGCTCCGGTTAGATTTTCTATTAGAATAATAGAAACACCTTCACATTCTGGAACTACACCAATGAATATGCGAAATGATGCTCTTCTTGGTGCATCCGAAATAGCGTTGGAGCTTGAAAAAATAGCAATAAATGAACAAAATTATGGATCGGTTAGCCCCAATTTTATCACCAAGCCCCAATGACCTTCTTTTTATGCTTTATTTTGCATAGTTCTATTTGTGTTTCTCCGAAAACCTTGATATTACAAGGATTTAGCAATAATAATACATCTTAATACAAGTCAACTATGTTATTGTATATAATAAGAAGACGAGTTTCTCTAAGGAGTTAGATAGTATGAATACAATTGAAAAATGTGAACAATTAGTAAAAGAAGTGTACAAGCATTTTGATGCTAGTCACGACTTTCAACATATTGAAAGAGTTAGAAAGAATGCATTAGAAATATTAGAAACATATAAACATGCAGATAAGGATATTGTGGAGCTAGCAGTTCTATTACATGATGTCAGCGATCCTAAATATGCTAATGACATGGAGAAATCAGAAGAAACTCGTATTATTAGTTTACTTCATTTGCCAGACGAAAAAGTAAAACATATAAAAGCAGTAATTCGATCGATTTCATTCAATGGTGGAAATGAAGAAGAACCCAATACAATCGAAGCTAAAATTGTTCGAGATGCGGATCGGTTGGACGCAATAGGTGCTGTTGGAATAGCACGTACTTTTACATATGGCGGGGCAAAAGGTAGGAAGCTTTATGACTCTAGTGAAACGCCGCGTTCAAATATGTCTGTGGAAGAATATCGATTAAAAGAAACAGCTTCTGTTACTCACTTTTATGAAAAATTATTATTACTTGCTGATGGAATGCTAACGGAAAAAGGTAAAGAACTTGCGCAAGAAAGACATGCGTTTATGGAATCTTTTTTGCATAACTTAAGAAAAGAAACTGGGGAATTGATATGAGTCATTTAATTATTTCAAACTTAACGAAAACTGTTGGTGAAAAAACACTATTTGAAAATATATCATTTACGATTAATAATCAAAACCGTGCAGGATTGATTGGAATAAATGGTACGGGAAAATCAACATTTCTATCGATCATTGCTGGGCAGTTAGAAGCTGATTCAATTGAGCGTGATCATCCCAACAAATATAGAATTGCTTATTTAGATCAGCAACCTACTTTTGAAAAGGAAGAGACAGTGCTTCAAGCAGTATTTAGTGGGGATTCACCGATATTAAAAATAAACCGAGAATATGAAGAAGCATTAGTTGCTTTAATGGAAGACTCAAACTCTACTGCATTACAGGATAAATTGATGAATTTGCAATCACAAATGGATGACTTACAAGCATGGGATGTAAATGCTCTAGCAAAAACAGCTTTAACAAAATTAGGAATCACGCAATTTGAAGATTCTGTTTTACATTTATCTGGTGGTCAACAAAAAAGAGTTGCCCTTGCAAAAGTATTGATTGAGCCTGCTGACTTACTTCTATTAGATGAACCTACAAACCATTTGGACAAAGAGTCAACAGATTGGTTACAGGAAATGTTACAAAGAGTGGAAGGTGCCATCATATTTGTTACACATGATCGTTACTTCCTAGATGCTGTGGCTACACATATTTATGAATTAGCTGATAAAACGCTGTACACACATTCCGGTAACTATGCAGATTATTTAGAGTCAAAAGCAATTCGAGAAGAAATGAATGCTTCTTCTCAGCAAAAATTACAAAACTTGTACCGAAACGAATTGAAATGGATTCGAAGAGGGGCAAAAGCCAGATCGACGAAACAAAAAGCGCGAAAAGACCGCTTTGAGGAAATAGGATCAAAAATTGATCGTGATAATTCCAATCAGAATCTAGAAATGGAGTTAGCGACGACAAGATTAGGTAAGCAAGTGTTAGAAGGAAATTCTATTACAAAACAGTTTGGAACAAAAAAAATAGTAGATAATTTTAACTTTCTTTTACAAGCGGGAGATCGAATAGGAATTGTAGGTCCTAATGGAGTAGGAAAAAGTACCGTTCTTAAAATGCTTGCTGGTGAAATACAGATGGATTCAGGTGAAATTATTGTTGGTTCAACAGTGAAGTTAATGCACTTTACACAACAATTACCTGAAATGAATGAGCAGATGAGAATGATTGAGTATGTTCGCGAATCTTCTAACTTAATCGAAACAGGATCTGGAGAGAAATTTTCTGCTGCCCAGATGCTAGAAAGATTCTTATTCCCTTTAAATACACATGGTACGCAAATTGGAAAACTTTCAGGTGGGGAGAAAAAACGACTTGTTTTATTAAAAATGCTTATGGAACAACCTAATGTGTTATTACTAGATGAACCTACGAACGATTTAGATATTCAAACATTGTCTGTTTTAGAAGACTTTATGGAAACTTTCCCTGGTGTAATTATTACTATTTCCCATGATAGATTTTTCTTAGACCGTATTGCTAAAAAGTTATGGATTTTAAATGGTGATGGCAAAGTGAAGGAATGGCTTGGTATTTACTCTGATTATTTAGAAGAGCAAAAGATTACCCCTAAACAAGTTGATGAAGTTAAAATAGAAGAAGTAGAAGTCAAACAAATAAAAGAGAAGAAAAAACTCACCTATAAAGAACAGCGTGAATGGGAAACCATAGGTAATAATATTGAAAAGACAGAACAACTGATTGCTGAATTAGAAGACAAATTATCTAAGGCAGGTTCAGATTTTACTCTACTTCAAGAGTTAACTGCTCAATTAGATGAAGAAAACGAAAAATACGAGCAATTAATCGAACGTTGGTCTTATTTGGAAGAGATAGCTTCTTCTTGAAAGATATTTGGGAGGAAAACATATGAAAATTTTAACGATTGAGCCAACACCTAGTCCGAATACGATGAAAGTTATTGTAGATACAGAGCTTCCATTTGGGAAAAGTCATAATTATAAAAAAGATAATATAGAGGTTGCTCCGAAAGAGATCCAAGAAATTATGAATATTGAAGGAGTCAAGGGGATTTATCATGTCGCCGATTTCTTAGCAATTGAGAGAAATGCAAAATTTTCTTGGGAATCTATTTTAGCCTCTATAGAAAATGTTTTTGGTGCAGAAAATGAGGAGAGTACGGATGTAAAACCTATAGACCATTATGGTGAAGTATATGTACATATACAACAATATAAAGGAATCCCGCTTCAAGTAAAAGTTTTCGACAGCGAATCGGAATCTCGTTACGGTCTATCCGAACGATTTATAAAAGCATTGGATGAAGCAATGGAAGGGGATAAGGAAAACTATATTCTATTGCGTAAGTGGGTAGATTATGGTGTACGCTATGGAGACCAAAAAGAAATTGGTGAACAATTAGTAAAGGAACTAGAAGCAACGTTTCCGCAAAGTAAGTTAACACAACTTATTGAAGAGAAGGATGATTCTAAGGAAGAGAAATCTGCTGTTCGAGTCCCGTTTACTCTGGAACAATTTGAAGTAAGTGAGTGGGAAAGAAGATTTCAGTTGCTAAATAATTTAATTAATCCAGAAATGGAAGATTTGCCAATACTAGCAAAAGCTGTTCAAGACGAGCAAGTGTCCATTCGCCGCCTTGCTACAGTATATCTTGGATTAATAGAAGATGAGGCCGTGATTCCTTATTTGGAAATTGCATTAAAGGACAAAAGTGCAGCGGTTAGAAGAACTGCTGGGGATGCTATGAGTGATTTGGGATTTGAACAATTTGAAGATGCTATGAAGGTTGCCCTATTTGATAAAAATAAGCTTGTTCGATGGAGAGCAGCGATGTATTTCTATGAAGTGGGTACTAAGGACAGTCTTCCAGCACTTAAACAAGCTATGGACGATAAAGAGTATGAAGTTAAACTCCAAATTCGAATGGCTATAGCGCGTATTGAAGAGGGAGAAGAAGCAAAAGGTTCCGTTTGGAAGCAAATGAATGAGGCGCGAAAATAACAAAATGATTGAAATAAATAGAGTAGGTGCATGAAGTAATTTTCATGTGTCTACTCTATTTATTGTTTAATAAAATAATCCAGAACAAATTGCTGAAATTGTTTAGCAGCAGGTGATAAATAACGATTTTTTACTACTGCCATTCCAATAATTCTCTCGCAATCTCCATCTTCTATACGTAATTTAACAATTTTATTTGAATGTAGTTCTCCGCCATCGGGTAGTATGGAAAAACCAAGTCCTGCTGCTACAAAGCCAGCAACAGTAGCTACTTCATCTCCTTCAAATGAAATATTAGGAGTAAATCCTGCCTTTTTAAAGATTTCATCTGTTGTAATTCGAAGAGCATATCCTTTTTTCAAGGAGATGAATGTTTCATTTGCAATTTCTTTTATTAGTATACTTTTTCGGGTAGCGAGTGGATGGTTTGTTTGTACGATAATGTATAGTTCATCCCTCCACAACTCAGTCCATTCTATATGACTGTCATCGACCATTGAAGCTAGTAAACAAAGGTCTAATTCCCCTGATTTTAATTGTTTTAACTGTGTATGTGTATGATTCTGTTTTAATTGAAAAGAAATATGTGGATAATTTTTGTGAAATGCACGAATTATATTTGGTACAGAAGTAGTTCCGAGAGTGTGTAAAAATCCTAAAGATACTTCACCATATTCTGGATCTATCTGTTGCTTTATCTCTTCTAATCCATCGCTCATTTCCTTCATAATTCTCTCAACTCGAACGAGAAACATTTTCCCGTAATGATTTAACACTATAGATCGGCCTTTTCTATCAAATAGAGGAACACCAATTTCCTCTTCTAATCCAGCAATAGAACGACTTAATGCAGGTTGAGAAATGGATAAAATTTCGGCTGCTTGTGTCATATGTTGTACTTTTGCAAGTGTATTAAAATATTCTAATCGCTGCCATTCCATTTGATAACCCCTTTTCCTAGATTGATGCATTTAATGCATCGTTTTGATACAAATAATAAATTATACATTATGAGTTGTCAATGTTAGTATTATCTTAACAATCTAGCACTTTAACTTGACAAAGGGGATATTCAGATGAAAGTAGTTGCACCTAAATCTTTTACATTGGAAGGCGGGAAAAGAGCAGTATTATTGCTTCACGGATTTACCGGTAGCACCAAGGATGTAAAAAGACTAGGGGAATATTTGCAAAAGAGGGGCTACACTTGCCATGCTCCAATGTATAGCGGGCATGGGGTAGCACCTGAAGAACTATTACAGACTAGTCCGTCTGACTGGTGGAAAGATGCTGTAGATGGATACTTCCATTTAAAAAATATGGGATATGATGAAATTGCTGTTGCAGGTATTTCATTAGGTGGTGTATTTTCTTTAAAAGTAGCGGAAGAGTTTCCAGTAAAAGCTGTTGTTTCTATGTGTGCTCCAATAAAGAGAAACAGCACAAATGGTTTATTTGAGAGATTATTTAACTATGCTAAAATTTATAAATCTTTTGAGGGGAAATCAAAAGACATAATTATAGAAGAATTAGAAGAATTAAAAAATTTGCCAATTGATTCATTAAACGGCATTCAAGAGTTAACCGAAAATACAAGTGTACAATTAAACTCAATCACTTCACCTACACTTGTACTTCAAGGTGCATTAGATGATGCGATTTATCAAGAGAGTGCTACGTTTATTCATGATAGTGTGGAAGTTAACGATAAAGATATTATTTGGTATAAAGAATCCGGGCATATTATTACAGTAGGAAAAGAAAAAGATAAAGTATGTGAGGATGTATACGAATTCTTAAATCAATTAGATTGGTCGTCCGACTCTATTCTAAAATATGCGTAATAGCAAACCTCTTTGAAAAATCACTAAAAAACTCTCCAAGGTATCTCTTAGCGAGTATGAGAAAGATATTTCGTTCTCATACTCGCTTTTTGTTTGGGCCCGTTGATCTTCCCGTTCCAGGCGGACGCTTTTCGTCCCCTCGCTACGCTCAGTCCAGGGTCTTTTCGCTCATGCACCTGCCGCTTCGCTTTCGGTGCAGAAAACATTTGTTATTCCGGCTGGATTCGTCACCTGATATGTAAATCAACTAGTGTATGCTTATTATTAAACCTTTCTTCTATCTAAAAAAACATCATTTTCCTGCAAAATTTAAGTAAATGCAGGTAGGTAGTCCCCATGATTTCAACTCAGAAAGCATCAATTTAAGTCCTTACAAAGCGATTTACAAATAGAAAAAGAAATAAGGCATGTTCTGTTCAAGGTGAACAGAACATGCCTTATTTTTGTTCAAAAAAACAATTAAGTCATTTAAAACGTAGGGTTTCTGTGTCGTTAAAAAATCGAAGGTGTTTTTACAATTTAGGCAAAAAATGAGTAAATTACTGAAATTAAGCTAATAATAATAGGACTTGGATGGAGAAGAGGGAGTAATATGAAAGAACAATTTGAAAAAGATGAAATAATAGTTAAAGAAGAATTACATATAACTTATCACTTCTCCATATTGTTCACTATTTTAGGAAGTCTATCGATTTTCTTATTGTTAAGCAATAAAGTGGAGAGCTTAAATTTATTCATCATTCTCCTATCTATTACTGCTGGAGGACTACCTTTAGGTCTTAGCGGTGCATTTTTAGACTATAAATTTTCGGAAATAAGGGCTAAAAATAAAAAAGTTCTTTAGATATTATCATTTTGGAAATGAATTGGGGAGTTTAAATGGATTTTTTTTATGGACAAGAGTCTTTGACAATGATCCAATGGGTTTTGCGAGCAATTGTTTCATTCGGTTTCTTGTTGATAGCAACTAAAGTTATGGGGCGGAGATCTATTTCTCAATTAAGATTAATTGATTTTACTATAGCTTTAGTGCTTGGAAACATACTCGCACATCCACTTTCAGATGAAGGATTAGGACTAGGGGGATCCATTATTTCTACTACTGTTTTAACCATTTTATATTTGATTATTGTATTATTGAGTTTGAAATGGAAAGTCTTCAGAAGTTGGCTTGAGCCGAATCCTTTTCCTCTAATAAAAAATGGAGAAATCAAATATAAGGGTCTATCAAAAGCGCGAATAACATTGGACCACTTATTATCAGAGGCAAGAAAAGCAAGTATTGTAGAAATTGATCAAGTCTCTCTTGCAATGTGGGAGCCTGATGGAACTATATCGTTTTACTTATCACCTCAATTTCAAGCCTTAACTACATCTGATATGAAAATTGTTAAGAATGCTTTTTGCTTACCATTAACAGTCATAAAAAATGGTGAGATTGAGCATAAGATTTTAAATCAGGCTGGAAAGGATATAACATGGTTAGAGAATAAAGCAAAAATATTAAATGTAACTATACATGATATACTCTTAGCAACGATAGATGACAATGAAGTACTGAAAGTCTATTTGTATAAATAATTGTGTTAGAAAGATTAAATTCTTAATGGGTAAGGGGGATAATGGTGAAATTCATTAAAGTTCTTTTAAGTTTAATTGTTGTTATTGTAATTATTGGGTTTGGAATATACTATCTTGGTCCAAAACTAGTTGCCGATCAAGTAATGGATAAGGTAGCAGTAGAACTAGAAGATAGTGGCCAACTCGAGAATATTAAGAAAGAAATCAGTAGTGACCCTCAGTTAAAGGCATTTATTGAGGAAGGTAAATATGTTGATAGTAGCAAACTTCCCTTTCAAACAAAAGAAGAAGCAACTAGAGTATTAGCCAAAAAGTTTAGTATTAGTGATATACAAGATATCCAAGCAAAAGCACGGGATGGTATGACCGCAGAAGAAAAACAGGAAATATTTAATAAGCTTGAAAGTACTTTAACAGAGGAAGAAATGCTTGCATTAAAAGTATTAGCTTATAAGGAATTATCAAAGTAAATTGTGTACAACTGAAAAAATGTCAGCAAAATATTTATACTATTTTGCTGACATTTTCTGTATTTTGAATATTATTATACTTTATTAATAGTAAAAAATTTAGTTAAAAGACAAACACCTTGTGGAAATCCTATGCTTAATTGCAATGCACCAATACCTTTTATGCCATAGTCACGAACTAATATCATTTTTTCATTCACTCATACTACTAGAATCTTCAAACCATACCTCATGACCTTGCTCTTAAGACACATATTATTTAACAGATTTTTCGAGAAATAAAAAAAGCGTGAATATTATCACACTTTTTTCACTGATGTCTTTTTAACTGTAAATTTTCCCTTATTAAACAATACAACTGCATTGAAAGCTTCATATAAAGCATAGAGAGGGTAGCAGAAAGCTAAAAATACAATTACGGTAGGTACTTTTTCCACAATAGGAAAGTAACCAGTTAAGAAACCCTTTACGCTAATACCTAAATAAATTAATAAAGGTATTACTAAAACAGCTATTAAAAGTAGCAATGGAGTCATTTTAGTTTCTTTTAGTTTTACATGACAGTGTGGACACTTCATATTAAAAGGCGTTGAAAATTCTTCGATGTGTTCGATTTTAAGTGATTTTAGACAATTGGGGCAAGGTAGTGAAGTTCTCATGAGCTATTCTCCTTAAATAATAAATAAGCGTTAATTATAATCAATATTTGAGAGTTGTTCTACTAATTATTGAAAATTTCTATAAAAAAGTAAGATACGGCGACAAAACGTGCATTTAAGAATTTGTTTTGGATAAATATGATAGCAATGAAACACTTATAGTAAATCAACAATTCATTATTCCAGGAGATTCAGTAGCGTGACCAGTGTAGAAATACATCAAGAAACGATGCTATTTAGGGTTTATCCAACCAAGGTATTCTTCTCGTGTCTTTCCAATAAACTTAAATCGAAAAATACACGATTCATTTTATCAGCATCATTTTGGTCAATTATAACTTTAATCAAAATAAAAAATAGCATTTAAAGTTAAAAGAAGTGAAAAAATATAGAAAGAGAAGTAGAATAGAGAATACAAAACCCTTTAATTAAAGGGATTAAGAATATTAATGAAGGTAGGAGAAAACATGAACGCGTACGATGAATATATGAAACAAGTAGTAAAACCTATGAGAAGTGAGCTAACTGATGCTGGGTTTAAAGAATTAGTAACTCCTGAAGAAGTACAGAATTATATGGCTGATGCTGAAGGAGTTTCTTTAATAATGATCAACTCAGTTTGTGGATGTGCTGCAGGTTTAGCTAGACCGGCAGTAATTGCTGCTGTTAATGAGTTAGACAAAAAACCAAATAATCTAGTAACAGTGTTTGCGGGGCAAGATCAAGAGGCTACTGCGACTATGAGAGGTTATTTCGAAGAGATTCCTCCAAGCTCGCCTTCTATTGCAATTTGGAAAGATAATGAATTGGCTTATTTCATCCCACGCGAACAGATTGAAAGTAATTCAATGGAAACTATTAAAGATCATTTGTCTGGTGTGCTTTCACAAATTGTTTCTTCATGAAAACGATTGTAACAACAGCTGGAAGAACGAATGAATTATTTATTGAAAAAGCACAAGCAATTGCAGCGGAGCTTTCTTTACCCTATATTAACCGGCAAAAGAAATCTGTAAAAGCATTGCAAGAACGATATAACACTGATGTATTAGTAGTTAGTAAAGAAAGATTAGAGTTCTATGCAATTGGTACAAATGCTCCCTTTTTCTTTCATCCAAATTCCGCTGCATTTCGATTGAAAAGGCTTTTAAAAGGTGAACCTGATTTGTTTTTAGAAGCTACAAACCTAAAAAGAGGAAATAGCTTTTTCGATACCACAGCTGGACTATGCTCAGATAGCATTATTGCTGCATATGCGACTGGGGATTCGGGTACTATTTACGCCTGTGAAGTAAATCAAATTATTGCTTATATTGTATCGGCGGGTTTAAAGAGTTATGAGACTGATTTTGTAAAGCTAAAAACATGCATGCAAAATGTGAATTTAGTTCATATGAATGCTATGGAAGCTTTAAAAGCAGCAGAGAGCAACTCATATGATGTAGTATACATGGACCCAATGTTTGAAGAGTTAATTGAGGAGTCCTCAAACTTTGAAATACTCCGCTCCATTGGACATCATTATTCATTAACAATAGATTGGGTAGAAGAAGCCAAAAGAGTAGCGAAGCAAAGAGTAGTTGTAAAAGCTCATTTTCGTTCCGGTTTATTTGAGAATTTTGGATTTCATAGACTTATCAGACAGTCATCTAAATTTCATTATGGAATCATTGAAATATAAAAGAAACGCTTTGCCCAATTATTGGCAAAGCGTTTCTTTTGTTGGAGTGGTCTATAAAAAGAGGTGGGTCATGAGTAGTAACATGACTCGCCTCTTGTAAAAATTACCGCGGTTAGCGCTTTATTAGTCCGTAAAGTTTAGAGAAGTTAAATATCCTAATAAAAATAAAAATCCAATTCCAATTACTAAGCTTGTACTCATTATAAATTCTCCTCCTTATATTAAAAACGTACTGTATGTTTACAACATTTATTGTACAATGAAAGAGAGGATTTAGAAACCTTTTGTTCTCAAAAACGTTAATATTCAAAATGAGTCTTTATAAAATTCTCAAAATTGAAGGTGATATTTATTGAAACAATGGATTAAAAAAACAATTATTATTACAGTTGCATTATTAACATTTGGTCTAATCTCTCCTGATCATCTAATTTGGGAGCACTTATTAGACAACAAAAATCCAGAAAAGTCTCTTCATTCGAATGCAGAGAAAATCAGTTATAAACCAGTAGAAATAGATGAGAGTCTAGCTTTAACAGATTCCATTACAACTGCAGCAAGAGAACAATCATACATAAAATTTGGCGAACGTATAGGTCCTGTTATCCAAAATGAATTTGATGATGTCATTTTCCCGCGTATACAAGAAGTGATAGATACAACGGTTGCTAAAATGGAGCAAGATAAAGTCATCAACTTATCAATAACCGAGCAGCCGTCAGGAGAATATCACGAGAAAATATTTCATATTTATAATAATGAAACAAGAAGAGATTTGATCCGTTTTCATGTTAGAACGGATAAAAAACCACAAGATGGATATTATTTTAATTTCCATTATCATCTTGCGGAAGACAAATATTCTAAGCATTATGCATTGGGAGAAATTTATTGGTCTAAAAATACACCTCCTAAATGGCTCTCTTAAATGAGAGCCTTTTTGTTATAATAGGAAGCTAAGAATGAATAGAAAGTAAAAAAAGGGGAATTCCAATGGAACAGTACTTAAATTTATGCCGACATATTAAAGAAAATGGAGTCATTAAAGAAGATCGAACAGGTGTTGGAACGAAAAGTGTCTTTGGCTATCAGATGCGCTTTGATTTAGCGAAAGGTTTTCCACTTGTAACAACTAAAAAAACAGCATTTCGATTAGTAGTGAGCGAATTATTATGGTTCCTAAAAGGCGACACAAATGTTAAAACATTAATGAAGGAAAAAAACCATATTTGGGATGAATGGGCTTTTGAGAAATGGGTAAATAGTGAAAGCTACAAAGGGCCAGATATGACTAATTTTGGTGTTCGAGCAGCGAATGATCCAGCATTTAAGACTATTGTGGAAGAACAAATGGAGATTTTCTGTTCCAAAATACTTTCCGATGAACAATTTGCAAATGAATTTGGTGATTTAGGTCCTGTTTACGGAAAACAATGGAGATCTTGGCCGGGCAATGATGGACAAACAATTGATCAGGTTCAAAATCTTATTTATCAATTAAAAAACAATCCAGATTCTAGAAGACATATCATTACAGCGTGGAATCCTGCAGAGGTAGATGATATGGCACTACCACCATGTCATTCGTTCATGCAGTTCTATGTGGCGAATGGGAAACTTTCTTGTCAATTGTATCAACGGAGTGCAGATGTATTTCTTGGTGTTCCTTTTAATATAGCTTCGTACGCTTTATTAACACATTTAATAGCAAAAGAATGTCAATTGGAAGTTGGAGAATTCGTTCATACACTTGGTGATGCCCATTTATATTTAAATCATATGGAGCAAGTTGAAACGCAACTAGAACGTGAACCAAAACAGTTACCTACACTCATACTTTCTTCTGATAAAAATTCAATTTTTGACTATGAAGTAGAGGATATTTCTTTAGTTGGATATGATCCACATCCTCGTATTAAAGCACCAATTGCGGTGTAGTGATTAAAGGAGAGAATATAATGATTTCATTAATCGTAGCACATGATCCAAACAGAGTAATTGGCTTAAATAATGAGATGCCTTGGCATATTCCCGGGGATTTAGCTTATTTTAAAAATAAAACGATGGGCAAGGCAATGGTAATGGGAAGAAAAACTTTTGAAGCGATAGGAAGAATTCTACCTGGAAGAAAAAATATTATTATTACAAGAAATCCTTCCTATAAAGTAGAGGGTGCCGAGGTAGTGAGTACAATCGAAGACGCAATTAATCTTGCTAAGGAATTTCACGAGGAAGTCATGATAATCGGTGGAGAACAAATATTTAGAGCAGTTTTACCAAAAGCTGATCGACTTTATATAACATTTATACAAAATGTTTTTGATGGAGACACTTTTTTCCCGCCATACAATAATGAAGAATGGGCACTTGTTGAAACTTCAGAAGATTTGCATACACCTGATGGCATAACATTCTCCTATTTGGTTTACGATAGAAAGATTAATGACTAGTTGTTTACCTGTTAAGGATATTCGTCTTTATATTTTCTATTTACAATCAAGTTTGCTCATACTTCATTAGTAAAAGCAAAAAAGAATGAATTATCGAGTAAAGAGTATGATGAACTTGTTCAACCAAAACCAAAAAGTTGAGCTTCAGAAATATTAAATGAAACAAAAAGTACAATTGAAGTAACTGGCCTAAAAATATACTAGATGGGCCAGTACTTTTTATTAGCAATCATAAAGGAATTTTTGATATTCCAAGAAAGTATCTTTTGTATTATAAGGAATGGAGAAAATAACAACAAAATCGTCCATAAAAAGTTCAAATTTTTATTTAACCTTCATATAGTGTAGAAAGTATTCATTGAAGTCCCAAAAAATTATATTAAAAGAGGTTTCTGAAGTGATTTTAAAATAGCAATTAGTTTACATAACACTCCACTTCTTCTTATAATATGTATATAGAGGAAGGAAGGGATCATGTGTCTAAAATTCATATTGTAACGGATTCAACAGCTGATTTATCAAAAGATCTGATTGAAGCCTTCAATATTCATGTAGTACCACTAACGATACAAATTGATGGAAAATCATATACCGATGGTGTAGATATAAATCCAGAAGATTTTTTAGAAAAAATGGCCTCATCGAAGAATTTACCAAAGTCATCACAACCAGCGGTAGGCGTTTTTAAAGAGTTGTACGATAAGTTGGGTGAAAATGGTGATCAAATAATATCTATACATATGACTGGTGGCATGAGTGGAACAGTTAAATCAGCTCAAGCTGCTGCTGAAATGACTGAAACGGATGTAACAGTTTTTGATTCTAAATTTATTTCCTTTGCTTTATCTTTTCAAGTAGAAGAGGCTGCAAAAATGGCTAAAAGTGGTGAGACTTTAGAAGCGATATTAAAAAGAATTGAAACTATACGGTCAAACTCTAACTTATATGTAGTTGTTGATACACTAGATAACTTAGTAAAAGGCGGTCGCATTGGTAAGGGAACGGCAATATTAGGGTCACTACTTTCTATAAAACCAATAGCTAGTCTAACAGATGGTGTATATACTCCAATTACAAAAGTAAGAAGTCATAAGCAAGTAGTTAGTTATTTATTTAAACAATTTACAGAAGATACGAAAGGAAAAATAGTAAAAGCTGTTGGGATTTCGCATGCAAATGGATTTTCCATGGCGACACCGTTGATGAAACTTATAGAGGAAACAGGTTTTAAGAATATTCAAGTTTCATTTACTTCTCCTGTAATAAGTACACATACTGGTCCAGGTGCTATTGGTTTTATGTATATGACTGATTAATTACTTAGGTAAAGCAGGGATATGGATATGTCCCTGCTTTTGCTTTTATATTATTGAAAGGGGATAGGAATGAAGTACGTCCTATATTTATTTTGTATTATTATATTAACTGGTTGTACAAAACAGAAACCATTTTCTTTAGATTTTACAAAGAAGGAAGCAATTGCATTCGAAGAATATGTTATTCCCTATTCATTCTTTCCTAGAACAATACATTTAGTTGGAATAGGAGACTCCCTAACTAAAGGTGTTGGAGATGAATTAAAAAGAAGTGGATATATTGGAAGATTAAAGACAGAACTATTACAATATAAAGGAATAGAAGATGTAATTTTAACCAATACTGCATTAAGAGGTAGAAGAAGCGACCAATTACTAAAAATGATGAATAATGGTGACATTGATTATGCAATTAGAAATGCAGATTTTGTTACAATTACGATCGGTGGAAACGATTTGATGAAGATCGTTAAAAAAGAATTATTTAATTTAAAGGTGGAGCCATTCCAGAAAGGATTAGTTTCATATCAAAATAATTATGAAAAAATAATTAAGAAGATACGAGAGATTAATAGTAATGGTAAAATAGTTTTAATAGGAATATATAATCCGCTAACTGTTGTTTCAAATGAAGCGAATGAATTTGAAACAATAATTGAGGAATGGAATAATTCAATCGAGATGTTAGCAAACGAGGATAAAAATGCTTGTTATGTACCTATCGATAAGCATTTTGATACAAATGCCAATTTAGTGTATCATACAGATTTTTTTCATCCGAATAGTAAGGGATATCAATTAATGAAAGAATCTATCATAAGCTCCTTAAATAATTGTGGTTTTATTGATGAGCAAAATAGGGAATTGTTGTTTTAGGGAGTTGATGAGATGAACAAATGGAAGATTGCATTTTTTTTATTAATTATATTAATAGTAGGGTCTATAATCGGATTTTTTTATTGGATTTCTAGTCCATCTGATTCTTCAGATGTGCAAATAGAAACACCAAATGTTTCAGGAAATATCCTAACAGTTAACGCGACAAAAGAGGATTTTGAAGGGATAGCTAATACTTTTATGAAGAAAGCAATGGAGGGAAAACCTCTTCCAGTGAATTTAACTATAGAAGATCAAGTGATTCTTTCATCCGAGTTGACTATTTTCTCTACTGTTCTTCCCGTAAAATTGTATTTTGAACCTTTTGTCGAAGAAAACGGAAATATACGCTTGGAGCAGTCTTCTGTGGAAATAGGTCAATTACAGCTACCTCCAGAAACAGTACTAAAAGTATTGAATGATTCAATTCAATTACCAGAGTGGATGATTGTCAGACCTGAAGACGAGGAGGTTCTTATTCAATTAGCCAGCATACCAATGTCTTCAGGAGTCCGTGTTCGGGCAAAAGAGCTAAATCTGGAGGAAGATATCATCACGTTAGAAATAATTATCCCATCTGAGTAAGGAGGAGAAGGAAATGGAAAAAGCAACATTTGCAGGTGGCTGTTTTTGGTGTATGGTGAAGCCGTTTGATTCTTATGATGGAATTGAACAAGTAATCTCCGGCTATACAGGAGGGCATGTTGAAAATCCAACGTATGAACAAGTATGTTCCAATGAAACAGGTCATTATGAAGCAGTCCAAATTACATTTAATCCAGATATATTTCCATATGAAAAATTATTAGAAATATTTTGGATGAATATTGATCCAACAGATGATAATGGTCAATTTTTCGATAGAGGTACTTCCTATCAGACAGCTATTTTCTATCATTCTGATGAACAACGGGTTAAAGCAGAGAAATCAAAAGCGGATTTAGACGCATCTAAAAAGTTTCCAACAAAAGTGGCTACAAAAATAATCCCTGCAAGTGAGTTTTATCCAGCCGAAGCTTATCACCAAGATTATTATAAAAAAAATCCGACGCATTATAATCGTTATAATGTTGGATCTGGAAGAGCAGCTTTCATAGAAAAAAATTGGGGGGATTTAAAATGAAAGAAAAATTAACAGATATGCAGTATTTTGTAACGCAACAAAATGGTACGGAACCTCCTTTTCAAAATGAGTTTGATAAGCATTTTGTTGAAGGTATATATGTAGACGTTGTCTCTGGCAAACCATTATTTCATTCAAAAGACAAGTATGATGCAGGATGTGGTTGGCCAAGTTTTACTAGACCAATTGAGGACCAAGAGGTTTTAGAAAAATTTGATGATAGTCATGGCATGAGAAGAGTAGAAGTAAGAAGTAAAACTGCAGATTCTCATTTAGGACATGTCTTCCCGGATGGCCCTCAAGAAGAAACTGGTCTTCGTTATTGCATTAACTCTGCAGCGTTACGATTTATTCCAAAGGAAAAGCTTAAAGAAGAGGGTTATGAAGAATACCTTAAATTATTTTAATTAGGCTATGTTAAACATTATTGTTGATTTGAATAGGAAATTAAAAGAGCGTACTTTTTACGCTCTTTTAATTGTTCTTTAATAATATATCATTTAAGTTTTGTACGTTTTCTTTTTCTAATGTTCCATAGGCATTTTCATCTTTAGCAATAATAGTTGCCGTTTCATTACCCTGATTAAACCAAATGAGATATTCTACTAATTTCTCAGGCATATTTTTATCAAAGTTGAAAAATAAAGTTGCTCTTACATCTTCTTTTCTTGACATTTCAGCCTTTACATTTTGTTCCCATTTAATTTGTTCAAATATCTTGCTTAATAAATCCACTGTCTCTTTTTCCGTGATTATTATAGCTTCACTATAACTTTCATCTGAATTTACTTCTTTTATATCGACTCTGGATAGTTGTTCCAGATTGATTTCACTTGTTTTTTTCTCACTATTGCTACATCCTATCAAAAAAAAGATAGAAATTAAAAAGACTAAAAGGGATATATTCCATTTTTTCACATTAA
The DNA here is from genome assembly GCF_037104765.1 of Psychrobacillus mangrovi. Taxonomy (NCBI): domain Bacteria; kingdom Bacillati; phylum Bacillota; class Bacilli; order Caryophanales; family Bacillaceae; genus Psychrobacillus; species Psychrobacillus mangrovi. Next base: position 197,080 of record NZ_JBAWSY010000001.1, on the reverse strand, counting down.
AACACCTCCTATTTTTTAAAAATTTATTTATACTTAATATTATTAGTAATTCAACAAGTAAAAACAAAACCCTTTTATCGGTAATAAACAACTTTTTACAAGCATTTTGCTTAGAGATGCATTGTCACTTCGATTTTTTTACAATACCTAAAAATTGTAACCAACTCAAATAATGATCGTGGTATTTTGTTGTCACATTTGAATTAATCGAAGGTCACCGAATTGAGGGATGTGTGTCTTGGAAGTGGGAGCGACGAAGGAAGCGAATTATCAACATGCTGCAAGCGCACATTCTTTTTTCTATTTTCTATGGTGTGAAACACATTTAATTAGATATCAGCCCCAACATTTACATCTTTAATTGAATTTAGATTGAATAAAGTGGTGTTTCTAGGATGTGCGCCTTACACGCCGCAGGAGCGCGAAGAATGAGACCCCGTAAAGGATGTGGGAGCGACGAAGGAGCGACTCATCCTGCGGAGGCTCATGCGAAGCGTGCGGCAAGCGCACATCCGTGTTTCTATTTTCTATGGAGTGTAACACGTTTAATAAGAAATCAGACACCGCATTTACATCTTTAATTGAAATAGCCACTGCGGCGACTCCAGCCGGAATAGCATGAGCTGAAGACCCTGGACTGAGCGTAGCGAAAATAGTTTTTGCGACGAGCTTGCGCAGGAGCAAGGGAAGCGGCTGAAGCCATGCCGGCGGAAAGCGTCCGCCTGGAACGGAAATATGATTTCAAGCCATAAAACCCTCCATGTAAATCCATACATGTGGATTCACAAATTGACAAAGAATATTGGCACTTTCTGTTCAAAAAACAATTACGTTATTTAAAACGTAAGTTTTTCAGTCTTTTCGAAGCGCGAAGAATGGACCCCGTAAAGTAAGTGGGAGCGACGAAGGAGCGACCCATCCTGCGGAGGCTCATGTGAAGCGTGCAGCAAGCGCACATCTGTGTTTCTATTTTCTACGGAGTGTAACACGTTTAACATGCTGAAAAATGCTCTACCGAGCTAATCAAAAACTTATCCAAAATAAAAAGAAGCACAGAAGATGGATTATCTTCTGTGCTTTATATTATAGTTTAAATTCATTTACAACTTTTCTAAGCTCATCTGCTTGGTTTGATAACTCTACAGAAGAAGCATTAATTTCTTCCATTGCAGCTGAGCCTTCCTGCGCTGCTGCGGCGGATGTTTCTGTATTTGTGGCAGTATTTTCAGCGATCTGATTAACTTCAATGAAAGATGCCGCAACTTCTTGACTAAAGTTAAGAGTTTCCTCAATTTGATCTACCATTTTCTCGATAATTGTAATCGTTTCATTCGTTTGTTTCATGATTTGTTCTAATGAAGCATTTGTTTCATTTGCTACTTCTACTCCACGAATAACATTTTCAACGCCCTCATGGTTTTGTTTTACAATAGAAGCAACCTCTAACTGAATGGAGGTTACAATACCTGTTACTTCTTTCGCAGCATTTTGAGACTGTTCAGCAAGTTTTCGGACTTCATCAGCAACGACTGCAAAGCCACGTCCATGTTCTCCAGCTCTAGCAGCTTCAATAGCTGCATTTAAAGCAAGAAGGTTAGTTTGTTCAGCAATTGCAGTAATTGTTTTAATAATAGACGTGATCTCATAGGATTTTGTCCCGAGTGCTTGAACCGTTTGAGAAGTGTTAGCCATTGTTTCTTCAATGCTCATCATGACATTAGACGAGTGCTGTACAGATTCTCCACCTTTACGTGCTGCATTCATCATTTGATCTGTTGCTTCTTTTACAGCTTGTGCATCATTGTTCAAGTATCGTGTTGATTCTTCCAGTAAATTCATCTTTTGAATGGCAACATTCATACTACGTATAGTTTGTTCACTGCCCACAGCAATTTCATTCGTCGAATCAGCTATTGATTGAATTGTAATAGCTGTCTCATCAGACGAAGCCATTAGTTCTTGTCCGCTAGCAGAAACATTCTCGGTTAGTAAACTTACACGTTTAACTAAATTTGCGATAGACGCAATTAAAACGTTTGTGCTTTCTGCAATTTCTGCAAATTCATCTTTTGATTTTATTTTTACACGTCTTGTCAAATCTCCTCCAGCTTGTGCAATATCTAAAATTGATTTATTAATGGAACGTGTACTTCGTTTAATCGAATAAAATAAGTAAATGCCAAAAGATAGGGTTAATGCAACAGAGAATACTGTGAGAGCAATAAATAAAAACATCGCTGTATTATTTTCTTTCTTTAGTAATTCAATTTGTTCAGCAGTTTTTTCAGCTAAGAGCTCATTTATCGCTAATATATATACATCAATATAATTCATTATTGTTTTCCCGTTACCTGCATTTACTAGCTTTTGCGCAGTTTCAAATCCTTGATCATCTCGGGTACTAATTACCCGTTCAGAATATTGTAGGTAAGAAGTAAAAAATTGATCAATAAATTGAATTTTTTGTAATTCATCAGACCGATCCTTATATATTACCTTTAATTCTTTAATACGAGTTATAATTGCATCTTTATATTTCCTATGACTTGCCATATAATTTGACTTACCAGTAATAATGTAGCTTTGTTCAGCATTTGCAAGTTGAGAAATATCAGTTGCAATTTGATTTACCATCATTTGTTCTTTAATATCAACATTCGTAAACTTTTCAAGAGCCTTTTGAGATGAATACATTTTATTAGACGTCAATACTAGCATTGATATTAATATTACAATTAATATAGAAAAGATGATAATTACTCTACCTCTAATAGAATTGAAAACATTTTTTTTCGAAGAAACGGAAATGCTTTTTCCCGGTTTTTTATTTTTTTTGAATAAAGATAGTGAAGGCATCCTTTTCTCTTTTAATCTTTTCTTTTCTTTTTTATTTATTTTTGTTGAATTCACAGGTTTTCTTTTTTTATTGAACCCCTTTAACAATCACACCAACCCCTTCAATAAGTAATACTATTTAATTACTTTAAAGTTTACTTGTTTTAGATATAATTATCTACATATTTTTTAAAATAACTACTACTTCATGACTAAAGTTGGAGGTGTAATATGAACCAATCATTCTATTTATATGTTTTAAAATACCGCGGGGGAGAAAAGAAGGATAAAAAAAGTTTATTTGCAGAAATGATGTTTAATCAACATGATTTTCCAAAAGCAGAGACTTCATTTGATGCTCTTTCCAAGTATATTGAAGAACTAGCTCATCCTGATATGAGTGCAACAATTTTCGATGAGCTTTGGGAGCTATATTATGAAGCAAGACGCTAGCAATTTCGTTGCATTTAAACTAAAAAAACTGTATCATTAAGCCGTAACGTTATAGAAATGAGGTAATTAAATGAGTATACACATTGGTGCAAAAAAAGGTGAAATTGCAGATACAATTTTACTACCCGGAGATCCACTTCGTGCAAAATATATTGCTGAAACATTTTTAGAAGATGTAGTCCAATATAATGAGGTTCGTAACATGTTTGGATATACTGGTACATATAAAGGAAAAAGAATTTCAGTACAAGGTACTGGGATGGGCGTACCTTCTATTTCAATTTATGTACATGAATTAATGAATGATTATGATGTACAAAAATTGATTCGTGTAGGTACTTGTGGAGCGATTCAAAAAGACGTGAAGGTTCGTGACGTTATTCTTGCGCAAAGTGCTTCAACAGATTCTACACTAAATAAAGTGTTATTAGATGATGTGAGCTATGCCCCGACTGCAGATTTCGATTTATTATATAAAGCATATAATGCTGGAAAAGATGCAGGCTTAAATTTAAGAGTAGGTAATGTTTTTACAGCGGATTTATTCTATAACGAAAATGCGCAAAATGAAAAATGGGCAAGTTATGGTGTCTTAGCAGTTGAGATGGAGTCTGCTGCACTTTATACATTAGCTGCAAGATTTGGTCGTCAAGCTCTTTCAGTACTTACTGTAAGCGATCATATTATTACAGGTGAAGCAACGTCATCTGAAGAACGTCAAACTACGTTTAACGATATGATCGTTGTTGCGCTAGAAGCAGCTATTCAAGACTAATCTTACTTACACGAACAAATATACTTCTAAATTAGATTTGATCTTCATAAATAGACTGTCATGGAAATGACAGTCTATTTTATAAGATTTTGGATGAAAAGGGTGAAAAAATTTGGATGAACACAAACAACAATCAAATGAAGAAGTAGAATCTACTGAAGAGAAACCTGCATCACGATATATAAAGATGAAGCCATTTGGTTTTATTGTAATGGTTTTTGCCTTAATTATAGCTACTGCCGCAATAACTATGATTTCTTTAAATGTAGGGAAAGATAAGGTTGTTGGAGAAGGATTGCCCGAATCGGATAGACCTGAGTTCGCTAGGCTTTACATGGCATATGATAAATTAAAAGAAGAGTACTATAAAGATATTGATAAGGATTCAGTTGTTAACGGCGCCATCAATGGAATGATTGATGCATTAGAAGATCCATACTCAGATTATATGAATAAAGAAGAAGCCTCTCAGTTTAATGAGAGTATCTCTTCTAGCTTTCAAGGTATTGGTGCAGAGATTCAAGAAAGAGATGGTGTAATTACTGTTGTATCTCCGATTAAAAATTCTCCAGCAGAAAAAGCAGGTATATTGCCTAATGATAAAATTCTTGCTGTAGATGGAAAAGATATAAAAGGATATACAGCATCTGAAGCTGTGCTTTTAATTCGAGGAAACAAAGGCACCGAAGTTTCACTTTCTATCCAACGTGGTGAAGCTGAAACGATGGAAATTAAAATAGTTCGTGATGATATTCCAATTGAAACGGTTTATGCCGAAATGGTTGGAGATAATGTTGCACATATTATTATTTCCAGCTTCTCTAGAGACACATATGATGAACTTTTGACAGCTATTAGCGAGATGGAAAGTCAAGGAATGAAAGCATTGGTTATTGATGTACGTCAAAACCCTGGTGGACTTCTAGACAGTGCTATTGATATCTCCACACTATTCTTAGAAGAGGGCAAGTCAATCGTCCAAATTCAAGAAAAAGGAAACCCGGATGTTTTTGCATCTACTCCAGGTGAGAAAGTAACGGTACCAGTATCCTTGATTATTGACGAAGGTAGTGCATCAGCATCAGAAATTTTAGCTGGAGCATTAAGTGAATCTGCAGGTATCCCATTAGTAGGGTTAAATTCTTTTGGTAAAGGAACAGTTCAATCAGTTAACGAATTGCCAGATGGATCAAATATTAAAATTACGACTGCTAAATGGTTAACACCTGATGGTAACTGGATACACGAGAAAGGGATAGCACCTGATCATGTCGTGGAATATCCTTCGTATGCAATGCTTGCACCATTAGATCCTGCCGTAACATTAAAAGAAGGCCAATCTTCAGAAGGTATCCAAAATGCTAAAGAAATGTTAAAAGCTATAGGCTATGAAGTTGGTGAAATAAATGAAAACTTCGATAACCAAATGACAACAGCAGTGAAAAAATTCCAAGCTGAAAACAAGCTTGAATCAACTGGTGAACTATCAGGAGAAACTTCTTATATATTAATGGATAAACTTCGTGCAAAAATATTAGAAGATGATCCACAATTACAAAAAGCTAAAGAAGTTGTTTTGGAACTTCTGAATAAATAAAAGCAAAGCTGACCTTCATTGGTCAGCTTTTTAAATGAAAGGAGTAAATAATAAATGAAGGATGTTTATTTGTTAAGTGGTTTTTTAGGGAGTGGGAAGACTTCTTTATTATCGCATCTAATTGCGCAATTTAAAGGAGAGGGTATTAAACCCGCAGTCATTATGAACGAATTAGGAAAACTAAATTTCGATAGCCGAGCTGTAGATGATGATATACCCTTAAAAGAGATGTTAGAAGGATGTATTTGCTGTACAGGTTCTGAGAAGATGGAAGCTCAACTTCAAATGCTTTTGGAAGGGGAGGAATTTGATGTCTTAATAATTGAGAGTACAGGTGCTGCACATCCCGTAGAAGCTATGGATGCAGTATTTTCGCCTCTTTTTGCAAAACAGCTAAATATGAAAGGGATTATAACAGTAGCGGATTGTAAGAGATGGATAGATCGTGATCTTATGTCACCTCAAACTAGAATGTTGTTTTTAGAACAAATAAAACATGCACATTTAATCGTAGCAAACAAAATAGATTTATTGAGTGATTCTGAAGTTGCAACTGTCACTATGCAAATACAAGCACTAAATAGTTCTGCGCCTATTATACAAACATCCAACAGCAAACTTCCTTTAACCTTAATAAAAAAGTTAGAAGCTACTTACCATGAAAAAGAGATTAACGAAACAGCTCTCGGTAAACAACTATTTCTGTCTTCTCGTCTGTTTACTTTTCAGGAAGCGGTAGATCAAGAAGTGTTTGAAAATTGGGTTAGAAGCCTTCCTGATACAGTTTATCGGATGAAAGGATACGTACCATTAAAAGGGCATAAATATCCTTTTTTATTTCAATATGCTTATGGAATGGTTCAATGGTTACCAGAGTATTTAATGATGGAGCCCCAGATTGTAATTATCGGAGATCAAATTGATAAACTCGATATGATAGGAAGTGGTTCTTAATGATAATAGCTTTTCAACAATTATATAAAGGCAGAATTGCTTTAGATAAAATTCAAACAGATGATGAGATTCGACAAGTAATTAGTAGTGAGTTAAAAGATGAATTTACACATCCTAGAGCTAGGTTATCTGTGGTAAAAAAGTATCAGCTTGCTATCCAACGTATACAAGCTAGTAATCTTAATAATGAAGATAAAAAAGCTTTGTTATCTATTTATAAAGAAGAGTATTTAAAAGTGTCAACAGGAAATGACGTGTAAATTTTAATTTTGTTGGTCAATATATCCAAAATAATCAACTAGTATTCTATTTCTATCAATCTATTTTAGTTTAATGGTTTTATTGGTAAATGTTATGTGAAAATTTCCTCCTTTTTTATGTTTACAATAAGGGTGCACAAAAGAAGGAGGAAATGAAAATGAATAAAAAAAATTCAATCATAGTTGGATTACTTGCAGGAAGCTTATTTTTATCAACGAATACAGCTGAAGCATCAACAACAACTGGAGATTCAAACACCACTTCCGAGGCAAAAACAGTTGTAAATTATCAGGTGAAGTCTCCATACAATATAATCAATCAATATAATTGGAGAGCATACGATAACTTTAAATATGTAGCTAATGCTAAATCAGTTGCAAATGAAATTGTTGCTAAATATTTTGTCATAGATGGAAAAGAAGAAGTAGCTGAAAAGCCTGTTGTAACAGAAAAAGAACCGGTAGCAGAAAAACCGGTCGTAACAGAGAAGAAGCCAGTAGCAGAAAAACCGGCTGTAACAGAGAGGAAGCCAGTAGAAAAACCAGTTGAAACAGAGAAACAGCAAGTAGAAAAACAAGAAGCTCCAGTGAAAAAACCAGTTGCACAAACACCATCAAATACTGTAAAAGAACCAGTAGTTCAAAAGCCAGCTACTGAAAATAAAGAAGAAGTGAAAGTATCATCTGAAATACAGCAGGTTGTGGATTTAACTAACCAAGAACGTGCTAAACAAGGTTTAAAAGCTTTACAAATTGATACGAAGTTAACACAATCAGCTCAAGCAAAATCACAAGACATGAAGGACAAAAACTATTTTTCTCATACTAGTCCAACATACGGTTCACCATTTGATCAAATGAAATCATTTGGTGTAACATACAAAGCGGCTGGTGAAAATATTGCCATGGGTCAACGTAGTGCTAAAGAAGTAGTTGACGGATGGATGAACTCACAAGGCCACAGAGAAAATATTTTGAATCCTTCTTATACACATATTGGAGTTGGATTATCAGATAGTGGATTCTATTGGACTCAACAATTTATAGGTAAGTAATGAAGTGAAACCTATCATAATTAGGGATTAACTCCTAATAATGAGTTAAGGAACAAAAACACCTTTTTAAACAATCAGTTGACGGTATTATACCGGAGATTGGTTGTTTATTTTTTTTTTTTTTTTTTGAATGCGGATATTGTTAAAAATTTATATAATATAGTACGATCTACGACTACCTCGTAGTGTGTTCTATTCTTCAAGATAGAATGTTTCCGACCTTAGTGAGACGTGAAAAGATTTAATGGAGGCAGTATCTAGCTGGACTGACATCCAATTAAAGGACATGCTCATGATAATGCTTTTTTAACTTACGCATAAGTTAAGCGACTCTTTTATATCAAATCTTTAATTCTTTCATTAATTTATCACAGGCAATCTCCTCAATTGTAACCCTACATGCTGGATAACATATTGTATTGCCTATAGAAAAACACCTCTAACTTGGTTTTAGGTATGATATTTCCGTTCTTCAACTCAATGTTTTTATTTGTCTCAATCTATCAGGTCAGTCCCTTAATAGTTGTTTATATAAAACTGTCAACAGTGTTTGAGATGAAATATTTCTAAACTGTGGTTATAATATCCATTACTTTGAAGTGGGATGCTTGTTGCTATCTAGATATTTTTCTTAATGGTTTCAATGGAATATTTTATAAAAATTATTTGTTCTTTCATATGTTTATAATAGTGGAGCAAAAGAAGGGGGAAAAGAAAATGAATAAAAATTATTCGTTAATTGTTGGATTACTTGCAGGGAGTCTATTATTTACAACTCAATCTGTTGAAGCATCTATGTCCACGGGAAATTCATATTCAGAGACTACTTCAGAAGCTAATATTTCTTTAAAACAAAAAGGTAATGAACCTTTTTCATATATAAATAAAAATAACCAACCAATCGAAAGTACAAAACAAACTCCTGTAACAACAAATCAGGAAGCTAGTACTCAAAAGTCTGTACCAACTGCAAATGATACTGGAAAAGTATCTTCAACAGTTCAACAGGTTGTAGATTTAACTAACCAAGAACGTGCTAAACAAGGTTTAAAAGCTTTACAAATTGATACGAAGTTAACACAATCAGCTCAAGCAAAATCACAAGATATGAAAGACAAAAACTATTTTTCTCATACTAGTCCAACATACGGTTCGCCATTTGATCAAATGAAATCCTTTGGTGTAGCATACAAAGCGGCTGGAGAAAATATTGCCATGGGTCAACGTAGTGCTAAAGAAGTAGTTGACGGATGGATGAACTCACCAGGCCACAGAGAAAATATTATGAATCCTTCTTATACACATATTGGAGTAGGTTTATCAGATAGTGGATACTACTGGACTCAACAATTAATTGGAAAATAAATAATTAATACAAAACCTACCAGGATTAAAAAAACTGGTAGGTTTTTTTAATATAACGGTATCTGAGAAAATGATGCACTCGTATTCAGACTTGCCATTACTGAACTTTATAAACCAAATTGAGATTGTCATGAAATACACTTAAAGGTATCTCAAATTAAAGTGAAAACCAGGGTATTTACACTAAAGTAAATATTCAGGGTTTATTTTTATTATATCTATTATTTCTCACTACTAAGTTCTACTAGAATTTTAGCTTGTGTTTTATCATTTGTTAGAGCTTCAAAACCTTTTTCAACAATTTCATCAAGTTCAATTTGACTTGTTACAACTTGTTGAGGTTTTAATTGACCTGAATTCATTGCAGCGATTGTTTTTCTGAACGTTGATGGTGAATACACGATAGAAGCTCTCACGCTTACACCAGAATTTGTTAATTGACTTGGACTCCATTCAATTGGTCGAGCAAAGATGGAAACAACATTCATTACTCCTCCTGCTTTAGTTGCACCAATCGCTTGTTTGAAAGTTGGAGCTACCCCTGCAACTTCAAAAGCAATATCTACACCGTCTGCCTGAATGTATCGAATCCATGAATATTGAAATAAGATATCTTGAATATGAGATAATAATAATCCTTTTTTATCTTCTTGTCAACTAGAATGTTTATATCGACTTGTTAAGCTTCCTTTATACGTTAACCACGTTACCCACTAATGTTTCAATTATATGGGGTAATTTCTATAAGGAAGTTCGTTTTATACATACATTAAAATCTAAAGAACCTAGTGTAATTCCTAATTTGTTCTATAGGATGACCAAAGAAGAAAGAGATTCATATTCAAGAACTAAAGGAAATGATGGTAGCCATGAAGCGCTTTTCTGGTACAGTATCCATCATAAGTATGGGTGGAGATGTTACGTTAAATTTTATGAATGATTAGAAGGAAAAAAAGTTATGGGTACGGTTCAAAGAGATTCCGTTCCTCAATGAGTTTTTTTAAGAAATTTTTCGGATTAAACACTAGTAAAGAACAATTAGGAGGAAATGACATGTTTTTAAATCGGGATAGAAGTATACGTGAAGGATGCGTTAGTCCACAAGTCGGAGAATCGGTAAAAGAACTCGCAAACAAACGTGGAGTCGCTGAGTGTGGAATCATCGACATAGCAAAAAACGACGCAACTAAGCGTCGTTTTTTGTTAGCTTCTTTTGTAAATAAATCAGTCTTGAACAGAGTGTGATTGCACCTACGGATAAACCTACTATTAGACCAATCCAGTAACCAAAGCGTTCAAAGGAAGTATAGTTTGCAAGTATATAGCCTGTAGGCAATCCTATAATCCAATAAGATACAATTGCCATAATAAATGTAACTGTCACATCTTTATAGCCTCTTAGCGCTCCTTGGACAGGGGCTTGAATGGCATCTGATAATTGAAACAAAGCAGCAAAAATAAAAAATTGAATAGTTAATGTGATGACTGCTTGATCATTTGTATATATAGAAGCGATTTGTTCTCTAAATAAAAGAAGTATAGATACGGAAATGAAACTAAACAGGACGGCGGCGGCAACACTAAGCCAGCTGTAAGTCTTTGCATCTCTATATCGATTTGCACCTACCTCATGTCCGACAAGTATTGTAGCTCCCATCGCAATACTTAATGGAATCATATAAAGTAGAGAAGTAAAGTTCATAGCAATCTGATGAGCTGATATAACTTCTGTTGAATACGCACTCATCAATAAGGTGACCGCAGAAAATATTGTAGTTTCTGCAAAAATGGAAATACCTATTGGAAAACCAATCTTCGTTATGGACCCAATTTTGTTTATGGAAGGAATTTTCCATTCATTGAAAATCTTTAATTCAGCAAAAGGTTTATTACGGTAGACGATAATTATCGATATAACGAATATTAACCAATAGGTAAGTGCTGATGCTAGTCCAGCACCCGCCCCACCTAAAGCTGGCATGCCTAACTTGCCGTATATAAATACATAATTCAATGCAAAGTTAATAGGAGCTGACATGAGAGTAATAATCATGGAAACACGTGTTTTTCCTAATGCATCAATAAAAGAACGAATGACGCTATAAAGGAATAGAGGAATAAGACCAATACTCATCATATATAAATATTTCTTTGCTACTTCGCGTACACTATCCTCAAGGGATATACGCTGAAGGACAGGATCAATCAATAATAGGACACTAACAAAAATGATGATTGCTAACAAGGTTGCTACATAAAATCCTTGCTGTACAAAAGTACGGACTTCTTCCTTCTTTTTTGCTCCCATTAATTGTGCTACAATGGGCGTAATGCCTAATAATATTCCGGTAAGACCAGTATAAACAGGCACCCAAAGAGATGAACCTATCGAAACACCTGCTAAATGATCAATACTAAATTTTCCTGTCATCAATACATCAAAAAATGTCATTAAATATAGTGCTAATTGTGTAATTAATATAGGAATAACTATCTTAATCATTTGAATCATTTTATCAGATAATGTTTTCGTTTCTTGCATTTTGCATACATCCTTTAAAGTTATAAAATAGTTAGGAGATTATGAATGAATAATAACACAATTGTATTAACAGGTGGGGGTACTGCAGGGCATGTTTCATTAAATGAAGCAATTATTCCTGAATTAATAGAAAAGGGCTATAAACTACATTATATAGGTTCTTCAGATGGAATTGAGAAATCAATTATAACTAAAAGTTTTCCATCCGTACCATATCAAGCTATTTCAAATGGTAAACTTAGAAGATATTTTTCCATTAAAAATTTTTCCGATCCTTTCAAAGTCCTTTACGGGACAATTCAAGCGACAAGAATAATAAAAAAAGTTAAACCATCACTCGTTTTTTCTAAAGGTGGATTTGTCTCTGTTCCAGTCGTAATTGCTGCAAAATTTGCTAATATACCGGTAGTTATACATGAATCGGATATAACACCTGGACTTGCAAACAAAATTGCTAGTTCCTTCGCAAAACATATTTTTACTACTTTTGAAGAAACGTTAAAATACCTTCCGGCCGAGAAGGCATCGGCTATCGGGGCCATTATACGACCAGATCTGTTTAATGGAAACGAATTGATCGCAGAGCAGTTAACTGGTTTTAAGGCTAACAAAGAGACAATCATTATAATGGGTGGTAGCCAAGGAGCAGCTAAAATAAATGAAGCTATTTATGACAACTTAGATGAATTAACAAAAAAATATCAGATTATACATCTTTGTGGTAAAGGAAATTTAAATGCCTCACTTAAAGGGAAACCAAATTATATGGCGTTTGAATACGTTACAAATGAGCTACCTCATTTATTAAAAATATCTGATTATGTTATCACTAGAGCAGGTTCAAATTCTATATTTGAGTTTTTAGCATTAAAAAAACCTATGCTTTTAATTCCGTTATCGATTCAGGCGAGTAGGGGAGATCAGATACTTAATGCAAACTATTTTGAGAATCGTGGATTCGGACTCGTATTAGAAGAAGAAAACTTGACTCAACAAACTTTTTTAGAATCAATCACTAAGCTGATTAACAATAAGGAAACATTCATAGATAAACAAAAAGCTGCTAACCCTTCCAAAACCCCAGCTCAATTTGTTGAAATATTATTATCCCATAAAAAATAAGACTCTCTAAATTATTAAGGTTAATATTAAAATTATGCTTAAACTAATACACCTATAGATTAGTGGTCTATCCATTAAGATTTCATCAAGAATGTTTTGACAAAATCAAAAAGAAAGAACTCCCGCCAATGGCTATTTGGCGGGAGTTCTTTCTATGAAGTAACCGTCCGGACTTCCTTTTATTACATCGCTTGTTCTTCTTCTGTATTTTGTTGTAGCATTACCAAATGGAACAAATCCTTCGGAATATAGTAAAGATCATAAATGTCTGATTGTTTATTAATTGCCTCATAAATTTTGGAATGGGTTGTATTGGCCTTCAGAGCATATGGAAGTTTCTCAGTAGCTCGAATACTTTTTACATTGTTTTTTCGAATACGCAAATAGATGGTATGAATATCAGTTTCAAAAAACATTTCTTTTAAAAACTGTTCTTTCGCTTTTTTATTGTATCCCAATCCTTGAAATGGTTTCCCGATCCAGGTCCCAAGAAATCCAGCTCCATCTTCAATATCAAATAAGTTTATAGTTCCAATTGGTTGACCATAATCACTGAAAATTGTTCTAGAAATTGCTAGACCTTTATCTTCGTCTTCCATTATTTGTTTTGTCATGAACCAGTACTCATCTGCTGAACTTGCTTTTTGCCGCACATAAGCAAGCACGCTTGGGTCAGACATGAGTTCGTAAAGTGCTGTGCATTCATGTAAATCACGTTTTCTAATCAAAATAAGTGCCCCCTTAAAGAACCAAAATGAGCATAGTCATCCTAGGTCCCCTGAAATTTTTCATTTTAACTTGCATAAAAAATTTCGGGGTAGGAATCGAACCTACTAGGACCAGCTCAAAACTGGTGGCGCACCATTTGCCTTCCCTCGACAAAGCGAACTTTGTCTTATAAAATTATTTGCTTTTATAATATACTAATTTTTTATCGTTTTGCATAGAAAAATGTAACTAATAATTTGTTAATTTTTTGTGAAGAATGTTTCCGGAAAAATAGTCAAAATACTTGTAACTTTTACGCTAAATACATATGATTAAAAGATATGAGAAACATAGCTGATAGGAGATTTTTTTACGAATGGCCTTTATAACTTCAAACCAATTTAGACTACTATATGATTTGTCAGATGACTACGTCTTTCTTATGCGGAAATTAGACGATACCTTTATATATGAATGTATAAACAAAAAAGCAGAAGAAGTTTTTTCTACTAATCCTATTGGGAAGAAATTAGAAGATTGTCTAGATGAATATCACTATATGACTATAATCAACAATTATAAACGAGCTTTCATCGAAAAGAAGTCTATTTTTTATCAAGATCATTTTTCAATTTCCAATTTAACGCATGTTAATGAAACTACAGCTATACCTATTTTTGATGGAGAAGCTCAATATATTCTTGCTGTTACAAAAAAAGTAGCACGTTCTAAGGAAATGCGGGCTTCTACTTATATTTTGGAAAGCTATAAAAAAGGAATCAATGAAGCTGCCTTAGTAGCAATGACCAATCAAAATGGCATTATTGAAATGGTCAATCAAGTTTTTGAAGATACTTGTCAGTTTAAACAGGACGAGATTGTCGGTAAAACATTTCGAATGATAAACTCGAACTTTCATGATGAAAAATTTTTTAAACAAATGTGGGACACGGTTAGAGAAGGTAGTATATGGCGTGGAGAGATTCGCAATCGTACCAAGTCAGGATCTTTTTATTGGGTGGATGCAAATGTAATCCCTATTATGAATGAGCACGGTGAAATCGAAAAGTATTTAACAATCCAATTTAATATTACCGATAAGAAAAGAATCATTGATGAACTTCGAAATATTGAACGAACATTTACTCTAATAACAGAATATTCAAATGACCTTATAGCTATTACTGATGAAGAAGGATATTTACTTTATTCTTCTCCTAGTCATGAGACTATTCTTCAATATGATAAAGAGGAGCTACTAGGAACTTATTATCTTAGTTTAATATCAGAAGATAGAGTAGAAGGGATACGTCATTTACCATCTATTGACGAAAATAGTATTTATCGAACGGAACTATTAATGAAAAAGAAGAATGGAAATACAATCTGGGCGGACACTTCTATTACTGAGGTAAAAAGGAATAGGGATGAAGAGCAAGAGAAATGGTTTGTTGTAGTTTCAAGAGAAATTACAGAAAAGAGAGAATTAGAGGATAAGTTAAAGTTTATGGCCTATCATGATAGCTTAACTGGTCTCCCCAATCGTAGATCTTTTCACAATGATTTACCTATTGCATTAGAAACTGCTAGTGGCGAAAATAATATAGCTTTAATATATATTGATGGTGACGATTTTAAATCAGTAAATGATAAATTTGGTCATGATGTTGGGGATCAATTTCTAATTCGTTTCGCTGAAAAGCTTCAACAAAGTGTTAATTACCAGTTTACTTGTTATAGGCTTGGTGGAGATGAATTCGTTATAATAGTTGATGGTGTGGAAGATTATATAGACGGCGGCAGCGATAAAATTATGCAATTGATACACTCTATTCAAAATACATTGAAAATAGGATGGTCGATAGGAGAGCAACTTTTTACCCCTACATCATCCATTGGTATTTCTATTTATCCGCATGATGGGAAAAGTGTGGACGAATTATTAGATAAAGCAGATCAAGCATTATATGCTGCTAAAAAACTAGGTAAAAATAATTTTTTGTATACGAATGCCGTTCAATGTTAATTTGAGCGGCTATTTTTAAAGGTAGGGTAAAAATGGGATTTCATCTATTATTAATTGAAGACGAAGTAAATATAGCAAAATTTGTTGAATTGGAACTTAAGCATGAGGGATTTCAAGTGACCGTTTGTCATGATGGTAGGGAAGGGATGGAGCTTGCGATTTCAAACCAATATGATTTATTGTTGGTAGATTTAATGCTACCGAGTTTAAACGGACTTGAAATTTGCAGAAGGGTTAGAAAACAAAAAAATACACCAATAATTCTTATAACAGCACGTGATGCAATTATCGATCGTGTTTCTGGGTTGGAAGCTGGTGCTGACGACTATGTTGTTAAACCCTTTGCAATAGAAGAACTACTTGCAAGAATTCGAGCAGTGTTGAGAAGAATTGTTAGTTATATTGATAGTACCTCTAAGCTAGTAATGGATAAGTTGGTTGTTGATAAGAATGCACACCAGGTTTTCTATCAAGAAAAAGAGATTGAACTTACTAAAACCGAATATGATATGTTAGTTTATTTAATGGAGAATGAAAATAAGGTATTGACAAGAGATGCAATATTAGAAACTGTGTGGGGGTATGATACAGAGGTTGAAACGAACGTAGTTGATGTTTACATAAGGCATTTAAGAAAGAAACTACCTGAAGTTTCTCATATAATTGAAACAGTCAGAGGGGTAGGGTATGTGATGCGAAAATGAAAAATTGGACCCTTCAAAAAAAGTGGACTTTTAGTTCAGCTATTTCTATCTTCTTGAGTTTCCTTACGATGTGTGTCATTTTATATTTTTCACTTTATAATTGGTTGCTTATATCAGAAAAGAATATAGCACAAAATACATTAAATGAGGTTGTTCTATTTATTGAGTCAAAAGGTCCCTTTATTACTGTTCAGGACATTAGTAGAAATCGAACCTTGTTAAATCAAATTGTGAACCAAAAACAATCTATTCGTATTATGAACAAAGACGGTATAGAACTATTACGTATTAATGATGCGAGTGAATTCCCGGAATTCACAAACAATATTAATACTTTTCAGCGTGAAGTGATAAATGATCAAATTGTTTTTCATAAAATACAGGCATTAGACTTTGGAGCATTTTCAGGTTACGTAGAAATTTCTCATAACTTAGAGAATTTCTCTCAGTTAATGAACTATATATTAATCGCAATGCTGATTTTTGCTGTTATTTCGCTTCTTTTATCTGCGCTTATTGGTTATTCCTTATCTTCTATTTTATTAAAACCTATTAAGGAATTAAGAAATGAAATGAAGCGTGCGAAACAGCATAAATTTTTAAAAGAAGTAAGTTTTAATTATTCAACAAAGGATGAAATTGGTGAACTTTTATCTATCTACAAACAACTAATGAATGAAGTTTCTGAAACGATTAAACGACAAGATGAATTTATTTATAATGTGTCGCATGAACTTAGAACTCCGATACAAGTGCTGGAAGGTCATTTGTCACTTTTAAATCGTTGGGGAAAGGAAGAAGAAGAAGTATTAGAAGAATCCTTATCAATTTCTCTAATAGAAATTCAAAAAATGAAGAAGCTGATGGAAGAAATGCTGAAGCTTGCAAGAAGACAAAATGCAAAAGAAACATCTACCACAAATATATTGGAAGTTGTGTCCCATCTACAGAATGAATATAAACTTGTACATCCAGCTGCAACTCTACTAGTAGAAGTCGATTCGACTTTTATAGTTGCAATTGAACAAACTGCTTTACTACAAATATTGAGGAATTTAATAGACAATTCAATTAAGTACAATGAATATGATCCAAACATAATTATCAAGGGATCCAAAGATGATATATATGTAATTCTTACAGTTCAAGATAATGGAATAGGAATACCTGAACAACAAATATCTAAAATCTTTGACCGTTTTTACATTGTAGATGAAGCTAGGACAAAATCAAAGGGTGGTTCTGGGCTTGGCTTAAGTATTGTAAAAATGTTAATGCTTGAATATGGAGGGAAGATTGAAGTAGAAAGTACGACTGGAAAAGGAACAATTTTTCGTCTATTTTTCCCTAATATTTCAATAAAATAAGCGAAAATAAAATGAACGAAAAAAATTAATTTTAAATTCAAATTAATTTGTGAAAAAGGATTGTAATTTTTTCAGATAGTAGTAAGATGGTAATGGAAAAATCGTTCTTTCAAAAGGTTCTTTATGTCATTGCGAAAGAATGGTAAACTGTAAATGTGCACAAATTGTGTATGTATTTATAAGTTTATATTAATTTTTTATGTGTAATTATATATTTATAATGATTTTTATCATCAGCCATAATAGGCACAAAATGTTGGAGGTTTTTCTAAATGTCGAACAATCAATCACCTTGGTCAGCTTTTTCAGGTCCTAACCTTGGTTATGTAATGGAGCAGTACGATTTATATCTACAATCTCCAGAAGAAGTAGATAGTGAATTAGTGAATCTATTTAAACAATACGGAGCTCCTACTTTTGCTTCATCCTCAGAATCAAATGTTCAGGCTTCAAATCTTGCAGTTTCTCCGAATAATTTTGATAAAATTATTCGTGCTATTCAGCTTGCAGATGCAATTCGTTCACATGGACACTTAGCAGCTAATGTTTACCCACTAAATGATGGTCCTAAAAACGAATCCAAAATTGATATAAAAACGTACAACCTATCGGAACAAGATTTGATTGAAATACCAGTAGAATTACTTATTGCTAATCCACCAGAAAACGTTAAAAATGGTTTACAAGCTATTGAGCACTTAAAATCAGTATATACGAATAATATTGCGTTTGAATTTGCTCATATTGTTAATTCTGACGAACGTAAATGGTTACAAGATAGAATTGAAAAGGGTGCCATAAAAGGGAACCTATCAGCAGATGATAAAAAACAATTACTAAAACGTTTAACGCAAATTGAAGGTTTTGAAAAATTTATCCATCGTACTTTTGTTGGAGCAAAACGCTTCTCTATTGAAGGTCTAGATACATTAGTTGTTTTGATTGATGAATTAATACGCCAATCAGACATTACAAATACGAAACAAGTAAATATCGGAATGGCTCACCGTGGACGTTTAAATGTGTTAACCCACGTTTTAAACAAGCCTTATGAAATGATGTTCGCTGAATTTGCACATGTGCCAAGCGACTCATTCTTACCAAAGGATGGTTCATTAGAACTTTCTGAAGGATGGTATGGTGATGTTAAGTACCATAAAGGAGCTTCTTATCATTCAAAATCTGGACTAACTGTTAAGTTAGCTTATAATCCTTCCCATCTAGAAGTAGTAAGCCCAATTGTTACTGGACAGACTCGTGCTGCTCAAGAGACTACAAACTCTTCAGGACATCCAGTACAAGATAAAAATGCAGCATACGCTATCTTAATTCATGGGGATGCAGCTTTTCCTGGACAAGGTATTGTAACGGAAGTATTAAATTATAGTCGAGTACGTGGATTCCAAACGGGTGGATCTATTCATATTATTGCAAATAACATGATTGGATTTACAACGGAACAATATGATTCTCGTTCTACTAACTATTCTTCAGATCCAGCTAAAGGTTACGAAGTTCCAGTTATACACGTGAATGCCGATGATCCGGAAGCAGTTTTAGCTGTTGCTAAATTTGCTTATGATTACCGTAAACAATTTGGTAAAGATATCGTTATAGATTTGCTAGGATACCGCCGTTATGGCCACAACGAAATGGATGAACCATTAGTAACCAATCCAACTATGTATCATATCATTCACAAGCATCCAACAGTTCGTGAAATTTATGGTAAACAATTAGTAGATGAAAAATTAATACAAGATACTGATGTAAAATCATTAGACGAAGATGTTTTTGGTGGTATGCAAAATGCATATGACCGTGTCAAAGAACTTCCTCAATCAACAGCACATGAAATTGTTATACCGGAAGCTGTATTAAACGGCATGCCTGAACTGCAAACTGGCGTACCAGAAAGTCAATTGGCTAAAATTAATGAAGAGCTACTAACTTGGCCAAAAGAATTTACTGCATTTAAAAAATTAGAGAAAATATTAAAACGTCGTGAAGAACCATTTAAAGGAAAAGGTAAAGTAGACTGGGGACATGCAGAAACTTTAGCATTCGCTACTATTTTACAAGAAGGAAATTCTATTCGTTTAACTGGACAAGACGCACAACGTGGGACTTTCTCTCATAGACATTTAGTTCTTCATGATGAAAAAACAGGTGCTGAACTAACACCAATTCACAGTATTAGTGATTCAAAAGCATCTTTTGTTGTTCATAATAGTCCCTTAACGGAGGCTGCAATACTCGGTTATGAATTTGGATATAATCTTGAAGATAATAACTCGTTATCTATTTGGGAAGCGCAATACGGTGATTTTGCAAATATGGCGCAAGTTATGTTTGATAACTTCATTAGTTCAGCTCGCTCTAAATGGGGATTAAAATCAGGTTTAGTAATGTTACTACCTCATGGTTCTGAAGGTCAAGGTTCTGAACATTCTAGTGCTCGTCTAGAACGTTACTTGCAGCTTGCAGCAGAAAATAACTGGACAGTAGCCAATCTTTCAAGTGCGGCAAATTATTTCCATATTTTACGTAGACAAGCTAAAATGTTAAAAGAAGAAGCAATTCGTCCATTGATTATTGTTTCTCCGAAATCACTTTTACGTCATCCTTTAGTAGGTGCAGACGTAGCAGAGTTAACAACTGGTAAATTTGAAACAGTTATTGAACAACCTGGTCTTGGTAAAAATACGAAAAAAGTTGAGAAAATCGTATTCGCTAGTGGTAAATTGGCAATTGATTTAGCTGATAAAGTAAAAGATGGAAAAGGATATGATTATCTGCACATTGTTCGTATTGAACAAATTTATCCATTCCCAGCTGAAAAAATTCAAGCAATTATTGAACGTTATCCTAACGTTAAACAACTAGTATGGGCACAAGAAGAAACAGAAAATATGGGTTCATGGAATTTTGCACTGCCATATTTACTAGATCTAGCTAAAGGAAAAGATATTTCATATGTTGGGCGCGTTCATCGTTCAAGCCCAGCAGAAGGTGATATTGATACTTACAAAATAGAACAATCACGTATAATTGAAGAAGCTTTAAAAAGCAACTAAGCAGGGTAAGAAAAGAGGAGGAAATTCAAGTGGCAGAAATTATTGTTCCAGAATTAGCAGAATCAATTACAGAAGGTACGATTGCTCAGTGGTTAAAACAGCCTGGTGATACAATTGAAAAAGGTGAATTCATTGTAGAGCTTGAAACAGATAAAGTAAACGTAGAAGTTATTTCAGAAGAAGCTGGAGTTGTGAGTGAACTAAAGGCGGCAGAAGGTGATACAGTTCAAGTTGGGCAAGTAATTGCAATCGTAGGAGCTGGATCAGGTTCATCAGCTCAAGCTGCAGCAACACCAGCTAATGAAACACCAGCTACTGAAACAAAAGCACCAGAAGCTCCTGCTTCTAAACCAACAGAAGCACCTAAAGCACCTGTTCTTGAAAGTTCTAATGAACAAGACCGTACTATTGCTAGTCCAGCAGCTCGTAAACTAGCTCGTGAAAAAGGTATTAACTTAAGTGAAATATCTCCAGTTGATCCAATGGGGCGTGTACGTGTGCAAGATGTTTCTGCTCATGGCTCTGCACCTGCTAAACCTGCTGCAGCTCCAGCACCTGCAAAAGCAGCAACACAAGAAGATGATAGTCGTTTTACTCGCGAGAAAATGTCTCGTCGTCGCCAAACAATCGCTTCTCGTTTATTAGAAGTTAGACAAAGCACAGCTATGTTAACTACATTCAATGAAATAGATATGACTAACGTGATGGCTTTACGTTCTCGTAAAAAAGATAAATTCTTTGAGGAAAACGATGTTCGTCTTGGATTTATGTCATTCTTTACAAAAGCAGTAGTTGCAGCATTGAAAAAATATCCATATGTAAATTCTCAACTCGATGGTGACTATATTGTTAAAAACAACTTCTATGATATTGGTATTGCAGTATCTACTGAAGGTGGATTAGTAGTTCCAATCGTTCGTGATGCAGATCGTAAGAATTTTGCTGAGATTGAAGGAAATATCGGAGAACTTGCTAAAAAAGCACGTGATAACAAGTTAGCTCTTTCTGATATGGCTGGTGGATCATTTACAATCACAAATGGTGGAGTATTCGGTTCCTTACTATCAACGCCAATTCTTAATGGTACTCAAGTGGGTATCTTAGGAATGCATACAATTCAAAAACGCCCAATCGCTGTTGGCGATGAAATTCAAATTCGTCCAATGATGTATGTGGCATTGTCTTATGACCACCGCGTAATTGATGGAAAAGATTCAGTTGGATTCTTAAAAACTGTTAAAGAACTTCTAGAAAACCCAGAAGACTTGATGTTAAATTCTTAATTAGTAATAAAGTGCAGACACTCATTATTGAGTGTCTGCTTTTTTTTGTGCAAGTATTTCGGTTGTGTATGGAAGGGAAGAAATGTGTGTGCCATACACTCCGCAGGAACGTATAGAATGAGAACTCGTCTGTTATTCTACTTTTAAAGTACTTTTTATGTATAGACTGGAGCAGATAATCATCAACAAATGGCAAATGCGCTGGCGCATTCATGCTCCTGCCAAATGCCGTTGTATCCTATTCATGAATTTCGAGTAATGGTCTCTGTTACAGTGAATTGGTCTCGGTTATGCTGCGATTAGTCTCGGTTGTCATTGAATTGGTCTCGTTCCTACATTTAGTGACATTTTCAGAGAAATATTACCAATTAAAACTAGCTAATTCACATAGAGATAACTCTTCACTTATCATTAACAGGCTACTTCTGACAGTGTCTACGGTAATTTACATGATGTGCGCCTTACACGCCGCAGGAGAGCGAAGAATGAGACCCCGTTAAGGATGTGGGAGCGACGAAGGAGCGACTCATCCTGCGGTAGCTTAGGGCACTGAAAAACTTGCGTTTTAAAATGACATAGTTGTTTTTTGAACAAAAATAAGGTGTTTTCTGTAATTTTGAACAGTGAGTGCCTTTTTTCTTTATCTATTTTAAATAGCCATGTATGGACTTAAATGGATGATTTCTTATGTTGAAGTCATGAGGAACACTGACCTGTATTTACTTTAATTCAATATATAAAAGAAAACGATTTTTTTAAGTATTAGAAAGGCTTAATTTTTTAAACATACTACAGTTGATTGTAGTGGAAGGCGGCGACTCCGGCCGGAATAGCATGAGCTGAAGACCCTGGACTGAGCATAGCGAGGGAAGCGGCTGAAGCCATGCCGGCGGAAAGCGTCCGCCTGGAACGGAAATCAACGGGGACTAGACAAAAAGCGAGTATGTGAACGATATGTCATTCACATAATCGCTAGAGATACCATGAAGAGTTTTACAGTGCCTCAGAGTAGCTTCTGGCAATCGCACATATATGTTCTACACGCTAAGTAGAGTTGGCTATACTTAGAGAATTGATGTCGAACAACTTCAGACTAGGTAACTTGCGTATGTATTACTTTCGTTTGAAATCTTATGTGTACCATCGTATACTATAATATAAAGGAAGTGGTTAGATGATACATACCAATTGGGCGACTAAGCCAACACTTAAAACGGTAAAATGTGTTCATACAGATGCAAAAAAATTCTTAGTTAGTAACGTTCTCACAGTAGGGAACACGTATGAAGTAAAAAATGAAACGGAAGAATTTCTTTTTGTCATCGACAATACAGGTAAAATTGGCGGGTACTATAAGGAATATTTTCAATAAGAGAAGAACAAACGCCTATGTGCCTAAGCATTGGAGTTTGGACAATAAAAAGTCGATGAAAATCATCGGCTTTTTTCTATAAGGAGAGTTATTAATGATTGATGTCATAGTACAAGAAAAACAAAATAGATTGTCAAGAACTCACAGCGATGAAGACAAGCAATTAATTGGTGCTGGTGGTTATATGTCACCTAATGAACATTTGCTTGAAGATGTGTTACTTGCTGTGACCTTAAAAAAGCCGGTATTACTAAAAGGTCCTACAGGTGCTGGAAAGACCAAATTAGCTGAAACAATATCTGCATTTTTTCAACAGCCGGTGCAAAGCATTAACTGTTCAGTCGATTTAGATGCGGAAGCATTACTTGGATTTAAAACTATTGTTTTAAATGAAGGACTTAACTCGATTGAATTTGTGGAAGGGCCAGTTATTGAAGCAATGAAAAAAGGGCATATATTGTATATAGATGAGATAAACATGGCAAAATCCGAAACCTTACCTATTCTACATAGTGTGTTGGATTATAGAAGAATGTTAACCAATCCTTTTACTGGAGAAGTTATAAAAGCTCATCCTGATTTTTCTGTGATTGCTGCAATCAATGAAGGATATATAGGTACTACACCGATGAATGAGGCATTAAAGAATCGATTTGTATCATATTCTATACCCTATATCTCAGGAGAACTTCTTGAAAAACTATGGTTGAATCTTTTTCCAAGTTCACCTAAAGAATTACATACTTTAATGTTAAATTTAGCAGAAGATCTGATGAATCAAGTGAAACAAGGGTTATTATCTGAAGAGGCTGCTTCGATTAGAAGTATGCAATATGCTATGGAACTAGCTGAATATATTGATCCAATGAGGGCTATAACCTATGCAATTGCCGAAAAATTAGAGGACGATCAAGAGAAAAAACTTGTATTAGAATTAGCCTCTTCTTGGATTAAGTGAGGGATGGAGATGCCTTCTTTAGATCGATTTATACAATTTAACAATGAAACTATTGATGCAAGGCAGTTAATGCATTATGAAAATGTCGCTAAGTCTTTAACTTCAAATTCAATGTTAATGGTGAATGAACGTAAGTTAATGGAATTTCAACCAGAAGAGCAGTCTATGTCAATAAGTGTTTTTTGGAGACATCGTGAAGAAAATCTAATGAATGCTGGAAGGATTTCAGATATCTATATACTTGCAGAGGGATTCTGGAAAGATTTCAACCTCAATATATGGAGAGATTACAAAGAACATCAGCCAACAACATTTTCTAAATGGATGGATCAATTAGTTTTTTGTTTAGAGGAATTTCGCTTAATCGAAAAAATACAGAAAAAACGAGTTGGAACGATTAAAGTATTTGAGAAAAGAATTCAAATGTACTTGTCATTTCATAAACAACAATTAGTAGTAAATAGTCAAAAAGGCTTTTTAGCTGATGCATTTATTAGTTACTTATATGTTTGTCTTTATGAAGGTACTATGCATAAAACAGGACCTGAATTATTTCAAAAAGCAAATAGTATTATCCAGAAAGCTTATGATAATAGTCATACACAATCTTCCGTTAATATGGTGTATGAATTTTTTTATCTATTTATGGATGATTTAAAAGAAGATACAATTCATGAATATTATTCGATTATTTCAAGTTACAATTTACAAGAATCTGATTTTCATTACCATAAAGGTGTGAAGAATTCTGAAACAGGGGAAGAGGAAACGAAAGAAACAATTGAAGAGGTATTTAGAAGTTGGCACCGAGAAAATGAAGATGAAAAAGGACTTCATTTACAATTTGAATTGGAACATGGAAGAAGTGGGAAAGCTGATCAACAAATTGCCACAGAAGAGGGGCAAGAGGGACACGATATTACAGAAATAGGGAAGGGGCAATCTACTGGTAGCACAGCTGAGCTTAATAGTGACAATCTTTCTTTAAAAAATTCAGATTCACTAAAAAAAGCGGGGACTGCTTTTGGTAAAGAGAATGTTCATGTTGTATATGAAGAAAATCGAATAATTACAAATCCTAATATAGAAGATAAGAGATTATTGGTAAATTACCGAATAGAACAAGCACCTTATGTAAAAGCATTTGTTGATGAGATGAAAAAGCGGATGGAACAAAAACAAATAGCTAAGCGCGAGAATTTGTCAAAAGGTAGACTATCATCAAAACTGTCTGTTTTTTGGACAGAAGAACGTCCAAAACCATTTTATAAAAAAACTGCACCAAGCACACAATTAAATGCAGTATTCGGCTTGCTAGTTGATGGTTCCGCTTCTATGCAAGACAAGCTTGAAGATACGAAAAAGGCAGTTCTACTATTTCATGATGTATTAACGAAACTACAAATTGCACATGAAATTGTACTACATTATGAAGATGCGTATGAAGCGTCTGAGTCAAAACAGCCAAATGCATTCGAATGGATTCATAAATTGGAAGATGGACAACAAGATAGTGGATTAGATATTCTTTCTATGAACGCACATGAGGATAATCGTGATGGATTTGCTTTAAGGTGGATGGGTCAAAGACTAGAGCGTAGACCGGAGCATCATAAATTTATGCTTATGTTTTCAGATGGAGAACCATCCGCATTTGGATATGCACAAAATGGAATAATGGATACAGCCGAAGCAGTAGTAGAGCTTGAAAGAAAGAATATTACAGTATTACATCTGTTTTTAAACGATGCAGAAGCAACCGAAGAACAATTAGAGCTGTTTCGCTTAATCTTTGGTAAAAAAACTGCAACCGCTTCCTCATTAGAAAAATTCTCAGACGAAACTTTAAGGTTGCTAAAGAGAATACTGCACCATGTGGTAAAGAGTTCATGAAAAGAACGCTTTTTTAAAGAGGGAGCTGAAAAACTTATGTTTTAAATTATGTAATTGTTTTTTATACAAAAATAAGGCACATTCTGTTTTTGAACAGAAAGTGCCTTATTTCTTTGTCTATTTTTTACTTTTTTATGCATTTATTTTAATATAAAGGAAAACACGATGTTTTTTTAGATAGACAAAAAGCGAGTATGGGAACGACATTTCGTTCCCATACTCGCTAAGAGTTACCTTGAAGAATTTTTTAGTTCACTCTCTTAAAAGGAGTTATTTTACTTTGAATTGTTAAGCTAGTAGTAACGTTAATTCTTTTGAGATTGTTCTGCTATTAATAATAGACGTTGTTTTAATTCTTCTTCCATACGGCCAATTTCTATTTCTGCAGCTTTTCGTTTTACTCGACCGTCAGCTTGTATTCGAATTGTTTCTTCAATTGTTTGTAAAAGGTTTTCTTGTGTTTTCTTCAAGGTGTCAATTTCAACAATACCACGTTCATTTTCTTTTGCTGTTTCAATGCTATTGACCTTCAGCATCTCGGAATTCTTTAATAGTAGGTCATTTGTAGTTTTCGTCACTTGTTTTTGGGCTTCAACAGCTTTTTGTTGACGATTAAGTGTTAACGCAATTGCAATTTGGTTTTTCCATAGTGGAATAGACGTCATAATAGACGATTGAATTTTTTCTGCTAACGTTTGATTCGTTTGTTGAATCATACGAATCTGTGGAGCACTCTGAATGGTAATTTGTCTTGATAATTGTAAGTCATATACTCTTTTTTCTAATCGATCTAAAAACTGGGCCATATCGTTTACTTCTTGATAAGCCATTTGATCGTTGGAAGCCTCAGCTTTTCTACGAAGTTCCGGAATTGTTTGATTAATAATCTCTTCTTTTTTTAATTCCGCTGCAGCAATGTATACATTTAATGCTTGGAAGTAGGTTTTATTTTGCTCATAAAGTTTGTCCAGCATATGAACATCATCTACTAGCCCTCGTTTGGAATGTTCCAACTGGATTCCAATACGATCAATTTGTGTGCTTAACTTTTGATATTTTGTCATCATTTCCTGAACAGAGCGATTAACTCGATGAAAAAGTTTTTTTAGTCCTGATTTTTTTTGTGTAGTTAACTCTTCCGGATTTATTTCAGACAACTTATTCATTAGATCGCCTAAAATATCACCAACAGGTCCAATATCTTTCTTTTGAACATGATCAAGCATTTGATGTGAAAAACGTGAAAGTTCAGTTTGTGCATTAGCGCCATATGTTAATATTGCTTCATAATTTCCGGCAGGAATTTGATCTGCTAGTTGTTTGGCTTTTTGCTGCTCAACTTCCGATAAACGATCGATTAATTTTGTTGGAGCTTGTTCTCCTGCACTAGTTGATACTGACTGCTCTGAAGGTTTTGCCATTTCAAATGGACTATCTAGTAATTCATCCATTAAGAAATCATTATTTGTATTCGATAGTTTTTCGCTCATTTTCTGATTCTCCTTTTAAATATAAAGGTTGTTCTTTTTTGCCAACAGATAATTTAGCGAAATCTAATTCCATTTTAAGATGTTCAATATCAGTAGCGAGAACATCGTTTAAATCTTCCTCCATTTTGGAATTGATAGCTTGTAAAGTATCTCGTGTATCTTGTAAGGCGATTTTCATGTCATCGTTTTTGATAGGCTGGCTTACTAATAATGTATACTTGGTAGTAAGTTCTACCGCTGAGTCCAAATGTGCATAGAAAAAGTTTTCAGCATGATAAAATTTTCTTGGGTTTGTTTTAACCAATGAAATGATTCGTTTTGCTAGTCGGGTCATTTCAAATAACTGTTTAAATGAACTAATAGATCTAACCTTTAGGTAAAGACTATTTAGTTTACGGATCTTATCATTTGCTTCTTTTATCTGCTTTTGAATATGAAAATATTCTGAAACCGTCAACTGATATTTTTTCATAATTCTTCTTTGTTGTAATTTCTTTATAGTAAAATTTGAAATTAAATAAATTCCTACAGCAAGAGCTGAACTAATGAAAAATCCGGTATCAAATGCAAAAAAGAAAATGAACCAAGATGTGATCATTATAGGTATATTTAAAAAATGTCGAATGAAAGTTTGAGCAACTTCAGTCATAATTTGTTACCTCCTTATATATACAATACATTATACGAATGGGAGACAAGAAGGTTTCATTTCAAGGGTGAAAAGGAAATTATACAATGTCTGTTTCCATTGAAGTATAACCAATTAATTCATCAAAAAATTCAATTTCAAAAGAGTTGTTTTTCATAATAGGAGATACACCTTTTTGAATATATTGAATGAATTCTTCCATACTATTAGTATTCCCTTCAATGTCTATGATTATTTCTTTCTCGTTATTTTGTTTACACTGCCCTTTTAGGCCAAGAGATTGAGCTTTTTGTTTTACTAAAAAACGAAAGCCCACGCCATCTACATCACTGCGCATAATAAGATGTGCTCGTTTATTCAAAAAAATCTTCTCCTTTGAGATGAATAAATATCTTCTATCTTTAACTTAACTGATAACCATGGGATTTTCAATTTTAAATGTTCAGAATAAGTCATTTGAGTAGACTTTTTATCGGAGAGCAGTAAAATATGAAATAATAATATATGTTAGAAGGCGATTAGATGGTTGAAATTATATATATGAAAGCGGATTACGAACCTTGGTGGGAATTTGAAGGTTGGGAGGAGCATATACTAGAACGTATTTCATTTAATGAAGAAAATGAGGCACAGGAATATTTAAATAAGAAACTGGAGGAATTTAGAGGAAATTTTCCTTTTGAAAAAGCAAAAGGTGATAAATATTGGGCATTTTGGTCAGTAAAAGAACAATGTTTTTGTGATTCTTGTGATGAGGACCTCCAAATTTACCATGGTATCATTTGGAATAAGCTTCGATAAACGATTTTGAATTATATAATTATTTGTTGACTAAATTTATCCAACTGTTATAATTTAAATAACAATTCATAGTGAAAAGCCGGTTTTGTAATTCACATATCCTATGTAGTGATCGATGTGATGTCGGTACTTCATGGAATATGTGAATTTTTGTTTTTCACATATTGATTAATTTTCTGGAGGTAATAGAATGAAACAAGGTACTGTAAAATGGTTCAACGCTGAAAAAGGATTTGGATTTATCGAAGTAGAAGGCGAAAATGATGTATTCGTACACTTTTCTGCTATTCTTGGAGAGGGCTTCAAATCACTAGAAGAAGGACAAAAAGTAGAATTTGAAGTTGTAGAAGGTAACCGGGGACCTCAAGCTGCAAACGTAACAAAACTATAATAATAGAAAGGTAGCTCGTCTGTTAGATGGGCTTCTTTTTTTTCTTTTAAAATTTATGTTTAAAGAAGACATATAATGGGAATAGAGAATTCTTGAGGGTATTAATATTTCTAGGGGGAAAATAATTTGGAAAAGATGGTAATTGATGATGAAGTTAAAAAGTATTTTGATAGTCATAAACAAAATTTTGAAAACCAATTATTGAATCAAGCTGTAAATGTAAGAGATAAAATAGATGATATCCTAAGGGTTGGAGAAATTGACCTTATTAATAATGCACACAAACTTATTAATTTCATAATTGAGGGAGATAAACAGAAGGAACTTCTTTTATTTGCAAAGCAAGAAGGAATAGCTTGGGCAACACATTCTTTGACTTTATCCTTTAAACTGGAATGGGTACAAGCAATTCGCAGGACCCTTTGGAGCTTTTTGCAGGCATTTAACAACCAAACTCAAAAGTTTAATTTAGATTCGATATTCGTATTGGAAAAACAACTCAATAATCAAATTGATGACTTTTTAAATTCTTTCTTTATAAACTATTCTACATTTAAAGACTCGTTGATACTCGCTCAAAGAGAAGTTGTTGAAAACTTATCGGTTCCGATTATTCCTATAACTCCAGCTATATGTATACTGCCCTTAATTGGCACAATGGACTCATTTAGAACGACTGTTTTAGAGGAAAAGGTTTTGATAGAGATTAATAGACTTCATATTCAAACATTAATCATTGATTTATCGGGCATAGCCGAAATGGAAAACAAAGTAATTGAACACCTGATGAAAACTATTTACGGTACTTCTATGATGGGATGTCGCACAATTATTACTGGCTTGCGACCAGATGTTGTAAGACAAATGATAAATTTAGGTATTAGTTTTGATAAAGAAACAAAAACTTTTGGTACTTTACAACAAGCTTTAAAAGAATTCTTTATTAGCTAATATAATTAACCACTTTTAGAAGCTTATCTATTTAGGACAAGCTTCTTTTAATTTATAATAACTTTTGAAATGTAGATGTGACAGTTATATCTTCTTCGTCTTCGGAAACCATAATAAATTCTCTTTTAATTTCACCAAAGTCTTTTACAAAAAATTTTCGAGTAATATTTCCTTGTGCTTCCGTTTTTTCAACTACAATAACATTTTCGAAGGTTTGGGATTCTGTTTCTACTGTTTCAGATGTAGAAATAATCTCCCATTCATTAAAATGTGTGCCAACTTCAAGAGGAGCAGCTAAATATATATCAATTACTTGCATGGATTCCAATTCTTCTAAGGAAGGTTTAACTGTTTCATATGCTTCTGCAGTTTCAGCGAGGAGACCAATATTGTCTTCTGTTATTCTGTAAATTCTTTGAACAATGGTACCGCCATTGTCTTCATACGTTATTACATAGTTTTCGTAAGGATGTTGAGTTTTCAAAGTGTAAGATGCATATTCATTTCCTTCACCTTTAAATTGTGCAGTTGTTTGATCTGCTTGGAAAAAATGAGATAAGGTTTCATATTCTACTTTGGTTTCCTTATCTGTAGTTATTACCGTTTGGTTATTGGGTTCATTATTTTCCTCATTAGATTGGCAGGCAAAGAGAAAAAGAAATGGAATTAAAACAAATAATAAATTTTTCATTTTATCCTCCTAAATTATTTTAAAAAGTCGCTTACAGTAGCTGTAATGTTTCAAATTAAATATTTTTTGGTATAGTTAAATGAGAGAGGGGAGATCTTAATGAGCTTAGAACTAAAGAAAGATTTACCAGCATATGAGCAACAGAAAGATTTTTATGAAAAATTACGTCTGAAAATAACAAATTTCTTAGAAAGTAACACAGGAAAAGCAAATAAATTCGCTCCTTATCTATTATTTGCTCCTGATCTGTTTCATTTATTAGTTAAAGCAATGCTCGATAACCGTATTGACACAAAAAGCAAGACTTTGATTGGTAGTGGAATATTATATTTTATTACTCCAATCGATGTCTTACCAGAAGGTTTAGTTGGTCCTGGTGGATTTATCGATGATATTATTGTTGCCACATTTGTAATTAATATGTTATTAAATAGATTTTCTCCAGAAATTATTGAGGAGCATTGGGCAGGGGATGATAAACTGTTAAATGCTTTGAAGAAAATATCCGAGACTAGTAATACAATGCTCGGTAAGCTTCCTGCTAGATCGTTGCTAGGTAGATTTATAAAGACAAAAAAATCTTAAGAACAAATGACTTTAAATTCTCTCATGGGTTTAAAGTCATTTTTTTATATTTATTAATCTATAAGTCAACAGTCTAAACTCTAATCATTTTATCTCATATATTAAAAAAAACATATGAGGTGGTAGAGTGAGTTTTAATAATACGGTTATATCAATTCTAGGTAGTAGTGGAGGGGTTGCTAAATCAATACTCTCTATATTAAATAAGTCTGCAAATGATCCAGAGGATTCCATTTATAAATATATAAAGCTTAGTAAGATTCATTTGATTGATCATAAACAAAGAGAAGAGTCCTATTATAATAATTTATTTCCCAATTTAGAAAACCAATTTGTAATACACCAATTTGATTTAAGTGATACTAATAATTTTATAAATCATCTTAAACAATCGATGACATCTTTAGTTATAGATGTTTCTCGTGCAGATACAGTTAAAATGCTTGAAACTTGTGATAAATTAGGAATCAAATATGTAAACACAGCGGTAGAAAGTACAATAATTGATGGAAATGAAGAGCAAGATGAAAGATTTGGGTTAATTGAACGTTTCAAAATTCTAGAAAAGAAGAAAAACTTATTAAATAATTCCACTTCTATAATTGGGTCAGGCATGAATCCAGGTGTTGTGCAATGGATGGCAATTCAGTTAATAAATATGTATAAAGATGAAGGTAAACCTCTTGGTTGTTATATAGTAGAACATGATAATACATTTTACAAAAATAATAAAATCGCAAAAGAGAATGTCATTTATACTACTTGGTCTCCAGAAGGTTTTCTAGATGAAGCAATATTGAACTACCCAATGTTTATGAAGCAACACACCCCCCATTTTTTATATGATAGGGTTTATGATGTTGAATTTAAGGTGACGTTAGGTGACAAACAGTTTTACGGATGCTTAATGCCGCATGAGGAAGTACTCACTTTAGGTAAGCAATTTGATTTTGAGTGTGGCTTTTTATATAAAGTAAATGATCATACAACGGAGTTAATACGTTCAAATATAGATGAATTGGATAAGCTATGGAGTTTAGAAAAAAAAGTATTGGATCCTCTAGAATCTACTTTAATCGGAGAAGATTTAATCGGCGTGCTTCTTGTATATGAGGATAAGGAACGTTTTATATACAATATAGGTAATAATAATGCGATATTAAAAAAATATAAAACAAATGCAACCTATTTTCAAGTAGCTTGCGGAGTTTATGCATCATTAGCAGTTTTGCTTTTAGACCAAATTCCAAAAGGTGCGTATTACGTTGATGAGCTGTTATTGAAAACAAGTAATAATTATGGAAAATATCTATCTTATTATATGACTGATTTTGTAATAGGTGAAAATAATCGATCAGAAGGACTTTTACATCAAAGATTAAAAAGGCCATTAAAATAAATAAAGAAAACAGGGTGTTCTCTTCGATAAATATCGAAAAAGAATACCCTGTTCATTTTTATTGTTGTTCTTTCCATTCCAAAAATTCGTCGTAAGATAACTGTTTATCTAAGATTGAACCGTCCTCTTTAATTTCAATAACACGATTCGCGATCGTTTGAATGAATTGATGGTCATGAGAAGTAAAAATCATTGCGCCTTTAAATGCAATTAATCCATTATTTAATGCTTGAATGGATTCGAGATCCAAATGGTTTGTCGGCTCATCAAGGAGAAGTACGTTTGATTCGGATAGCATCATTTTAGATAGCATACAGCGAACTTTTTCTCCTCCGGATAGAACAGATGGTTTTTTCTTCACTTCTTCACCAGAGAATAACATACGCCCTAAAAATCCTCGGAGGAATGTTTCACTTTCGTCATCTGGAGAATATTGACGTAACCAGTCTACTAGTGAAGTCTCGCTTCCTTCAAAATACTTTGCATTGTCCAGAGGGAAGTATGCACGAGATGTTGTTACACCCCAACGAATAGAACCCTCTTGTGGTTCCTCTTCTTCTGCAAGAATGCGAAGTAGAGCTGATTTTGCAAGTTCATCACCTAAGAGAATAATTTTATCTTCTTTATTTAAAGTAAAATTCATTTTAGAGAAAAGTTTTTCTCCTTCAAATGTATAACCTAAATCTTGAACTTGTAAAACATCATTACCAATATCACGTTTCATGGAGAAATTCACATAAGGATATTTTCTTGAAGACGGTCTAATGTCATCTAATTCAATTTTGTCTAACATTTTCTTACGAGAAGTCGCTTGTTTTGATTTAGATGCATTTGCACTAAATCGAGCAATAAACGCTTGAAGTTCTTTAATTTTTTCTTCTTTTTTACTATTTTGATCAGAAGCCAATTTTAAAGCAAGTTGACTTGATTCATACCAAAAGTCATAGTTCCCAACATAAACTTGAATTTTGCTAAAGTCTAAGTCAGCGATATGAGTACATACTTTGTTTAAGAAATGACGGTCATGTGAAACAACAATAACAGTATTTTCAAAGTTAATTAGGAAATCTTCTAACCATTGAATAGCTTTAATATCAAGATGGTTGGTAGGTTCATCTAAAAGCAATACATCTGGTTTACCAAAAAGAGCTTGGGATAATAGCACTTTAACTTTCTCAGACCCCGTTAATTCAGACATCTTCTTTTGATGCATACTATCTGGAATTCCTAAACCTTGTAAAAGGATAGCTGCCTCAGATTCTGCTTCCCAACCATTCAAGTCGGCAAATTCACCTTCAAGTTCAGCTGCTCGCATTCCATCTTCATCTGAAAAGTCTTCTTTCATATAGATAGCATTTTTTTCATTCATTACTTCATATAAACGTTTGTGACCCATTATTACTGTTTCTAAAACAGTATATTCCTCGTACTCAAAGTGATTTTGTTTTAAAATCGCTAGACGTTCGTCAGGGTTCATAATTACATTTCCCTCTTGAGGCTCTATTTCGCCAGAGAGGATTTTAATAAATGTAGATTTTCCCGCTCCATTTGCACCAATTAATCCATAACAGTTACCTGGAGTGAATTTTATATTTACGTCTTCAAATAACTTACGGTCACCAAATCGAAGACTAACATTACTTACTGCAATCATACTCGTACCTCCTAAATTCACAATGCTCTTATTATAGCATGAAACTGGTTCTTCTAGGTATATAGAATACTTATTATTTATACTTAAAATCTGGATAATTCCATTTCAAGTTTTCTAAAGATTCTATTTTACTATAATCGCGGCGAAGCGAACACGTTTCATTACTTTATGACTTACATTTCCTAGTACATAATATTTCTCCCTTTAGTGGATCGGCGATAAGCCTAATAATATATTATATAGTTTTTGACTAGAAGCATTCAGACCTATTATTTCAACTGAAGAACCTTTTTCTTCAAGCTTTCTTACAACTTTTAACACACTAGCTACTGCAGATTCATCCCATAGATGGCTGTTTGTAAAGTCAATTTGAACTTGATTATTTTCAACCTTCTCAAAAGCTTTAATAAAACTTTCTGTTGAAGCAAAAAACAATTGACCTTCCACAATAAAACTTCCGTTATTTTCTATCACTTTTATTTTTGAGATTTTTGCAACAAAGAAAATTGCACTTAATAAAACACCAGCTATAACACCTTTGGAAAGGTCATGAGTTGCAACAACAATAATTACAGTTACAAGCATCACAGAAGCATCTGTTTTTGGTGCTTTGATAACATATTTAAAGGAGCCCCAATCAAAAGTACCGATGCACACCATAATCATAATACCTACAAGAACAGGCATTGGAATTTTTACGACCAGTTCTCCCAACACAATTATTAAAAATATTAAAAACAGTCCTGCAATGAGAGTAGAGAGACGTCCTCTACCGCCGGATTTGACATTAATGACAGATTGTCCAATCATTGCACAACCAGCCATACCACCGAAAAAGCCATTAATGAAGTTCGCGATTCCTTGTCCACGAGCCTCTTTATTTTTATCACTATCGGTTCCTGTCATATCATCCACAATAGATGCAGTTAATAATGATTCCAGTAAACCCACAATAGCAAGTGCAATGGAATAGGGAAAGATGATACCCAACGTATCAAGATTGAAAGGGACATTCGGTATTAAAAAGCTTGGTAAAGATTGTGTTAGATTTCCTAAGTCACCTATTGTCTTAAGTTCTGCTCCACTAGAAATTGCAACAATTGATAATAAAACAATCGCAATGAGGGGGGCGGGAATTGCTTTAAAAAAGCGAGGTACTACATAAACAATTACAAGTGTAATTACTACATAAATATATGTTAATGTATTTATACCAATAAAATGAGGAACTTGAGCCATAAATATTAAAATTGCAAGTGAGTTTACAAAACCGATCATTACGGCATTGGGAATAAACTTCATTAATTTTGCTATTTTAAAAACACCAAATAATATTTGAATAACTCCAGTTAAAATGGTGGCTGCAAGTAAATAGTCAAGACCGTATTCTTTAACTAGTGGCACCATTAGAAGAGCCATCGCTCCTGTTGCAGCTGAGATCATCCCAGGTCTCCCACCAACAAATGCTATAATGACTGCTATGCAAAAAGATGCATATAAACCTACCATTGGATTAACACCAGCGATAATTGAAAAAGCAATGGCTTCTGGAATTAACGCAAGAGCTACAACGATGCCCGAGAGTATATCACCACGAATATTTCCAAACCATTGTTCTTTGATAGTTTGCATGTTAAAACTCCTTCGATTAAAATTGACTAAAATATAATAGCATGCATTTTCCTAAAAAGGAACCTTTATGAGACTGATTTGAGGAGATAATTATGATTTATGGCTATAAAAGACCGTTGTATAACGATGAAAATTGTAAAGAACAAACCCGAAAATTATATGAATATCAAGTAAATTATACTTTAAGTGAAAGGCATGGCTCTCCAAAAAAAAGGGAAGTCCTAGAAGAATTGTTGATGACTATGCAAAAAGGGGACGTTATCTTAGTTGAAAAGTTTATCGTTCTTGCAGACACTTTACATCATTTAATGGATATTTTAAAAATAGTAAAAAAAGACGGAGTTTCTATTCGATTTATTGACGAGGGGTTATCGAGTGATCGAATTTTAGAGGAAGATTTATCTACTATTTTGTCACACTTTATACGCTTTCATTCGGATATTATAAAACAATCAACTAAGCTTGGATTAGAGACCGCAAAAAGTAAAGGGAAAAGTTTAGGACGTCCCAAGAAATCCGATGAAAATATTAAAAAAGCTATTGAAATGTACCACAGCGACCTTTATACATTGTTAGATATTAAAAATGAAACAGGTATTAGTAAATCAACATTGTATAGATATTTAGAAAATACGGAAGTATAAAAAAAGAGCTAGCATAGCTAACTCTTATTTCCAGTTTTTTTCTATAAATTCATCTCTGCCTGACTGGGCTCTGTCTTCTTTGTAATGGTCTGGACTTTTTTTATAAAAATCTTGGTGGTACTCTTCGGCTTCGTAAAAAGTCTTTGCATCACGTATAGTCGTTACGATTGGTTTAGAAAATTTACCGCTTGCTTCTAATGTTTCTTTTGATTTTACCGCTTTCTCTCTTTGCTCCTCTGTGTGTACGAAAACTGCTGTAGTGTAACTTTCTCCGCGATCTTGAAATTGACCTCCAGCATCCGTTGGGTCTATTTGTTGCCAATAAATTTCTAGTAATTGTTCATATGAGAAGACAGCAGGATCAAATTGAATTTCCACTACTTCTAAATGGCCCGAGTTACCTTTTTTAACATCTTCATATGTTGGATTTTCTAGAGTTCCTCCCATGTAACCAGATGTCACTTTATGTATACCATCCCATGAATCAAACGGTTTCACCATACACCAAAAACAGCCACCTGCAAAAGTTGCTTTCTCTATCAAATTTATCCCTCCTAATCTTGTAAAACTTATTCTATCATTTCAAGGAACGATGCACAAAAAACTGAAACTAAATGTCTCAAAATACGTTATTATTATAATATGAAGGAGAGATTTTAGGATGGATGAAAATCAAGAAAAACAAACAAGGCGAAAACGCAAAAGAAAACTTAGATTAGGTAGGGTGTTCTTTTCATTTTTAGTATTAGTCATATTAATTGGTGGAGTATATTCCTTCGTCCAATACAATATTGGTTATAATTTGAGTCAGAATGTAAAACAAGAGCCTTCAGTGTTTGAGGGGGATGTACTTGCTACTGGGGAAAGGGAAAATATTTTAGTTCTTGGTGTAGATTCTCGTGGACAAGATAAAGCACGTACAGATACTATGATGATTGTTTCCTGGGATAAAAAAGAAAACGATGTGAAAATTATTTCCTTCATGCGAGATATATATGCTGATATTCCAGGTTATCAGTCATATAAACTAAATACTGCCTATTATTTAGGAGAAGTTCAATTATTGACAGAAACACTCAAAGGAATGTTTGATTTACCAATTCACCATTATGCTCTTATTGATTTTAGCAGTTTTGAATCATTGGTAGATATTATTGCTCCTGATGGGGTGCCAATAAATGTAGAAAAAGATATGTCTGAGAAAATCGGGGTTTCTTTAACAAAAGGGCAACAAGACCTTAATGGTAAAGAATTGCTTGGTTATGCAAGATTTCGCTCTGATAAAGAAGGGGATTTTGGAAGGGTTTCTCGCCAACAAATAGTTATAGAAGCTTTAAAGGATGAAATACTTTCCGTTAAAAACTTACCGAAAGTGCCCAAATTTGTAGGTGCTATGGAGGGTTATATAGAAACAGACTATTCTAAAGCTGATAAGGCAAAACGAGTAATTGATGCTATTACTAGCGGAAAGGTA
The DNA here is from genome assembly GCF_037104765.1 of Psychrobacillus mangrovi. Taxonomy (NCBI): domain Bacteria; kingdom Bacillati; phylum Bacillota; class Bacilli; order Caryophanales; family Bacillaceae; genus Psychrobacillus; species Psychrobacillus mangrovi. Next base: position 158,373 of record NZ_JBAWSY010000001.1, on the reverse strand, counting down.
GAAATTGATAAATTAACGATTCCAGTAGAAGGCTCGTATTCCTTCAATAGCTATTCTCATGCTGGTTCGGTTATTGAGATTGATACTGAAGAAAATATAACAGCCATAACGAAATTTTTAGAAAAGTAAATCGTATACGTTGCTAAACTTTTTTTTCCTCCGTAAAATAAGAATATATAGAAAAGGGAGTTTGATAAAAGTGGAGCCTGAAAAACCTTCTTTTTTTTCTACGAGATACATAAAATTTCTAGGTGGACGTAATACTTTCTTTACACTAATTATGCTATTGTTAATCGGTCTTGTCATTATGATCTACGACAAAATTTCATTTATCTTTGTTCCGTTAACTGTATTTTTAGGAAACGTAATATTACCTATCATCTTAGCGGTCATTGTATATTATTTGTTAAGACCGATATTACGATTGCTTGAGCGTATTAAAATACCAAGAGTATGGGGCATCCTAATAATTTTCTTAGCATTAATTGGACTTGTAACTCTTCTTGTTTTTCTAGTCTTTCCTTTTTTAAAGGCACAGTCTACGAAATTGGTAGCAGAGTTTCCTGGTTACTTTATCCAATTAATTAACTCACTAGACACTTTTTTGCGTACTTCAATAGTTTCCGATTATTATTCGCAAATTGAAACCCAGGTAAATACGATTTTGAAAGATTTACCGACAGAAATTGGTGAATTTATTCAAAGTACAGTTACTGGAATTGCTACTGGTATATCTTCCATAGTTGGAGTGTTAACTAGTTTTATTTTAGCAATTGTAACAGTCCCGTTTATCGTTTTTTATTTATTAAAAGATGGAGAAAAACTTCCAAAGTTTGTGATGAAGCTTTTTCCACCCCGTATGCGAGATGATTTACAATCAGTTTTCCATGATATTGATAAACAAATCAGTTCTTATATTCAAGGACAGATTTTAGTGTCTATGTGCATAGGATTTATGATATTTATTGGATTCTCTATTATTGGGATGGATTATGCATTTTTACTTGGTGTCATTGCTTCTGTAACTAGTGTTGTTCCTTATTTAGGACCGGTAATCGCAATAACTCCAGCTGCTATAATTGCCCTTGTTACTTCTCCATTTATGTTAGTAAAACTTGCAGTAGTATGGACAATAGTTCAATTAGTAGAAGGGAAATTTATTTCTCCACAGATAATGGGTAAATCACTGCATGTACACCCTATAACTATAATATTTGTTTTAATTACTTCGGGATCTTTATTTGGTGTACCAGGTGTAATATTAGGGATTCCAGGGTATGCAATATTAAAAGTTATTATTTCACATTTTTATACTTTATTTAAAAGACGTTACAATAAATATGAACCAGTTATAGAAAATCATTATGAGTATACAAATAACAAGGTGGATTGAGAGTAATGGCCAGGAAATTTGAATCTTGCATTGAGGTACAATCAATAAAAATAGAAACAGTAGTTGATCACCCATATATAGAGCATGGTATCAACCTATCAGGGACAATATATATTAACGGAGTCCATGATGATGAATCAATTGAAAATATTAAACTAGAGGTTTTCAAATTAATTAATGGGGAAGTTTCAAAAGTTATTTCAAAGCATTCCATCGAATTAGTCGGAGCTGTTGCTTCTAAAGATGTTCAAATGATTCCCTTTGAAATTATGCCAGATGAAAGATGGCTTCCACATGGAGATGACGACGTAAGCAATCTTATATTAAGAACTACCGTTTTATTTGAAAATGGTTCTGAATATAATGACGAAGATGAAATTCACTTTGATATTGAAGAATAATTAAACGCCAACCAAACTCCAATACGTAAAGTATTGGAGTTTTTTTATGGATAAAACATTAGAATATGAGCAATCTAATGAAAAACGAGGAGACATTTTATGCGAAAAATTCTTAGCGTTTCTCTAGTTTTCCTATTGCTGAGCTTATCAGCGTGTGGATCAAATCGTGACACAAATGGACCACCCAAGACGGAAACACAGCTTGATAGTAAGACTGGTAATAGTCCTGTAACTGGTAATGAAGATGTAAATGTTGAAAATGAAGAGGGTATTATTGATAAAGACGATAACAATGATCATCTTATTGAAAAATGATTATTGTGAATAAAATAATTATATGTTAGAATATTTTTAACTAACTGAACGGAGGTGAAGAAAGTATGAAAAACGCTGTGAACGCATATGGATTTATATTGGTATTTTTATCCATTTTCTGTGCGATTACTCATGAAATTTCTAACAACGGGAGAAGTCTGCCCATTTTTAGTAAATTAAATGAATTTCACAGCTGATAAGTCATTCTTTCTGAACCATATTTTAATGGGAGAGGACTGCTTTTCAAGCAGTCTTTTTTTGTGCAGAAAAAGTGCTTCCAGCTATATTGAACTTGAAAGGAAGCGAAACATATGATTTGTACAATACAAGATGTAAGTAAAATGCTCGGAGGAAATACCATTTTTGAAAACTTATCTTTGTCGATTAAAACAAGAGACAAATTGGGAATTGTCGGAAGAAACGGATCAGGAAAAACGACACTATTTAAATTGATTACCGGCATGGAGTCACCAGATACTGGTATTATCAACTTTAAAAAAGGAACTAAAATTGGCCATTTAGCACAGATACCATCTTTTTCTGAAGAAGTAACAGGTATGGATGTTTTAAATAGTGCTTTCGAAAAGCTAAAAGCAATACAATCGAAAATGCAACAAATAGAAGAAAAATTATCCTATACGGATAATCAAACTGATATGGAAAAATTGCTTCAAGAATATGGAAATGTACAAGAGGATTTCACTAATCTTGGGGGATATTCTTTGGATTCAGAAATAGAAAGAGTTATCCAAGGTTTACAATTATCCTCGTTCGTTCACCAATCTTTTTCAAACTTAAGTGGTGGAGAGCAAACAAAAATAATGCTAGGTAAATTATTGTTAACACAACCAGATTTATTGTTATTAGATGAACCAACCAACCATTTAGACTTATTTGCTGTTGAATGGCTAGAACAATATTTAGTTAACTACACAGGAACCGTTGTTATTATTTCGCACGATAGATACTTTTTAGATCAAGTAATCACAAAAGTAGCTGATCTAGAGGACGGAGAATTAACTCTATACCATGGTAACTATTCCTCTTATATAGTTGACAAGGAAGATCGACTCATGAGGGAATTTCAGGAATATGAAGAACAACAAAAAAAGATAAAAAAAATGAGGGAAGCAATTAAGCGGTTGAGACAGTGGGCAAATGAAGCTGTTCCACCAAATCCTGGGCTTCATCGACAAGCTAGAAACATGGAACGTGCATTAGAAAGAATGGAGAAAGTGAGAAAACCAATTATAGACCCTAAGAAGATGAGTTTATCATTCGATGCTGCACCTAGAAGTGGTAAAGAAGTTGTCATTATGGAAGACGTTTCTAAGTCATTCGGAGAAAAAATACTACTTTTAAAAACGAATTTGAATGTTTATTGGAAAGATAGAGTTGCAATAGTTGGACGAAATGGAACAGGAAAATCAACAATTCTAAGGTTATTGCGAGGTGAAATTAATCCGGATGAAGGTACTGCTAGATTAGGTAGTAATGTACGGATTGGGTTTCTTTCTCAACACTTTGAGATATTGAATCCAAAAGAACGTTTAATAGATGTATTTAGAAGTGAAGTGAGCGTTGCGGAAGGGGAAGCACGGCACATTTTAGCACAGTTTATGTTCTATGGTCCAGATGTCTTTAAACGGGTGGGGGATTTAAGTGGTGGAGAGCGTATGCGACTTCGACTTGCCCAATTAATGCACCAAGATATCAACTTGTTAATATTAGATGAACCAACCAACCATTTAGACATAGAATCGAGAGAAGTATTAGAAGATGCACTAGAAGACTTTCAGGGTACAATTTTAACCGTTTCTCATGATCGTTACTTTTTAAATAAATTATTTCCTCGTACTGCATGGCTGGACTCTGGACGTTTGACTACTTTTGAAGGATCTTATGAATGGGCCCGAGGAAAGTGGAACGAGCTCCAAGTAATGCATGAGACAACAAAATCAATTGAAATTAAAGAAAAAGTAAAAACCCAAAAAAGTAAGGGAAAACTAGAAATATTATCAATAGAAGAACAAATTTTTGAAATGGAAAACGAAATAAGTAAACTAAGACAAGAGAAGGATGATCAAAATGACTGGAATGATTATGAAAAATTATTATTAGTAATTGACGAGAAGGAACTGAAACTAGAAAAATTAATGGAAATCTGGTTGGATAGACAAGAATAATAGATTTCATTATCTTATAAGTCCACTTTGTTTAAATAGAAAAGCAGAAGCAATCAATCGTGTTTAAATATAATAGGTCATTGCTTAAATGTTCAGAAAATGATAGTATGAAAATAATGTATTAGAATAAAAAATAATATACTCTTATCAAGAGAAGCTGAGGGAAATGGCCCTGTGAAGCTTCAGCAACCTCTAACATTTGTTAGAAAGGTGCTAACTCCTACAAGATTTTTAATCTTGAAAGATAAGAACTGAGAGCATTTGCTTACCCTCTTTTCTTATCTATTAGAAAAGAGGGTTTTTATTTTTACGGAAAAGAGGAGAAATGTATGCCAATTAAAATTCCCAAACAATTGCCTGCTGCAGAGTTACTGAAGAAAGAAAAAATATTTATTATGGACGAGGAGCGTGCAGTTGCTCAGGATATTCGTCCGCTCAACATTATTATATTAAATTTGATGCCAGAAAAAGAAAAAACAGAATTACAACTTCTTAGATTATTAGGTAATACACCCTTACAAGTGAATGTGACCTTCATGAATACTGCAACATATGAGTCCAAAAATGTTAGTAAAACACATCTAGACACTTTCTATACAACTTTTGAAGAGGTTAAACACCGGAAGTATGACGGAATGATCATTACTGGGGCACCAATTGAACATTTGAAATTTGAAGATGTAAATTATTGGAGCGAAATGACAGAAATAATGGATTGGTCGAAAACCAACGTTACTTCTGTCTTACATATATGTTGGGGTGCACAAGCTGCTCTTTATCATCATTATGGAATTGGTAAATTTGAATTGTCCAAGAAATGCTTTGGCGTTTTTTCTCACCGTTTATCAGATCCAACTGTTAATTTAGTGCGAGGATTTAATGATGAGTTTTATGCACCCGTTTCTCGTTACACTTCTGTCTCATATGATGAAATTATAAATGATACCAGACTTAATCTGCTATCTAATTCAAAAGAAGCCGGCGTTTTCCTTGTAATTTCAGAAGACGAAAAGCATATTATGATAACTGGGCATTTGGAATATGATGCAACGACTTTAGCGGAAGAATATGCTCGTGATGTGAACAAAGGAATTGAAATTGATGTTCCGGAAAATTACTTTCCAAATGATAATCCTTCTAGACAACCATTAAATTCTTGGCGATCTCATACCCATCTATTATTTTATAATTGGTTAAATTATTATGTTTATCAAGAAACACCTTACGAGTGGGAATAACGAAAAAGAGGCTGAACAAAAGTATTCTTTTGTTCAGCCTCCTATTTTATTTATATTATTGAAAAATCTGGTCGATTCTGTCTATTTCTTGTTTGGTTAGTTGAACATCTACAGTTTTCAAATTATCTAGAACTTGTCCAGGTTTTTTAGCACCTGGTATAATAGTGTCAATACTCTCTCTCGTTAAATACCATGCAAGCACAATGTTAGAAACGCCTACATTTTTATCGTTGGCAATATGTCGAAGCTGCTCCACCTTTTCCAAATTGTTAACATATGCTTCCCCTTGGAATAAAGGATTTTTTGAGAGACCTTCTCCAAAAGTACTGTTTTTATCATACTTACCTGTTAATAGACCCGAAGCAAGTGGGAAATAAGGAATAAAGGAGATATCATGTTCTTTTGTATAAGGTAGTAAATCCTTTTCTGCATCACGTTTTAATAAGTTATATCCAGATTGAAGTACTTCAATATAACCATCTTGGTTACCTTCTTTTAACTGATCTAAAGTAAAGTTAGATACTCCAATTGCGCGTATTTTTCCTTCTTCTTTTAAACGATGAAGTGTACCGACTGCTTCAGCTTTTGGTGTGTTATCATCGGGAAAATGGATGTAGAATAAATCAATATAGTCCGTCTGAAGTCGTTTTAAACTGTTTTCCACAGTTTCTCTTAAATAAGCAGGGGAGTTGTCAATGACTACTTTTTCATCCGTGATTTTATGAGCGCCTTTAGTAGCTAGAATTATTTCACTTCGTTTCTTTGTTTCTTTTAATACTTCGCCAATTAACTCTTCAGATCTACCAATGCCGTAAATATAAGCCGTATCTAAAAAATCAATTCCATTGTTAAGTGCTGTATGCACAATATCTTTTCCGGTTTCATCATTTAAATTAGGAAACAAATTATGGCCACCAACTGCATTTGTTCCTAGACCAACAGGATTCACAAATAGTGTGGTTTTGCCAATTTCTACTTTTGAAATCATATTAACATCTCCTTTTCTATATATTCTAGTATAATGTTACCAATAATATCGTTTCACTCAAAGGGATTTGATTTCTTTGGAAAGAAGGAAGGTAAAACATTATTGGTTATTGAAAATAGTATAAAAGGAGATGATGTTATTGTCAGATTCAACTATAATACATGCTGAATTTGTTCGGAATATACGGTTGAAATTTGTGGAGTTGAAAAGAGATACAGACAAAGCGATTATGCAAATGGACGAAAAAGCAATTTTTTGGTCGCCAAATGAACAATCAAATAGTGTAGATGTTCTAGTGAAGCATATGAGCGGAAACTTAATTTCTCGATGGACAGACTTTTTATCGACTGATGGAGAAAAGATCGACAGAGATAGGGACGGTGAATTCGAAAGTACAATAGAATCACGGGAAGAATTACTTAAAGTGTGGGAAATAGGTTGTGAAGTATTTTTGAAAGCAATTGATAGTATAGAAGAAAAACACTTACTTCAAACGATATATATTCGAAATAAATCACATACTGTCTTGGAAGCATTCATACGAAGTATTACACATATTTCTATTCACGTTGGACAGATAATTTATCTAGCCAAACAAGTTACACCAGAAGATAAGTGGACTACTTTGTCAATACCTAAAAAGAAAGGAAAATAATAATGAATTCAAATTTTACTTATATCCATAGTGCTCCACAAGATTTAGAAGACAATAAAAAATATCCAGCATTATTTTTAATGCATGGAATGGGGAGCAATGAAAACGATTTGGTTGGTCTTGTTTCTAGCTTCAATGAGAAATGCCATATTTTTAGTATTCGTGGACCGATTTCACAACCCCCTGGATATGCGTTTTTTACAATAGAGGGTCTAGGGAAACCTCATCGTGCTGTTTTTGATCAGGTAGTAGGGGATCTTCAGTCATTAATAGAAGAATTAAGTAATAATTATTCTATTGATACTAATCAGCTTTTCCTTCTCGGTTTTAGCCAAGGTGCTATATTGACTCAATCGTTAGCATTGGTTATGGGTGACAAAATAAAAGGAATTATTGCACTAAGCGGCTATATTCCAGCATTTGTAAAAGAAGAGTATGAGCATCAATCAGTGAATAATTTAAATGCATTTATATCACATGGTGAATTTGATAATATGCTGCCATATGAATGGGGAACAGCTAGTAGAGATTATTTCGTAGAAAAGGGAGCAAAGGTTACCTTTAAAAGCTATCCAGTTGCACATGGTGTTGCACCAGGAAATCAAAGAGATTTAGTTACTTTTTTAGACGAACAAATAAGTTAAATTAAAGGATTATACACCCCTCTTGCAGAATATAAGAAGAGGGGTATTTCTTTTGGAAAGGACAAATTTTCATGAGACTGGGTTTATCTAAAGATGAAGTAAAACTATGTAAATATACTAGTGAGTGGAATATAGAATTTAATAGAGTTAAACAGGAGATTGTGGCGGTTACAAAATTGCAAACAAAACAGATAGAACATATAGGGAGTACAGCAATTAAAGAGATGGATGCAAAGCCCATCATCGATATATTAATAGGTTTAAATGATATAAAGCATATAGATAACACCTTTATGAAAGCCTTACAGAGTATTGGTTTTAATCGATTGCGAGTGGAAAGGCCAGGAGAAATTGTGTTAGCTAAATTTACAGATAATACATACAAAGTAAAAACTCATTATATCCATTTAGTCGACTACGACAAGGAGATATGGAAAAACCTGATTTTTTTCAGAGATTATTTAAATACAAAAAAAGAGGTAAGAGAAGAATATAAAAAGTTGAAAATAGTTTTTGCCGAAAGTGAAAATATGAATATAACAACGTATACAGCTCTAAAAGAACCATTTGTAAAAGGCATTTTTGCTTTACGAACAAATTTGAGGTGAAAATAATGATAACCAATTTATATTTTGTTAGACATGCCCACTCTATATACACGCCAGATGAACTTGAAAGACCCCTATCAGATCGTGGGAAAGAAGACGCATTTTCAATAACTGAAAAATTGATGCAAGAAAATATTGATTATGTCATTTCTAGCCCATATAAAAGGGCGATTCAAACAGTTGATGGAATTGCCAGGTACATAGGTCTTAACATTGTAATTAATGAGGATTTTAAGGAACGAACTCTGTCTTTACTTCCAGTAGGAGATTTTAATAAAGCTATAACAAAAGTATGGTCAAACCCTGACTTCACTTTTGATGGAGGTGAGTCGAATAAAAAGGCTCAACAAAGAGGGGTTAAAGCAACCATGCAAGTTTTAGATGAATACAAAGGGAAAAATGTTGTTATTGGTACACATGGTAACCTCATGGTTTTGATCATGAACTACTTTGATAAGAAATATGACTTTCATTTCTGGGAGAAGCTAGCTATGCCAGACATATATAGGCTTTCTTTTTATGAGAACCAGTTAATTGAAGTTAGAAGAATAGATGAGAATAATACGAACTCGTTAAATACCGGATACACAATATATAGACCTATAGAAATTAATAACGAGGAGAAGAAATGAAGATTAAAGGCTTAAATCATTTTTTGTTTTCTGTATCCAATTTAGAACAATCACTCAAATTCTATCAAGATGTCTTTGATGCAAGGCTATTGGTAAAAGGAAAGAGTACCGCTTATTTTGATTTATGTGGAATGTGGCTTGCATTAAATGAAGAACAGAAAATACCTCGAAATGAAATTAATGAGTCCTATACTCATATTGCCTTTTCAATAGAGGAAGCGGACTATGAGAATACATACGTTAGATTAAAGGAGTTAGGTGTTAATATCCTTCCAGGACGTGAAAGAGATGCGAGAGACAAGAAGTCTATTTACTTTACTGATCCAGATGGACATAAATTCGAATTTCATACTGGTACATTACAAGACAGAATTGAGTACTATAGACTTGAAAAAAAGTATATGGAATTTAATGATTAGATAATATAAACCATACTGGGAGTGTTGAAATGAAAGCCATTATTTTTGATTTTGACGGAACGCTAGCGAATACATTGCCAATTTGTTACTACTCTTTTCAAAGTGTTTTTAAAGAGTTTGATAATAAAGAATTATCTTCAGAAGAAATTAAAGCAATGTTTGGTCCTTCTGAGACTGGAATTATTAAAGAAAACCTAATTAACCGTAACATAGAAAAGGCAATTGAGAAATTTTATGAAAGCTATTTAGAAAAACATAGTAATTTTGTGCAAAGTAATAGAGAAATAGACGATTTATTAATACATATAAAAGAATTGGGAATAAAGCTTGGTATAGTTACAGGTAAAGCAAAGAGAAGTTTGGATATTTCTTTAAAAGCACTTCAAATGGAGGAAATGTTTGATGTAATTATAACTGGAGATGATGTACAATTTCCGAAGCCTCATCCAGAGGGAGTCAATAAGGCATTAACTATTCTAAACGTACAAAAAGAGGAAGCTGCTTTTATTGGGGATAGCGAGGCAGATATTTTAGCTGGTCTTCAAGCTGGGATTTTTACGATTGGGGTGCAATGGTTAGAGAATTATCAGACAGATGATTTTATCACTAAGCCAGATCAGGTATTCACTAAAATTAACGATTTCAAACATTCTCTCAGTATGGTGGAGTTTAAATGAAATTAGCATGCTTGCACGCACATCATTCAAATATCGAATATATAGAAACTGCTCTCGCATCTTATGAAATAGAACTAATTCATTTTGTAGACCCTGGTCTCATGAATAGAGTTACTCATGATAATAGTTTCCAATATTCTGATGCTCAGCAAAAGGTTAAAGAGCAAGTAGAATGGATTGCCAAGATTAATGCAGATGCAATCCTTATAACTTGTACTAACTATATCGCCTTACTAAATGAGGATGACCTTTCTTTACCAATCCCAATTATCAAAATAGATGAACCTTTTTTTGAAGTAATTTGTTCAATTGATGAGCCACAAGTTATCCTATTTACAAATCCTGCAACAGTCAAAGGTACCTTGGATAGATTATATAATTATACAAATAAGCATCAAAAGAATTTAGTAATGGAAGTAATCGTTATAGAAAATTCATTTGAATTACTTATGCAAGGACAAAAAGAGAAATACAACGAAGCAATAAATACGTGTATCCATAAACTGATGAATGAAGGAAATAAAATTATTTCAGTTGCTCAATTATCTATGGTTAGTGCTTCAGTTAAAGTGGAGCGGGAGACCTCTATTACTGTTATTAATCCGCTTCATACCTTAATAGACTCATTGGAAGTTCAATTAAATCTTAAGCAAAAATAAGAATAGCAAAGATCAATATTAAAATTTGATCCTTGCTATTCTTTAATTTCTTGAGAATTGTTCTATTTTTTCTCCAATTTCGTCTCTTACCCGTTGAAAAAACGCCCACTTTTCTTCTTCTGTTCCAGTAGCCTTGGCAGGGTCATCAAAGCCCCAATGCTCTCTTTTTACTTGGGGTGGTGTTATTGGACATTTGTCTCTTGCATCGCCACATAAAGTAACTACTAAATCTGCATTTAGTAATAATTCTTGATCAATGACATCAGAAGTTTGACTGGAAATATCTATTCCAGCTTCAGTCATCACTTTTACTGCATTAGGGTTTAATCCATGTGCTTCAATACCTGCACTGTATACATTCCATTGATCACCTAAGTGCTTTTTTGCCCACCCTTCAGCCATTTGGCTTCTACAAGAATTACCTGTGCATAGAAAGTATATCGTTTTTTTAGACATAATTTCATTCTCCTTTATAATATTGATTTGTCATTTTTTACGGTTGTTTGTTATATAATTGGCTTTTGTTATTCGTTTCAGCAGCTATAATTTAACAGAGCTAAAATAATATCAAGTTGATATATAAACCGAACAATGTGATAAATAAGATTGGAATCGTTAATATAATCCCAGTTTTAAAATAAGTGCCCCATGAAATTTTAACTCCTTTTTGCGATAAAACATGGAGCCACACTAATGTTGCAAGAGATCCAATAGGTGTTATTTTAGGTCCTAAATCAGATCCTATTACATTTGCGTAAATAAGCGCTTCTCGGATGGTTCCATTAGTGTTCGTTTCAGCTATAGCTAAAGCATCAATCATCACTGTAGGCATATTGTTCATAATGGAGGACATGAACGCGGCAATAAAGCCCATTCCCATAGTAGCAACAAATAAACCTTGGTCTGCTACATATTGAATCACATAAGATAGTGAGTGTGTTAGCCAAGCATTTCCTAAACCATATACGATAACATACATTCCAATTGAGAAAAAAACAATACTCCAAGGTGCACCTTTAATTACAGCTCTTGTATTAACGGCTGTGCTTCTTCTTGCCATCAAAAGAAAGAAAATAGCTATAATTCCTGCAATAATTGAAACAGGAACTTCAATGAATTCACTTAAAAAGTAACCAATCAATAACAAACTTAATATATACCAAGAAAGATGAAACATCTTGAAATCACGAATAGCTTCCGATGGGACTCTTAGTTTAGACAAGTCATAAGTTCTCGGAATATTTTTTCTAAAGTAAATTAACAAAATGACAATAGTAGCTGTTAGTGAGAATAAGTTCGGTAAAATCATACGTAAAGCATATTCTACAAATCCTATTTGAAAGAAATCTGCGGACACGATATTCACTAGGTTACTTACGATAAAGGGAAGTGAAGTTGTATCGGCAATAAAACCACTAGCCATAATAAATGGAAAAATCATACTTTCTTTAAATTTTAAATTTCGTACCATTGCTAAAACAATTGGTGTCAATATTAATGCTGCTCCGTCGTTAGCAAAAAAAGCTGCGACAATTGCACCTAAAATACTTACATAAACAAACATTTTCAAGCCATTGCTTTTAGCTGCTTTCGCCATATGAAGGGCTGCCCATTCAAATAATCCAATCTCATCCAATATTAACGAGATGAGTATTATTGCAACAAATGATAAAGTTGCATTCCATGTGATTCCTATTACATCTAATACATCCTGTAATCCAACAACTCCAACTAATAATGCTAACAAAGCTCCACCACAGGCAGAAAATCCGATAGATAAGTTCTTAGGTTGCCAGATAACTAATACTAGTGTCAGTAGAAAGATCAATGATGCCAAAATTGCTTCAGACAATTTAATTCCTCCATTTACTTTTTCACCTTTGGAAACATGCAATTTCTTTGCAAGCTGAAAGAAAGTTGCCGTAGCTGTAATCTCCAAAAGTATGTTTATTTCCTTTAAAGAACTGCTCGAGTACAAATCTACAAGCTTCTTCTACTGAACAAGTTCGGGCATTCATTACAAGTTGTATATATGAAACAAAATATTCTTTAGATAACTTCCCGCCATTATTAACAGTCACTTATCATTCCTCCTTTAGTAGGTAGTACAACACGACCCTACCATGTCTGCTGCTAATCCAACAGGGCCAGCCCCAATTATCGCAATCGGTAAACTACCAAGCAAATTCGTTGGTTCTGCTTGTTCAGTTTGAGGTTTTGCACCGCAACAAGTTGAAATGTTTTTCAATGCAATGCTTTTAATAATAATAACCTCCTTAATATTTGTGTTTTACAAGTAATAGTAATTAACACCATATACCTAACACATAGTGGAGCAGCAAACATTAGATTTAGACATAGCCTTATTCAATAATTCTAAAGAGCGAATAACTGTTTCTCGTTCGAATTCATTCATATGAGAGAATACTTCATTCAAGTAATTGTTCATTGATTCGTCGATCGAGGTCGCAACGAATTTTCCTTGTACAGTTAAGCTTAAAATGTATACTCGTTTATCTTGAGTGGATGGTGTTTTTTTTACTAACTCCATCTTCGCAAGAGTTTGTATTTGCCTGCTGAAAGTAGTGATGTCCATAGCTAATGTATCTGCTATTTGTTGCATGGAAGGTTCATGTTGTTTGTCGATTTCATAAAGAATATGACTTTGAATGGTTGAAATTTCGACTGTACCAATTGAACAACAATTTTTGTTTAAGAGTCCAAACCGTCGGGTAAGAACTTGAAAGAGTTCTCGTTTATTTTCCATGTATTTCACCCCTTTATTCATTTATAAAACAATTACTTGCAAATTGCAACTATTAAAATAGGCTGTAATCTTCCCTAAAAATAAAGCAATCATTCACCTACATGAAAAAAATGAATTTTGAATTATTGGCTATCGTGAAGGGATTGGTAAAATGAAAGGAAAGTGGAGGGATAACTTTTTTTTAGAAAGAAGAAGTTTAATAGTCGGAGTAGACTAAAATCTATATCCATTTTTGACATGAAAAAAGTAATCCATGTTTGAGTTAGCACTCGTGATGGATTACTTTTCACCACTGTCGATCTTCATAATAGAGTATCGTTAGTTCAGAGTGAAAATAAGCTTAACTCGTATGAAAAATGTAGTGTGGACTTGAAACAATTTATATAATCAACAGGATATCAGTATTCGTCTAGGTTACACCATCACTTTCTTTTTTCAATACTATTGTTAACGACATTTGCTATATTGTGAATGGTATTTTCAAGAGACTCTATTTTATTTTCAAATCGGTGTAATAAATAAATAGTGACTACAATGGGAAATCCGAAGTTGCCAATTAATTGTACGATGTTTCCCTCCCCAATCATGAGTATCCCCCTTTCTCTTTTTTTCACCATTCTTTATATTTTGATATACCTGTTGAATAATCCAATCTAAATGCAATTAAATTAAAGTTACTTGTCCAAGAAATTAAAATTACTACTATCTTGTTTCTCTAGGTGATATATAAAATAATAGATGTTTATTAAATAATACTAAATATTTGGCATTTTTAGAATAGTTAAAAGTTGGGAAATATGATATGACTACTAATGATTATTTGGACAAAACTTCGGCAAGTTTCTTACTGGAATGAAATTTTACTATTTAATAATAAAAATCGGATATATTTTGTACTTATTTTTATCTTTTTTCGAATCTATTATTCCTTTTTCGACAGAAATGTAGTCGGATTAGGTCGAACGATTGAGAAAGGATATTTCGATTTTTTTATAGAATTAGTACATAACTAATTCATAAGGGGTGAAGAAAATGAGTAGTATAGGTCATATAATAAAATCAGAAAGATTAAACCAAAGTATGAAACAAAGCACATTGGCCAAGGGAATCTGCTCTACATCCTATTTAAGCAAAATAGAAAATAATGCAACAGTTCCAAGTGATGAAGTTATAAGGTTTTTACTAAAAAGACTAAAAATAGAGATAGATCAAGTATCAAGCGAAGTGGAAAATAAAAACATAGCATGGTTATATGAATTGTATAAAACCGGAATCTTAAGCAGGGACAAAGATTTAATAAGAACATCTTTGAAAGAGTTCGCGAAAAGAAAGCATTTCTTCTTACAACTAAATAATTTCTATAGCTACCATCTTTTTATGTTTCGTCTCCTGTTAATACTAAACGAAGAGGAAGAAAATCTTCAATACACTTATGATGTAATTGTGAAAATAAAAGATGATATAGACGATAAACAAAAGTTTGTTATTAATCTGAATCTAGGACTGTATTATTATTTGGATGGAAATTATCAAAAGACGTTAAATCAATTGGAGAAATCATTAAAATTCGTAAATAATGTATCAAATGAAGAATGGGAGATCGCAGATTTCTATAATGTACTAAGTCTAACGTATTTTAAATGCAATGAATTTTTTAATGCAATAAACTATGCTTCAAAATCCTTAGTTTATTATAAGGACAATCTCTTGTTCGAAAGAGCAATTGATAATTACATCGTTATAGGAATTGCACATAAAAGAATGAGGAAATATGAAGAAGCAGAAAAAAATTATAATTTTGCCAGAAAACTAGCAATAGATTATAAACTGATTCATTATGAGGGGGTGATTTATCAGAATCTAGGTTCATTATATGCAATCCAGGGGAGTCATGAAAAAGCAATTGAATACTATGAGCTTAGTTTGAGAACCAAGAAGAAGATTTGTAGTACAGAAAGGTACTTAATAACTATTCTTTCCATTGTAAAAGAGTATTCTAAGCAAGCAGATCATGTACAAGTTCTTAGATGGTGTAATAAAGGCTTAGAAGAGATAAAGGTAGGAAAAAATTATCGAAATGAAAATATTTCTTATTATTTTCATTTTGAAATCTATAGAACATTTCATAGTAAATCCGACGAACTTGATATGGTCTTAAAGGAATCTATCAATCATTTCGAAAATATTCAAGATGATAGGCATGTTCAAAAGTATTCTATCTTATTAGCAAATCACTATTTTAAACAAAATAAATTTAAAGCAGCAGGTTTATATTATCAAAAATCAAATCAGATTCTATTTAAAGAAAAATTTATTAATAAATGGGAGGATTTATAAGATGAAAAAGAAGATTGTATTTTTAACCCTTTCTAGTATAATTGTCTTGGCTTTGAGCTTTATAACTAATACAAAACAAATGACTGAAGAAGAGACTCCAAGACCAACATCTATAGAAAACTCTTATATTTGAGAGTATCAAAACTTTTAATTAGTAAGACATAAAAAAAGTAATCCATCTATGAGTTATCGCACAGATGGATTACTTTTACATATACTTGTGAGAAAGTGAATATGAAAATGATGTATGGATTTTTGATTTTTTTCAAAATATTAAAATTGACAGAACAATTCGGAGTATGTTAAATTTATCCATAATAAAACCATACAAATTCGTTGAAGAGAAAAAGTAGTTGTTGAAACTGTTCCAAAGAGAGCCGGCATACGCTGAAAGTCGGTGTTCAGTTCATATATGAAAATCCTCTCTGAGAAGTCGAGCTGAAATTTAGTAAGTGAGACCGGGTGTCTTCCGTTAAAAGGAACACGTATGATTGTACGTGGCTAAGTGCTATTGTGTAACGAAAGTTCCAATAGAATTAGGGTGGTATCACGGTTAAACCCGTCCCTTTATACAGGGACGGGTTTTTTGTATGTTTTATTAATAAAAATAGGAGTGATATCAAATGGTTAAATCGAACGAAAAAGAATCTGTACAACAAAGAGAAGAACGGATTCGAGCACAATGGTTGAATGGTGAAACCTTTAAAAAATCCATTGAGATAAGAGAAGATAGCCCATCTTTTGTCTTCTATGAAGGACCACCTACCGCAAATGGTTTGCCTCATGTAGGGCATGCATTAGGACGGACAATTAAAGATGTCGTTGCGAGGTATAAAACAATGACTGGACATCAAGTAATACGTAAGGCTGGTTGGGATACTCACGGTTTACCAGTTGAGCTAGGAGTTGAAAAGCAATTAGGCATTTCAGGGAAAAGCGAAATTGAAAATTATGGTGTGGAAGCTTTTATTGAAAAGTGTAAAGAAAGTGTCTTTATTTATGAAAAGCAATGGCGCGAGTTTACGGAACAGCTTGGTTATTGGGTGGATATGGATGACCCATATTTAACATTAAGTAACGCTTATATTGAAAGTGAATGGAATATACTTGGTACAATTCATGAAAAAGGATTACTACAGAAAGGTCATAGGGTTTCTCCCTATTGTCCAAGTTGTCAAACTTCTCTTAGCTCCCATGAGGTATCACAAGGTTATAAGACTGTGAAGGATTTATCTGCTACAGCAAAATTTAAAATTACGGACCGAGACAATGAATATTTTCTTGGATGGACAACAACTCCCTGGACATTACCAGCAAATGTTGCCTTGGCAGTTAACCCTTCGCTAACATATGTTCGGGCAAAACAAGGGCAAAACATTTTTATTGTTGCAGAAGCTTTAGCTAAAACTGTTTTAAAAAAAGATTATGAGATACTTTCTATCCATTTAGGGAAAGATTTAAAAGATATTTCCTATAAACCTCTATTTAATTTTGTTGATGTGGAAAAGGGACATAAAGTGGTGTTGGCTAATTATGTATCAGCAGAAAGTGGAACAGGCATTGTCCATATTGCACCAGCATATGGAGAAGAGGATTATAAGGTAGTAAAGGAAAATGAATTATCCTTCGTCAATGTTGTAGATGAAAAAGGAAGGTATACTTCAGATGTAAAGGGCTTTGAAGGACGATTTGTAAAAGATAGTGATGTGGATATTGTTCGTAATCTTGCGGAAAGAGAATTACTTTTCCATAAAGAAAAGTACGAACATAGTTATCCGCATTGCTGGCGCTGTGATTCACCTCTTTTGTATTATGCAAGTGAAAGCTGGTTTATCAAAACAACTGCTCTTAAAGATCAATTTATACGAAATAATGAAGGTGTCATTTGGCACCCAGAGCATATTAAACATGGACGGTTCGGAAATTTTTTAGAGCAGATGGTAGACTGGAACATCAGTCGGAAACGCTATTGGGGTTCGCCGCTCAATATTTGGGAATGCCAGGAATGTAAGTATGAATTTGCACCAAAAAGTATAGAAGATTTAAAACTTCACACAATTCAGCCTTTTAATGATATTGAATTGCATAAACCATATGTAGATAGCATTAAGTTGCATTGTGCTTGTTGTAACGGCACGATGATCAGAACACCTGAAGTGATTGATGTTTGGTTTGATAGTGGTTCAATGCCATATGCGCAATACCACCATCCCTTTGAAAATGAAAAGTTGTTTGAAAAACAATTTCCTGCGGATGTAGTCATTGAAGGAATCGATCAAACTCGTGGATGGTTTTACAGCTTACTAGCCGTGTCTACTTTATTTACGGGTAAAGCTCCTTATAAACGTGTAATTTCTACAGGTCATATCTTAGATGAAAATGGACAAAAAATGTCTAAAAGTAAAGGAAATGCGCTAGATCCAGTAGAGTTAATTCAAAAATACGGATCTGATGCATTAAGATGGGCACTATTAATTGATAGTGCACCATGGAATACTAAACGTTTTTCGGAACGTATCGTACAAGAGGCTAAATCGAAATTAGTCGATACACTCGACAACGTGCATAGTTTTTATAGTTTGTATTCTATATTGGATGAGTATAATCCAACAGATGTGTATGAAGTAAAGAAAAATAAACTGGATGATTGGATATTATCGCGTTTGAACAGCACTATTAAAACAGTTGGAATGAACTTTGAAGCTTATCATTTTACAAATGCAGCAAGAGAAATTGCAAAGTTATTAGAAGAACTAAGCAATTGGTATGTAAGAAGATCAAGAGAACGCTTTTGGTCAAAAGGCATGAATCCTGAAAAAGCTGCTGCATATCAAACGCTTTATGAAGTTTTAGTAAAAACTAGCCAATTACTAGCACCACTAACCCCTTTTATTGCAGAAGATGTATTTATGGACTTAACAAGTAAAAGTGTACATTTGTCGGATTTCCCTGAAGCAGAAGAACACTTAATCAATAAAAAGCTTGAAAATGAAATGGAAGCAGTTCTTCAAGTAGTAGAGTTAGGAAGAAGCATAAGGAATACAACTTCATTGAAAGTAAAACAACCATTATCTAGTCTATCAGTAATGAGTTCGTCTCAAGAAGTTAACTGGGCTCTATACGAAGATATCATTAAAGAAGAGTTAAATGTAAAACTATTCCGAGAGATAGAAAATGATGATCAGTTTTTGACTACTAAATTAAAGCTCGATTTCAAAAAATCTGGTGCAAAGTTTGGAAAGCAGTCGAATGCAATTAATACTTTTCTACAAAACTTAGACGAAGAACAAGTGAAAAAATTTATACAAATTGGTTATTTAAATATGAGAAACACTGAAGAATTACAAGTATTAGTAGAAGATGTGCAGATTGAAAAAGTAGCGAAGGAAGGCTATGCTTCTGCTTCCAATGGAGATTATACAGTTACTTTAGATCTTTTATTAACCGAAGAATTGATTCAAGAAGGAATAGCACGTGAATTAATCCGAGCAATACAATCATATAGAAAACAATTAAAACTACCAATCGATATGCGTGTAGATATAATTGTAAAAACAGATGAAGAATTACAAAAAGTTATTCAAAAATTTAAGAATATGTTGCATCAAAACTTGTTGATGAATAGTTTAACATTTACTGAAAACGAAATGGATGGTACAGAAATTATTTTAGGAAATCACAAAATATTAATACAACTAAAACCGACAAATTGAAACTAAGAAATCTGATACTAGGTTAACTACTAGTATCTGACTTTCTGACTGTGGACAAATTCGTATTTATTATTAAATATAAATCAGGTTTTCCTAAGCCTACCGCTCACTTTCTGCTGACTTGGCCGAGACGCTTGGACCTAAAGGATGTTGTTCATGGCGTCGAGGCATTGTGAGGCTGTTGTATGCTTGGAGTTAGCATAATGTTTTACGAACGGATTTCGAATAGAGGAATTCGTTCTTTTTTTATCGAATTTATTTAAAAGAACGAGAGTAGATTTTGCATTTTAAATTAAAGGAGGAGTACTAATGAATGCAGAAGAAGTTTGGATAAATCTAGTTACAGAAAGTGCGGAAAATCCAATAGAACTAAAAACTAAAAGAGGACTCAATTTCAAACTGGTCTCCAATGGAGAATTTCTGACTGTGTATAAATCAGAAGTGGAACCATCTAGTAAGTTAAAAAGCCCTCGCTCAATATACAAAGACAATTTTGAAAAAGTCTTTCCTTACTATGAAAGATGGACGATTGGTGAAAAAGGAATAAGCGAAGAAATTACTGCTATTACAGTTAACTCAGTTTATATTATGGCGGCAATTAAATCAGTTACTAGGTAGTAAATGAATAATATAAAAGAGTGCTCTTTATGTTCAGATTACGCCACTCTTGTTGAACCACTCAATGAAGGATCTTTATGCTTTTGTTGTACCCTATACAGGAAAGCGATGTTTTTTATATAGAAGAAAGGCTTAATTGTAAGCAGAAACTAGTTGATTTCCGTTTGAGGCGGCGACTCCAGCCGGAATAGCAAATGTTTTCTGCACCGAAAGCGAAGCGGCAGGTGCATGAGCTGAAGACCCTGGACTGAGCGTAGCGAGGGAAGCGGCTGAAGCCATGCCGGCGGAAAGCGTCCGCCACGAACGGAAATCAACGGGACCCATACTTGCTAAGGGATACCTTGATGTGTTTTTCAGTGGCCTGCATGTTCTCAGCTGTCTCGCTTTTCCCGTAGGGGTGAGCGGACGCCCCTCAAGCCAATAAAATGCTAAGTTATTATTTTTTATCCTAAAATCAGATATTGGGTCAACTACTAGTATCTGATTTTTAAAAAAAAATTATAGCGTTTATTCAAGGGGAATACTTGTATTCATGCAGATAATAATTTTTTTAACCAAAATATTATTTGACAATTGGAAGTATTCCTACTATCATAGTAGTAACTTTTATGTTCGGATACGGGTAGAAGGAGCCGGGAGCGGTTTCGCCCATTGAACAGACGAGTCGAGATTAGATGAGCATAGCTGAGAAATTGTTTGAATAAGAAGAGTAGCATTAGTTTGCAATGAAGAGAGTCAGTGGTTGGTGAGAACTGATTTGTAGCTAGTGTGAATGGACTTATGAGAGCTATCTTGAAAGCGAGTATTCGTTTTAGAGGTAGACGTATTTCCTACGTTACAGGATATGAAGTGGGAGTGGCGACACTCCAACAAGAGGTGGCAACGCGGTCAATACCGTCCTCTTCAAAGGGATTCTTTGAATTCCTTTGAAGAGGACTTTTTTTGATTTCTTTTAGAAATCAAAGCCTCCAGCGGATGTCAAAGTTTTCTATAGAGGAAGTTATCAAG
This sequence comes from Psychrobacillus mangrovi, assembly GCF_037104765.1. Lineage (NCBI taxonomy): Bacteria > Bacillati > Bacillota > Bacilli > Caryophanales > Bacillaceae > Psychrobacillus > Psychrobacillus mangrovi. The sequence continues at coordinate 137,115 of NZ_JBAWSY010000001.1, read as the reverse complement.
CCCGATAATTGATATTAGTTGAGATGAGTAGAGGAGAGATTGAGATGAGAGATTTTATTGAAAAAGTAGAGAAGCGCGAGCATTTATTGTATGACGAAATGGTAGAGGCATCTCGTATGATGTTTCAAGAAGACACAGATTTGGAAGAAATCGTTAACTTTTTAATTGGTCTTTCGAAAAAAGGAGAAACTGCTATTGAAGTTGCTGCTCTAGCAACAGTGATGAAATCTTTTGCAATCAAACTCAATGAACCAGCAGGCGATTATATGGATAACTGTGGCACTGGAGGGGACGGATTAAATAGCTTTAATATTAGTACAACATCCGCATTTGTACTTGCAAGTGCCGGAGCTACTATTGCCAAACATGGGAATCGTAAAATTTCAAGCGCAGCAGGAAGCTCAGATGTATTGGAAGCATTAGGAATACAACCTTCCATTGGACCAGAAGCTTCTATCGAGTTGCTTAAACAAGAAGGACTTACTTTCTTATATGCACCAAATGTTCATCCAAAGTTAAAAAGAATTAGTGTGGCTCGCAAGCAGATAGGGAAACCTACTATATTCAATTTAGTTGGACCTTTAACTAATCCTGTAGCACTTAAAACACAATACACGGGAATAAATAGAGCAGATTTCACTATGGAATATGCGGAAGTATTACGAATTCTTGGAAGAGAAAGAGCTATTGTCGTATGTGGCGCAGGAGGAATGGATGAAGCATCTCTTGCGGGGAAAAACGAATTGGTTCTCCTTGATAAAGGGGATCTTATCCCTTTTACCATTACACCAGATGAAGTCGGATTATCTCCGGCCCCTGTTACAGCAATACGCGGAGGAGACGGAGTAGCAAATGCAAAAATTATGCGCCGAGTACTTCAAGGAGAAAGAAGTCCTTATTTTGATACAGTACTATTCAATAGTGGGATAGGTCTTTTTGCGAGCGGCATTGCAAGCTCAATCCAAGAAGGAGTTAAAATAGCAACTGATACCATTCTATCTGGAAAAGCATTAGAAAAACTAGAAGCTGTAATTGCTTTCAATGAAAAATCTATTATGCAGGAGGTTTTGTCATGACAACGATTTTAGATAAGATCCTTCAAAAGAAAATTACTCAAATTGAAGAAATGTTGAAATGCAATTTGCAAAACAAAAATATGCTTATCACAAGACCTTCTCTATTTGACTCCATGTATAAGAGTGACCATTTACAAGTTATTTCTGAAATAAAACGTGCATCTCCGTCAAAGGGATTGATTGCGGAAGGTGTAAATCCGACCGAACAAGCTGCAAATTATTATCAAGCCGGAGCTGCTTGTATATCAGTATTAACTGATACTCCCTTTTTCCAAGGAACTTTTGCTGATTTAGAGGAAGTAGCTCTTACTGTACCAATTCCAATATTGTGTAAAGATTTCGTTATTCATCCGATACAAATTGATTACGCTAAAAATGCCGGTGCATCTGTTGTTTTACTTATTGTTGCGGCGTTAAATCAAGAAGAGTTAACTAAACTTTATGAGTATGCTACAAATCAAGGGCTAGAAGTATTAGTCGAAGTACATGATGCAGAAGAATTAAAACGTGCCTTACAACTTGATGCTAAGCTAATCGGAGTAAATAACCGAGACTTGCGTACATTTGAAGTAGATTTAGCTCGTACAGAAGAAATTGCATCTATCTTCCCTTTCCATGAGGAAAGAGTTTTAATCAGTGAAAGTGGTATCTGGACTAGGGATGATGCTACTAAAGTTGCAGGATTCGGGGCAAGTGGTGTCCTTGTTGGTGAATCCCTTATGCGAAGTGGAGATATCGGCACTGCAATACTTTCTTTACAAGTGAAGCGAGGTGTAATTGCCAAATGACAAAAGTAAAGATTTGTGGATTGATGAAATCAGAGGATGTTAAAGCTGCAATTGAAGCAGGTGCTGACGCTGTTGGCTTTGTATTTGCACCAAGTAAGCGAGAAATTACGATTGAACTAGCAAAAGAACTAGCAAAAGAGGTTCCCGAGGGTGTTTTAAAAGTGGGAGTTTTTGTAAACCCAACTACGCAAGAATTAGAAAATGCAGTACGGGAAGTTCCATTAGATTATGTTCAGTATCATGGTATTGAAACGCCTGAATTCATCCAAGCACATAATTATCCCTCTATAAAAGCTTTATCTGTTCGTAAGGAGGAAGATGTTGAGCGCGCCAAACAGTATAACACGCAGTATTTCCTGTTTGATGCACCACGAGCTGGAAGTGGCATTACGTTTGATTGGCAATTAATGAAAGGGCATGATTTTGAGCAAGAGAAGGTAATTTTAGCTGGCGGGTTAAATCCAACAAATGTTAAGGAAGCAATAAATCGTGTCAAACCTTATATGGTGGATGTTTCGAGTGGGGTAGAAATTAATGGCAAAAAAGATAGTAAGTTGATTCGAGAATTTATTCGTGCAGTTAAAGATGAGGAGTGATGAGCAAATGGTAAAAGCGACAGAGGATGTTAAAGCAGGTAGATACGGTCGTTTTGGCGGACAGTACGTTCCAGAAACATTAATGACTGCATTGATTGAATTAGAACAAGCATATGAAGAGGCAATAATAGATCCGTCTTTTATGGAAGAAATGAATTATTATTTGAAGGAATATAGCGGACGTGAAACACCTCTTTATTTTGCAGAACGGCTTACACAAGAAATTGGTGGGGCGAAAATATACTTGAAACGAGAAGATTTAAATCATACGGGAGCTCATAAGATCAATAACACTATTGGTCAGGCTTTACTCGCAAAACGTATGGGGAAAAATAAAATCGTTGCGGAAACAGGGGCAGGTCAGCATGGTGTTGCAACTGCAACTGTTTGTGCATTATTCGACATGGAATGCGTTGTTTTTATGGGAAAAGAAGATGTTCGTAGACAAGAATTAAACGTATTTCGTATGGAGTTGCTCGGAGCGAAGGTTGTATCAGTTGAACAAGGTTCAGGAACTCTTAAAGATGCTGTCAATGAAGCCCTTCGGTACTGGGTGTCCAATGTAGAGGATACTCATTATATTTTAGGTTCTGCTTTAGGTCCACATCCATTTCCTAGAATTGTTCGAGATTTTCAACGTGTGATAGGTGTTGAAACACGAAAACAAATTCTCGAAAAGGAAGGAAGATTACCAGATGCTGTAGTAGCATGTGTAGGCGGAGGAAGTAATGCAATCGGTATGTTCCATCCTTTTGTTGAAGATGAAGCAGTATCCTTATATGGTATTGAGGCGGGAGGAAGTGGTATCGCAACAGGATTACACGCTTCCGCAACTGCTGAGGCAAAAGAAGGTGTATTACATGGAGCATACATGTATATTTTACAGGATGAAAATGGCTTTATCCAAGAAGCACATTCTATTTCAGCAGGTTTAGATTATCCAGCCGTTGGACCAGAACATAGCTATTTACATGATATAGGTCGTGTGAAATATACATCTGTAACAGATTCAGAGGCACTCGAAGGTCTACAATTACTTTCGAAAAAGGAAGGTATAATTCCTGCTTTAGAGAGTTCTCATGCTGTTCATTTTGCTGTTGGATTAGCGAAAGAAATGAAAACGGATCAAATTTTAGTTATATGTTTATCTGGACGTGGCGATAAAGATGTTCAAACAGTACGAGATGCGTTAGGGGGACAGAATCATGACTAAGTTAAAATTAACAGCTGCTATAGAGTCAGCGATTGAAAATGGAGAGAAAGCTTTTATTCCTTATATTATGGCTGGAGACGGAGGACTTGAATTGTTACAAGAGCAAATTCTATTTCTTCAAGAGGCAGGAGCAACGGCTATAGAAGTAGGAATTCCTTTTTCAGATCCTGTAGCAGATGGGCCTACTATCCAAAGAGCTGGTGAACGAGCACTTATGCATGGTACAAATTTGCGAGCAATTGTTAAAGAATTAGATTCCTTTCATGAAAAGGTTCAAATTCCTCTTATTTTAATGACTTATTTCAATCCTATTTTAAGTTATGGCTTAGAATCATTTTCGAATGACTGTCAACGAATTGGTATTGCTGGGTTGATTGTTCCGGATGTTCCTGTTGAGGAAAGTGAACAACTAAAAGTTGCTCTTCAAGATACGGATATTGCTCTAGTTCCCTTAGTTTCTTTGACAAGTCCACCTGAACGTATTGCAAAAATTACATCATTAGGCGAAGGATTTATTTATGCCGTTACCGTAAATGGTATTACTGGTGTTCGAAATGGTTTTGATGTACAGCTAGAGCAACACTTTAAAAGATTAAAAGAATTAAGCTCTATTCCAGTGCTAGCTGGGTTCGGTATTTCCACCCCGGATCAAGTAAAATCTATGGGCGCGATTACGGATGGGGTAATTGTAGGAAGTGCTATTGTAGAAGCGTTACACTTGAATAACAAGGAGAAAGTACTCGAACTAATACAGGCTTCCAAAAAACAAGTTTTTATCTCATAATCTATCAATTAAGACCTGATGTATTTTTGTCAGGTCTTTTTAATTTGCATATCCGCTTTGCTTAACACGTATTATATGGTAGTTAGTTATAAATAGTTTGGGGAGCGGGTATTCATTTTAATAGAAAAGGCACTATTTTTTATCATTTTACTAAGATTGATTTCAGGAAGTATAGAGGTAACTGCTGCTTTATTTATGTTAAAATTTAATGATTTAGAAAAAGCATTTTATATTAATACATTACTTGCTTTAGTTGGACCAACTGTTTTAATTGTTACAACAGCAATCGGTCTATCTGGATTAGCTGAAAAAATATCTCTTACACGAATTATTTGTCTCTTTGCAGGAATTTTCCTTATCATTTTTAGTTTAAAGTCCGAATAATATAAAAAGGATCGATTCAGCGTTATATGCTGTTCGATCCTTCTATTATTTTGACTCTGATTTGCTTTCAAACTCATCAACTTTAACGGATTTAAACACTAAAAATAAAAGAATAAGACCAATGATGCCTCCAATAATATAACTTATATTGAGGTAGTTTTTCATTACGAGTGACATGATTGGCGGACCAGCTGCTACTCCAATAAATCTAGCAGAGCTGTAAAAAGAAGAAATAGTACCACGTTCTTCCTTTTTAATATTCTCCGTAATTATTGCATCAAGTACAGGCAAGAGTGCACCGATTGCAATTCCTACTATGCTCGTCACAACTAGTAAAAGTATAAGTTTGTCTTTTGTAAATCCTACGAAAACGATACTTATCGAAGCTAAAATCAAACTAAGAACCATCATTCTTTTAATGGTCTTAATATTTCCTTTAATGTTTCTTCCAGTAATGTAAGAAGATATACAAAGTAACAACAACGGAATTGCTAAAACAAAGCCCTTCTTAATTCCTTTTATGTCATGTGTTATTTCAAGGTTCTCAGATAAAAAGAAAAGTACACTAAACAAAATAAGCATGGCGAAAACTCCGTTTAGAAAAACGGAAATTAACCACTTACCTTCTTTCTTAAATGTTTTCTTAATATTACTAATAAATATTTTAAATTTGATTGGTTCATCGTCATCATCTTTGGGAACTTTGACAAAGAAAAATATAAGAATGATGGAGATTAAACTGAAAATAGAGATAGAAAAGAACGGTAAAAACCAAAGAATTGCTGCAAAAACTGACCCTAATATAGGACTTAAAACTTTGCCGAAGGTGTTCGAAGTTTCTACAATACCTAAACAAGAGCTTGTTTTTTCATCATCATCTTTATATAAATCTCCGACTAGTGGTAACACGATTGGCATAGCCCCAGATGCGCCAATTCCTTGAAGTATTCTGCCTATAATAATCCATGTAAAAGGATTCTCCATTTTCCACGAGGCATATCCTGCAATCAAACCACCAATAAGTGCAAGAATCAGACTAGGTAAGATCACTTTTTTCCTACCCAATCGGTCTGATAAATAACCGGCTACAGGAATAAGTAATATAGCTGCAATTGAATAACTTGTTATGATCATGCTTGATTGAAAAGATGTAATTCCTACCTTTTTCTCTAAAATAGGCAATACGGGGATAAGCATGGAGTTACCCAATGTCATGACAAGTGGGATTGAAGCCAAGCTTACTATACACCATATACTAACCTGTTCATCCCCTTTGTTTACGTTATCCATTATCACACCTCAACTTCATATAGTTACAAGTATGATTCCCATGTATAAACGTATTATCCTTAACAATATATTTTAAAAACTCTGGAATAAGTTGTATTTATTTAATTAAATTTAAGAGGGAATGATAAGCTTGGATACCAAAATAAATTCCAAAACCGATCATTGATAATGAAGAAACTAGTGAAATCGTTTTTAATAATGGAGTTGATAAAATCTTTCGTGTGCTACTCGATAAGAAGGACATTATTATGTCTACTAAAGCAATTCCGATTAATATTGTTAAACTGTAGAGGATTACTTGATATCCACTTAAATTTCCATCTTGTCCAATAAGTATTGAACCATAAATGCCCAACCAAAAGAGGATAGTTAAAGGGTTCATTAAAGCCATCAAAAAGCCTGCTAAAATAGAGTGTCTTAATCGGACTACTTTACGAAATTTTGGATCCGTAGAAATAGTATGGAGTGTCATTATATTTTCAATACCAGTATATATTAAAACGAAAAAGCCGAAAGACCAAAGAAATGTCTTCAAATATGGAGAGTCAATAAATTGAGCTACTCCAAAATATACCATTAGCATATAAAGGATATCTGTTACTATTGCACCTAACCCAAAAAACCAAGCATGATAAAATCCATTTTTAATACCAGTATTTAATAATGTTGCCTTAACAGGGCCGATTGGTGCCGCTAAAGAAACACCTAATAGGAAATAGGTAATTAAAGAATTCATTAAATAGCCCTCCGTAATGTGATGTCTTAGAATCATATTCAGAGCGAACGAGCTATACGACTACTATATAGAAAATAAATACTGAAAATTTTTAGTCATTTCTGTTATTCTATAGTTAATAAAATAATTTCAGATAATTCAAATATATTTATAAAGAAGAGGATCTTATGTGGAATATATCTAAAACAAATCCAAAAGATATAAAAAAACTTGCACAATTGTTAGCGAATTTGAATAGTGATTCTAAGCATCACATTGGTTATTGCGGTGATGATGAAAATGAAATATATCACACACTTGTCCACGATTTCTCTGATTTTGATCTATCAAGCTCATTCCTAATTGCACATTTAGATAATGAAATAATAGGAGCATTAGGCTTTGATATAGATAAAGACAATAAATTTGCTGAAGTATGGGGCCCTTTTGTTAAATTTGAACAGATGTTCGAAACTATAGCTAATCAATTATGGAGTGCTCTTACTTTATTAAATCAAAAGAATGTACAAAATTATTCGTTTTTTATAAATAAGGAAAATACTTTAGCAAAACAATTCGTATTGGACATGAATGGCATAGAAAACGGAAAGTATCTTATATTAAATGCTAACGCGACTAACATAGCTCCTGCCGAATATCCAGAGATATTCTATTATGATTCATCCTATTATGATTCTTTTGTAAAACTTCATGAGCAATCTTTTCCCAGTACTTATTATAGTGCGGGAGAAGTTTTAAGTCGTATTAATGATTATAACTATTTATGGATTTGCAAGGATAATGATAAAGAGATAAAGGGATATGTCTATGTCGAAGCTGATCCTGAACATAGAGAAGGTACTATTGAATATATTTCGGTTAGTCCCGAATATCGTAAACAAGGTGTCGGTACAAAGCTAGTAAGTACTGCTTTATATCATCTATTCTTTAAAGACTTGATAAGGGATATAACCTTATGTGTTAGAGCAGAAAATGAAAAAGCAGTCCATTTATATAAAGCTTCGGGATTTCAAGTTAAGCACGAATTAACTTATTTTAAAAAAGAATCCCATCCATATCACGCAGGAGGAGTTAGTGGTGAATGAAGAATTGGAGCAAGCTCTAAAATTAAGAGAAGATGGAAAGAAAAAGGAATCAAATCAATTATTCATCAAGTTAGCAGAAGAATTTCCTACGGAAGCAATCCTCCAGTATCAATGTGCATGGAGCTTCGATGTGTTAGGAGAAGAAGCAAAAGCTGCACCATATTACGAGAGTGCGATTGAATTAGGAATTCCCACTAGAGAGTTGGAGGGAGCATTACTAGGATTGGGAAGTACGTATAGAACATTAGGAGAATACGAGAAATCAAAGAGGGTGTTTCTTAATGCTATTAAATTGTTCCCAAAAAATAAGGCAATTCAAGTATTTTACTCGATGACTCTATATAATCTACAGGAACATAGTGAAGCTATGGAGTTACTACTTACTAACTTGATTGATACTACGAGCGATGAAGAAATTTTATCTTACAAAAAAGCAATCCGTTTTTATTCAAATAAATTAGGTGATACTTGGAAATAGTACATAACATTATTTTTTTGATAAGAATACTCACTTTCTTCTATAAATAGAATATATAAGCACTTATTTTTTATTCTTTTACTATGGAAGGAGAACGAAAAAATGGGTATTACATTTCTTAAGATTTCTGTTGTCTATTTTGCTATTGGGGTGATTTTAGGTTTGTACATGTCTATGGCACATGATTATTCTTTAAAAGGTGTTCATGTGCACATTAATCTATTAGGATGGGCATCCTTTGCACTTGCAGGCTTCGTTTATCACTTATTTCCAACCACAAGCAACAATTTATATACGAAGCTACACTTTTGGAGTGGAAATATTGGACTTCCACTGATGATGATTGCACTAACAGTCCTTATATTAAATGGAGCAGAAATCGCTACTGTCTTTACAGCAATCGGTGGGGTTTTAGTAGTGTTCAGTGTTGTTATGTTTGCTATAAATGTGATATTGAATTTGAAAGCTGCATAAAAGTTAAGATGCTTACAGAAGCCAATTTGTTTTTCTTTTTTAAAGAAGAGCAGATTGGTTTTTTAGTGTTTAAATAGATGTATAAATTTAGTAGTATTAATTAGTGTTGGAAAATTAAGAAAATGGAATAAGGAGGAGGGTTATAATGTTTAAAAAAGATATTCCGTTACTAGAAAAGTGTACTTCTTTTAAAAAAATGGACGAGGGTTTTTCCGAAGACGAGAAATGGTGTGTAGATGAAATATATCTACTTCGTATTTCTCCAAATATAGATTTAAAAAAGTTAGAAATGCAAAAGGAATTAATAAATGCTGTTCATGTAATCGATTCACATATTCCATTTGTTCATGAAGTAGGAGTTTATAAAGATAAATCTTATATGATTTTGGACTATATTAATGGCGAAAATGGAGAAGTTGTCTTACCAAATAAAAGTGAGGTTACTCAGTATGAAATTGGTGTACAGGTCGGGGGAACACTTAAAAACATGCATAGTATCCCAGCCCCTTTAGATTATCCGAGTTGGGAAGAGACATGGAATACTAGGATAGAAAATCACGCTCAGCTCTTTGAAGATATTGTAAGGAGGAATCCATCTTATCAATGTATCTTGTCATTTATACTAGAAAATCTGCATTTATTAAGAAATCGTCCAAGTAATGTTCAGCATTATGACTTTCATCCTGGAAATATCTTAATCGATGAAGATCGATTTACAGGCTTAATTGATATGCAAAAAATACGTTATGCCGATCCTATTAATGAATTTTACAAGATGGAATATTTTAATGTTCAGTTAAGTAAACCTTATGCTTGTGGAGTGGTAGATGGGTATCATAATCAAGAGGAAATACCTTCCTCTTTTTGGGAATTACATAAGTTATATGCAGCCATGCATATTGTCTTTGCAGAAGTATGGGGTCATGAGGTTGCCATTAATCAGTTAGAGAAGTTTCAAGGGTATACCAGGTTCACACTAGAACAGTTTGACAATTTTAAGCTAGATGTTCCGAAGTGGTATACCAAACCAAGTTATATTTTACCTTAAGGTCTAGTTTATTTAAAAAATATCTTTATAATTAGTACTAGGTACTAAAACTAGATTGTAAGGGTGAGGATTATGTATATATTTACTTTGACAATTGCAAAGATGGTTGTACGTTTGTTTGGGAAAGTAGAGGTTCAAAACAAGCATCTGTTACCGAAAAATGAAGGCTATATCGTCACTTGCACGCATAGAGGATGGTTAGAAATAGTCATTCTGGGCATTAGTGTCCCAAGACCAATTCATTTTATGGCAAAGAAAGAGCTCTTTCAAAATAAAATACTTGGTTCATTCCTTCAAAAAATTAATGCATTTCCAGTGGACAGGGAAAACACTTCTCCAAGTAGTATAAAGAAGCCTGTAAAACTATTAAAAGCTGGAGAAGTAGTTGGTATATTTCCTAGTGGTACACGTACTGCTGAGGAGGTACCTTTAAAAAGAGGAGCTGTGACGATAAGCAGTTTAGCTAGGGCTCCGATAGTACCTGCATTATATGTGGGACCACGTACATTAAAAGAGTTAAGAAAAATGAAAAAGGCAACGATTATTTTTGGTGAACCAATTTATATTAAAACCAATAACAGAGATGAACTTACAACATACACAGAACTGTTAAATGAAAAAACGAAGGAATTAGAAAAACAATTTTAATCTTCAAACTAGCTTCCTCAAACTATGCATATCTTCCTAATACGTCTCAGGGCTGAGATCAATTCACTTCTTCAGACCATTGGAATGATTTCTGCTTACCATATAATAAGGTTATAACAAGTAACATATTAACTGGGGGATTGAGAAGATGGATCTTAAGAAAATTGCTATCATATCATTGTTTATTTTATTGGCGGGAGCAGCAATTAATATTGGGTTAAATATAAAAGATACTTTAGTGCATAAAACAGAGGAAATACTCGTGAACGATCATTCGTACAATAATATTGAAATTGTGTCCGATAATGCATCTGTTGAAATTTTACCGTCTAAAAACGAGGATACTAAAGTAGTGTTTTCAGGAAAGTCAAAGAAAAAAACGAAATACAATTTTTCTGCTGATGTAACAGGTGATACGTTGGAAATTGAATTAAAAGAGAAACGCTGGAATTTCATTCAATTTGGTTTATCTTCTATGAATATTAAGTTAACAGTATATGTATCAGAGAAAGAATACAATGAATTAAAAACTGAGTTGGATAATGGACGTATAATAGCGGAAAATACACATTTCAAGAATGCATATTTAACAACTGATAATGGTTCTATCCAATTAAAAAACATTCAAGCAGAGAACGTTAATGTTGAATCTGATAATGGACAAATAATAATGGAAGAAGTAGAAGGAAAGATTAATGCGGAAACAAACAATGGACGAATCATTTTTCTTTCAACTAATTTGGAAAGACCGATTCAGTTGGAATCAGATAATGGAGCTATTGAAATACAAACCAACAAAGAACCACAAAATGCCACGATCGATGTAAATGTAGATAATGGTAAGATTGATATCTTTGGTTCATCAAGTAAACAATCCGTATTTGGAAACGGTGATAATTTAATCAAGTTAGAAACTAATAACGGAAAAATCACGGTCAAAAATACAAAATAGCAAAAATGCCGATCGATTTAAAAATCGATTGTTCAGCTTGATGACAAAAGTATTTTTATAACGGTTATGAATAATAATAAATCTTTCTAAAGAGGTTGCTTTATCCATGTATAAGTAATGATAGTAGATATCTATAATGAATTGTTTATAAGGCAAGGACCACCACGAGGACTCCTGTGGGAACAGCTTGAGCAGAAGACCCCCGCAGTTGAGGGGAAGGCAATCTAAGTACGCCGCATCCTGCTCCTGCGCAAAGCTCGTCGCAAAAGAACTTTTGCGGCAACGATTGCATGACCAACATCCTGTTGGCCAAGGAGGCTGGAGCCAAGCCCACGGAAAGCGAAGTGGTGGTCCTTGCCGAATTTGATATATAATTCTTTGCACCCAAAATAGTTTGTTTACAGTCTGACCGATCGATACAAAAATCGATCGGTTTCTTCTTGTTGACTTGTATAATTATCTCTGATAAATTTATTTTTATCGTGATTTAAAGATGGACTATAAAAAAGATGAATAAATGTTGAAAAGAAGTGCAAACTCGTCCTTTAATGAGGGGCGAGTTTTTTTATGAAATAGTTAGAAGGAGTAATAATTTAATGAAAAACTTAATAATAATTGTCAGTTCAATCATTATAGCATTTGGTTTCAATTGCTTTTTAGTTCCACATAGCATTTTAAGTAGTGGAATAAGTGGAATCGCGATTTTGCTCGGAATTATTACACCATTTGATACTGGCATCTTAAACTTTGCCCTAAATTTGCCTATTGTAATTTTAGGTTATTTTAAACTCGGAAGAATGATAACCATTAATACTCTTATATGTGTTATTTCACTTTCTTTCTTCTTATACGTGATTCCTACAGATCCAATTACAGATAATATTTTGCTATCTTCTATTTTCGGTGGGATTATTGGCGGATTAGGAGTAGGAATTATCTTAAAATACTCTGGTACTTCAGGTGGTTTAGATATCATAGCCATTATTGTATCCAGAGCGAGCAATATAAGTGTAGGTATGCTGCTCACTGCAATGAATGGAGTTATTGTTTTAATATCAGGTGCCATTTTTAACTGGGAAATTGCCTTATACACACTTTTATCTATTTATTTTACTGGAAAAATGGTTGATACCATTTATACGAACCATGAAAAATTAACTATGCAAATTGTTACTACTCAAGGAGAACTGATTCGAAAAGCCCTATTAGATACGATTTATCGTGGAGTAACGATTACTGATGGCTACGGGGGCTATACTTTAGAACAAAAACAGATATTAATGATGGTCGTTACTCGTTATGAAACGATACAGATTAAACAAATAGTGCGTAAGCATGATAACAATGCGTTTATCAATATATTTGAAACAGTTGAGGTTGACGGAAAATTTGCAAGAAATTAAATGTTGAAGCTGATGCCACCCTAGGTATCAGCTTTTCTTATTATTTATTTTTACTTTGCTGTTTCACGGAATAAGGTTACACTTAAAAAATGAAAAAAGTAAGGGGGGTAATTATATTATGTACCCAGAAAAATTCGAAAGAAAAATAATTGGTGCTTTTGGTGAAGATGGAAAGGTATTCTTACATTCGTTAGAGACGACCATAAATGAATATTTACAAAAATGGAACCTCCATTCGGAGGGGCCAGTAGATAACTTATCCTATAATTATGTATTAAAAGTAATAGATCATGAGGGTAATTGTGCAATATTAAAGGTTGGTGTTCCAAATTACGATTTTAAAAATGAGTTTCAAACGCTCCAAGCATATAACGGTAAAGGGTGTGTAAAATTATTAAATGCTGATGCTGATAAAGGTGTCATACTTTTGGAACAATTGCTTCCTGGAACAATGCTTAACCTTGTGGAGGAGCGATATGCTGTTAAGTACTTTGCGAAAGTTTGGAAAGATATTCGTAGACCGGTTCAGGAAAATTCTAATCACCCCTTCATCAAAAATTGGCTGAGTGCATTTGATCGTTATCTAAATACTTATTCCACAGATGAGGGTCCAATACCGTATGATTATATCAATCTAGCAAAAACATATTATAGAGAAATATCAGATTCATCTAAAGGAAATGAACTCTTGCATGGTGATTTACATCATGAGAATATTTTATTTTCGGAAACATACGGTTGGATAGCAATTGATCCAAAAGGAGTTATTGGTGATTCTTATTTTGATTTAATCTCTTATCTCACTAATCAATTGTTTAATAAACCAAATCCTAAGCAAATATTTGAGAAAAGAGTGGTTGCACTTTGTAATGAGATGAATTTGGACAAAGAGCGGCTTTTGAAAGCAGGGCTTACGATGTCTACGTTATATGCATGTTGGGGCATAGAGGATAATGATCCAGAATGGGAACAAAATTTTACATGTGCGCAGTGGTTTAACGAGTTAATGGGTAAAAGATAAATTGATTACGTTATATTGAGTTAGACTATAATAACAGAAATTTTAGAATATCAGTTGATTAGGTACTGAACGAACAAAAACAACGTATCCCGTAAATACTATGTTAAAATTTGGGATTCAAGTGGCAATTTCGTCAGATGCTCCGGTAACTGCTTGGGCAGATCCTGTCGATCCTTTTGTTGGTATTAAATCTGCAGTTACTCGAGTTGCATATGAAGGAACAAATACAGGAGATTCTGAAAAAATCGATGTAGAAACCGCAATTGAACTTTATACTAGAGCTGCACAGCAAGTTACCCGAATTCCAAATGTTGGCCAATTAAAAGAGGGCTACCATGCAGACTTTATTATTCTTAATAAGGATATATTAGAAATTTTACCTGATGAAATTGACAAAAATATTGTTGAAGAAACTTATGTGAAAGGTAAAAAGGTTTATCAAAAATAATTTGTTTCGAATACAAAATAATTGATTTAAAAATACCAAGAGTACAAATGTGCTCTTGGTATTTTTTTGTATCCACTTTTAGATATAAAACGATTAAAAAACCCTTTCTTTGGTAAAGCTTTATGTTATAGAAGTAAAAATATGTTACTAATGAGGGAGATTATGGGCTTTTTTAAGAATAAAAATAAAATTATTATAAATTCCTCGACTTCTTCAACTGATCAAATTCAAGAGTCAAAGGATAAGAATGAGTTAGCTACAAACCTAAAAGAAAATCTAAAATATATAAAAGATACCCTTGGAGAAAGCACAGATATTATCTTTCGCGAGCTTAAATTCGGTCCGGGTGGTGCTATGAGTGCAGGAATTATATATACAGATGGATTAAGCGATACAAGTTCTTTACAAAATTTCATTATGGAAACTTTGATGCTGGATTTTAAAAATAATGAACTAGAGAATAATCCTAATCTAATGAACCACTTAAAGGACTTCGCAATGACCGTTGTTGAGATAAAAGATTTAACTAGTTATGATGATTTATTTACAGCTTTGTTGTCGGGGGATGTTATTTTTTTAGTCGACGGTTATACGACTGGGTTTATCATCGGTAATAGGCACTGGATAGAACGAGGGGTAACAGAACCAGTAGCTCAAAGCGTTGTTAGAGGGCCAAGAGAAGCGTTCGTTGAAAATTTACGAGTTAATACTGCATTGATCCGTCGAATTATAAAAGATCAGAATTTATGGATGGAATCGTCTGAAGTTGGTAGACGATCAAAAACAAGTATCGCAATTATGTATATTAAAGGTGTGGCAGAAGACAAGATATTAGATGAATTAAGATTAAGACTAAGCCGCATAGACATCGATGGAATATTAGAAAGTGCAAATATTGAGGAGTTTATACAAGACTCGCAATATTCCCCTTTTCCTACTGTATATAATACAGAACGTCCTGATATTGTATCAGCAGCATTATTAGAAGGGCGAATTGCAATTATTATTGATGGGACACCTTTTGTATTAATTATTCCAGCGGTATTTGTTCACTTCTTTCAAGCTGCTGAGGACTATTATCAGCGTGCTTTAATGGCTAGTTTTGTTCGGGTTCTTCGATTTGTAGCTTTTGCAATATCCATTCTTGCTCCATCTATGTATATTGCGGTAATTACATTTCATCATGAGATTATCCCACCGGACTTACTCATTAGCTTGGCAGCACAACGTGAAGGAGTTCCTTTTCCAGCTTTTGTAGAAGCAGTTATTATGGAACTGACTTTTGAAATATTACGCGAGGCAGGTCTTAGAATGCCTCGAGTTATTGGACCTGCTATGTCTATAGTAGGGGCATTTGTTATTGGAACTGCTGCAGTAGAGGCTGGTATTATTTCTGCGGCGATGGTTATCGTTGTATCGATTACTGCCATCTCAAGCTTTGTATCTGCATCTTATGATATTGCTATTTCTGGTAGAATTCTTCGTTTTCTGTTTATGTTATTGGCTGCAGTTTTTGGTTTATATGGTATCATCATAGCCTTAATTGCACTTACGTTGCATTTAACCAGTTTAAAATCTTTTGGGGTACCCTACATGACTCCTTTAGGTCCCTTTAGTGCTCCAGGACAGAAAGATACGTTTGTTCGCTTACCAATTTGGAAGTTG
This sequence comes from Psychrobacillus mangrovi, assembly GCF_037104765.1. Taxonomy (NCBI): domain Bacteria; kingdom Bacillati; phylum Bacillota; class Bacilli; order Caryophanales; family Bacillaceae; genus Psychrobacillus; species Psychrobacillus mangrovi. The sequence goes on along the minus strand of NZ_JBAWSY010000001.1, from coordinate 121,026 downwards.
TTATTACGTCCAAGCTTAATATCAAAAAATAAAACAAGACAAAATTATACTAAACCAACTAGAGAGTCAAGGGGAAAGTAAATGTATAAATGCTTAGTAGTATTATTGTTACTTAGTCTCTCGTTAACTGGCTGTTGGGATAAACGAGAATTAAACGAGTTAGCTATATCAATGGCGCTTGGAATAGATAAGGTAGATGATGAATACTTGGCTTCTGTACAAGTTGTCTTACCTGGTGAAGTATCTCCAATAAAAGGGAGTACTGGTCGTTCTCCGGTAACTCTGTTTCAAGCGAAAGGTAAAACTATTAATGAAGCGATTCGCAATGTATCAAATATTTCACCCAGAAATTTATACTCTGGACATCTTCAAATGGTGATTATTGGAGAGGAGATGGCTAAAGATGGAATTAGTTCCCTATTGGATTATTTATCAAGATACTGGGAAGTTCGATATGATTTCTATTTAGCTATCGCAAAAGATAGCAAAGCCGAAAAAATCTTAAACATCCAAACTACTTTAGAGAATATACCTGCTATTAATATTTTTCACATGCTAAAAACATCTGCAAAAAATTTTGCCGATACATCTGCAATAAGTTTTGGAAGACTATTAACTGATTTAGAACGAGAAGGAATGGAAGGTGCATTGACAGGAATTAAAATAAAGGGTGATGAGAAGACTGGGTCCAGTAAACAGAATGTGGAATCAATACTACCTTCTGCTTTTTTAAAATTTGACGAGATAGCTGTATTTAAAGGTGACAAACTTGTAGGATGGTTGCCTTCTGAAGAAAGTAAAGGATATAACACTATAACGAATCATGTAAAAAATACGTTAGGAACGATATCTTGCCCAGGTGAGGGAAAATTGAGTATCCATGCAAAACATTTTAAGACAAAGTTAAAAAGTAAAATTATAAATGGAAAACCAGAAATAGATATTAATGTAAAAGTTGAAGGAAATATCTCAGATGTGGAGTGTCAAATTGATCTCAATAAAGAAGAAACGTTAAATAAGCTGAACAAGCTTTACGAAGAAGAAATAAAAAAGAATATAAATCAAACGGTTAAATTTGTACAAGAAGAATATGGTTCAGACATTTTTGGCTTTGGCGCGAAAATTTATCAAAAGCATCCAAAGGAATGGGAAAAATTAAAAAGTAACTGGGATGAAGAATTTAAAGACGTACAAGTTAATATAAATGTAAAGGTTGAAATAAGGCATACCGGTTCAATTATTAATCCGATTCAAAAAAATTTAAAGGATTGAAACTAGTGATAAGTAGCGTTGGTATTTTATTTTTAGCAATAGTAATTGTATTCCTGGAAGTTCCATCACTTTTACAAAAAAAGTTGAAAAAAGAATTTATAGTATTTTCAATTCTTCTAGTTATTGGAGTTGTATCAGGTATTCTTTTTTCGTTTGGTGTGAAAATTATGTCTCCAGTAGATTTACTATCTTATATTTTTCAACCAATTTACAATCTGATGGGTAAAAGTTAAGAAAGAGGGTGTAAGGATGCAAAATAATAAAATAAGCTCATTTCAATTTTTAGTTTTGGTTATTTTTTTTACGATTGGTTCGAGCATCCTTTATGTCCCATCTATTTTATCTATAAAAGTTCAGCAGGATGCTTGGATTGCAACTATTATAGCTACAATAGTTGGATTGCTCGTAATTTGGTTATATATAACTATATCTATGTGGTTTCCAAAGTTAACCTATATTCAAGTTAACGAAAAAATATTTGGAAAAGTATTAGGTAAAACTTTCTCAATTATGTTTGTACTCATGCTATTTCTATATTCATCATCTCTCATTGCCCACTCAGGCACCTTTTTAATTACGCAAATATTTCCTAAAACACCAGCGGCTCCATTAAATATTATGATGACAATTATTATTGTGATGGGGGTTCGTTTAGGCCTAGAAACAATCGCACGTTCAGCGGAAATATTAATATTTGTGTTTTTTATTCTTTTTCTTATTTTAAGTGTAGCTCTTATTCCGCAAGTTAATTATCTAAACCTCGAACCATTTTTACAATCAAAACCTACTTCTATTCTTGGCGCATCATTTGTATTAGTTATCGTATCAACAGTGAATTCAATTACCTTATTGGTTATTTTTCCTGCATTTTTGAAAGAGATTAAAAAAGCAAAGAAAAACTTTATTATTGGAAATATAATCGGAAGTATTATAATCATTATAATTACGACATTGTGTATTTTTGTATTAGGTTCTCCTACTACTTCAAGACAAGTTTATCCGAGCTATGCGTTAGCTAAAGTAATTAATGTAGGTGACTTTTTAACAAGGATAGAGTCTTTGATGGCTACCTTATGGATTTTATGTATATTTTTTAAATCAATACTTTATTTCTATGCTGCCACTTTTGGATTGTCACAAATATTAAATATAAAAGATTATCGCCCTTTAACCTATCCATTAGGAATAATTATGGTTGTATTATCTCTCTTATTTTATCCCGATATTTTGGATCAATATAAGTTTGATGCGAAAATAGCGGTTATTTTATCCACAATTATCGGTATTTTTATTCCTTTGTTGCTAGTGCTGATTTATATGATACGTAAGAAGAAACTGAAGAAAGACCCTCAACACTTATGAAAAATTTTTTCCTCATTATTTACATTTTTTAAATAAGGTTCCCAAATACATATTTGGGAACCTTATTATGTGATAAAATAGGAGATGTTGAGGTGATAGAGATGCAAAGTGAAATACCGAAAATTATGAAGGACTTTTTAGTATATTTAACAACTATTAAAGGAAAGTCTTTAAGGACTAGAAAAGAGTACGAATACGATCTTAAATTGTTTTTTCGTTTTTTAAAGGCATTAGAAGAAGACGTAGATCCATCTCAAATACATATGATCAACATTTCGGATATAAACATCGAATGGATGAAAGAAATTACTTTAGAGGACATTTACTTGTTTATGGAGTACTGTGAGATCCAGCGAAAAAATAGCACTGCTTCTAGAGCTAGAAAAGCGGCAACCATTAAATCTTTTTTCAAGTATCTAAAAGGAAAAAGAAGATTATTGGAGTATAATCCCGCAGACGAACTGGAATCCCCAAAGATAGGAAAGAAGAAACCAATCTATATGAATCAGCAGGAGGCAGAACAATTTATAGCAGCAATTAAAAGAAATAATCACTATTACCGTAATTTTAGTATGGTTATGTTCTTTTTAAACCTTGGGCTTCGGGTATCTGAGCTATGCAATTTAAGTGTACATTCAATAGAAGGCAATTTGCTAAGTGTAATAGGTAAAGGTGATAAAGAACGGACAGTATTTATGAATAATGCTTGCTTGCAATCTCTTGAAATCTATAAAGAGAAAGAGAGACAATACATAAATGGCGCAAATAATCATGATGCGCTCTTTTTGTCTCAAAAAGGAACGAGGCTTACTCGTCAAACAGTCGCAAAAATTATTAAACAAATTAATATTGACGCGGGTTTGCAAAAAGAAAATATAACACCACATAAGTTAAGACATACTTCCGCAACTATAATGTATAAGAATGGGGCAGACATTCGAAGTTTACAACATATTTTGGGTCACACTAGTGTTTCAACTACTCAAATTTATACCCATGTGGAGGATAAAGAAATTCAACAAGTAATTGAAAACAATCCATTTAATCATTTAGGTTAAAATAATTATATTATGTAAACTAAATTATAGTATGGAATATTTCTCAAAAATAAAATGTCCCTATTATTAAAATATTATGTAGGGACATTCCAGACTAGAAGAAAAAGTTATTTGGCGTCGTTTCATTCATTATTTTAATTTTTTATCATCATTATTGAATAATGTTGTAAAAAGTCACTAGAATTTAATCCATTACCACTCCAGAATGATTAGAGTAATTATATTTACTCTTCAAAGTAAAAAACATTGCTTTTTTAAGAGTTTACAGATATCTTAAAAGAAAAGGGGGTTAAGGAATGGAAAAGATTAATACAGTGGTGTGGAAATTGGATAATATTCAGAGTGGACTTGATTTAGAAAGATTCAAGGATAGGTTGAGGTTTATTAACGAGGAATTAACAAAATTTGAAACAATTATAATATCAAAAAAGGTATTCGAAAATGAACTAATAATTCTATCAAAGATGATAAAACAGATTGAATCAGCCGAATCACTTTACTACTGTCTAACTACTGAAGATGTAGATCAAAATCTCTTATCTATTTTAATTGAAGATATTTCGTCACTAAAATCTAAAGTTCGAGTGATTCTATCTATCTTACAAGTGAACTTATTTAACATGAGTGAAGAGCAATTTGATAACTGGTCTAATTGTATTAATCAAAAAACCTTTCTCTCCGAAATAGTAAAAGTCAGGGAAAGATTGAGCAAAGTAGACAAAACGATATCAAGTGAGTCTTTAAATTATTTAGCAGGTACTTATAGGCAAATTAAGATAGATTTAAAAGTAAGAGATATATACGGTAGGAGGGAAAAAGAAATTTCTTTTTCCAAAGCCAACTACTTAGCATTTAATCATCCAGATCCTACTAAAAGAATAAGTGTATTTGAAGAATTAAATCAAACATTAGAAACACGTGCTAATAGATTTGCCTCAATTTACAATCAAATGGTAAGTCTAAGGATAAAAGAGGTAGAAAAAAATGTAAGTATGCTTGATGAATCATTAAAATTAAATGGTATATCGAAACAAATACTAAATGCTATGTGGGAAGTATTGGATACTAATTTAACTGAATTTTCAAGTTATATAAGAGTTAAATCAGAAGAATTAGGGAAGGATAAACTTTCATGGTATCAATTAATGTCTTCTACTTATGAAGTATATCCTCCTATTAACTTCTCGGAAGCTATAAATGGTATCGCAAAATCTCTTGGAAACATAAACAGCAATATTTCCGATTTCGTAAATGACGCAATAAAAAATGGATGGGTAGATGCCGAACCACGTAATACAAAACAGCCTGGTGGATTTTGTGCTCCTTTTTTGGCTGAAGGTGAGTCGCGAATTTCTTTAAGTTATTTTGATACGATCGATAGTGCGAGAAGACTTGCCCACGAACTAGGTCATGCTTGGCATTACCAGCAAATGAAAGATGCTCCTTCTCTTTGTTTTACTGATGATTTCTTTGAAATGACAATGGCGGAAACAGCCTCGATATTCTTTGAAACTGTCTATATTGATTACGTAATTCAAAGTACAAACGTTTTATCAGTAAAAAAAACATATCTTAAATCAAATATTCAGCGTTGCTTAAATTACTTGATGAATATTAGAGGTGCTTTTCTATTTGAAGAAAAATTTTACGAACTTAGGAAGAATGGAGAATTAGATGCAGTCCAAATAGAACAACTATCCATAGAGTGCCAAGATCAGGCTTACGGGAATAGTTTGAGTGAATATGAACCTTTTGTATGGATTAAATACGAACATTTTTATCAAGCTGATACTCCCTTTTATAACTATCCTTATATTTTTGGATTCTTGTTTAGTATAGGTATCGTAGAAATTGCTAAAAGTGATGGGTTGTTTAATAAAAAATTTCAGGAGTTTTTAAGTGAAACTGGAGTAATGCCGCTAAATCAATTAGTAAAAAAACATTTTAATATAGACCTCTCAAAACCGGATTTTTGGCAAGGATCAATCAACAAATTGTCAAACGATATACAAGAATATATAGAATTACAAAAGAAAGGTTTTTAATATCAAAATTTTAAGATTGTAGAAAAAAAGTGCCCTGTTTCTTTTTCTATTCCTGCATTTACTTTAATTTATTTTACAGGAAAACGATGTTTTTTTAGATGGAAGAAAAATTTAATAGTAAGCATACAATAGTTGATTTTCGTTTCAGGTGGCAACTCCGGCCGGAAGAGCAAATGTTTTCTGCACCGAAAGCGAAGTGGCAATTGCATGAGCTGACCCTGGACTGATCGTATTGAAATTAATTTTTGCGACGAGCTTGCGCAGGAGCAAAGGAAGTGGCTGAAGCCATGCCGGCGGAAAGCGTCCGCTTGGAACGAAAATCAACGGTTCCCATACAAATAAATTCGAGTTTGTCTTCATTCTAAATGTCCCTGCATGATATAATCATGCAGGGACATTTAATAACTATTAATCCTAAAGTTCTTACTTCTTAATGGGAGTATGAGAGGATACAAAATCCGTCTGGACCCAAATTAATTTCAGATGGTTCCATTTCAATTTCGGAACTATAAAGCACCTGATAATTTATGTGTTTTTCTAAAGGAAAAGCTTGTTTAGTAATGCTAGGGTTAAGTAAAATGATCACCGATTTATTGTTGTTAAATTTTCGGTAACCAAATATTCCATTTTCTACTTCAGGAAATAGAAAACGAACGGAGCCATCATTTGCGAGAAGTTTCTCTTTTTTTCGAAGTGATATTAAAGCGCGAATATGTTCCTTTAACTCCGAGTCATGGTTTTCAGTGTTCCAATCCATACATTTTCTACACCCTGGATCTAAATCACCAGTCATTCCAATTTCGTCACCGTAATATATGCAAGGAGATCCCATAAAAGTTAGTAATATTGTATACACTTGTTTTGTCCGATTGATATCATCATTGCATTCTGTAAGAATCCTAGGAGTGTCATGACTACCGACAAGATTAAATGTATAGTCAAATATGTTTTTAGGATAACTGTAATAAACCTTGCTTATATTTTCCATAAATTGAATTGAAGTGATATTATTTTTTGCTAATAAATTTAAGACATTTGTCTTGAAAGGGTAATTCATCACACCATCAAACTGATCTCCTCTAAGCCACGGCATAGAATCATGCCATATCTCCCCAAGTATATATACATCTTTTTTAACTTCTTTCACTGCTGTTCTAAATTCCCTCCAGAATTCATGGTCTACTTCATTTGCTACATCAAGTCTCCATCCATCAATATCGAATTCTTTAATCCAATACATTCCTACATCAAGTAAGTATTTTTTTACTTCCGGATTTGCTGTGTTTAATTTCGGCATAGAGTCAACAAAAGCAAAAGCTTCGTAATTTGGTTTTTGACCACCTTGAACCGGAAAATCGTGAATGTGGAACCAGTCCTTATAAGGAGAGTTCTCACCGTTTTTTATAACGTCTTGAAAGGGAGGGAAATAATAACCACTATGATTGAATACAGCATCTAACATTACTCTAATACCTCGATTATGGCATTCTGAAATAAGCTTTTTTAATGATTCACTATCTCCAAATTGAGGATCAATTTCCATATAATCGATTGTGTCATATTTATGGTTAGAAAAAGCTTTAAAAACAGGAGTTAAATATATACCGTTCACTCCAATGTCAGTAAGGTGCTCAAGATTTTCCGTTATTCCAGTAAAATCTCCACCAAAAAAGTTATTGATTGCAGGTGGTTCGCTATTCCATTGTCTTACATTTTTAGGGTTAATAGAAGGGTCACCGTTAGCGAAACGCTCAGGAAAAATTTGATACCAGACAGTGTCTTTTACCCAATCCGGCGCATTGAATATTTCCTGCTTATGGAGATAAGGAAAACAAAAATAATAATCACTGTCGACAGGGGCAGTATTAAAGAACCCCTTCTCAGTAAAGATAGCTTCCTCATCTACAGAAGCTAACTTGAATCCATATCTAAGCCTACGTGTTTCCACAAATACATCTACTTCCCAATAATCAAATAAATCATCTTTACTGACCAATGTCATAGGTAATTCTGAGAATTGCCATTCTCCATCTTCCCATATATATGGGTCCCCTATAATTAATTTAACTGACTTTATATTACTTTTTTTAGTTTTAAGTCTTATTTGTATAGTTCTATCTTCAATCAAATAAGAAAAGTTATCTCCCGGTCTATGAAAAACAGCTGATTTTTCCATAATACATCTCCTTTCGGTTATTGATGAATCGTAGTAATTAATACATAAAATAAATTATTATGTTTCTCTAAGGTAGCGTTGAAACTGATTTTCTATCAAAATATTGAATATATTTCAAAAAAAAAATTAAAAAAAGATTGTTTACGGTTAGAATAAATGTATAATAAAACCATAAGTTGTGCAATCGCTTTCACAAAATATTTATCTGTGAAAATATCGATACATTAGAGATAAATATGTTCTTAAATGAAAAAATATTAAAAACAGTTTGTGCTAAATATATTTTTAATAGCGCTTTCATTTAATTATTTGTGCAAACGTTTGTCCAGTTTTGGGGAAAAGAGAAATCAAACAAATAGGAGGGGTTTAAAGAAATGAAAAAATCATTATCTATGCTATCCATGTTAGTTCTTATCCTTGCAATGCTTGCTGCTTGTGGACCTGGAGAAAGAACACCTGTAAGTTCAAATACAAATACAAATACAAATGATAAGGAAAATGCTGAAAGTTCAACAGATGAACCAGCAAAACCTGAAAAACTAGTAGTGTGGGAAGATACAGATAAATCTGTTGCTTTAAAACCTGCGATTGAGTCTTTTGAAAAAGAAACTGGTATTAAAGTCGAATTTAAAGAATTAGGTATGTCAGATAAAATGCGTGACCAATTACGTCTTGATGGTCCTTCAGGAACAGGGGCGGATATTGTAACTTTACCTCATGATCAAATTGGTCAGGTTGTAACGGAAGGATTAATTCAAGAGATTGAAGTAAGTGATGAAGTACTTTCTACGTTTACTGAATCATCTATTAATGCTCAAAAATACGATGGTAAACTTTATGGATTACCAAAAGCAACTGAAACACCGGTATTTATCTATAATAAAGCATTAATGTCGGAAGCACCTGAAACAATGGATGAAGTTTATGAATTTTCAAAAGGATTTACTAATGATAAACAATATGGATTCATAGCATTATGGGATAATTTTTATTTCGCTCATGGAGTAATTGGCGGAATGGGAGGCTATGTGTTTAAAGAAAATGACGGAGCACTTGACCGTGAGGATGTTGGATTAAATAACGAAGGTGCAGTTGAAGGCGCAGAATATATTCAAAAATGGTACACAGAAGGTTTATTCCCTAAAGGAATTATTGGTGAAAGTGGCGGGTCCACAAAGGATGGACTTTTCAATGAAGGAAAGATTGCTTCTGTAATGGATGGTCCATGGGCATTTCAAAGCATGAAGGATGCTGGAATCGATATTGGGGTTGCAGCTATGCCGACTCTTCCAAACGGAGAGCACATGAAAACATTTATGGGTGTTAAAGGATGGCATGTAACAGCTTTTACAGAACATAAATATTGGTCAACAAAGTTGGTAGAATGGTTAACCAATGAAGAGAATGCTAAAATTCGTTATGAAACAACACAAGAAATTCCACCTGTTAAGACATTAATTGAAGATCCGATCATTGCAGATAATGAAGGGGCAAAAGCAGTAGCTCTTCAATCTCAATATGCAGTTCCTATGCCAAACATCCCTGAGATGGGTGAGGTTTGGGGTCCAGCTGCTTCAGCATTACAAACAATTGCAACTGGTAAGGCACAACCACAAGCTGCAATGGATGAAGCTGTAAAATCTATTAAGACAAATATTGAAACGAATCACCCAAAATAATGTCTGAAAGCAAAGGCATGTTTCCAACTTGGAAGCATGGCTTTGCTTGTATATTAACCTATTATCAGATTACTTGAGGACGCTCTCCTTTCATAGGAAAGAAGGAGGAAACATTACGATGGACAGCAAAGTTGCTACTAATCACAAACGAAATGCTGGGTTATTATCAATAATTCCGGGCTTTGGTCAATTTTATAATAAACAGTTCGTAAAAGGCCTCATTTTCCTCATTTTAGCTTCGGCTTTTTTTAGTAGCTTTTCTCAAACATTAAATTGGGGATTTTGGGGATTATTTACACTGGGAGAGATCCCAGTACTAGACCATTCTATCTTCTTGTTAATTGATGGGATAATCGCATTACTTGTCGCAATTATAGGGATATGTATTTATGCCTTCAATATTTATGATGCATACAATAACGGTCGGAAACGTGACGAGGGGCTTACTTTAAACAGTGTGAAGGAACAATATCATAACCTCTTGGACAACGGTTTTCCATATTTAATGATTTCTCCAGGTTTTTTATTGTTAATCTTCGTAGTTATTTTCCCAATTATTTTTGTTATTTTGTTATCTTTTACTAACTATGATTTGTACCATTCTCCACCTGCTAAACTAGTGGACTGGGTTGGGATACAGAATTATATTGATATTTTCAAATTAGATCTTTGGAGAAAAACTTTTTTTGGCGTCCTGGGCTGGACTATAGTTTGGACTTTTGGGGCTACTACGTTACAAGTTGCGATTGGTGTTTTCTTAGCTGTTGTAATTAACCAAAAGGATTTAAAGGGTAAAGCAATATTTCGTACAATTTTAATTTTACCGTGGGCTGTACCGGCTTTTATTTCTATTTTAATTTTCTCTGGGATGTTCAACGAATCGTTCGGGATTATTAATACCGGAATATTGCATTTTCTGGGAATTGAACCTTTACCTTGGATGACAGAGGAGTTATGGACACGAGTTGCATTAATCTTAATCCAGTCATGGTTAGGTTTTCCGTTCATTTTTGCGATGACAACCGGGGTACTTCAGTCTATTCCTGATGAGTTATACGAGGCTGCAAACGTGGATGGAGCAACTATTTGGCAAAAGTTTCGAAGTATTACATTGCCGATGGTTTTATATGCTACTGCACCAATATTAATTACGCAGTACACATTTAACTTTAATAATTTTAACGTAATTTTCTTATTCAATGGTGGCGGACCTGCACTACCAGGACAAAATGCAGGTGGTAGTGACATTTTAATTTCATGGATTTATAAGTTGACGATGACTTCTGGTCAATATGGAAAAGCGGCAGCGATTACGATGCTCTTATCTTTAGTAGTTGTGGCAGTGGCATTATGGCAATTTAAACGGACGAATTCATTTAAAGAGGAGGATATGATGTAATGACTACTAAGAATGAAAAGATAATTAGACTTACAGTTTCGTATCTTCTTCTCCTTATTGCTGCGGTTATCGTGATTTATCCGCTACTTTGGGTAATTGGTTCGTCTCTTAATCCAGGCCAAAGTCTTTCTGGATCTTCTATGTTTCCTAATAACCCTACATTCAAACATTATCTAGACTTGTTTGATACTGAAAAGTCGAATTATATTTTATGGTACTTTAATTCGATGAAAATCAGTTTAATTACAATGGTGTTAGCGGTAATAAGTGTTTCACTAACTGGATATGCTTTCTCGCGTTATAGATTTTTAGGTCGTAAAAATGGTCTTCTTACTTTTTTAGTACTTCAAATGATTCCAAACTTTGCTGCATTAATAGCAATTTTTGTTCTCGCAAAAAGAACAGGGCTTCTTGACACCCATTTAGGACTTATCCTTATTTATGTTGGTGGACAAATTCCAATGAATACGTGGCTTATGAAGGGTTATCTAGATACTATTCCGAAAGAATTGGATGAGTCTGCAAGAATGGATGGAGCCGGTCATTTGAGAATATTTTGGCAGATTATTATGCCCTTAGCAAAACCAATAATCGCTGTCGTAGCTCTCTTTTCCTTCATTGCTCCATTTGGAGATTTTATACTTGCGCGCATTATGTTACGCTCCGAAGAAAAATTTACGATGGGTGTAGGGTTATATGAACTAGTTTCTAAGCAATTTGGTAACGAGTTCACTACGTTCGCTGCAGGTTCAGTTTTAATAGCAATTCCAATCACCGTATTATTCTTGGCATTCCAGAAATACTTTATATCGGGTCTTACGTCAGGTGGTACAAAAGGGTAACTGCTACCGAAAAGAATTTACTGGGAGGATTACCATGAAAAATAAAGTAACAATATACGTATTTCTTATGTTGCTTTTATTAACCTACTTCAACCCACAGTTCGCTCATGCAAACGAGGAATCCAAGATGCAGGACGAGGTCATTTATATGATTATGGTGGATCGGTTTAATAACGGTGACCCAAGTAATGATCATGAAATTAATCTAAATGATCCGTTTGCTTATCATGGTGGTGACTTTAAAGGGATAATTGACAAGCTCGATTACTTAGAAGAAATGGGATTTACGGCTATTTGGCTGACACCAATTTTTGAAAATACGGAAAAAGGCTATCACGGTTACTGGGTAAATGATTTTTATAATACAAATGAGCATTTCGGAACGATCGATGAATTCAGGTCGCTTGTTAAAGAAGCTCATAAGAGGGATATTAAAGTTATTTTAGACTTTGTCGTTAACCATGTAGGACCGAATCATGAGTGGTTAAACGATCCTAGTAAAAAAAGCTGGCTCCATGAGAATAAGCCTATATCTAACTGGAATGACCCTATAGAAGTGGAAAATGGTTGGCTATATGATTTGCCAGATTTGAATCAGGATAATCCTGAGGTAAAGAAATATTTAATCGATGCAGCTAGATGGTGGATTGCTGAAACTGATATCGATGGTTTTAGACTAGACACCGTAAAACATGTTCCAAAAGATTTTTGGATCGACTTTTCAACTGCTGTTAAATCAGAAAAAAATTCCTTCTTTCTCATTGGTGAGGTTTGGCATGATAATCCAAATATAGTTGCTGGGTATCAGAATACTGGCATTGATGGCTTCATGGACTTCTCACAGAATGATAGTTTGCGTACAGCTTTTGAAAAAACAGACCAATCATTAGGGTGGCTATTTTCTAATAATGATCGAAATCATTTAATGTTCGATCGACCTGAAATGTTGGGGCAGTTTATTGATACTCATGACATTCCAAGATTCGCTCATTTGGCAATTAACAATGACCAGGACAGATTTACACAAATGAAGCAAGCATTATCTTATATATATACTGCTCCGGGTATTCCAATTGTCTATTATGGGACAGAAATAGCTATGGATGGAGGGAATGACCCTGACAATCGTAGGATGATGAACTTTGGTGCAGATGACAATTTAATTGATTATGTTTCTAAGCTTGGTTCGTTGAGGCAGGATTTAACCCCACTTACAAGGGGGGATATGGAACTTTTATTTGAAGAAGAAGGTATGGCTGTCTTCAAACGTACTTATCAGGATGATACTGTGGTAATTGCGATTAACAATACGTCAGTTGATCAAAGGGTAGTTCTGGATGATTCATTTGAAAAAGAAAAAGAATTAATAGGAATGCTTGGTGGAAGGGTTGTTGAACCTGACGGAACTGAATACGTAATTGAACTTGAAAGCGGTCAGTCGGAGATTTTTAGACTTGTAGATCAAGAAAGAGGAATTTGGTTCTATGTAGGTATTTCTATAATTATTTTACTTGGGGTTTTCCTGTACGTGTGGGTTAGAAGAAGAGGAAAATCACTTAAGTGGATGGAACGAACATATGCGTCCCACTCGACTGATTGTAGTAGCCATGCCTTGAAAAGCTCAGAACGAAAGGAGTACCATATTTTATGGAAAGAAAATGGTGGAAAGAAGCAGTAAGTTATCAGGTGTATCCTAGAAGTTTCAATGATAGTAATGGGGATGGAATCGGGGATTTACGAGGTATTATATCAAAATTAGATTATTTAAAGGATTTAGGAATTGATGTTCTATGGGTTAGTCCATTTTATAAGTCTCCTAATGCAGATAATGGTTACGATATAAGCGATTACCAAGATATTTCTGATCAGTTCGGAAATATGAATGACTTTGATGAATTATTAAAAGAAGTTCATGAAAGGGGGATGAAGCTTATTCTTGATTTGGTTATCAATCATACGAGCGATGAACATCCTTGGTTCATAGAATCCCGCTCCTCAAATGATAATCCAAAAAGAGATTGGTATATTTGGAGGGATGGTAAGGGAGAGGGAGCTCCAAATAATTGGGAGAGTATATTTTCTGGTAGCTCATGGGAATACGATTCTTTAACAGCACAATATTATCTTCACTTGTTTGCCGTAAAACAGCCTGATCTAAATTGGGAGAACCGCGAAGTTCGTGACGAATTGTTCAATATGGTTAATTGGTGGTTAGATAAAGGAATCGATGGATTTAGAGTGGATGCAATTAGTCATATTAAAAAGCGCGATGGAATGCCAGATATGCCGAACCCTGATGGAAATCAGTATGTCTCAGCATTTGAGATGCATACTAACCAACCTGGTATACAAGAGTATCTAAAGGAATTAAAAGAAAAAACTTTTTCGAATTACGATATCATGACAGTTGGAGAAGCTAATGGAGTCAGCTTGGATGAAGCAGATGATTGGGTTGGAGAGAAAAATGGGAAATTTGATATGATCTTTCAATTTGAGCATCTAGGTCTGTGGAATAAAGAAGTGGATAAGTCAGTAGATGTCAAAGGTCTGAAAAAAACGTTATCCAAATGGCAAAAAGGATTACACCTCAAAGGATGGAATGCTCTTTTCCTAGAAAACCATGACCAACCACGCAGTGTCTCTAGTTGGGGTAACGATCAAGAGTATTGGAGAGAAAGTGCCAAAATGTTGGCGGCATTCTATTTTCTTATGCAGGGCACCCCCTTCATCTATCAAGGGCAGGAAATAGGGATGACCAATGTCCAATTTCCATCCATAGATGATTATGATGATATCGGAATGAAAAATTACTACGATATAGAGATTGCTAAAGGACGTCCACATCACGAGGTAATGGAAACTATATGGTCAAACGGACGTGATAATTCTAGAACTCCAATGCAATGGGACGATACTTTCAATAGTGGATTTACTGAAGGTATTCCTTGGATGAAAGTTAACCCAAACTATTTGAACATCAATGTAGCTTCACAATTGAAAGATGAAGGTTCAATCTATCACTTCTATAAAAACATGATACAAATACGAAAACAAAACCCTGTGTTTGTGTATGGTGAATATGAAGTTTTGCTTGAAGAAGATTCAGATGTTTACATCTATACACGTTCCTTTGAAGAGAAAAATGCGGTTGTGCTTTGCAATTTTCGCAACAAAAATATTGAGCTAACCATAAGTGATTTACCAAAGATTGATTTTAAATTAATGCTGTATAATTATGATAATGCCCCAGCAAAATTAACGGAGAAAATTGCGCTTCAACCTTATGAAGTAAGAGTTTATTTACAATAAATAAGATATAGAAGCAGTTTTTCAAAAGATTTTGATTACTACAATTGAGGGTTTTAAATATTTAATGTTACTAATAGAGAGAGTGAGGAAATTTTATGGCTATTACGATTAAAGATGTGGCAAAGTTGGCAAATGTTGCTCCTTCTACAGTATCAAGGGTCATTGCTAACAGTCCTCGTATTAGCGAAAATACGAAAAAGCGGGTGAGAGAGGCAATGGAGGAGCTAGGATATCATCCTAATTTTATTGCACGCAGTCTCGCTAGCCAATCTACTAAAGTGATAGGTATTGTACTGCCTCACTCATCTGGCGTGTTTTTTCAAAACCCATTCTTTGCTGAAGTCATTCATGGATTAAGTGAAGGTGCACGTGAAAAACACTATGCTCTCCAAATGACTACTGGAAAAACGGAAGATGAATTATACCAAGGTGTTATGCAAATGGTTCAAGGTGGTCGGGTAGATGGCATAATACTGTTATATTCCCGAATAGATGATAAAATCCTTTCATATTTAAAGGATAGGAATTTTCCTTTTGTCGTGATTGGTAAGCCTTTTGAGTCTGTCGAGCAAATTACCCATGTAGATAATGATAATTACTTAGCAGCTAAGGAAGCTACTGAATATATGATTAACCTTGGACATAAGAAAATTGGTTTTATCGGGGGTAGCCCTAGTTTAACTGTTACGATAGATCGTTTAAATGGTTATAAAGAAGCTCTAAAAAATTCCAAAATTAAACTTAATGAAAACTATATAATCCATGAAGAATTTCATCGAGAGGGTGGACAGGACGCTGTAATGGCACTTCTTAGAAGAAGCATTCCACCAACGGCACTAATTGTAACAGATGATTTAATGGCACTTGGTGTTGTAAATTCTCTTACGGAAATGCAAATTGATATTCCGAATGAAGTTTCTATTATTAGCTTTAATAACGCTTTGTTTGCAGAAATGTCAAGGCCACCGCTAACTTCTATTGATATTCATATAGTAGAACTTGGCTACCAAGCTGCAAGGAGTTTAATTCAACTATTAGAGAATGAAAATGAACCAGTTAAACGGATTATTATACCCCATCATTTAGTTGTTAGGCATTCATGTGCTTCCCCATCTATCCTAATAAGTTCGGATATAGAGTAAAGCTCCTGGGGGCATTGGAAATGATACATAACAATACTTGTAAATTCCAAACAATGCATACTAAATAATATCACTTGTATAAGAGTGATATTATTTTTTTATGTCATTGCCAAACTTCATTGCTGTTTTACAAAGAAAAATCAGTTCTTCTAGTCATATACCAGGCACACGAATTTACGCTTGACGCAAGCTACACATGAGCCAACGAAGTTATTTTGAAACGGGTCCTTTGTAGGTGTATGATGAACTTCTGCTGTCCCTTTTAACAAAGTTTTTTAAACTTGAATTATTATTAGAGAAATTTAAGTAACGACAAGACTTTCATATAATAATATTATGTTAACTAAAAAAACACTTTCAATTTTATAAATAAAAAAGGATAATGGAAAACTAATATCGAATTTTCTATTACAAGGTAGTGTAACTTTTGCTTTTTTTATTTTGTAATGACATAGAAGAATAGACTATTAGGGGGATTAAAAATGAAATTTACATACAAAATAGATGAGAAAACTGAGCTTAAAATGTTAGATTTACAGGAATCGGAACAATTGTTCTATTTAACGATTGGCTCAAAGGAGACGCTAAGAGAGTGGCTTCCTTTTATTGATTTCACTCAAAAAGTAACAGATACTCAAAATTTCATCCAATCAACGATGAAACAATACAGCGAGAATAATGGATTTCAGGCCGGAATTTGGTATGAGGGAAAAATGGCAGGTGTCATAGGTTTTCACAAAATTGATTGGAATAATAAATCTACTAGTATAGGTTATTGGCTCTCGAATGACTATGTAGGTTTGGGATTAATGACTAAATCAGTAAAAGCATTTATTGATTATGCGATTAAGGATATTAATTTAAATAGAGTTGAAATACGTGCAGCTATAGGCAATAAGAAAAGTAGAGCAATACCAGAACGGTTAGGATTTACAGAAGAAGGTTGTGTAAGGGAAGCAGAATGGTTATATGATCACTATGTAGATCATGTTGTATACGGTATGCTTGCAAAAGACTGGCTAAATAAAAATAAAATAAAAAGAGTTTAATAAAAGTCCAATATTGATATCCTCAGAAACATATAAATATAGTAAATAAACTATATTTTCTTTTAAAGGGGGGATATACATTGGCAAATAAAGAAAGGAATCTCGCACCGTTCGATAAAATGATGATTATTCGAACAGCTATTCTCTTGATAGCGTGGTTTAACCAATTTTTAGTTTTAAAAGGGTACAGTCCATTACCGTTTACTGATTCAGAGTTGGAGCTTGGAGTTACCGCTATAATTACTTTTTTAGCTTCCATTTGGGCATGGTGGAAGAACAATGATGTCCGTTACAAAGCACGTAGGAATACGCAGTATTTAAAGGACAAAGGACTAAAGTAAATAAATAGATCTGAGCATTTTTACGATGCTTAGGTCTATTTATTTGTTTAATTATAAATATAATAATCTTGCGCATGAACTACCTTAAATCCGATTGATTCGTAAAGTTTAAGTGCAAGTCCATTATCGGTTTCTACCTCTAGATGGACCGAGTATCCAGATTGTGATTGTTCCTTAACTATTTTGTTTAATACCTTTCTACCTAATCCTTTACCTCGATGTTCAGGTAAGATAGAAAAACCATAAATCCAAGTCTCATTATTTTCTCTTTTAACTCTTATTTTCCCGACCGTTTTGTTGTCCACGTCTATCATAAGCATATCTGAATCCTGATCGCTTTCTATTCTACTTTCCATAGCTGCGGCATCCTCTTTCGACAAACCGAAACCTTCAACAGACAAGCGAATGCGTATATCTAAATCATCTTTACTAGCATGTCGTAATGTGAAACCATCCACTATTTTTATAGACTGTTCTTCCCACACCATTTGATGTTCAGAGAAACTGTAGATGGCCCCGCAATTTGATAAAAATGCTTTTCCTTCTCTTGAACTAGCTGGCGAATTTAATAAAATTTTTTTAAAAGCTTTTTCTTTTGCTACAGTCATACCTTGTTTAAACAAGGTAACGAAATGTTTGTTTCTACGTTCACTTGGTTTCACCATTCCGCAGACTTCTACTGTTGATCCAAAAGGGTATAATGCTAGAAAAGCTATTAATTCATTGTTTTTATAAAGCAGGAAATCTAAATCTTCAGAAGCACGATTACTCAGCATGTCCCAATTTAATTTCAATTGAATGCGATCATGTTCCTCACACTCTATTTGTAGTTTTTCAATATCAAGAAGCTGTTGTTTGCTTAACATATATATCTCCTTTTTAATAATCGGATAAATGACTTATTTAAGTTTACAACAATTTTTTGAAAATACAATCACTTAAGCTATATTCAAAGGAATCATATCTGGGCTGTCCATATAAGTCCCTAAAATAAAGCAGAGGGAGAAAAACGACTTATTTTTCTTCATCTGCTTTTGTGTTTCCATCTAATAATGTTGATTGAGTGAAGTAATTGATTAGAGTGAAAGGCGGCGACTTCTGCGGCAACGATTGCATGACTCACATCCTGTGGCTATCAACGCCTTCATGACCAAAATCGTGTTGGCCTGAGGAGGCTCGGCGCTCGCCCGCGGAAAGCGTCCGCTTGAACGGAAATCTATCACACTTTTTAAAAGAAGCTACGAATAAAGAGGCTGTCCTTAAAAGTCATTTTTTTGACTTTCAGGACATCCCCAATATGATTATTCAAATACGCCACTTCTAATTGTTTCAAAATCCACTTGAACGTTTACTTTTATCTTTGGGTATATTTCATGCCATTTTTCACTTGTCAGTTTCGAGTTTCTTACATGGCTTCTGTAATGTTCACCAAAACCATATACATCAGCATTAATCTCCTGACTGTAGGCAATTACTCTGGATATTTCACTAGTTATCTTTTTATCAATTGCTTTTTCCAATTCCTTAACCAATCTAGGATTTCCTACATTAACATCAGGATGAAGTTCTAATATTCTTCCTTTAATTTTTATATTTAAATCAAACTCAAGATCGCTGCTATCGATTAATTTCAACTTTCTAACTGTTTTAATTGCATCAATCGATATAGGTACTTCATCAGGAAGATTTTGATCGGATTGAGAAGCTAACCCATTAGCATTTATTATTATTTCAAGTATTCCAGATTTATAATTATCTCTGCTTATTTTCACAAAAAAACCATCACTAGAGGGAAGTTGTCCGACCATTTTCGCATCGTTAAAAAAAGCTATACCAGAAATCTCTACTAAGTCATCCTTTTTTTTTAGAACAGGCAAAATAAGATCAGACAGGGGAGAATAATAAACACGAGAAACTTCATGAAGAGTAGATGAGATAGAGTGCTCTCTCTCAACGTTTTGTTCCAATAACATATAAATGTGTTGACCTATATCTTTTATATTTTCATATTTATGCTCAATTAATGGCTTAGCTTTTCCTTCAACAACAGCTAAAGATATACTGCTACTTATATCTGGATCTTTTGAAAGACTTTCAAGTGTTGGACCAATATCATTTTTAACTAACTCATCACCAAGCAAGACAACTCTTAATTGTCCAGCCATAATTTTTTTAGATGTTTTTAAGTTTATTTTAGCTCGTGTTCCTTTACTTGTATAATTTTCTGCGGATATAGTGTCAACTTTACTCTCGAACTCGGGATTAACCTGTCTGATAACAGCTGTCGTAGAAACTTTATCATTATCCTCCAAATCATAGCCAATTAAAGTTGTTATACTAATCCTTTCCAGAATTTTCGTTTCTGCACATCCAGCTAATGTAATGATACAAACGGATAAGATGATAAATCGCCATTTATTCATTTTTTTCTCCATATTTTCCTGAAAATTTCTTTTTCATCAACGCGAGTATATATAAGACAACAGGATAAATGAAAACAAGAATAAATGCGACTTTAGATAAATAAGTAGTATACGTATTTATTTGAATTCTTGTTTGTACAAATAAACTGAAAATGAATATTATAGTTGAAAAAATCCATACGAATTTTTTACTGCTTACATTAAATAAACGGATAGATCCACGATATGCAGCCCATAGGTAAAAACAAAGATTTGGTAAAATGATTATCAACCAAAAACATATTGTAATAAATTCAATTCTTTCAATAAAGGGGAGTCTTATTATACTAAATAACGATAAAGTTGCCCAAATTGTTTTAGCTAATTGCTCTCCACTAAAATAAGTTAAAGTAATTAACATAACCGTTAAATATATAAATGATGTTACTAATAAGCCTAGATGTACATGTCTTTTTACTTTATCTTTTTCTTTTACAAAAGGATAAATTATATTGATTATTTCAAAACCTATAATAGTGAAAGTCATCGATTGAGCTCCTTTCAAAATGCTAATGATATCAGTATCTAAAATGGGTAGTAGGTATTCAATGTTGCTGAATTTTAAAGGGAATATCAACACAGGTAATAGCCATAATCCCAAAAGAAAACTAAAAAATGAAACTCCAACTATGACACGCAATCCACCAAGAAAGGTATAAATGACTAGTAGCAGTAAAGAAATTGAAATAAACTTTGGGTTTAACCTAGGGAAAACCCAGGTACTAATCACCTCAATATAATTTTCTAAAATAAGAAAAAAAGCTACCGAACAGTACAAAATGTAAATAAAATTTAATAAATTCCCTAAATGTTTTCCGAATAAGTCTTGATGAATTCCGTACAAGTCATTAGATCCGTAAAGTTCTAAAGTTTTAATCATGAAAAAGACAATGATATGAGATGAGAGTCCAGCTAATATTACGGAAATCCATGCATCGTGTTTTGCGTCTGCATAAATAAGACGCTGAAATCCTTGAATACCAACTCCAGTTTGACAAGTTGTAATGACAAAAAAGAGTAGGAATGCATTTATCATATCCTTCGGACTAATTTCAAGTGTATTTTTCACTCATTCACCTTCAGTTTATCTAGTTTTTCAGGTTTAACTGGTTCTGTTTTAAATTTATCTTGATTTTTTGTTCTTGTATCTTTTGGTCTGTTTGATATTAATGGCATGGGTAATCGAGCAATACTATCTCTCCAATCAATCATTCTAGGTGGATAAAATGGTGCTGAATAAGGGGAACCTAAACTCGATTGCCGTAATAAGTGAACAAGTATTAGACAAAAAGCTAGCATAATTCCATAGTAACCCCAAATTCCAGCAATAATTATTATAGGAAAACGAAGAACTCTTATAACATTTCCCATCATATAACTAGGCGTTGTAAAAGAAGCCAATGCACTTAAGGCAATTATTATTATCAAAATATTACTCGTTATTCCTGCTTGTACTGCAGCTGTACCAATTACAATACCTCCAACAATACCGATTGTCTGACCAACTTTTGTCGGTAATCGTGCACCAGCCTCCCTAAGTAACTCGATAAAAAACTCTAAAATGAGCGCTTCAAGAATTGGTGGGAAAGGGACCAATGCTCTTGATTCACTTAATGGAACTAATAGAGGCTGAGGTATAACTTCATAATGAAACGTTAAGGAAGCAACATAAATAGGAGTTAAATAAACAGATAAAAATACTGCGCTAAATCTTAATATACGTATAAATGTAGCGAGAAACCATCGGAGATTTTGATCTTCCCTGCTTTGAAAAAATTCAACAAATGCGTATGGGCAAAGAATTGCCATAGAACTTCCATTAACAATAATTCCTAACTTTCCATTTAAAAGACCATCACAGAATCGATCAGGTCTCTCAGTAAGAAGCATTTGAGGAAATATAGTTAATGAGTTGTCATCAATTAACTCTGCTAGAACTGCACTATCTAATAAAGCATCAATATTAATACTTTCAATTCTTTGTCTTAACGTATTGACTTTTTCTTCTGCTGCAATGTTTTTGATGTATAGCAAAGACAATGTTGTATTTGTTTGTGCTCCTAAAGTAAATTTTTCAATGCATAAGTCTGGATTTAATATATACTTCCGAACAAGAGAAATACTCGTTGAAATATCTTCGTTAAAGCCAACTTGAGAACCAATAACCTGAGATTCATTTTCAGGTGTAGTCAAGCTGCGAGCCTCATAAGATGAGATTTTAGCCACAACAATACGAGAATACCCCTCAACATGAATCAGCACATTCCCATTCAACATCGCTAGTACGGATTTGTCTATATCTACTGTAATATCTACTTCTGCAATGGATAGTATATCTTTAATTATTTCCGGTGATTCATTGTTAATTTGATTAAGACTGTGGATGATCAGTTTATTCAAAGACTGATTATCAACTATATTATCTACATAAACTACAGTTATAGTAGGGGATATTGTTTTAACAATTAAGTCTGAAGGAGAATGTGTTTTATGTTTAATTGCTTCTATAAAATCACTCTTAGAAGATGAAAAAATCTTACCTGATGTGACTTTTGGTTCTTTATTATCTTCTATTAGTGTGTTAAGAACGAATGTTTGTTTTTTATGTTTTTTCCTAAACATTTGTTAATCCCTCATTTCTAACATTACGTATAGAATTAGCTTGTGAAGGACTGCCTATACTCAAGAAGTAATAAAATAAGAAAAATTCATCAAAATTATGGATTAAAAAATGTATTATCATTATTTGTTATTTCTTATATTTATCAATATTCTAAAAATTATGTTGACTTGTATTGATATATTGCATAAAATATACACAATGTTCTAAACACACTACTAAACTAAAGTGTGAAGAAGAGAAAAAGAGAGAGGTATTTTATATGTTAGCTATTTTAGGATTTTGTATGATTGCTATTTTTTTAATACTAGTAATCACTAAAAAACTGTCAGTAGTAGCCGCTTTTATCAGTGTATCAGTTGTGTTTGCATTAATAGGTGGGTTTGCAGGTGATATGGGTGAAATGATGATGACTGGTATTCTCAAAGTAACACCAACAGCAGTTATGATTGTTTTTGCTATTTTGTATTTTGGATTAATGATTGATGTAGGATTATTTGATCCAATGGTTAAAAAAATATTAAGCGTTGTAAAAGGTGACCCTTTAAAGATTGTGGTAGCTACCGCAATAATCACCATATTAGTAGGACTTGATGGAGATGGTTCTTCGACGTTTATGGTAACAATTTCTGCTATGTTACCTCTGTATACAAGACTAGGTATGAACAGATTAATATTAGCTTCGGTAGTAGGTTTGGCTGCTGGAGTCATGAATATAATTCCATGGGGAGGACCTTTGGTGAGAGCCTCTGCTAGTCTTCAAGTTGATGTATCGGACTTATTTATACCATTGATTCCTGTCATGATTTCAGGTCTTATATGGGCACTCTTTGTAGCATACATATTAGGTAAAAGAGAGAGAAAGAGATTAGGTATTGTTAAATTAGAGGAACCGTCACTGGCAACTTTAGAGATTGCAGCTACGAGTCATCGACTTTCTTTTAAATATTGGTTTAACTTATTTTTAACGATTGTTCTAATGACTCTACTTGTAATGGACGTTCTACCAATAGCTATTTTGTTTGCGGTGGCATTTGCTATAGCACTTTTTGTTAACTACCCGGATTCTCAGAAACAACAAGATCAGATTTTAAGTCATGCAAATAGTTTTGTTATGATCAGTACGATGGTATTTGCTGCAGGTATTTTTACTGGTATTTTTAGTGGCACTGGTATGATGGATGCAATGGCATCTACATTAGTTTCAGTAATTCCTGAATCGCTAGGAAGTCATTTACCCGTTCTAGTAGCAATTACTAGCATACCAATGAGTTTTGTTTTCTCACCAGATGCTTATTATTTCGGTATTCTTCCCATCCTAGCTGAAACAGCAGCTGGTTTTGGTATAGATCCTGTCGAAATTGGACGTGCTGCTTTACTTGGACATTCAACAGCTGGATTTCCTCTTTCTCCATTAGTACCAGCCACGTTTATTTTAATAGGGCTAGTTGGAGTCGACTTTGGGGAACATCAAAAGTTTTTGTTTAAGTGGGCATTTGGTACAACAATTGTCATGACCATAACTGCAGTGCTTACGGGAGTAATCTCGTTATAAAATGCAAAAAAGTCCCTTTCTATTTTATACATAGAAAGGGACTTTTTGTTATTTGAACTTATTTTCTTTATATAACAAAGCACCGCTTGGACAGGTTGCTATTACTCTTTTTACATCCTCGATAAGAGCTGCGTCTGGTTGAACCCATGGCTTACGATTCACATTGAAAACAGAAGGTAAATATTTCACACAGTTTGCTGCATGTGTACATTTTTTCAAATTAAAATAGACATCTATATCTTGGCTGGTGTATATTTTATAATCCTTCATGCTACCCTCCTAGAGTTCAATATTAAACGTCTATCATGATAGGGAGAATCATAGGTCTTCTCTTTGTTCGCTTATATAAAAGATGTTCAACAGACTTTTTAATATTTTGTTTTAAAACACGTTGATTTTTATTTTTATCTTGCATCTGGTTTATTGTTGATCGAACCGATTCATTTACTTGATTTATTATATCTTCTGCATCTGGGCCATATACAAATCCCCTCGAAATAGTGTCGGGGCCAGTAATTATTTGATTGTTTGACTTACTGATAGATGTGACGATAACTAGCATGCCATCTTCTGATAGTAATTTTCTATCTCTTAAAATAATATTCCCAACATCTCCAATGCCCAAACCATCAACAAACACATTTCCAGAGTCAACACTGCGAGTAAAATTAGCTTCTTCATTTTCTATATCAACTACATCTCCATTATTGATAATAAATATATTCTCTTTTTTTACACCAACTGATTCTGCTAATAAGCTGTGATGACGCAGCATTCGATACTCACCATGAATAGGGATAAAGTATTTTGGTTTCATTAGCGTCAGCATGAGTTTCAATTCCTCTTGACAAGCATGGCCTGAAACATGCATTCCTGTTATACTTCCAGAACCATAAATAACTCTTGCTCCTAATTGATATAAATTATCTATAATTCGAGAAATACTTCGCTCGTTTCCTGGAATGGGTCCTGCTGCAAGAATTACAGTATCATCAGGTAAAACTTCTACTTGGCGAAAATTAGAACTAGCTAGACGTGATAAAGCAGCCATAGGTTCTCCTTGACTTCCTGTACAAATTATCACCACTTTTTCAGGATTCATTGACTGTACTTCACTTGCATCAATGATCATTCCTTCTGGAATCTCTAAATAGCCCCGTTCTATTGCTACCGATACGACATTAACCATACTACGGCCCAGCAAGGCGATTTTCCGATTTGTTATAATAGCAGCTTTAACTATTTGTTGAATACGATGAACATTGGAAGCAAACGTAGAAATAAAAATCTTTCGAGGTGCACGTCGAAATGCCTCTATAATATGATCACCGACAAGCTGCTCCGATGGAGTAGACCCGGGCCTTTCAGCATTCGTACTTTCTGATAATAAAAGCAATACTCCGTTTTGCCCTAATTCTGCCATTTTGTGAATATCTGGAGACTGATTGTCCACAGGAGTGAGGTCAAACTTAAAATCACCAGTATGTACGATTGTACCTTGTGGTGTATGAAAAGCTATTCCTAAGCAATCAGGTATACTATGACTTGTTCTGAAAAATGTAGCATTAATTGTACCAAGTCTTAGTTTCGATTCTGAATCAATCATTAATAGTTTTGTTTCTCTTAGTAATCCATGTTCTTTTAGTTTTATTTCAATTAATCCTAGTGTTAAGTTCGTTGCATACACAGGAACCTTCAATTGCTTTAAGAAATAGGGGATTCCTCCAATATGGTCTTCATGTCCATGAGTGATAATTAAGCCCCTTATCTTTTCTATATTTTCCTTTAAATAAGAAACATCTTGTATGATTAAATCAATTCCTAGTAGACTTTCATCCGGAAATTTAGACCCGCAATCAATTACAACGATATCGTCATCAGACTGAATAACATACATATTTTTTCCTATTTCATTTACGCCACCAAGAGCAAAAACGGATATTTTAGAATCTATTGTGTTCAATTTTCAGTACCTCCATATAAATTTATATATTCAAGTATTGCCTTATAATTGGGTTTTATAAGGTATTATTAAAAATTCCTTTGGATGTATAAAGATAGAAAGCACCTCTTCATAAAAAGAGGTGCTTTCATTTATACTCCGGAGGTAGGACTCGAACCTACGACCAACCGGTTAACAGCCGGTTGCTCTACCACTGAGCTACTTCGGATTAATAATAATTTGTAATAATATTTTTACCAGCTAATGATAAATTATTCATTCTATTAATTTTTATTTTCAAATAAGTAATAACTTTCACATAAAAGGGGTAAAGGAAAAGATGTGTGACAGATTTAGGAGAGTGTAAAGATGAAAAATAAGTCGATCATTTATGAATTTATCATTTTCTTATTTATCTTATTGTATTTAACAATAATTGTCACAAGCTATTCAGGGAGCGAAATTTTGACGCCCGATCAGATAAAGTGGGCAGACTATATCTTTATTATCTATTTCTCTATTGAATATGTCGTTAGATTATATAGAGCTAAAGACAAAAAAAAGTTTGTTAAAGAAAATATATTTGATCTTATTGCACTCATTCCTTTTGACGCTTTATTCAAAGTTGCTCGTCTGATGCGTCTAGTGCGTTTAATTAGAATTATTAAAGTATCAAAGACTTTACAAGGAATTTTTAAGTCGGGTGGGTTAACAAATGTTTTTTTATTTACTCTCTTGATCATGTCCTGGGGAGCAGCAAGCAATTATATTTTAGAAAAGGGGGAAAATCCAAATATAAATAGTTTAGGTGATTCAATTTGGTGGTCAATCGTAACAGTTTCAACAGTTGGATATGGTGATATTTCACCTGTTACAACTGGGGGAAGGATTATTGCTAGTATTCTTATGTTAGTAGGAATCGGATTAATTGGGTCAATTACTGGAAGCATGGCTATTTATTTCTCTAATATAGAACAAACTGTTGACTCTGAAGAAGATCCACTAGGTAACAATGAGGATGAATTAGATACATATATTAGAAAGCAACTTAAAAAAATTGACAAACTCAATGAAGATGAATTTGATCATTTATTAAAATCAATAAAAGTATTGTATCAGAAAAAAAATAATGTAAGAGGGGATTCCAATGATGTGTAAAAAATGTAATGGTACAGGAAAGATTAAAATAATTTTGCCTATTCCTATGCAAATAAAATGTCCTGTATGCAAGGGTAAGGGAGTAATTTAGAGAGTATCGGACAATATATCATTCAATTAATCATAGTCTTTGGTTATTCTGAATATCCTTTTCCTACGGAGACCAATTTTTATTATTGAGCTTGTGAGCTCTAAACACTAATGGTCTTTTTTATTTTTAAATGTTTTAATCCGAAGTAAATAAACTTTTTCTAATAATTCATATAATTTAAACTTTAATTTATGATAAAAATATCTCTTGTATATTTATACACAAAGACATATATTATATTAATATCAAAACAATTTGAGAACGATTCATGTGTATAAATTTTTATCTGTAATTGTAAAAATACATTACGGTCATTATCATCTTGTAGAAAAGTGAAGGTGAACAACATGAGTAACTGGCTAGAGCTTTATGATAATATGGGAGATTATTTAGCACCTAGTATGGCAAAAGATCATCCAAATATTCCGATTGTTAAGGAAGAGGGTTGCTACTACTATGGTGTAGATGGTAAAACTTATTTGGATTTCACATCTGGAATTGCAGTAGCCAATACAGGGCACCGTCACCCAAAGGTTGTACAAAGCATTAAGGATGCAGCAGATCAGCTTGTACATGGACCATCAGGTGTCATAATGTATGATTCTATATTAAAACTTGCAAAAAACCTTGGTGATGTCTTACCTGGAAATTTAGATTGTTTCTTCTTTGCAAATAGTGGAACAGAGGCAATTGAAGGTGCATTGAAGCTTGCAAAATTCGTAACGCAGCGTCCATACGTTGTGTCATTTACAGGATGTTTCCACGGTCGTTCATTAGGTGCATTGGGTGTGACAACATCGAAAAGTAAATATCGTAAATTTTTACAGCCTTCACATTTGTCCTATCAGATTCCTTATGCGGACGTAAAGGGTTGTCCTGAAGGATTGAATCCTGAGGTTTATTGTGTAGAGCAGCTGGAAAAAGATTTCAAACGACTTTTCAATCATCAAGTCACCCCTGAAGAAGTAGCATGTGTTATTTTAGAGCCTGTATTAGGTGAGGGTGGTTATATAATTCCACCGAAGGCATGGGTAAAGAAAATACGAGAAATTTGTGATCAGCATGGTATCTTATTAATTTTCGACGAAGTGCAAACAGGTTTTGGCCGTACAGGAGAATGGTTTGCTGCACAGTACTTTGACGTAACGCCGGATATTATGGCTATTGCTAAAGGTATAGCATCTGGCTTACCGCTTAGTGCAACTGTTGCTTCTAAGGAATTAATGCAACAATGGCCATTAGGCATGCATGGTACTACATTTGGAGGAAATCCTATTGCTTGTTCGGTAGCGTTAACAACATTAGAAATTCTTCATGAGGAAAATCTAATTGATAACTCAAAGGTTGTTGGTGCTTACGCTACGGAGCGGTTAAAAGAGCTTCAATCAAAATATTCCATAATAAGTGATGTACGTTCTGTAGGCTTAATGATTGGGATTGAAATTTCAAATCTCGAAACAGGAGAGCCAGATGGACAAGCTGTTATGAAAATTCTAGACTTCGCATTAGAAGAAGGGGTTCTTTTCTATCTATGTGGGAATGTGGGAGAGGTTATTCGAATGATTCCACCTTTGACTATTACAAAAGAGCAAATAGATGATGGCTTAGAAATGCTAGAAAAGGCAATTATTCGTTTTATGAAAGAAAATCATATTGTTAAATAAAAGGAGAAAAAATTATGAAAAATAAACTATTGTTAGTAATGGTAGTTCTGGTTATGGCCATTTTAGGAGCTTGTGGAACAGCAGAAAAAGAAAAATCAACAAACAGTCAAGGTACTGCAACTGAAGATAAAAAAGTATTAGTAATGGGAACTTCAGCTGACTATGCACCATTTGAATATGTGGATACTGAGAATAGTAATGAAATAATAGGATTTGATATTGATTTAGTAAATGCGATTGCAGAAAAAATTGGCGTTGAAATTGAAGTGCAAGATATGGATTTCAATAGTTTAATTCCAGCAGTACAAGCAGGTAAAGTAGATTTTGTATTAGCAGGAATGAGCCCAACACCAAAACGCGATGAAGTAGTGGACTTTTCCATCCCATATAACGAAACGGTACAAATGGTAGTAACAAAAAAAGATAGTGGGATTGAAAAAGTAGAGGATTTAGCTGGTAAAACAGTGGGAGCTCAAATTTCTTCTATTCAGGAAGATTTAGCAAATGAAGTAGCAAAAACTGTAGATATGAAAGTAGAAAGCCGTAACCTTATTCCCGAGGTTGTGCAAGAAATAATGACAAAACGTTTTGATGCAGCAATTATTGAAGATATTGTAGCAGAAAACTATGTACAGAGAAATCCTGATTTAACATACTTCCCAGTTGAGGTTGATGAAGCAGATTATAAAGTAGCAGTTTTACCTGAAGGTAGTGAATTAAAAGCACAATTTGATAAAGCAATTCAAGAATTAATTGATAGCGGTAAAATTGAAGAGCTTCAAAAGAAATGGTTTGTTGTCGAAGAATAAATAGTACGTAAAGAAAGGAGGGGGACGTTGTGAATTTAGATTTTACAACAGTCTTACCCTCTATTCCTTATATTTTAGAAGGAATAGGTATAACGCTTCAAATCGTCTTAGCAGCAACCGTCATCGGTTTCTTGTTAGGTATTTTATTAGCCTTATTTAAAATTGGTCGTATTAAGCTGTTGCGCTGGATTGCAGATGTTTATACATCTATTTTTCGTGGAACACCACTCGTATTACAATTAATGATTATTTACTATGCAATACCTCAGTTATTAGATATACAAATTGATCCTATACCTGCTGCTATATTAGCATTCGGTTTGAACTCGGGAGCGTATATTTCGGAAATTATTCGTGGTGGTATTAATGCAGTAGATAAAGGTCAGCAAGAGGCAGCCCTTGCTTTAGGTATTCCTTATTTTAAAATGATGAAGGATATCATTTTACCGCAAGCTTTAAAAAATATTCTTCCAGCATTAATGAATGAATTCATTACTCTAAATAAGGAATCAGCAATTGTGACGGTAATTGGAGCTCTAGACATAATGCGTCGTGCTTATGTTGTTGGTGGTTCGACATTTCGTTACTTAGAGCCATTATTAATTGCCGGAGTGATTTATTATATTATGACACTCATTTTGACATTCCTTGGAAAAATGCTAGAAAAGAGGATGAGAAGAAGTGATTAAAATAGAAAATTTGCATAAATCATTTGGAAAAAATGAAGTATTAAAAGGGATTTCAACTCTCATTAAAGAAAAAGAGGTAATCGCAGTAATTGGGCCATCTGGTTCAGGGAAATCAACATTTTTACGTTGTTTGAACTTATTAGAAGAGCCTACTGAAGGCGTTATTACAATTGGGAATGATGTAGTAACAGACAAAAAAACGAATATTATGAAAGTAAGAGAAAATGTCGGAATGGTATTCCAACACTTTTACTTGTTCCCACATAAAACAGTGCTTGAAAATTTAACGTATGCTCCTATGAATGTGCAAGGAGTATCAAAACAGCAAGCGATAACTAAAGCTGAAATACTATTACGCCAAGTTGGCCTATTTGAAAAACGCGATGAGTATCCTAATCGACTGTCTGGTGGACAAAAGCAACGTGTAGCAATAGCTCGGGCTTTAGCGATGAATCCATCTGTAATGCTATTTGATGAACCAACTTCTGCTCTTGATCCTGAAATGGTAAAGGAAGTACTTGCTGTTATGAAGTCACTTGCTGAATCGGGAATGACAATGGTTATCGTGACACATGAAATGAACTTTGCACGAGAAGTTGCAGATCGAATATTATTCCTAGATGGTGGTCAGCTTGTAGAAGATACACCACCGGATCAGTTTTTCACCGAACCTAAATCGGTACGTGCGAGAGAATTTTTAAAAAAGGTTTTATAAACTTAAGGAGCAAACCTATTAGACATGGGTTTGTTTTTTTGTGTTTATTGATTATATGATTTGTATGATATAAAAGAATCTGTCAAGGAACCGTGCTAAATCATCATAAATTTGACGATACGGATATTCGTGAGGTTATTCAAGAATCGGACGGTTTAATGAATTAATGAAAAAGCTCATTTTCTCTATTTTAATTTGCAGAGAAGTTGGGCTTTTTAATTTGGAATTTCCTTAGTGTTGTAATTCGCATTTTCCTGACGGTACCCCTATCAGGGCAAAATAATAATTCATTTATAAGTATAGTAATTTTGTGCATGATTATTTTGAATCCAATAGATTATAAAGTTCAAAGTGTATGTTTTAGTATCGTCTATTACCTTAATGGCCCTGCTAGAGGGCAAAGTATTGAAGAGAATCATATTAGTGGTAGTTCTTTCGCTGTCTTAAAATGGATTTCTATTATTCATTATTTTACGAATTTGTTTTGAGAAGATAACTATTTTAGATAGCAAACTTCTTCTATTTTGGAGACACCTAGTGCAGCAAAAATCTATTTGTATAAAGTATTAAACTAATTAATATTTTTAAAATATATTGACTATTTTAATTGTTTTAATTAATCTTACATTAGATTAAATTGTATACCGTCGACGAAAAGGGGTGAGAAGTATCGCTCAAATTGTGAAGAAAGGAACTACATTAAAAAATCAAGTATATGACTATTTGAAAGAACAAATTATTATGGGGCGTTTAAATCCCGGAGAAAGATTAATTGAAGAAAAAATTTCAGAGGAATTACAGGTCAGTAGAAGCCCGATTCGAGAATCAATTCGAATGCTCGAAAAGGATGGATTACTTCATGTTAATGCTTCTGGTGGAGTGACCGTTGTTGAGCCAACAATTCAGGATTATCAACAATTATTTGAATGTCGAGTTGAGATGGAGCCCCTTGCAGCTTTTTATGCAGCTCAGCGTAGGTCGAGTGAACAGGTTAAATCCATTCGAACATCATTATTGCGGATGGGCAAAATCACAGAGAAAAATAATATAAAAAAAGTCCATGACTCCAACGAGGATTTTCACGAGGCTATAGTCACTTCAAGCGGAAACAAATTTCTTGTGTCGATGATTTCACAGTTTAGAGGAGTCAACAGCTTTTATCGAAAATCAATTTTAGAAGAGAATCCATACCATGCTGAACATGTAATTTATGAACACCAACAAATATTTCAGGCTATTGTCGACCAAGATGCAGAATTAGCGAAAAGTTTAATGAGAGACCATATTATGAACGATTACAAACTATTCATGGAGTATTGCTCGAAAACGAGGGAGGAGTAAGTATGAAAAAAAGAAATGCACTTGAAGGCATCAAAATTTTAGAATTAGGTAATTTAGTAGCAGCTCCTTTTGCTGGTAAGATTTTTGCAGAGTTCGGAGCAGAAGTTATCAAAGTAGAAGAACCAACAAATGGAGATCCACTTCGTAATTGGCGAGTGATGCACAATGATACCTCGGTTTGGTGGTACGTCCAGTCACGTAATAAAAAATCAATTACGGTCAATATGCGAAATCCAGAAGGACAACGAATTATTCGTCAATTGGTAGAAAAAGTAGACGTTGTTTTGGAGAACTTTAAACCAGGAACACTGGAAAAATGGGGTCTTGGTCTTGAGGACTTACGAAAAATAAATCCATCGATCATCATGACGAGGGTGTCAGGATACGGTCAAACTGGTCCTTACCGACATAAACCTGGATTTGGAAGTGTAGCTGAAGCAATCGGAGGTTTAAGATACTTAACAGGGTACCCAGATCTCCCGCCAGTTCGGGTAGGGATAGCAATTGGTGATTTGGTTGCAGGGCTTTATGCAGTTATTGGAACTCTATTGGCATTGCGGGCTAGAGATGAAGATAACGAAAAGAATGGTCAGCTTGTAGATGTGGCACTATATGAATCAGTTTTCAGTTTACTAGAAGGAATTTTACCTGAATATGATTTGACTGGAATTGTAAGGGAGAGAACAGGTAGCACATTACCCGGGATTGCACCTTCCAATACCTATAAATGTGCTGATGACAACCAGATAGTCATTGGCGGCAATGGCGATAAGATATTCCAACGACTGATGACAGCAATTGGTCGTGAAGACATAGCTTATGACCCGGAATATTCAACGAACCAAGGCAGAGCGGACAATGTTGAATTCATTGACCAAATAATTGAAGACTGGACAATGCAGTATCCTTCGAAAGAAGCACAACGAATTCTTGATGAAGTTTCAGTACCAGTAGGTCAAATTTATGGCATTAAAGAAATAGTTGAAGACGAACAATATAAAGCACGTGAAATGCTACAAGAAATTGAACTACCAGATGGCAAAAAAGTACTTGTACCTGGTGTGGTTCCAAAACTTTCGGTAACCCCAGGAGAAATTAATTGGAGTGGTCCTAGTCTAGGTGAACATAATGAGGAGATTTATACCGAGTTTATGAATTTCTCCTTTGATAAGTTCAAAAAACTGAAAGAGCAAGGAGTTATTTAAATGGCAGATGTAAAAATCATTGAGGTTAGTCCAAGGGATGGCTTACAGAATGAACCGAATTTGATTTCCACTAATGAGAAAGAAAGACTAGTGAAGCTATTGCTTGAAGCCGGATTGAAATCGATTGAAGTTACTTCCTTTGTACACCCAGTAAAAGTACCTCAAATGGCTGATGCTTCTGATGTATTGGAAGCTGTAAATGACATAGAAAACTGGAATTCAATCGCACTTGTTCCTAATTTAAAAGGCTACCAAAGGGCAAGAGAGCACTCACTCTATGAGGTTAACTGGGTCAGTTCTGCAACTGAAACATTTAATCAGAAAAATATAGGTCTCTCTATTGATGAAAATTTTTACCAGTTTGAAGAGCTTGTAGGGCAAGCGAAAAAGGATGGAATTAAAGTTTGCTTTTCCATTGCTGTTAGCTTTGGTTGTCCCTATGAAGGGGACGTTTCAGAAGAACAAGTGTTGAAACTAGTAAAAAGAGTCAAGGAAGCAGGAGCCGATCGAATTGGTATTGCGGATACAATCGGCATTGCCACCCCGGATCAAGTGGAAAGTTTGATGAAAAAGGTTTTGGTGCTAGCAGGAGAAACACCTGTCGCTATACATTTACATGATACAAGAGGATTAGGATCTGCAAATGCATACGCCGCTTATCAAGCAGGTGTGCGCATCTTTGAAACGGCTGTATCTGGAATCGGAGGTTGTCCATTCGCACCAGGAGCAGCAGGTAATTTAGCAACAGAGGATTTAGTGTATTTATTTCACCGTATGAACATCGACACGGGATTAGACTTTGAAAAATTACTTGATGCAGCAAATTATGCAGCAAGTCTTTCATCGAAAAATCCATTAGGCAGAATCAGACATGTAGAAAGAAAACCAAAAAAGGAGAGATTATCATGAAAAAATGGATGAAAGCAATCGCATTATTAATGGTATTAATATTCGTTTTAGCGGCATGTAATTCAGAAAAAGCAGAAACAACAGAGGCTGATGCAAGTGAGGGAGGATACGAAGAAACGACGATTCGTTTAGCGTATAACCTGCCAGCAGATCATCATATTTCAAAAGGAATTGAACAATTTGCAAAAGATGTTACGGAAAAATCAGGTGGTGCTGTCAAAGTACAGGTATATCCAGCAGGACAATTATTAAGTGATAAAGATATGAACCAATCTATTCTTTCAGGTGGGGTTGAAATGGGCTTGAACTCTTCCACTTTATGGTCGAGTACAGTCCCGGCAATGGGAATTTTCGATGTTCCTTACATTTTTGAGAACTATGACAAAGCAGGAGAATTTATCAATGGTGAGTTTGGCGACAAGTTGAGTGCTGCAATGGAAGAAAAAGGTGCAAAAGTATTAATGTATGCTGATTATGGTTATACACAATTTGCAAACAATAAACGTCCATTAAAATCACCATCTGATTTTAAAGGGTTGAAAATACGTAGTATCGGAGACATACCTTCCGAATTAATCAAAGCTTATGGAGCTTCACCAGTGTTTATGGGTGGTGGAGAGGTATATATGGCTCTTCAACGTAACACAGTGGATGGAGCAACTTCTGGAACAACTGCCATGGTTCAACGTAAATATGACGAAGTAGTAAAATACCTAACTATTAATAATTACGCATATTTAGAATTTATTTTAGCAGTTAACAAAGATTTCTGGGATGGTCTGCCAGAAAAAACACAAACTTTGTTAACTGAAACTGCACAAGAATCAGAAAATTGGATTCGTGCACAAGCAAAAGCGGAAGACGAGAAAACGGCGAAACAATTAGAAGAAAAAGGAATGGAAGTATATATTGTACCTGAAGAAGACTTACCAGAATGGAAAGAAGCTGGGATGCCTGCTTGGGATGCATTCACTAAAAACTCTGGTGAACTAGGGAAAGAACTTTTGGAATTGGTAGATGAGCAGTAAGGAGGAAAGACACCATGAAGGCAATTTATAATTTTTCTGATTTACTGATCAAAATAGGGGCTTATATATCGGGTTTCTTTATCATTATCACAACCGTTATGATTTTCTTTGAAATAATCTCACGTTGGCTGTTCAATAAGCCGACGATATGGGCTACAGAACTTTCCATCTATGCTATTATTGGGAGTTGTTTTTTAGGAAGTGCGTATGCGGTAAGAACCTATTCTCATATTACCGTTGATTTATTGATAAATAATGTAAATGATCGAATGAAAACAATACTGGCTTATATATCAAATGCAATGGGATTAGTATTCAGCATCATCTTTACGTATTATGGGTTTCATCATGTCATGAAAACGATGGAATTAGGCGTTACTTCTTCTTCTTTATTGCGTATACCGATGTACTTACCGGAAATGTTCCTTCCGGTAGGTGGTGTACTATTGTGTCTGGCCTTTGTATTGCAAATCATTGATGGTGGGATACATAAGGGAGGAGAACATATATGAATATTTTCTTTGTAGGTGGTCTGGGTACTCTCTTATTATTAGGTTTGCCAGTTGCATTTGCCCTTTCTTTGCTGGCAGTTGCAGGGATGTTCTTCTTTAATGGTGGTACTTTTTCATTTGCACAAATACCGATTATAGCTTATAAATCGCTGGATGATTTTACTTTATCAGCTTTACCTATGTATGTACTAATGAGCCAAGTGCTATTGATCAGTGGAGTAGGAAGAGATCTTTATGAAATGGCTAGCCGTTGGTTCCGTCATTTTCCAGGTGGATTAGCAATTGCCACTTTATTCTGCTGCGCCATATTTGCAGCGATATCCGGATCTAGTGTCGCGACTGCGATAACTGTTGGATCTGTTGCATTACCAGAGATGGTTAAACGAGGATATAACAAACGACATGTTCTGGGATTGCTTGCAGCAGGTGGGACGCTAGGTATATTAATTCCACCGAGTGTTCCAATGATCATTTATGGTTCCGTAACAGGTGAATCAATTGGTAAATTGTTCATCGCGGGAATAGTACCAGGTCTAATCCTTACTTTGGCATTTATGGCGTTTGCAGCATTCCAAACTCGTCATATCAAAGAAGAATCGGCAACTTGGGCTGAAAGAATGGAATCTACTAAAACAGCAATTTGGGGATTAATATTACCAATAATCGTTATTGGTGGTATTTACACAGGAATCTTCACCCCAACTGAAGCGGCTGCAGTGGGAGTAGTTGTTAGTTTTGCGATTGCTGCTTTCGTTTATCGGAATTTGAACTGGGAAAACTTCAAGAAAATTTTATTCGCTACAGTAAAAACGAATGCAATGATTTTATTCATCATCATTGGTGCGATGTTACTTGGTTACATAATGACGATGTTACAAATTCCGCAAACAATTACCAATTACGCAACTTCACAAGACATTTCGCCATGGATTATTTTTATCCTAATCAATTTGGTGTTGCTATTATTAGGGATGTTCCTTGAAACGATTTCTATATTGGTTATTACTTTGCCAATCTTGTATCCAATCATTATTGCA
Organism: Psychrobacillus mangrovi; assembly: GCF_037104765.1. Lineage (NCBI taxonomy): Bacteria > Bacillati > Bacillota > Bacilli > Caryophanales > Bacillaceae > Psychrobacillus > Psychrobacillus mangrovi. Next base: position 83,615 of record NZ_JBAWSY010000001.1, on the reverse strand, counting down.
CTAGGTTTCGATCCAATTTGGTTTGCAATAATCATGGTGATTAACATGGAGTTAGCTTTAATTTCGCCTCCAGTAGGCTTAAACCTGTTCGTATTAAAAGGAATAGATCGGACGAATACTATCGACGAAATTGTTAAGGGAGTTATCCCCTATGCCATTATCATGGTACTGTTGATAGTTGTGCTTTCGATATTTCCGGAGATTGCGACCTTTATGGTTGGAGATGTTAAATAGAAATGAACTAGTGGTACTTGGAGATAATCCAAGTACCTTTCTATGTTCTTAAGAAGAAATTAACGCCCGGATTTTCTATTTTCTACCTTGATAGCTTAAAACTTGATCCTGTCGAAGATTTCTAGTTTTCAAGCGTATTCATGAGTTGAATAAACAAGAAACGATGGGGATTTACCAATTCCTTGAACGAAACTAAATAAATTAGATTTATTAAAACAAGTGATTACATTTTAAGTTAAGAGTTAGCTGTCAGTCTGTTTAAAATACTCCTGTTGGCTTGTTGGCACAATAATAATAGATGTGTTTAGGAATAATTAAATATGTATGAAATTGTCTACTACCGTCATATTTTCTACATACTAATGGATGAGGTGGTAGAATGACGATTGTACGACTAGGATATGTTGCGATGAGTATGGAACTTAAAAATGCTTCCCCATCCAAAACAATGACGTTTTCTCAGTTCCAAAAAATCAACGATCGTGAAGCGGCAATCCGTAAACTAGAACGGATAGCACTCACTAATTTAGAAAATACACATAGGCTTCTTAAACATAATGTCTTTAATGAAATTCATTTTTATCGCTTAACCTCTCGCCTTATTCCGTTAGCCAATCATGTAGAACTACTCGATTGGGATTATATGAAACCGTTAAAAGAGAAGCTGTACGAAATAGGGGAGTTTTCGAGAAAAAATAACATGAGAATTGATTTTCATCCAGACCATTTTGTTGTACTGAATTCCTCCAAAACAGATGTATTGAGAAATTCATTAATCACCTTAAAAATGCATTATTTGTTGTTAAAGGGAATGAAAATTGATCCTACTCATCGCTGTGTGCTCCATGTTGGTGGCAACTATAAAGAAACAGAAAAATCATTGGAGCGTTTTGTTAATAATTGGGGTGATGCTCCGAGATCCATTCAAAAGATGATCATCCTAGAAAATGACGATAAATCATTTACACTTGATGATACTCTTTATTTATGCGAAAAATTAGGGATTCCGCTTGTATTTGATTATCATCATCATCTTGCACACCATCGCAATGAAAATTGGGTAGAAAATTGGGATCGGGTTGTGGCAACATGGAAGGATTCACCGCTTCCAATCAAAATGCATATCTCAAGTCCTAAAAATGAGGCTGAATTCCGTCATCATTCAAATTATGTGGATGTGAACATGTTTTTCAGATTTCTAAAAGAAATAAAAGGAACAGTTCCGCAAATCGATTGTATGATTGAGGCCAAAAAGAAGGATGAAGCTCTGTTTTCCTTAATCAAAGATATTAAAAAAAGAGAAGATGTTGAAATGATTGATAAATCCTCCTTTTATTTAAAGTAATATCGAAAGTGTTTCCTGATAAGGTTATCGCTAATGGTGTTGGGGAGGGTCAATCAAACAAGATACAACGCTCTTTTTGTTGAATCTATTGTAATAACGAGGGGGGCTAGTCAAAGAGAGTAGTTAGTAGGTATAGAGGGTGTCACCAATGCTTAGGCATTGTGATACTCTCTTTTTTAATTAGTCTTAATTCCATGGGGATGAATATTATTTATCTAACGATGAATTTGAATTTATGTGGAAAGTGTGTCTTTTTATATCTTATGACCTCTACCAAAAATAGGTAGAGGTTTTTAGCTGTACTGTTCCACTTAAAAGAAATACAAAAGATTCAGGCACCGTCAAACCCACATTCAATAATTGGCACACATTACGGCGTTTGTAAAGAGATTTGTGAGAGGCTTGATGAAAAAAGTTTCATCGTAATCTTCAATGGCTGAGTTTCAAACAACAGAGCAACACACTATAAACTATCAAACAATTATAGAATTAATAGCAATTCATTTGTTTCAAAAAGGCATTACGATGACGAAAATTTCGATTTAATAGGAATATGGCTCGTATTTTAAAGTTAAAGGGAACGTTTGTTTGAATAAGGAAGAGGGAATAGACTTGAGTAGAAAATCTGGAATGACGGATGAGCTTATCATTCAAATTACGCAAGGTAAGTCTTATAAAGAAATGGAACCTACAACTGAAATTTTCTGCGTGCTATACTAAAGAGAACGTCTAACACAAAGACTAAAATTAGTGGAGGAGTAAAATAAAATGTGGAAATTAATAAATGGCAGATTGATTCAAACTATCGATGAGTCACGAAGTGAATATAAGACAAGAATAAGTTCTGAACTAATAAATGAATTGAAAATAATGGCTGAGCAAAACAATACACATATTGGCTATTTACTTGAGAATGGATTTGAAAATATTCTAAAAGAAGGAACAATAATTTTTGATAAGAAAAAGCGTCCAAAAGATCGTGTAGAGTTCAGAACAACATGTGACAAAGAAATACTGGATAAGCTCCGATTGTTTGCAAAAAGTAATAGTCTTAATTTAAATGACGTGATAGAAGCGAGTTTTTCATTTATAAATATATCCGAAGTAAAAAACGCTAATTGGAGATATAGAATAGAATTAAACTGAAGGGAGTCTTAATAATGATATAAATACTAATTACAAAATAGGGATGTGGTCATAATATAAATTATAAGAAGTTGTATTTCATTAATAAAGTATACTTGAAACAGTGAGATATTTTATAGAATTTAGCTTTTCTTCAACAAATAACATTTTCACAGCTATATAACGAGCTTTTTAAAATTTGCTTTTTATAATCTAATGTTTAATTATTGTCTTGCAAAACGAATTTCCTATAAAAGCTTCCAATCACCTTTTTAGTTTACAATCTACAGTCACAACTATTTATTGTTCAATTAATTTCACCTATTTATTTTTACAAGACTATAACTGTTTTAAACCAAAAAAACATCCCTAAAACGCTAGAGCCTTTTCTCTTCCTTTAGTTCCCTTTTAAATTAATTTCAGTAGTGTCATTTAAGCGTTTAAAGAAAATCATTTTGCCTTCTACATGATAGCGTTTTGCTCAAAATTTATAAAAAAGAACCACAAAATGTACATGATCCTCATGCACATTTTGTGGTTTTTAAAGATTTATATATGAAATATTTATCTACGTACTGTATTTAATGCATTTGTCCAAGGGATAACTTGGTCTAACATTTGGTTTACTGAATCAGCTTGTACTGCAGCTGGTTTGAAATCCGTACCGTTTTCGAAGTCTGTAAATAGGGATAGTGCCGGATGTACACGTACATGTGCTACTAGTAATTCACTTAAAATACCACGTAAATGTTCTGTTGCACGAGCCCCACCTACTGAACCGTAAGATACGATACCTGCAGCTTTGTTGTTCCACTCGTCACGTAAGTAATCTAAAGCATTTTTAAGTGCACCTGTGATAGAGTGATTGTATTCTTGAACGATGAATACGAATCCGTCTTGTTTTGCAATGATTTCTGACCATGCTGCTGCACCTGATGCGTCGCCGCCTGCTTCACCTAAAAGTGGTAATTTGTAATCTGCGATATCAATAATAGTGTAGTTTGCATCTCCACGTTTATCTGCTAATTCTTTTACCCATGCCCCTACTTGTGGACTTACGCGTCCTTCACGTGTTGATCCTAAAATAATACCTATGTTTGATTTTGTCATTGTTTTTTCCTCCTCTTGTTGTTTTCCAAATAATTTATCTAAAAAGCCCATTTTTTTATTTTTCACCTCCTTATAAGTACTCTTTTTCTATGTTTAGTGTGTTTCGAACCGTATTGATTGGTCGCATGGCTGCCTCAACCAATTTCAAATAAATGCAGTGAACTTTCTTTTGCAATTTCATGCATTAACATTACTTTTTCCAATACTTCTTTAAAATAATCAAGTTGCGCAATACGAACATGTAAAGGTCCTAAGCCTGTAATGGCAAATTCCAATGGTACTGGCCCCTCGAACGATTAAATCTTTACTTCGAGATATATAGTTAATAAAACTATACCTGCTTTGCACGACATCCAATTTGTTTGAGTAATTCAATCATATTATCAATATCTTCATCTAATAATTGTTCGAAAATTTGTTCCAGTTTCTTTTCATGCTGTGGAAAAATTTGATTCATAAGCGTCTTTCCTAGACTCGTTAGACCAGCATAAGTAACTCGACGATCTTCTGGACATGCTTTACGAACAACAATCTTTTTCTGTTCCAGTTTATCTACCACATAAGTGATACTACTACTTGAAATGAGAACCTTTTTCCCAATCATTTGAATCGGCTGATCGTCTTGATGGTAGAGTAATTCTAATACAGCAAACTCTTTTGGGTTCAATTCATATCTAGCTGCATCTTTGCTAATCACATCTTGAATTGATTGTGAGGCACGAAGGATAAGGGAAACAGCATTTAATTTTTTTGTAGCTAATTCCAATCGTTCCACTCCCGAAAATATCTTCAATTAATTTATCTTTAATTCGAAATAAATGTAACATGTATTCTTCTCAGCTGTCAACACTTTAGTTAATATTAAATAGAATTGAAGTCTAGCATGTATTTTGTGAAACGTTATGTTTTAAACCTGTATATTAAAATAAGAAGCTACAAAATATCATGTTTAATACTTCCTCTCAGTAGGATCTCTAAATTTATATGTGCGTGTGAGTTAACATTTTCATCATATTGCAACAGGTTAATAGCTATCCATTCTAACACTTCCCCATTTTTGTATGTTAGAACACTTGTTCAGTATATAGCTGATTTCCTTTAAGTGCATTCATCCACTTGTATTATGGCCTAATTTGATATACTCTATTTCTTGAAAGAATATTGAAGGAGTGGTTATATGGCAAAGTCTGCAGCGCACAAAAAGCGTTCTCACCAACTACGTAATACAGGTAAAGATGTAACAACATTTCGTAATGATGTGGAGTTTAGTATGCATGTACGAAAAACGAAAACAAAGCAGGAAAAATTACAACAGCATCAAAATAAACATAAAAAGCATTTCCAACAAGGTCGAATACCCGATGGAAATGCTTTTTATATTGCTTAATTAAATACTACTTACTTTTTGGCATTTGTATCATGAAAATACACTAATCACTCTAAAAACAACTGTCATCATGCTAGTAGAACACTTGTTAGGGTAAGATGATTCCACATCAAAGAGCAAGTGCGGCATATCATAATATTTCACTACAGATTATTCCTTACTCTTTCGGTACTTTTGGTTGTTTCCAAACTCGAACAAGTTGACCGTCTTTTTCGGTATCTACAATAAAGGATCCATTTGAATAGCGATCTGTTGGACGAAGCGTTTGCGATTGAACAACTTCTTGAACCCCTTTTTCAGTTTCCAATACTACTTCATCTTCTTTGCTCGTCAATATAACAGCAAAAACTCTATGAGGATTCGACTTAAGTTCACGGAGTGTCACGATTCCTCGTTTCGCACGACCGCTAGATTCTATTTCTTTTAGGGCCATTTTTTTCACGGAACCACGATGTGTAATTAGAGTTATATCTTCATTAGTATCTTGAGAAATAACATTTACACTTACTACATAATCATCATCTTTTAAATTAATCGCCTTGACTCCACCTGTTTTAACACCTGTAATTGGTACTTCATCAAGTGAGAATCGTACTGCATAGCTAAGATATGTCGTGAACAACACATCATCCGATGGCGAAACTAATAGTGCAAGAATTAATTCATCATCTTTTTTCAAGTTCATCGTCTTTATTGGACGCGCATACCGTTGGACAACATAATCTGAAAGTAGAGAACGTTTGATCATTCCCTCCTTAGTTGCTGTGAGCACACATAGGTCAAGGTCAAAAGTTTCGATTCCTATTACATTAATAATGGATTCATTTGTATCGAGAGGTACGATACTAGAAATATGCTGACCAAGATCTTTCCAACGTATATCCGGTAGTTCATGGATAGGTTGATAAATATAATTACCTTTGGATGTGAACAGAAGTAAATGATGCTGCGTATTAATAGGCTCCTGGTACAATAAGTAATCAGATTCCTTAATAGCGAAATCCTGTCCGTTCGAGGCAGTGAATGATCGCATACTAGTGCGTTTTATATATCCATCCTTCGTGACCGTAACAATTACCTCTTCACTTGGAATTAATACATCCAGTGTAACTTTTATCTCTTCAATTTCCTCTTCAATCGTTGATTTACGAGGTTCTGCAAATTGCTTTCTAACTTCTTGAAGTTCCTTCTTGATTACTTTTAAAAGAACAGTCTCACTAGCTAAGATACTCTCTAATTTTTTTACTAATGCATTCAAGGATTCTTCTTCTTTTCGAAGCTCTGTAATATCTGTATTAGTTAAACGGTAAAGTTGTAAGGAAACGATTGCTTCAGCTTGTGCTTCAGAAAATTCAAAAGCTGCGATTAAGTTGTTCTTAGCATCTTTTTTGTCTTTAGAGGCACGAATTGTTCTAATGACATCATCCAAAATGGATAGGGCTTTCATAAGACCTGCTACAATATGCAGACGTTCTTTAGCCTTTACCAAATCAAAAGCTGTTCGACGAGTAACCACTTCTTTTTGATGGTCAATATAAGAGTCTAATAAGAGCGGCAATGTCATCATCGTAGGTCTACGATTATGAATGGCAATCATATTGAAATTGTACGTAACTTGTAAATCCGTATTTTTAAATAAATATTGTAGTATACCACGGGCGTCGATATCTTTTTTCATTTCAATAACAATACGCAATCCTGTACGATCTGACTCGTCTCGCACATCGGCAATGCCTTCTAACCGCTTATCGTGACGTTGTTCATCAATTTTTTTAACTAAATTGGCTTTATTAACTTCAAAAGGAATTTCCGTAATGACAATTTGTTCCTTGCCACCCTTAATAGATTCAATCTCAGTTTTAGATCGAACGACGATCTTGCCTTTTCCTGTTTCATAAGCTTTCTTAATTCCATCTACACCCTGAATAATTGCTCCTGTCGGAAAGTCAGGACCTTTTATGACAGTCATTAACTCATCCACTGTTGCTGCAGGGTTCTCTATACGCATCAATACAGCATCGAGTGCCTCGTGAAGCGCATGTGGTGGAATATCCGTTGCATAACCAGCTGATATACCAGTCGAACCGTTCACTAACAAATTTGGAAAACGTGCAGGTAAAACTACTGGTTCCGAATCTGAATCATCAAAGTTTGGTATATAATCTACTGTATTTTTATTTAGATCTCGTAGTAACTCATGTGAGATAGCAGAAATTCTAGCTTCGGTATAACGCATCGCTGCAGGTGGATCTCCATCTACAGAACCATTATTCCCTTGCATTTCCACTAACATATGACGTAATTTCCAATCTTGACTCATACGTACCATTGCATCATATACGGAAGTATCACCGTGAGGGTGATAATTACCAATTACATTACCGACTGTTTTAGCTGATTTGCGGAATGGTTTATCGTTTGTATTCCCTTCTTGGAACATTGCAAATAAGATACGACGTTGAACAGGCTTTAGCCCGTCCCTTGCATCTGGCAGTGCACGGTCTTGAATGATGTATTTACTATAACGTCCAAACCGATCACCGATCACTTCTTCTAGTGGTAAATTTTGAAAACGCTCGGTTTGTGTCATTCTAACTCATCCTCCGTGTGTATTCTTTCATTTTCTAAAATATTCGAGTCATCTTCTAAAGTGAAGTTAACATTTGATTCGATCCATTTGCGACGAGGCTCTACTTTATCACCCATAAGTGTTGTCACATGTCTTTCAGCACGAGCACCATCTTCAATGGTTACTCGAATCAGAGTTCGTGTTTCAGGATTCATAGTAGTGTCCCATAATTGGTCAGCATTCATCTCTCCAAGTCCTTTATATCGTTGAAGCATGTATCCCTTCCCAATTTTTTTTGTTGCTGTATCTAATTCTTTTTCAGTCCATGCATATTCTAATACTTCTTTTTTGCCTAGCCCTTTATATACCTTATACAGAGGTGGTAACGCAATATATATCTTTCCATTTTCAATGAGAGGTTTCATATAGCGGTAGAAAAAAGTTAATAATAGTACTTGAATATGTGCCCCATCAGTATCGGCATCAGTCATAATTACAACTTTATCATAGGCGATATCATCAATTTGGAAATCTGCTCCAACTCCCCCACCGATTGCGTGGATGATAGTTGCAATTTCTACGTTTTTCATAATATCAGCTAGATTCGCTTTTTCTGTATTAATAACTTTTCCGCGTAAAGGAAGGATTGCTTGGAAGGTACGATCTCGACCTTGCTTTGCAGAACCACCAGCGGAATCTCCTTCGACCAAATAAAGTTCATTTTTGGCTGCATTTCTCGATTGTGCAGGAGTTAACTTGCCAGATAACAATTCAGAAGGTTTACGTTTTTTGCCATTTCGAGCATCCTCCCGAGCTTTTCTGGCAGCTTCACGAGCTTGTTGTGCACGAATAGCCTTTCGGATAAGAGAGGAAGCTAGCTCTGCATTTTCTTCTAAAATATATTGAAGTTTTTCTGAAATGACAGCATCTACTGCACTTCTTGCTTCGCTTGTGCCTAGCTTTCCTTTTGTTTGTCCTTCAAACTGTAGAATATTCTCAGGGATACGAACGGAAATGACAGCAGAAACACCTTCTCGTATATCAGAACCCTCTAAGTTCTTAGCTTTTTCTTTCAATAAATTTGTTTTCCTAGCATAATCATTAAATACTCTTGTTAAAGCTGCCTTTGCACCTGTTTCATGTGTTCCTCCATCACGGGTACGAACATTATTTACAAATGATAGGATAGTTTCTGAATAACCATCATTGAATTGAAATGCGAATTCAACCTCTATTTCATCATGAGAACCTTCCATATAGAAAACAGGATGCAAAATATCCTTTTCCTCATTTAAATATGCAACAAAAGCTTCAATACCTGTTTCATAAAAGAAAATATCTTGAGCACCTGTTCGCTCATCATTTAATTCAATTTTTAAACCCTTCAATAGAAAGGCAGATTCTCGAAGTCTTTCACTCAATGTTTCGTAATTATATTTGACTACTGAAAATATGCTTGGATCCGGTAGGAAATGAACAGACGTTCCAGTTTCTTTCGTTGTACCTATCTGGGTTAAAGGTTCAACCACTTTACCACCGTTTTCAAAACGTTGTTTGAATTTTTTCCCCTCACGATGGATAACTACCTCAACATAAGAAGAGAGCGCATTCACAACGGATGCACCTACACCGTGGAGTCCACCACTCGTTTTATATCCACCTTGTCCAAACTTACCGCCAGCGTGTAATACTGTAAATATTACTTCTGCAGTCGGTATTCCTGTTTTATGCATACCGGTTGGCATTCCCCGTCCAAAATCACGTACAGTAATGCTTTGGTCTTCGTGTATAGTTATAATTATATGATCTCCGAAACCCGCAAGACTCTCATCTACAGCGTTATCTACGATTTCATATACTAAGTGATGCAACCCTCTTGTATCTGTTGATCCGATATACATACCAGGTCTTTTACGAACGGCCTCTAAGCCTTCCAATACCTGTATATCATCATCGCTATAGCTTGCTAATACTTCATCTTTGCGCAAAATATGTTCCCCTCCAAAAAACAAAACATCTGTTCCAAACTCTTATTAAGCCTACAAACAGATTGTCGATGTGTCAATACTTACAGTACATAGGACAGAATTTAATTGTAAATAAATATTGGGTTTAATGCAATCTGCCACTATTTAGCTTTCTCTATTAGTACACGTTTTTCCTTCTTTGTAACAACATAACCTTAATAAACAAAACTCACAATTTGATAAAAGCATAAGAATTAAGTATGTTTTTTCTGCTACAATTGTATATTACTTAACTCTAATCGAAGCTCATTTATAATTTATTATACCGTTATAAAATGTTCTTTGGTTAGTTTTATTTAGTAGATATTTATTTAGTAGATATTTATTTACTAAACATTGAATAGAGCTTTGTTTACATGGTAAACTAAGAAAAGTTCAAGATATTATTAGTTTCATAATAAAAGGAGTATGCTATGACTATAATCATTTTACTTTTACTGGCTTATCTTATTGGTTCCATCCCTTCAGGACTTTGGGTAGGAAAGTTATTTTATAATACAGATATTCGAGAGCATGGAAGCGGTAATCTAGGTGGAACAAATGCATTCCGAACACTTGGAATGAAAGCCGGTTTAGTTGTTACGATCATGGACATATTAAAAGGGACTGCTGCAACACTTCTTGGTGCTTTACCCTTCTTTGAATCTGCTAATGTGCATCCTTTAATTTTAGGTATCCTTGCTGTTGTCGGTCATATGTATCCTATATTTGCGAAGTTTAAAGGTGGAAAAGCAGTTGCTACTTCAGGTGGAATATTATTGGGATATAACTGGCCTATTTTTGTCATTTTAATTGTTGGGTTTATCATAATCCTTAAGCTAACTAAAATTGTTTCTCTAACATCGATGATTCTTGCTATTATTGCGGTGTTCTATTCCGTTATTTATTACTACACAGTAAATCACGATTTACCATTGATAGGTATTGTTATACTTCTTGCGATTTTTATCTTTTATAGACATCGGACGAACATGAAACGAATCAAAGATGGAACCGAACCAAAAGTCAATTGGAAATGGATTTAACCTCAATTAGCACTTATTCATGATAGTGAATGTTCTTATAGCAACTATTAAAGAAAGCTTGGTGATTAGATTTGAAAATATTTGTCTCTACAGATGCATTACAATGGTTCCAGGAAGAAATGGAAGCACAGGCTGGCGACAATATCAGGTTCTATGCTCGTTATGGAGGAACAAGTCCGATAAACGAAGGATTTTCCTTAGGCATGACAAAAGATACTCCAGTAATTCCATCTGTAACAGTTACGATAGAAAATATTATATTTTTTATCGAGGAGAAAGACGAATGGTTTTTCAATGGTCATGATCTATATGTAGATGTAGACACCAAGTTAAAAGAATTAGCCTATTCCTATAAAAAAGCGTGACTCTAATGTCACGCTTTTTTAAATCTCATAAGTTGTTCAAGAAGGCCTTCTTTTTTCAATATTTCATATTCGTGGTTTCCAAATAAATCATAATGAGGATAACCTTCTTTTAAATCTATCCACTCTTCTCTTAAACCGTACTGTTTCCCCCACTCAACTAAAGTATTGATATTACTACAACCAACTTTTGTAACTGTATTACACCCAGGAAACCGTTTGTCGACCCAATAATGTGTCAAGAATGCGATTTGCTCATTTTTAACATGTCGTTTCCATTCATTTAATTCATCACGTGTTATTCCAAATGCCATTAATTATTTTCCTTTGCTATTTCAGTATATTTCGAATCCCATTCAGGATTGATTTTTTTTAGCGCAATCGGTCGGAAATTGTCTTTTTTGACGACCACATGCTCGGAAGTAGCTTTTGATGCAATTGTCCCATCTTTATGTAAAATCTCGTATCCATATGTAGTACGAAGTTTTCCATGACTCTCAATCCAGGTTCTTACAGTTACTGTCTCACCATATTTAACAGATGATAAATAGTTAATATTAACATTTGTCACAGGAGAGATATATCCATCTGCTTCAAGACCTGCATACGTGAACCCTAAGTCTTGAATCAATTGAGTTCTTCCTATTTCTAACCAAATAACATAGTTTGCATGGTATACTACTCCCATTTGATCCGTTTCTGCATAGCGCACTTCTATTTCTTTTTCACTTATGTACATTCTTCCTGTCACCTCTCTATATATTATACAGAAAAGTAACATAAAAAGCAGAATGGGAAATCTCTAAATCTGAACAAAAAAGAATCGGTCAGTTATCGTAATAACTGACCGCCTGTTAACAGATTTCACTTTTTTTTTCGTTAAAAGCTAGTTGTTGTAATCTTTTCTTATCAATTTTTCCTACATCAGTTCGAGGAAGTTCCTGTAAGATAAAAATTTTCTTCGGCACTTTATAGCTTCCGAGTGATTTTTTACAATAGATAATTACTTCTTCCTCAAAAGATACGATTGATTCTTTACAGGTGATGAAAGCTGTCACGCTCTCTCCCCATTTATCATCTTCTAAGCCGATTACTGCCGCTTCGCGTATGTTTGGATGTAAAACGAGACACTGCTCTACTTCCTGGGGATATACATTTTCTCCTCCTGAAATAATCATCTCTTTTTTTCTTCCAACGATATAATAATCACCATCATCATCAAACATAGCTAAATCCCCTGTTTTTAACCAGCCATTCACTTTAGCTAAATTTGTTTCAGCTTCATTGTTCCAATACTTTGTGAACACATGCTTACCAAATATATATAATTCCCCTATTTCGTTTTCCTTGCATAGTTCCCCAAACTTATTGATTATTTTTACCTCATTAAATTGCATGCATTTTCCAACAGACCCTTTTTTCTTGCTTGCTCTTTGAGGGTGAATAAAAAAGTTGTTCGGTCCCGCTTCAGTAAGGCCATAACCTTCTTTGAAAAGAATTCCTTTCTCTTCAAATTGATTATAAATAGTTTTTGGACATGGTGCCCCTCCAGATAAAAAGGCTTTCACGGTTGGAAATGTTGCTCTCTTTATATAATCTGTCTCGAGCATTGCTTGATACATAGTAGGAACGAAAAGTGACATAGTCGTCTTATACGTATTTAAAGCCATAAGTGCTACTTCAGCATTGAACCGACTTCCAGTCACGACCGTGCCCCCTGCCATTAAAATAGGAAGGCAAAGAGCATTTAGACCACCTGTATGAAACATAGGCATATAGTTTAATGTACAATCTACTTCACTAAGACCCCAACTAACAATAGTGTTAATTGCATTCCAATTAACGGCATCAAATGAAAGGACAACCCCTTTTGGCTTTCCGGTTGTTCCACCAGTATAAATGATTAGCCAAGGATCCGATGAACTCCACTCCGATTTAGAAAAAGGGAATTCGGTTCTTCCTTCTAATACATCAGAAATTAAAAGACATTCTTTTTCAAATTTTGAACATATAGCTTGATGCTCTTCATCATGGATTACTAATACAGGTTCACAGTCATTTAAAATATATTTCAACTCTGAAACACTCAAACGAAAATTGAGAGGAACATATAAAAGCCCTTTTAATCCACATGCAAATAAAATCGCGAATAATTCAATTCGATTCTGAGATAGAATTACTATTCGATCGCCTTTTACATATTGCTTTTCTTGAAAATGTTGAACCCATTTAGATATATGATCTGTTAACGTTTTATAAGTCCATTGCTCTCCAGAATTACTGTCGATTAAAGCGGTTTTTGTTGGAGACAGTGCTGCACGTTTATATATCCAAGCTTGTTCTGTAAACACTCTGCAACCGCTCCTTTCATTACATCATAATACCGCCATCGACGTGTAAGACGTGACCATTTACATAACTTGATTCATCTGATGCTAAAAATAAATACGCATTTGCTATATCAGTAGGATCTCCAAGTCGTTGTAAAGCAATAACGGATTTCATTTGATCTATAACTTTCTCTGGCATTTTAGCTACCATAGAAGTGCTTGTAAAACCTGGTGCTACAGCATTAACATTAATACCTTTACGCCCTAATTCTTTTGCCCATGTTTTCGTCATGCCTACAACAGCTGCTTTTGAAGCAGCGTAATTAGTCTGACCTACATTCCCATAAATCCCACTTACAGAGGAAGTATTTATAATTTTTCCGTATCCTTTTTCTACTAAATGTGGAAGTACTGCTTGTGTACAATTAAAAACGCCGGTTAGATTTACATCTAATACATGTGAGAAGTCCTCTGCAGTCATTTTAGTTAGCATTGCATCTCTTGTAATACCAGCATTATTTATTAAAATATCAATTGTGCCAAAATGGTCCATTGTTTGTTGAACAAGTGCATCTACACTTTCGCGTTTAGCTACATCCACCTGGACAAATTTCACATCAAAACCTTTACCAACTAATTCATTTTCTTGTTGTACACCTGAATTTGTATCAAAATCAGCTAAAACTACTTTGGCTCCTTCTTCTGCAAAACGAAGAACTGCAGCCAAACCTATTCCATTTGCAGCTCCTGTTATAATGGCGACTTTATTTTTTAACCTCATTGCGCATTCTCCTCTGTTAAAAATGTTTCGATTCGATTTGTTAACTGCTCCAAATCATCGATTAATGGAGAATGACCGCAGTTTACTAATGGTATATAAGTGGCATTGTCTCCTAGATCCTTCACAATTTCTTGTGTCATTTCTTCGTTCACGACATAATCACGATCACCTCTTAAGATAAGCACAGGAATTGTTATATCTTTAGCTTGATTTGTTCCCTCTGTTACTCCATTATGCCCAGAGCCAATATTAAACGTGTTTAATGAATGATAGACATCTGCCAAATTTCGTTGCGTTAACATATCATCCAAATAAGCTTCATAAAGTTCCTTCTCAGGTTGATTATGAGAATATATTGCAGCATTCCACACTGCCTTTAATCCCTCTTTATTTTTGGTGTCATATAATCCTTGCATCGCTCTAGTTTTTGATGGATCATTTTCTACATCTTCAATCGTTTGAAATCTATAGTTCATGTTTGGTGTTCCATCCTCATTTGCACCATAGAAAGGATATCCTCTCGTTGAAGCAGATGCTAACAAAACTAACTTCTCACAGTAATCTGGATTGTCTGCTACAAATTGCATGCAAATGGCTCCACCTGTAGACCATCCTATTAAGTGAAACTTCTTCAACGATAAAAGGTCCACAACTTCCTTCAAGTCATCTGAAAAGTCCTTTATTCCTTGTACACGAGTATGGTACGTAGACTCTCCAAATCCTCTTAAATCTATTGCGTATAACGTGTACTTTTGATCTAATTTATCGATTAAAACATCCCAATGCTTAGAAGAGGTCATATTGCCGTGCACTAATACGATAACTTCTTCTCCACCTGGACGTACACGATATGCAATTGTCTCTCCATTGGATAAAGATACTTTAGGTAAACTCATTACTTTTCTCCCCCTTGTTTCCCCCAACTTACCGCTACAGCTCCCCATGCATATCCAATGCCGGCACTGACAAGTACAGCAAGATCTCCATCTTTTAATTTTCCATGATCTTGCGCAAGCTCTAACGAAATGATTTGATCCATTTGACCAATATGCCCGTAATCACTCAAATAAATCGATTGATCGCTGGATAATCCTAGTTCATTTAAGACATAGTCATGTGCAGATTTTTTCATATGAAGTATAGCTAAATAGTCAATATCATCTTCTGAATAATCACTTTTGATTAATGCATTTCGAATAACTTTTATGAAGTTTTGCATAGATTTTTGTTCGAGTCTTGCTTTCATGCCTTCTGGATCTAACACATCTAATCGGTATAGTCCCTTGTGCAGATGTTCAACCGTAAGCGGTTCTTTTGTTCCACCAACTGGCACGACTACATCTTCAGAAAAAGAGCCATCTGTTATAATCTCTGACTCTAGGATAATATTTTCAGGATGATCCTTTTTTAAAATAATTGCTGCTCCACCTGCACCAAGATTAAACATAAAACGAGTGCGCTCGTTTGTATAATCAATAAAATCACTGTTTCTATATCCACCAGCAAGAAGAACAGTATTTATAGTAGAATCCGACTCCATGAGGCTCTTTGCTACTTTAATAGCCATAATTGTAGTACCACAACGTAGCGCTACATCAAACCCCCAAGCATGATAGGCGCCTATTTCTTCTTGTAGTTTAATAGCGGCAGTCCATAACGGATATTCCTTATGTTCCTCCCCAATATAAATAACTAAGTCAATGGTTTTCGGATCAATAGAGCCCTTTTTTAATGCTTTTTCAGCCGCCTTGATCCCCATTGCTACTGTGTGGTCTTCTGGCCCAGGAATCGGTTTTTGTGTAATTCCCATTTTATTTTTCACAACATCAATTGGTAAATTAGAAAGAGCAGCAATTTCCTCTGCAGTCATGACGTTGTCTGGTATATAAACACCAGTACTGACAATTCCTACAGTCATTTTGCTTCCGCCTTTCTATTGGTTGGTTTAATAGATACCGCAAGTCCGCCTTTATTTTTTCTTTTCCAATACGCATGTCGAATGGTGCCAACAATTCCTCTTGGGAAGAAAATCACAGCTAATATATAGATGATTCCGAAGAAGATGATCCATCTTTCGAAAATAGGATGCTCTTTTGCAAGACCTGACAAATAATGTTGTGCTAATTCAATTACTCCAGCACCGATAATAGGACCGATTAGTGTCCCTACTCCACCAATAATGGTCATAAGAAGAGCATCTAATGTTATGTCCATTGTGAGTACACTTGTATTAACAAAACGAAGAGATACTGCATAGAGAGATCCAGCTAAACTAGCTACAACACCAGCAACAACCGAAGCTATTACCTTATAATGCAACGTCTGAAATCCTAAAGACTTTGTTCTTTGTTCATTTTCTCGTACAGCTATTAACACTTTTCCAAGTGGTGATTCTACAAATCTTCTCAAGAAAAAGTAAACAAGTACTAAGCAAGCAAGTACAAGAATGTAAAACATCATTCGGTCTTTAAAAAACTCTGGTGCACGAAATGTGAAACCATCATTACCATACGTAAGTGTTCTCCATTTTTCTGCAAGTACTAAAAATAACCCAGAAACGGCCATTGTTAGCATCGCAAAGAAATGGCTCTTTAATCTTAAGGTGAGTAGTCCTACTAAAAAACTGATTACTGCAGCTAATACCATTCCTACTAGTATAGAAATGAAAAATATACTCAATGTTGCTTCAAAATGATTGAGCATTATTGCTGTTGCGTAAGCACCCAACCCGAAAAACATCGCATGACCAAATGAGACAATTCCTGTATAACCTAGTAAAATGTCATAGCTCATTGCTAAGATAGAGAAAATAAATATTTGTGTAAGTAGAATTGTCCATGTTCTGGAGTCAGAAACAAATGGGAAAATTGCAAGTGCCGCCACGATTATTATTAATACAGCATTATTTAATTGAAATTTAGACTTCATTTCGCATCATCCTTTCGCAGTAAACAAACCTTGCGGACGGAAAATTAATACGATAGCCATAAGCATCATATTGACCGCAAGTGATAAAGCTGGAACATAGTACGCCATGAAGCTACCCGCAAGACCAACAAGTATTGCAGCAAGAAGGGATCCTGGAAAACTACCCATACCACCTATGACAACCACAATAAAAGCTAGAATAGCAAATTCCATACCCATTTCAGCATAAATCACCCCTGAATAAGGAGCCATTAGCACTCCGCCTAAAGCAGCTAGTCCCGCACCGACCATAAATACATATAAAAATACTTGTTTGATATTTATTCCAAGAGCCTGAACCATTTCTTTGTTCATAACTCCTGCACGGACAATTAAACCAATCTTGGTACGTTTCAATATAAATTGGAATATACCAAATACTAGAAAACCTATTAATATGATAAACAAGCGATATTTAATGATGATTACATCTCCAATTTCCCAACTTCCGGATAATAATGGAGGAGTTTTTGCTGCAATTTGATTTGGTCCAAAAACAACCTTCAACATTTCTGATAGAACAATCATAAATCCTAAAGTAATCAAAATCTGTTGAATATGATTTCCGTAAACAGGTGTAATAATAAGCTTCTCTGTAATAAATCCAAGCACGATACCTGTTAAAATAGCACCTAAAATCGCAATAGTAAAACTATCGGTTAACCCATAAAACCAAACACCAGAAAATGCCCCCCATGCAAATAATCCACCGTGAGCAAAGTTTAATACATCCATTAATCCAAATATTAATGTTAGTCCAGCTGCCAGAAGAAATATGAGCATCCCCGTTGCTAAACCATTTATCAATAAATTGATGATTAGTTCCATCTTTTTTGCCTCCTCACCCAATCCCTAAATACTTACGTTTTAACTCTTCATTCTGTATTAACTCACTCATTTGGCCTGATTGTACGGTTTCTCCATCATCAATTAGTGTGTATGTATCACCGATTCTACTAGCCATAATAAAATTTTGTTCTACTAGTATAATTGTAGTCTGTTTCTTCATTTCGTTTATAGCTTCCATCACTTTTTCGATAACAACTGGTGCAAGGCCTTTTGATGGCTCATCTATTAACAGCAGTTTACTTTCGTTAACAAAAGCTCTTGCCATAGATAACATTTGCTTTTGACCACCTGATAGATGTCCACCATCTTTTTTCCAATACTTTTTTAAGTCTGGAAATAACTCCAACACATATTCCTGTCTTGCATGCGCTGCATCATCTTCTTTTCGCATTGCAACTTTTAAATTTTCCTCAACTGTTAGTGCTCCAAAAATCCCTTGATCTTCTGGAACATATCCAATTCCATTGGAAGCGATATGATGAGTTGCATTTTTCGTTATATCTTTTTCTTGAAAAACAATGGATCCTGTAGATGCTGGTGTTAAACCCATGATTGTTTTTAAAGTAGTCGTTTTCCCAGCTCCATTCCTACCTAGCAAAACACTTACTTCTCCTTCTTTCGCTGTAAATGAAACACCTTGAAGAATGTGATATTGCCCAATATACGTGTGAACATTGTCTACTTTAAGCAAGATGCTCATCGTACAACCCTCCTAAATAAGCATGCTGAACTGTTTCATTATTCATTATTTCTGTCGGCGTACCATCCGCTAGCAGTCTACCATTAAATAAGACCATAATAGAATCTGATAAATCCATAATCATATCCATCTTATGTTCAATCAACAAAATCGTTTTTTCACCTGTTTGTTTAATCTGTTTAATTACGTCTAATATGGCTGGTACTTCTTCTAAAGACATTCCTGCAGTTGGTTCATCTAATAGTAATACTTCAGTATCTAAAGCAAGTAGCATCGCAATTTCTAATTTTCTTTTTTCCCCATGAGATAGCTGATTTGCAATAGCATTTGCTTTACTAGAAAGCAATACAACTTCTAAAAGTTTTTCCGCTTGGATGTGCAAATCTTTGTATGTTGTAAAATGTCGAAACATTTGATAGCGAATATTTTCTTTGGACTGAACGGCTAAACGAACGTTTTCGATTACGGTTAGATTAGGGAATACATTTGTAATTTGAAAGGAACGACCAAGTCCTTTTCTCGTACGTTGAACGGAAGAAAACTTAGCCATAGATTCCCCTTTAAAGAAAACATCTCCCTCTGTTGGATTTAACTCACCACTCAATAAATTAAAAAAGGTTGTTTTACCAGCACCATTTGGTCCTATAATAGATTTAAAGTGTTTGGATGGCATTGAAAAATCCACATGGTCCACAGCGGTCTGACCGCCAAATTTAATCGTTAAATTCTCAGTTCTCAGTATTGGTTCCATTCCAAAAAACTCCTTTCAACATCAACTGTCACTCTCCATATCATAGAAAGTTCTATAATATGGAGAGTGACAGACCTAATAATATTAGGCCGTCACTCAATTTTTTACTTATTATTTAAAATCGGTGGTTCAGTCTCTTCAGGAGACAACTCTCTAAGTAACACTGGTACAGGATAAGCAACGCCATCTTGTTTTTCTAGTTTAATAGAGTAAAGAGATTGTAATGCTTGATGATCTTCCGGTCTGAATGTCATTTTTCCTTTTGGTGTTTCAAAGGACATACCTTCCATTACCTTGATCAACTCTGCACCATCTGCATTTCCCTCAGATTTTTTCAACGCCTCTACAATTGCGATCGCAGCAGACATTCCACCTGGAGTGAATAGGTCAGGAACTTCACCATTGAAACGTTTTTTATGTTCGTCTACTAACCAAGTGTTAATCTTGTTATCAGGAAGAGTATGATAATAAACAGAGAATCCTTCCATTCCTACTAATGGTTCCATTACAGATAATGCTGGAATATCAGGAGCTCCTGTAGAAATTTTGATGCCTTTTTCTTGTAATTTTAAGTCAGCAATTTGATTCCAAGGAGAGTTTGCTCCTGCCCAAACAACAAATAAGTAGTCTGGTTTTTCTTGAATAATCTTTTGTAAGTTTGATGTGAAGTCAGTAGCAGCTGGATCAGCGTACTCTTCTAGTACTACTTCTGCTCCTAATTTTTCTGCAGCTGCTTTAAATGCAGCTATTCCATCCCAACCGAATGAATAATCTGGAGCAAAAGTAGCGATTTTCACTCCTGGTTTAGCGATTGCAGCAGCTCCTGCAACTGCATCTTGTGAAGAGTTACGACCAGTTCTAAAAATATATGGATTAAACTCTGAACCTGTAATACTATCAGCAACAGCTGGTTCAACAATCATAATTTTTTCATATTCTTCAGCTAGAGGAAGAACAGCTAATGTATCTCCTGAGCTAGAGGAGCCGACTAAGAAATCTACTTCATCTTCTTCTAAAAGTTTTGTAGCTTTTTGAACTGCTACTTCAGGTTTTGTTTCTGTGTCTTCAAAAACAACTTCGATTTTTTTGCCTGCTACTTCCATTGTCCCGTTGGTAGCATATTCAAGACCTAACTCAAATCCGTTTTTCGTTTGTTTACCATAAGACTCTAAAGCACCAGTTAAGGAAGCAAGAACTCCGACTTTGATAGTCCCACCTTCTTCAGTAACCTCACTTGAAACTGGAGTCGTCTCTTCTTTTTCTTTTTCTGTTGTTGTACTAGCTTTTTCACTACAAGCCGCACTGAAAATTAGAACGAATAAAAGCGTTAATAATAATCCCCATTTTTTTGCCATATAAATCCCCCTTCAAAGCTTTTGTAAGCGTTATCATGCTTCTGTTATAGAATACAAAAATGTAGTTACAAATTAGTTACAAAAAACAATCTTTGTATGTATTAATCGTTAATTTTTTTGATAATGAAATTGTATAGGAAATTTTCATATTCAATAGATCTTCATAAAAAATGAACCTGGGCAATCACCCAAGTTCTTTTAACATTAAATATAACGTATGCATGATCTACAAAATCTTATATTTTGTTTTTTTCACTTCATCTAATACATTCGGTAATTCATTTATCTGCAACAAGCCTTCTTCTGAATTAAACTTTTTAAATTCTATTTCAGTAAGCTCTGTACCAAGAGTATACTCCCCTATAACTATTTCAAGAAACTCCAATACTGCGTTGCTATGGTCCACGTCTTCTCTAAACTCTTTAATATACAAAATGAGGTAGAATTCTTCATTTTCTTGATCTGCCTTATATGTGAAAAAAACATCTTCTCGACTAATTTCAAACCCATTAGTTGTAATACTTATATCGTCGTCATTTCGCTGGTTGAATGCTACAATAGAGAATCTTTCCGATTGTGGTGCAGCTTCCACTAACCGTATCACGTCTGGAAAATTATTAGGATTTCCATATGCGCCAATTGTCAACTCGCGTTTTTTTTCTCTATTTTTTTCTAATTCAATTGAGAATGATAATTGGCGGTTTACCTTTCTCGATGCCGCATCTAATCCTTTTAACAAATTCTCAGAATCTTCGTCTCGTAACAAATATAATTCTTCTTCATGGTCCACAAACCATTCCCAAAAGGCTTCGATTGGATCTTTTCTTTTAAATAAATTCCTGATCAAATAAACACTCCTTTTTTAAGAAAGAAAGATTTTTTGTTTTTCTAATTTCTAGTCATAATTTGTTATCATTTCATACATTTGTACGGTAGTTTCCATTGGCTCAATGCCAAGTTCCTGTTCAAGTGTAGTAACACAACGGTCATACCATTTTACAGATTGGGAGCGGTTTTGTAATTGATAGTAAGCATACATCAACAGCCGATATGCTTCCTCCCAAGTGCGATCTATTCGTAGGAGCTTTTCAGCCCAATAAATTGTTTTTTCGAACTCCTTTAACCTAGTACATGTTTGTGCAAGTCGTTCTAATACGGTTATGTAGAGTTGCTGTGCATTTTCCCGATCATGCGAAATCCATTCGATTGTCGTCTTATCCTCGTACAAGAAGCCTTTGTACAATTTCACTGCTTTTAATAGCGACTCTTTAGATATCAATGGGTTATGCTCATTTAATCCGTTATCAACATAATGATGAAAATTATCGATATCACTAGTAATCGATACATCTGGGTTTAATCGGTACATCGACTGCTTGCGGACAATGAAAAAGGATTCCTCTCTTGCTAACCGATTTGGTTCAATTACTTTTAATAAAGAATTCAGGGTTACTTTAAAATCACGGTCCGTGTTTTTTTCATTGCTTTCACCCCAAAGTGCATGGATAATTTCTTCCTTTGGTACAAAGCGGTTTTTATTCATAAATAAATAAGCTAATAATTCTTTTGCCTTATCTCTTTGCCATTTACGTTCACTTACCTCTCTATTACTCATGTAAAGAGTAAAGGGTCCAAGCAGGTTTATTGTAAGTTGATAACCAGGGTAATTACTCACCGTATTTATTTTCAATATATTAGTAACTGTATTTACATCAACTAAGTCTGGTTTTGCGATAAGTACTTTTTGGAGAATAGGGTAATGCATTTGCAAATCATATGGTCCAAAAACCGTTTTCCTTTGTAAAAAAAATACGAAATCGAAACGAACACATAAAGTTGCAAAACTTTCTGCGTATTGAATGAACTTGTCTTGATTTTCTAAATGGTAATGAATAATCATTAGCCAATAGTTCGATATCATTTCACCATAAACATCCCCACTAATTACAAACAGTCGATTAGCCTCATGAACTGTATCTATTGCTTGATGGTGGTCATCATTTTCAAAATAAACAATTGTTAAGCAAATCAAAATATATGCAGATAACCAATAATCATTACCCTTGTCTGTTTCTCGAAGACCTTTTTCACCGTATGAGATAGCATCTTGAAAGTATCCTTGTCTAGACTTTAAAATGGATAGCCCCATATAAGGTTCGGCTTTACCCCTAGAAACATTCAACTCTTCCATTCGATTCACAGCTTTCAAGTAATAAGTTTCAGGGGTTTCCAAATCGAATGGATTATCTAATATTTCTGCATGTCCTCTTCGAATCCAACCTACCGCCTCAACAAAACCAGATTTTTCACGATTTCCAGTTTCAATGCCCTTTATAGCCGCTTGCTTTGCAAGCTCTACTTGACCCATTAAAGAATATATAAAGGAAAGTAAAACCTCTGTCTCTCTATGAGAATCAGGTAAACTAATTTGATCGCTTATCCTATTTTTTAATACTTTCTGTGCTTCATTTAGCATACCTGTCCGAAGCAGAATTCTAGCATCCAAATTTCCTTCTCTTAATATATCTGCTTCTAATTTTTCTTGATGAATGAATTTATTTGCCTCTTTTGCTTTGCCTAGGTTTACTAGATTCTCCGCTAATAATCTTTTTAATAACAACATTTCATACCTTGTCATATCTGTACTTTTCTCAGACCATTTAACAGCTTCTTCTAAAAAAGGTTTTGCAAGAGCCGGTTGAATTGTGTCTAGATAGATATGCGCAATTCCAGCATTGCCTCGACTATGATACAAAGGATTATTATGTTCTTTGGCAAAGTTGATACACTTTTCATAAGCTTTTTTAGCTTTTTCATAAAAAGCTCTATATCGATGACATTCACCTTCGTAATAATAAAGCTCATAAAACTCTTCTTTTCTTTCATCAGAAAGATGTTCTTTTAACAAGTCTAACAACCAATCAAATTGACCAGAATTTATCATTTGTCCTGCAAACTGAACTATCATCTTAGCTAAAAAATAATCATCTTTTGCCTTTACAGCATGGTGTATAGATTGAACTAAATTTTTCTTTTCACTATAATATTCTGCAGCCTTTTTGTGTGTTTCAACATATAGAGCTTGATCTTTTTGTATCCACTTTGTTTCTAAATATTGTTGAAACAAAGAATGGTATCGATAAGCACCTTTATCACTTAAAGATTGGATAAAAGCGTGGCTGCTTGCTAACCTTTCCAAATTTTTTGCTTCTTTATCCCCAAAAAATATTTGAATATCCTTTAAAGTAAAGATCGGAAATATACTATAATTCAGTATAGACTCTTGATCTTCGTCATTCATTCGTAAAAATACCTCTTCAGACAAATAGGAAAATAAATCTTTTAAAGCAGGATCAAATAGTTCCGTTATTTGTTTATTGGTCTCCACAAGTTGCATTGCAATCAAGTGAATAGCGATTGCCCAACCCTCTGTAAGTTTCATTATTTCTTCCGCTTCTGTATAAGAAATCGTTTTTTCAAAATAATCTTCAAAAAATACTTGGATCTCTTCCTCACTAAACATAAAATCCTTTTCACTAATTTCTACTAATTGTCCTTTTAACTTTAGCTTTAATAGTATTGTCCATTTTGGTCGGCTCCTTGATGCCACGACAAGCTGTATATTCGGTGGGAGAAATTCAATAAGTTTTTCAACTATATAATTTATAAGAAAGACATGATCAATGAGATGAAAATCGTCTAATATTATAGTGAAAGACTCATCGATCATGGCTAGCTCATTACTAAATAAAGAATACCATTGTGTTAATTCCGCTTCTTTTGGATACATGGAAAGAAAGTCTCTTTCCATGAGAGTTACGCCAAACGTAGGTATTACTTTACGAATGCTATGTAGTAAGTAACGTAGAAAAGGAAGAATATCATCATCCTCTTCTGTAATCGTGTACCATGAATATAATTGTTTTGAATCTGCATAATACTGGGCTAAAGCTGAGCTTTTACCGAATCCAGCTCCACTATGTAATAGTGTTAGTTTTTTGCTAGAATTTGTTTTTAATTTCTTAATGAGGGAAGATCTTCTCATATAATAGGAAGAGTTAATAGGAGGGGTTAGTTTTGACATGATTACTGTTGCCTGTTCCATCTCTTAACCTCCACACTGGTTATTTATACTTATACTACCATATTTTCCTTTAAAATTAAATGATAATTCAGATGTGTTAGAAAATATAGACTATGGTAAAGTAATATATAGTAGGTAAAGCAAATAAAAGGGGAGAATTTAATGGGGTTTCCTATTTTAGAAACAGAGCGTTTAAGGTTAATAGAAATCAAAGAGAAACATACAGAAGATATTTTTGCTATCTTTTCAAATGAAGCAGTTATAAAATATTATGGCATGTCTGCTTTTACCGAATATCAACAGGCAAAGAGTTTAATAGAATCATTTGGGAAGAATTTTAAAGAAAAGCGTTCGATGCGTTGGGGTATTATTTTAAAAGAGACTGGTAGCTTTGTTGGTACAGTTGGTTTAAATAACCTTATTATTACAGGTCGGCGAACGGAAATTGGATATGACTTACTACCAGAGTATTGGAGAAAAGGTATTATTAGCGAAGCAGTAAATACAGTTATTCAATATTGCTTTAAAGAATTAGATTTATTTCGAATCGGCGCCGTTACCTTCCCACAAAATGAATCCTCTAATAAATTATTATTAAAATTAGGTTTTGAAAAAGAAGGATTATTAAGAGGCTATTTATATCAAAATGGTCATTCTAATGATGCACTTGTATTTTCTTTAATTAAACCTGATTGGGATAAGAATAGATTACTTTAAAAGAACTTAAAAGGATATCTTAGCGAGTATGCAAACAATTTATTGTTCACTTACTTGCTTTTTATGTGGAACCCATTGATTTCCGTTCCAGGCGGTCGCTTTCCGCGGGG
This sequence comes from Psychrobacillus mangrovi, assembly GCF_037104765.1. Classification (NCBI taxonomy): domain Bacteria; kingdom Bacillati; phylum Bacillota; class Bacilli; order Caryophanales; family Bacillaceae; genus Psychrobacillus; species Psychrobacillus mangrovi. The sequence continues at coordinate 57,787 of NZ_JBAWSY010000001.1, read as the reverse complement.
TGATCGATGAACCATCACCGCCCCTTCGGGTACGTTGTGATGTTTCATCTGTCTCACTGATCCCGCTGGAGTCGCCGCCTTCCTCTCCAATCAACTAATGTTGTCTCTCTCAAAAAAACCTTCTATCTAAAAAGGTCATCATGTTACGTTATAATGAAAAAAAGTAAATGCAGGTGGTTCTCCCGATAGTTCGACCAAAGAAACCCTCATATTAAGTCCTTTTATGGCGATTTACGATATTGTTGTGCCAAAAGATAATATTTGCTCCGCCAAATCAATGGACTTGTTGATTTTTCATTTATTTTAGAAGAGTTAAAAACAAAATACTGTCTAGATAATGGTCGCAACGCTATTTCACCCATTAGTACGCTCAAATATTTATTACTAATGTCGATTCAAGACCAATCAGATGATGAACGGATTATTACATACAGTTGCAGTGGTGAGAACAGAAGAACAAAGTGATGGAAAATATCTCAAGGAGTAACTGGAGAAGAGTCGACAAACAGGAATCGAAGTGGACACTGTTATTGGGGATACAGCGTACTTGGAGAAAGAGAATATAACATATTCAAATCGGAAAATGTAGTCCTTGTTTCTAAGTTGCCTCCAATTGCCTCCAATGGAAATCTTGAAGAAGAAGATACATTTGAATTTAATAAAGATGCAGGAATGTATAAGGATACGATGTGGCAGCATCCTCGGGTCTAGTTGGCATGCTAATTCAAGGGACCCTGCGATTTTTGCCACCAATCTTAAGCGAATTCTCAAGCTTTAAAATGAAAAGTCATAAAGAATAAGTAGAAAGATAGGCCAGATTTGTTCAAAATCGAACAAATCTGGCCTATCTTTTTGGAATTTCGATATAAACCAGTGTCTTCTTGCTTTGTCTTTTTCTTACTCTTTTCGTTTAATAGATTCATTATTCAATTTTAAAGGACATATCGTATTTGGAAAGCTCAACTAAGTCCATATTCATCGTACTTCTTTGATGATATGGCACAAGAAGATGTCCATAACAAGATGATTTTTTAAACATAGAAGATTTTTTTCTGTAGACATACATTAGTTGATTGTAGTGGAAAGCGTCCGCCTGGAACGAAAATCTATCATACTTTTTAATAGAAGTTACAAAGAAAGAGGCTGCCCTTAAAAGTCATTTTTTTGACTTTCGGGACAGCCCCTTTCGTACGTATCTTAAGCTTCTAGCATTTTGTTACGTAGTACCATTTGTAGGATACCACCGTGACGGTAGTAGTCTACTTCTACTTCTGAATCGAAACGAGCAAGAACATTAAATTGTTTCTCAGTACCATCTTCTGCTTTTGCTGTTACTTGTAGAATATCGCGAGGTTTTACACCTTCTGCAACATTTATACTAATTTCTTCTTTGCCAGTTAAGCCAAGACTATCAGCATTTTCACCTGGTAAGAAGTTAAGTGGTAATACACCCATCATGACTAGATTTGAACGATGTATACGCTCAAAGCTTTCCGTAATAACAGCCTTGATACCTAATAAGTTTGTTCCTTTAGCTGCCCAGTCACGAGAAGATCCCATTCCATAATCTTTTCCACCAAGTACTACTAAGCCAGTATTCGATTCTTGATACTTCATTGCTGCATCATAGATAGAAATGATTTCTCCTGTTGGCCAGTAAGTAGTATATCCACCTTCTGTACCTGGAGCAACTTGGTTACGAATACGGATGTTCGCAAATGTTCCGCGCATCATTACTTCATGGTTACCACGACGAGATCCATAAGAGTTGAAATCACGTACTTCTACACCATTTTCACGCAAGTATTTACCTGCTGGAGTATCTTTACCAATCGCACCAGCTGGTGAAATATGGTCTGTAGTGATAGAATCACCAAATTTCGCAACAATGCGAAGTCCAGTAAGAGTTTGAATATCACCTGGTTCTTTAGATAAACCTTGGAAGAATGGTGGGTTTTGAATGTAAGTTGATTTATCATCAAATGAATATAGAGACTCAGTTGAAGTTTCAATTGCATTCCAAGCTTCATTCTCATCAAATACGCGTGCATATTCTTTTTGGAATAGTTCACGAGTAACTACTTTAGAAAGAACGTCATTAACTTCTTCCGTAGAAGGCCAAATGTCAGCGAAGAATACATCGTTGCCATCTTTGTCTTTACCGAAAGAATCTTTTTGTAGATCGATATCTACTGTTCCAGCAAGTGCATATGCAACTACTAGTGGTGGTGAAGCTAAGTAGTTTGCTTTTACAAGTGGGTGAACGCGACCTTCGAAGTTACGGTTACCAGAAAGAACAGAAGTTACGAATAAATCTTCGTCAACGATTGCTTTTTCTATTTCAGGTAGTAACGGTCCAGAGTTACCGATACAAGTTGTACATCCGTAACCAACTGTATTAAATCCAATTTCATCTAAGAACTTGTCTAATCCTGAATCTTGTAAATAACCAGTAACAACTTTTGAACCAGGAGCTAATGATGTTTTTACATAAGCAGGAACAGTTAAGCCTTTTTCTACAGCTTTTTTAGCAACTAATCCAGCAGCTAACATTACGTATGGGTTAGATGTATTTGTACAAGAAGTGATTGCAGCGATTGCTACAGCACCAGTTGGAATAGCTACATCTCCATCATCAAATTTTGCTGTTGCCGCTTTGTCGAATTCTTTTTCATTCAATCCGAAACCTTGAGTACCTTGAGGAGCAACTACTGCTTCACGGTAACGAGCTTTCATATCTGATAGAGGAATCAAATCTTGTGGACGTTTTGGTCCTGAAAGGTTTGCTTCAATATCTGCCAAATTAATTTCTATAACATCTGTATAAACAGGTTCTAAAGTTGGATCAAAGAACATGTCGTTTGCTTTTAAGTAAGCTTCAACTACAGCAATATGTTCTTCTTCACGACCAGTTAAACGTAAATAGTTAAGTGATTCTTCATCAATTGCGAAGTAACCACATGTTGCACCATATTCTGGAGCCATATTTGCGATTGTAGCACGGTCAGCAAGTGGTAATTTAGATACCCCAGGTCCGAAGAATTCTACAAATTTACCTACTACGCCGCGTTGACGTAATACTTGAGTTACTTTAAGTGCTAAGTCAGTAGCAGTTGTTCCGTTTGGAAGATCGCCGGTTAATTTAACACCGATAACTTCTGGAATTGGGAAGTATGATGGTTGACCAAGCATACCTGCTTCTGCTTCAATACCACCAACACCCCATCCTAATACACCAAGACCATTAATCATTGTTGTATGTGAGTCAGTACCAACTACTGAATCTGGGAATGTTTCTAAAGTGCCATCTGTATTTTCATTCACGTGTACGATTGGAGCTAAATACTCTAAATTTACTTGGTGAACGATACCAGTAGCTGGTGGAACAGCACGGAAATTATCGTAAGATGTTTGAGCCCATTTTAAGAAGTTATAACGCTCAGCGTTACGTTCGAACTCAAGATCCATATTTGCTTTTAATGCAGTTGATGTACCATATTTGTCAACCTGTACAGAATGGTCAATTACAAGATCGACTGGAATAGCAGGGTTGATTTTATCTGGATTTCCACCCATTTCGTTCATTGCTGAACGTAACGAAGCTAAATCCACTACTACTGGTACACCAGTAAAGTCTTGTAGTACAACTCGGGAAGGTTTAAATGGAACTTCTGCTTCTGTGTCAGCGTCTTTACCCCATTTTGCTAATTGGTTTACGTGATCTTCTTTAATAACATATCCATCATATTGTCGCAAAACTGATTCTAGTAATACTTTAATTGAATAAGGAAGGCGTGATACTTTTGCGATACCAGCTTCTTCAATTGCAGCTAGGCGGTAGTAGTTATACTCTTTACCATTTAGCGAAAAAGAAGCACGGCTGTTGTGTAGATTACTCTTTGCCATTTTTATTCCTCCTAATGTCTATTGAGAAGACTCTATATAGTGACTTTTCTCCATTCCCTATCATACTAGAATTCAGTCTATAAGTAAATTACATTAAAATTATTATAAGTGATAATTATTTCTTATGACCTTTTATTATTTCAATCGTTTTTTCTAATTGTTTTAAATGTCTTTTTTCATGATACCCTACAAATGAAAGCCATTGAATCAGTGGTAATTGTCCGAAAATAGGGTGTTTTAAAGACTTATTTTTTAGAACTTGCTTATCAGTAGTTTCATAAATAGTGAGAAGTACCATACGACTTTGATGAAGTGCGTCTTTCATTTCTTCCTTCGTCTGATACTCCTCAGAAGGAATAATATAAGTGGGAGCTTTTGCTTTTATGACTCGAATTGTTGTAAGTTGAATCGGCTTTCTATTAGCCTTAGGGCTCTCTGTATTTTTTAATTCATAATTGATTCCTTTAGATACTACTTTCTCTAATTTGACTAAATGGTCGATTATTTCTTTAGGTGACCACTTATTAGGTTCTGGTTTTTGATTAAATTGTTCGTCATTAATTTGATCTAACTGATGGAATAAATCCGCTCGAATTTTATTAATCTTTTCTATAAACATTCATTTCCTCCAAACATATTTTTAGTTCAGTACATACCCTTCTTATAAAAAAACATTTCTACATTTTCTTTTGATCAAAAATATGAGAGAATAATCCATTAGAAAGGAAGTATTTTATGATTGCATTAAAAGAAATGACGCCACTTAACGATCCGTGGGAAGCTTATCGTGATATCGAACAACACGGAAACCTCACACTATCCAATATAGAACTTACGACAACTCACCTGTGTAATATGCGTTGTGCACACTGTGCAGTAGGTTATACTTTACAAACAAAGGACCCCAGTGCCCTACCAATTGAATTAATAATAAGACGATTAGAAGAAATTCCACACTTAAAAACGATTAGTATTACTGGTGGGGAACCAATGTTATCGAAAAAGTCTGTGACTCAATATGTTTTGCCACTATTAAAGTATGCAAAAAGTCGAGGAATTCGAACACAGATTAACTCAAATTTAACTCTCGATCCTGAAAGATACTTGTTAATAGCTCCTTATTTGGATGTACTACATATCTCTCATAACTGGGGAACCGTAGATGAATTTGTCGAAACTGGTTTTGCCATGATGGAGAGAAAACCGACATATGAGCAACGTTCAGGTCTATTTCAAAGAATGATAGATAATAGTCGTATGCTTTCTGAAACGGGAGTTATGGTTTCGGCCGAAACGATGCTGAACAAAAAGACACTACCGTATTTAGAACATATTCATCGACAAATCGTAGACGAAATGAAATGTGCTCGTCATGAGATACACCCTATGTACCCCTCAGATTTTGCTAGTTCTTTAACAACACTTACATTAGAAGAGACATATGAAGCTATAGAGAACATTTTAGACTTCCGAGATGAAAATGTTTGGATGCTTTTTGGTACATTGCCTTTTTATCCGTGTAGCAAAACAGAAAGAAGCATTCAATTACTTGAACGATTAAACAAAAGTAAAAATGTATCCGTACGGAATGATCCAGATGGAAGATCAAGATTAAATGTTAATATATTCTCAGGTGAAGTAATCGTAACGGACTTTGGCGATGCCCCGCAGCTAGGTAATATCCAATCGGATACCCTCCCAGCTATATTTGAAAGATGGTTGACGTCTCCACTATCAAAAGCTCTAAATTGTCACTGTCCTGCAGTAAAATGCTTGGGCCCAAATATACTAGTTAAAAATATGTATTATAAAGAACATGTTTTTACTAGTGGCTCTGTCAAATAAACAAAGAAAAACCGAACGTTAAGTTAGCGTTCGGTTTCAATTTTTACTATTAGTTTACATAATAAATTTATTTAATACTAAATTGAATATTGATTCACTCTTAATGAATGGAAAAAAATTCGACGACTAGGTCTATTAAAAACACAGAATGAATGAGCACAAACCAAAACGCTTGCCTATTCAACTTTTTCGTCATTTGTCTATCCATATTTTCCACTCCCCTTTTTACAATTATAGTATGCATCATTACAAAAAGCAAAATATTTTAAACTTTCAGTTTTAATTTTTGGTAGCTTTATCTTTTTCTTTTATTCATAATAATAAGAAGAAAATGAAGGGAGTTGTTTAACATTGAAAAAAGCTTTACTCGTTGTGGATTATACAGTTGATTTTGTAGCAGATAACGGAGCATTAACTTGTGGGAAACCTGGGCAAATGATAGAGAAAGCAATAGTTCAGTTAACGGAAGAATTTATTGTTAATAATGAATTAGTTGTCTTTCCTGTTGACTTGCATGATGAAAACGATCTCTATCATCCAGAGACAAAGCTATTTCCAGCCCATAACATTCGTAATTCACCGGGTCGGGAATTATACGGAAAGTTAAAATCAGTATATGCAGATAACGAAGAAAAGATAATTTGGATAGATAAAACACGGTATAGCTCTTTTGCCGGTACTAATTTGCATCAGCTTTTAAGAGAACGTGATATAAAAGAAGTTCACATCGTAGGTGTTTGTACAGACATTTGTGTTCTACACACGGCAGTAGATGCTTACAATTTAGGATATACAATTGTCATACATGAGAATGCAGTAGCAAGCTTCAATGAACGGGGTCATGATTGGGCTCTGGGTCATTTTTCAAGCTCTCTTGGTGCATTAGTAATAAAAAAATAATCCTTTGATGTTTAGCAATTCTCATTTATGGCTATATAAAGAGTGTTAACAATTAAACATTCTTAAAGGAGATGGAATAAATGGGATTTATATTATATCTAATAATCGGTGGTATTATCGGTTGGCTAGCAGGATTAATTTTAGGTAAAGATATTCCAGGTGGTATTATCGGTAATATCATTGCAGGGATTATCGGAGCATGGATTGGTGGGTTAATCTTCCCTGACATGGGTCCAGTTGTTTGGGATATGGCAATCATTCCGGCTTTAATTGGAGCAATCATTTTAGTTGCGATACTTAGTCTTATTTTAAAAGCTATGCGTAAATAATAAAAAGGATGGGTTACTATAACCCATCCTTTTTATTTTCCTTTTTTATGGAAGCAGCTTGAATTTCGTCCAACTGACTTTCGTATAAATAATAAAAATGTAATACATCCTTAACATATTTATCGCTTCGGTTATAATTGAAAATCGCTTTTTCAATTTCCCCATCAGCAGCCCCACTAGCCGCTAAATAATTCGCAGCACTAAAAATTGCGTCTTCCATATCATATGGATCTGCTTTACCATCCCCATTTGCATCTACTCCGTATCCACCATATTTAGCTATAATTTCTGGGTTCACTTTATCCTTGTCTGGTATGTCACCTTTTCCCAAGCCTTCACAACTAGGATGAGACCAACCGACAAAGGTACAAGGCATAAACTGCAAATGTCCTTCTGCTCCAACAGGAGAAAGAAGTGGGTCCATTGTAGAGAACTTTGTTTCGATACGATGATGAGCAGCTAGAAGTGTCCAGGGTACATCATACTGCTCTTCAGCCTTTTTGTAGATAGAAATATATTCTTGTGGAACGTCTAATTTATTTTTACCGGTTGAAACAGATTGTATAGATTCCGCCCATTCCTGTACTACAGGAATTCTTTGAAGCTCTTGCCAACCGATTATTGCCAAAACATAAATAGTAATAGTACATGGTAGAAGTAATATTATCACCCAGATTTTAGCTTTGTAGGATGTATTCTTTTTTTGTTTCATTGCTCTTTTTCACCTATCCCATGAATTACTTTTTATATTCTGTTAGCAGATGTTCTAGTGAAAGTGGTTTATTAAAAAAATATCCTTGAAGATAGTGACACTTCAAATCATTCAAGTTAGAAACTTGGAAAAGATCTTCTACACCCTCGGCTAAAATTTTTAAATTTAAATTATGGGCTAACGAGATAATAGATTGAACGATTGCTTTTGTTTTTGGTTTGTGAATTGCTTGAGTGAAGCTCTGGTCAATTTTTATAATATCTACAGGCAATAGCTCTAAATATTTAAAGGAAGAATAGCCTGTTCCAAAATCATCTATTGCAATTTGAAAACCTATTCTTTTTAACTCTTGTAATGATTTTATCACAAAATCTGTATACTCCATGATAATTGATTCAGTTATTTCTAAAACTATTTTATTTGGATGTATATTGGTCTCTTCTAATATTTTCTTCGTTCGCTTAATATAATCTTTTTGATAGAATTGACGGGCAGACACGTTTATACTAAATAACAATTCCTTCCCAATTTCCTTCTCAATTATCGGGATGCTTTTACATGTTTCGCGTAATACAAAGTCGCCTATTTTAATAATATGTCCACTTTTTTCTGCAACTGGTATGAATTCTCCAGGAGATATTATTTTATCTTCATGCTTCCAACGAACAAGTGCTTCCACTCCAATAATTTCATTTGTGTTTGATGCAATTTGTGGCTGAAAGTTTAAATATAGCTCTTCTTTTTCTAATGCGTTATGTAGTCCCTCTTCTAAATATAACTCTTTGTTAGCTAAATCGGACATTTCTTTTCGATATGGTACATGCTTTAGTCCGCCATTTTTTTTTGCCTCGTCAGTTGCTAACTCTGCAAACCTTAATAACTCAGAAGCATTTCTAGAGTCGATTGGGCAATGTACTGAGCCTACACTAATCGAGCTTATTATCTCTTTGCCATATACAAATAGTGGATTTGTAGAATCTATTAAAAGAGTTTCAACAAATTTTTCAACATCATCATATGTAAGATTCATTAATATAATTACAAACTCGTCTGCTCCCCATCTTGCTACCATACCCGAAGAAATAACATATTTATTATTTCTTAAACGTTTCGATATATCCATCAAGACTAAATCTCCACTATCATAACCATATAAATCATTTATCATTTTAAACCGATCAAAATCAACAAACAATAGATGGAATGTTTCTTTTCTGGATATTAAATTATGTAAAGTAGCTTGTATGGATCCTCTATTTTGCAATCCTGTTAAATCGTCCACATATTCTTTTAATAGTAGATCCTGCTGTATCCCCCAGAAATGCTTCATCAGATACAAAAGTAAAAGAGCACTTATACCTATGTAAATAAAGAAATTAATAATAGATATTGTTTTACCATTTGGAAAGAAATTAAATAATATTAAATCTGAAAACATAATCCATAGAACACTTGTAAATGTATAGATAATAACTATTTGAAAGGATTTTTTCCGATATGTCTTTTTAAACAATATTGTGGTGCACCACCCATCTAACTTCCTAGAAAAACAATAGCATAAATTGACTATAAACAGTAGTCTAAAAATGTAAAAAGTAACTATACAAAAGAAATCTTTTTCTGTAATCTGAAATTGAGGTGAATAATATATGTGGCAGGATTTTAAAAAATTTGCTTTTAAAGGAAATGTATTAGATTTGGCAGTAGCAGTTATAATTGGAGGAGCATTTGGTAAGATTGTTTCTTCTTTGGTTGAAAATATCATTACGCCAATTATTGGCTTACTATTATTTGATGCAAAATTTTCTTCGTTAAAGTACAAAGAAATTTTATATGGAAAATTTATTCAATCAGTTTTTGATTTTTTTGTGGTTGCATTTTCTATATTCTTGTTTATTCGACTATTATCTAAATTTAAGCGTAAAGAAGATGTGGAGGAAGCTGTAGAAGAGGCTCCGCCAGTAGATGCAAAAGAAGTATTGCTTGAAGAAATCAGAGACCTTTTAAAAAAGCAAAATAATACATAATGTAAAAACAAAAAGCCTATCATGAAATTATTTCATAGATAGGCTTTGAATATTATTTTCCATCTTCAATTAGCGTTTCAACATCGATAACTATTTCTTCTTTTGGTACTTCTGTTGACCCGTTATAGTTTTTTACCACTACACCGTTTTGATCAACTAAATAAAAGGAAACACCATGGATTACTTGATTTGAATTAGGATCATCTTTAACTAATGTTTTAAAAGAGTCAGCAGCAAATTTTGAGATATCCTCTTGTGTATAGCCCGTTAGAAGTTGCCATTTGCTTTCATCTGCCACGTCATAGTTTCCTAAGTACTCCTGAAGTTTTTCTGGTGTATCAACTTCTGGATCCACACTAAATGCTACTATGTTATAGTCTTCTATTCCTTTATCTACTAGCATCTGTTGAATATCACTCATATTAAAGGTCATAGGTGGGCAAACTGTTTCACAGTTCGTAAATATAAATGTCGCTAGCCAAACTTTACCTTTTAAATCTTCTAATGAAACATCTTCTTTATGTTGGTTCACATAGGAAAAATCTTGCACGTCCCAATTTGTTTGTGCTTCAAAGTTCCCACTACTACCACACCCCACTAGTACAACTAAAGATATGATAATAATAGTTAATAGTTTCTTCATTTATGAGACCTCTCTTTTCTATTCATAGCCTTATCTTAACGAAACAATTATGTTCCTTCAACTACTATGTCTCATTCGATTTCAACAGTTTTGTGAATAGAGTACTCATTTTAATGATAACAGGGCAAGTTTGATTTCTTCTAGTTTTCCCTCTACTCTATGCATTAAATAAAATGACACGAATATAGGAAAGCCTATGTCTTGAATCAATGAAAACCACTGTTCCATAGTAATCACTTCCTTTTTTAAAAAAGACTCTCCATGAAGGAGAGTCTCAGACTGTAAACAAACTAAAATATATTTTTATATAGGTTAATCCGGTTTTCCGAAGCTTACCACTCGCTTTCCGCGGGCGAGCGCCGAGCCTCCTCCTTCGCTTTGCTTCGTGCGGGGTCTCGTCTGTCTCGCTTTTCCCGCAGGAGTCGAGCGGACGCTTCTCCAAACCAATAAAATGCTACCTTATTATTTTCTATTTACTCAGGAAGAATAATCTTGAGGTAAAAGAAAATGAGGACTAAAATCAAAAAAATAAACTCGGCCATTAGTAAACTTCCTTTTGTCTACCACCTAAGACTCTCCATGAAGGAGAGTCTAAAGATCCTTAGATAATTTGGCTGACGTTTCGTTCGACTACTTTTGCGCTTTTCACAGCTGAAAGTGGTTTTCCTCCAATATGAAACACATTACTCGCAATGATGGCCGCCATCCCTGCCTGGATTTCTGTTTCAGTTAATGTTTCTTTTGGATTATCCACTGTAACCATTAATAATTTGCCGTTATCTGTTTCAAATTGAAGCTGTAATGTTTTTGCCATTTAACTTCCCCCTTATTCATGTTAGATTATATTAGATGTTTCTACTTTTTCAGCTCCGATATAGGGGCTGTTTGAAAAGTTTGCAAGTGTGTTAGCGACAGTGTCTAATCCATTCGCTGTAGCAGCTGCTAGGATGTTTCGATAAGATTTAGATTTTGTCTTCAACTTCCCGTCACCCGTTAAACCTGCTTCAAATGTTAACTTCAATACTGCTTGCTTGTATTCTAGATTTGCCATGTGTATCACCTCCTTTCAACTATTAGATAGAATCTTTTTAAAAGAAAGGATACATAGAGAGTGAAATTTTTTGGGGAACATCTTATACTTAAGATAGAAAAAAAGAGGTGAATAGATGTTACAGGGATGGTTTTTATGGTTTATACTATTTTGGGTAGTAGTTTTAGTTACTTTAATGGCAATTGGTGGATTCTTTATGTTTCGTAAATTCTTAAAAGCCTTACCTAAAAACGACGGCAAATCAGACTTAGACTGGGAAGAATATTATGTTGATAAAACCATTCATCTATGGAATGAAGATCAAAAGGAACTCTTAAATGAATTAGTTAGTCCTGTCCCGGATCTCTTTAGACCCGTTGCTAAACAAAAAATTGCTGGTAAGATCGGCCAGCTGGCTCTTGAAGAAAAGGCTAGTTCCATTACGCGTGAATTACTAATCAGGGGCTACATTATTGCAACACCAAAAAGGGATCATAAATTTCTAAGAAAAAAGCTGGCAGAGTTAGAAATTGATGTTACTCCTTATAATAATTTTTTTGAGTTATCTGAAGTAAAACCAAAGGAACGATAAAAAAGCGAATGGCTCCATACTAGAGCCACTCGCTTTTTAACTTTTATACAAATGATTACGCTTATTGTAGTTTTCGAAATTGTAAATACATTGCAATTCTCCAAGGAACAATCATCCCAAAAGCTACAATCCAAAACATACCGCTAAGTTCCCCTACATCAATCGATGAACTTAAAATAATCTTACCAACCAATCGTACAATTAGTAAACCAATCAAAATGAAAATAAATGCTTTGGATTGTTTTAAATAAATATCTCCGTCTCTTTTTTCAAACTTAGATGTCCAAATAAGAATGGAAGAAAATACGATACCCACTGCTAGTGCTTCTATTATTTCCTTCCCAGTTACACGAAAGAAGGGAAAAATAAACATCAATGCACCAGTGGACATAAATAATGGTGGTAGCAATATTTTTTTTACGCTTGCTGGCTTTTTTGCTGCCTTTGCCCGTAATGTTGTTACCAATATACCCATACCTAGAGCTATCACGGTAGAAACAATAATCATTACATTAGGTGAAATTTTTTCAATCATGATAATTCTCCAAATCATTTAGTTCTTTTAAAATTCTTCGTACATCTTCTGCTTTTACAAATCTTGCAAATCGTTGATATTCCATATTGTTTCTAAAAAATAAGACGACAGGAGCAGTAAATAAAGATAACTGTCCTGCTATTTCAGGCACTTCTGTTGCATTTACCACATAAAAAGGAATCTTCTCTTCTTCTTCCAATCTTTCTATTTGCGGAAATAACCCTTCACAAACAGAACAATTAGATGTTTTCACAAAAAGTAATAGTGATGATTCCTTCTCAGCAACTTTTAACCAATGAGCGTAACTTGTTATAGGTTTCATTAATTTTCATGCCAGTTAGTGACGTTTTGCAATACTTGAATTATTTGTTCTGGATTAAATGGTTTTGTGATAAAATCCTTCGCTCCATTTTCAATTGCTTCCACAATTAGTTTTTGTTGACCAAGCGCAGTGACCATGACAATTTTTGCATCTGGATACTCTGTTACAATTGCTTTTACTGCTTCAATACCGGTCATTCCTGGCATTGTAATATCCATTGTTACTACATCAGGCAATAATTGTCGATACAATTCTACTGCTTCATTTCCATTGGACGCTTCTCCAATAACTTCAAACTGTTCATTTTCTAGCATTCTCTTGATAGTTGCACGCATGAAAACGGCATCGTCGACTACTAATACAGTTGGCATCGTCATGCTCCCCTCACTTTAAAATCCAGTAAAGTCACCAAAAAACGGACTTAAAATTCGAATAATATAAGTTAATCCATCAAAAAATAATAATATTCCAAGGGCAATCATAAAGAATCCGCCAATTTTCACGATTAAATTACTGTTTTTACGAATCCAATTAAGACGTGTAATAAAGAATGATAACACGAAAAACGGAATAGCGAATCCTAGTACGTAGGCTAGCATATACCAAACCCCCGCGTCAGGATTTGATCCGGCCATCAATAGAACCGCAGCTAATATAGGTCCTGTACAAGGTTGCCATCCAGCAGCAAAAGCCATACCAATCAATACAGTTCCAAAATATCCAGAGGGACGATTTTTAAACTGTAATCTCTTTTCTTTCAACAAAAACTCTGGTTTAAAAATACCTACTACTATTAAACCGAAAATAACAATAAAAATAGCACCGACTTGGCGTATTAAATCATCATATTGAATGAAAAATGTTCCTATTAACGAAGTTGCGAAACCTAATGCAATAAATATTATGGAAAATCCTAATAAGAAGAATAAGGTATGAAGCATTCCTCTTTTTTGCATTAATTTCTTATCTGTTTTTATTTCTTCCAATGACATTCCCGTTATATAAGATAAAAATGCTGGATACAAAGGCAATGTACAAGGAGAAATAAAACTTAAAAATCCTGCACCAAGGGCCAAAAACAAATTAATATCGGTACTCACGGCTGTCTTCCTTTCCGAGTTACTCTCCCTATCGTACCAAATTTCATTCAGTTTGACTCTACTAAAGCTTGTGACAGCTTTTTGACTATTTTATTACTCTAAATATTATATTATCAATACTAGGCAATGTCTTCTACGACGCCATTCTGAAGTAAATACATTTTATGGTATAAGCCTTTTTCATTCAAGAGTTCTTGATGTGTGCCTCGTTCAACAATTTCTCCGTGATGTAGAACAAGTATTAACTCTGCATCTTGAATCGTACTTAACCGATGTGCAATGGCTATTGTAGTTCTACCTTTACGCATCTTTTCTAAACTACTTTGAATAGCCACTTCAGTTTCTGTATCTATATTTGCGGTTGCCTCATCCAAAACTAGGATTTTCGGATTTGTAGCGATTGTACGTGCAAATGCTACCAACTGTCTTTGTCCGCTTGAAAATGTAGATCCTCTTTCCGTTACTTTTTGTTTATATGAAAACGGCAGCTTTTCGATAAAATTATTTGCTTGCACAAATTCTGCGGCTGCCTTAACATCCTCTTCAGACATATCTTTATCATGTAGTCGGATGTTACTTTCAATATCACCATAGAACAAAAACGGATCTTGTAGTACAAGCCCTACTTTTTCTCGGATTTCCTCTGTTTTAAAATCTTTAACTGAATGACCATCTATTTTAATATCTCCTTGTTCAAACTCATAAAAACGCATAAGCAAGTTGATTATGGAGCTTTTTCCACTTCCCGTATGCCCTACTAATGCCACTGTTTGCCCCGGTTCTGCTGTGAAAGAGATATTTTTTAGTACATCCGTTTTCCCATCATATGAAAATGTAACGTTTTGAAATTCAATTCTCCCTACTTCGATTTTAGCATTCGCTTTATCCTTTTGAGCAGGGGCTAAATCTTTCTCATCTAATAAAGTGAATACTCTGGATGCCGCAACAATTGCCTGTTGAAAAATCGAAAGACGTTGCATCACTTGATTGATAGGTTCAAAGAATCGATCTATATAAGTAACGAATGCATATATCACCCCTACTTCTACGAAATTGTTCATAGAAGTTATCCCAAAGTAGCTTAGGACCATAATAATTGCTAAAGCGTACACTAAATCGATTGCAGGACGAAGAAGTATACTATCTAATTTAATATTACGTTTTCCTGCATTCCAGTGTGAGTCATTTATTTCATTAAATTCATCTTGTAATCGGTCCTCTTGTCTGAAAGCTTGAATCATAGTCATGCCTTGCAACGATTCTGCAAGCTTTGCATTTAATTGACTCAGTCTTTCCCGTAAATCTTGATAAACGACAGAGCTATGCTTCCTATATGTTCGGATGATTATAAACATTATAGGCAATAAAATCGTGGCGAACAATGCTAATTTTACATTTAATATAAACATAGCAATATACACACCAATTATTAAGAATCCACTTTGCAGGAAACCTACTAATACGCTGACAAACATATCTTTAATAGCTTCCGTATCATTTGTCACACGTGACACAATACTTCCTGCAGGTGTTTTGTCAAAATAACGCATCCCCAACTTATGCACTTTAGAAAACACATCAATTCGCATTTGTTGAATAATTTTGAGTGCAATTTCTTGGAATTTTAAAAGTTGGAAATAACTAATGATTACATTCCCGACTTGTATAAATATATAACCTAGTGCTAATCCCACTAGAGGTCCTGTTGGAAAACTTTTAGGTGTTAAATAATTGTCCATAAATACCTTGATTAAATATGGGCCCAATATATCTCCTGTTACTGTTAATACAAGTAAAAACAATGCAATACTAATTGCTTTCGTATGCGGTTTTAGGAATGTTAATAATCTTTTTAATATCATCCATTGGTCTTTTCCAGTTAGCTGTGGCTGCTTCTCGTTCATTATGCCTCACCGCCCTTTTCAACTAAAGATTCTAGCTGTTGTAATTGATACATTTCATAATACATTCCTTTTAATTCCATTAATTGGTCGTGAGAGCCTTTTTCTATAATCGTTCCTTCACTCATCACGATAATTTGATGGGCATGTTGGATAGCGCTTAAACGATGAGAAGTTATAATAGTAGTTTCGTCCGTTCGTTTTTCTTTTAATGCCTCTAAAATGGCTTCCTCAGTGCGAGCATCAACTGCAGATAAGGAATCATCTAAGATGAGAAGCTCTGGTTCCATCAATAATGCTCGAGCTATTGAAATACGTTGCTTTTGACCGCCGGATAATGAAACACCACGTTCTCCAACGACTGTTTTATAGCCATCCGTAAATTGCAATATATCCTCATGAATATATGCTAGCTTTGCTGCTTCTTCCACCTGTTCATTTGTTGCTTTCGCATTTGCAAATGCAATATTTCCGGCAACAGTAGTTGAGAATAAAAAATGATCTTGCGGCACATAACCAATAGCTTCGCGTAAGCTTTTTTTCTTATACGCATCTATGGAATGATGGCCGTAAATAATTTCACCACGATAGCCTTCAAATTCTCTCATTAATAGCTTTAAAATAGCAGTCTTTCCCGAACCTGTTTTTCCAACGATTCCTAACGTTTCACCACGTTTTAAAGTAAAATGAACATTTTGTAAGGCTACTCGATCATCTTCCGGAAATTTGAATTCCTCTACATTAAATTGTAAATCTCCCTCAGGTTTTTGTTTTAAAGCCCCTTCTTTATCATCAATCTCTACTTTTTCGTCTAATAAATTTTTTATTCGATCATAGGAGGCACTACCTCGCTCGACAATATTAAATAACCAACCAAAAGCAAGCATTGGCCATACTAGGAGCCCTAAATATGATGTAAATGCGAATAAGTCACCAATTGACATTTCATCTGCTAGAATGAAACGAGTACCAAATATAATAGATAAAAAGAAACATGCTCCTACTATAAGTGATATTGTAGGATCAAATAAGGAATCAACCTTTGCAACACGAATATTTTTATCTACTACTTCTTGTGACAATTGAACAAATTCTTTTGTATCTTCTTTCTCTTGTCCAAATGTTTTTATAACCTTAGCACCTGAAATGCTTTCCTGTGTTTTATCATTCAAATCGGAAAATGCTTCCTGTGCATAACGGAAACGTTGGTGTAAAAGCTTTCCATAGTAACTTGTTAAAATAGCCATAAGTGGAAGTGGAAGAAGTGCAATTATCGTTAGTTTCCAGTTAATCGTAAAAGCCATAGCTGCAATAACAAATCCACCTGTTGCAATTGAATCTACTAGTGTCAATACACCTGCGCCTGCAGTTTGTTGTACTGCTGACAAGTCGTTCGTTGCATGAGCCATTAAATCCCCAACACGTTTTTTTTGATAAAACGAAGGAGACATTCTTGTAAAATGATGAAATAGTTTTCCTCTTAGTAGTCTTGCTAAATAAATGGCTGATCCGAAAATCATAACACGCCAATAATAACGCAAGATATACATTCCGATTGAAGCAATCGCTAGTATGCCCAGCCACTTCACTAAAAATGCTGTGGTTAATGTTCCTTCACTTATTTCATCTACTACATATCCAATTATTTTTGGCGGTAGTAGCTGGAGGAAAGCAACAAACATCAGCATTAGTATTCCTATTAAATACTGCTTTTTCCTTTCTTTAAAAAACCATCCTAAATCTAAAAAAACCCTCACAATTTCTCCCCCATATATACATATTAAGACTTTACTAGTTTAGCAAATGTTTGAACATTGGGAAAGATACGAAAACAAAATTATTCGGATATGGAAGTAAATATACCTATTGATCAGAAAAAGAATTATTGTTAACACTTTATTCACTTTTTTAAAAAAATTTTGCGACTTTAGCTAACTAAAGCTACAAAACAGTATATACTCTTTCTATGGAATAATTTAAATCGATAAGGAGTGTTTCATATGAATCAAACTAACACGCGTGCTTATAATTTTAATCCAGGACCTTCTGCACTTCCGTTAGAGGTACTAGAAAAAGCACAAAGAGAACTCATTAATTTCCGTGGTACAGGAATGTCCATCATGGAAATGAGTCACCGTAGTTCAACATTCGAGGAAATACATAATGGCGCGATTGCCCGTTTGAAAAAACTTTTTTCTATACCAGATGATTATGAAGTACTTTTCTTGCAAGGTGGAGCAAGCCTACAATTCTCCATGATTCCAATGAACTTTCTAAAAGCTGGACAAAAAGCTGGATATATAATGACAGGTTCTTGGTCAGAGAAAGCATTTAAAGAAGCAAAATTGTTTGGAGAACCATATCAAATTGCCAGTACAAAAGAAAATAAATATCGTAATATTCCTGCATTGCAAGATATTCAATACGATTTGGATGCTGCTTATGTACATTTAACTTCAAATAACACAATTTATGGTACAGGGTGGCATGACTTCCCTGACACTGGGAATATTCCATTAATTGCGGATATGTCTAGCGATATTATGTCTAAACCTATTGATGTAAGTAAATTTAGTATGATCTATGCTGGTGCACAAAAAAATCTTGGTCCTTCTGGTGTCACTGTTGTAATTATCCGTAAAGATTTTCTTGAAACAGCAATTACAGAAATCCCAACTATGTTAAAGTATAGTACATTCGTTGAGAATAATTCTTTATATAACACACCACCTACATTTGGTATTTATATGTTAGGTGAAGTGTTGAACTGGATAGAAGACAAAGGTGGACTATCCGAAATCACTAAACTAAATGAGGAAAAAGCAAAAGTTATTTACGATGTTATCGATCGTAGTAATGGTTTTTATACTGGACATGCTACTCCAGAAAGCCGTTCACTTATGAATATCACGTTCCGAATAGCTGAAGAACTAGAGAAACAGTTTTTAGTGGAAGCAAAAGAGGCAGGATTCGTAGGCTTAAATGGACATCGATCTGTAGGTGGCTGCCGTGCCTCAACTTATAATGCAGTTCCATTCGAAGCATGCCAAGCACTAAGCGACTTTATGGTTGAATTCCAAAACAAACATCAATAAATGAATTAGCCCTTGCCGATCAAAACGATTGGCAAGGGCTTTATCTTATCTATGTCCTTCTTTCTTCGCTTGTATATAGCCATAATAAGCACATGTTCCATTTAGAGAGATATCTTTTACCTCAAACCCACACTTTTCGTAGAATGCAAAATTATTGGAAGAAGTATGGGTAAACCAATCTCCGTGTGGTAGCTTTTGCACGCAAAGTTCCACTAATTTTTTACCAATACCGGTCCCACGATATTCAGATAATACAACCAAATCCAATATATTTGCCACCATTACTTGGTCCGAAATAACTCGGATCATTGCGATCATTTCGTTCTCCTTCCATACAGTAAATGCCCAGGTAGAATTTTTGAAAATTAAAGAAAATTTTTCTTTCTGCCATTCTGGCGTATTTCTTGCCCATCCAGCATTTTCAAAAAGACGTTCAACATCTTCTGCTGGAACCCCTTCTGTGCCTTCCCTAATTATTAAGCCGTTAAAGTATAGATACATTTCTAAGCACTCCCCCGTGTTTGTAAATAGTATTCTGTACTTTGGTAGCTATTTCCTCTTTATAGACTTATTATTTTTAATACTCTATAATAACAACTGTAATTCTAAAAATACGAACAATAAGGTGTAATTCATGAAAAAATATACGCAAATTTTTCAAGGGACTGCTTTCTCAAGTAAGTCACCAAAAGAAGTACAAATTTTGAAAGATTATCTATTCTGTATTAATGCGAACGGAATGATTGAAAAAGTAATCGCTCCTGAAGATACTGACTATGAGACTTTACTGGAAACTTATCAAGACAAAGAAAGTTTTCACCGTTTAGCAGAAGGTCAATATTTTTTTCCTGGTTTTATTGATCTTCATGTCCACGCTCCACAATGGGCCCAATCTGGAACAGCACTTGACATACCACTCTATGATTGGTTAAATACATACACTTTCCCACTCGAATCAAAGTTTTCAGATTTAGATTTCGCAAAAAATGTCTACCAAGATGTAGTCAGTACATTACTAGCAAACGGAACAACAACAGCACTGTATTTTGCTACTGTTCATAAAGAAGCGAGTTTAGTACTTGCCGAAATTTGTTCCAAAAAAGGACAACGAGGTCTAGTTGGAAAAGTAGTAATGGATAATCTAGAGCAAACCCCGGAATTTTATCGCGATGCTGATACACAAGCTGCATTAATTGATACAGAAGAATTCATTTTGGCTGTAAAAGAACTAGCGAAATCCACTAAGCAAGGTGTATATCCGGTTGTTACCCCAAGATTTATTCCTAGTTGCACCGATGATGCTTTAAAAGGCTTAGGAGCATTAGCAGCTAAGTATGATACTCACATCCAGTCTCATTGCAGTGAAAGTGATTGGGAACATGGTTATGTACAAGAACGTTTTAACAAGAATGATGCATTTGCCTTACACGACTTTGGTTTATTAAGTGAGAAGTCTGTGATGGCACATTGCAATTTCTTGAACGATAACGATGCAGATTTATTTGTTGAAACTGGAACAGCTGTCAGCCACTGTCCCGTTTCCAATGCTTACTTTGCGAATAGCGTCATACCAATCGCTCACCTACATTCTAAAGGTGTTGAGATTGGGTTAGGATCGGATATTTCTGGTGGATTTTCACCTAGTCTTTTCGATAATGCTAGACAAGCTGTCATATCATCCAGAATGTTAGAGGATGGTGTGAATACGTCGTTACCCGCAGATGGACGCGGTGTGCCAAATTCACGGATTACCATTAATGAGGCGTTCTATTTCGCAACTGCTGGCGGTGGTGAAAGTTTAAGCTTACCAATTGGTCGATTAGCAGAAAATTACGCATGGGATATACAAATCATTGATATCAATTTACCATCCGCAAGAATACCTGTATTTAATTCGGATGAGGACTTAAACGATGTTTTCCAAAAAATAATGTATCTCGTTCGTCCAGAAAACATTCGGGAAGTTTGGGTTCAAGGTGAAAAAGTTCATTCACGTGCATAATAAGTAAAATAAACAAAAGAGCATGTTTCATAACATGCTCTTTTTATATCTTGTCATAAAAATAATTAAATTAAGAAAAGATAAAACTAGTATGACAAAAAACATGTAAAAAGAAATAAGATCTCCGGCCAAATTATATGCATCTGCAATATATCCACTTGTATAAAGTGTTATTGCAGAGATAGAAGTACAAATGAACGTTATACTTACAACTGAAAATAGGTTCACTATGTTGTTATTTAGAAAAATAACTCCGAATAATAATACGAGTAAAATGATAATGAAGCCAATAAATACAGGTCTTAAATATATAAACTCTGGAAATTGATACTCCAATAAGATCCACTCCTAAACGCTGGCTGTTGCTATAAATCAAATAAATAGTTGGAACCAGCTATTCACAACAAAACAATAATTGATAGTGTTTAAAAGTTGTATTTGTTTATTCCCTATTTAGATTCGGTATAGAATGAATTATTTTAACTAATGCACCTGCGAACAAACCTACTACAGTTGCACTGATAATAAAAGGCATTTTATAAACGTATTCATCTATCAATCTAAGAGGATGATAGAAAAAGCTACAGAAACTCCACTGAGAAAAGACGTAACGTTCATATTGATTTCACCATATTTATCTCCATATTCTTTATGTGGTCATAAATAGTATTGTATGGACAGAAATTTATCTATTCGGACAGAAACTCCTTTATCCGGTCATATTTTTTTCTTATCCGGACAGAAACCTTTTTATACGGTCACAAATACATAATCATTATTTACATTCCAAATATATTCTTTTAATTGCTTCCATGTGGAGTGCTTCATGATAAAAGCTAAACAGAAAGGTATCTCCTAGGGTAGGAAATGTGATGCCGGCTTTGTTTGTAAATGGTTTTGGCAGCTCTTTATCGAAATTTCCTTGTAGAGATTTTTTTACTCTGGATTTTTGTTCTGTCAATACTACTGAAATTTCCTCTAAAGTAGGTGGAGTCTGTTCCCAATCAGCAGGCTTTGTTCCCGCACTAAATAGCTTTTCATATTCTTGTGGAAGGCTCATCTGTTCACCTAAAACACCATAGACTAGTTTTTCCTGAATATATGCAATGTGGCCGAAATTCCACCTAATATTGTTGTTAAAACCTTGTGGCACTATATTCGCAATCTCTTCAGGTATCTTATTTATAGATTTCTCTGTTAACCCACGTACTGTTTCCATTTGATGAAATATTTTTTGTTCCAACATAAAGACCCTCCCTTTTTTATTTCCTCTTAGATATCGCATTCCTTTTAAGTGGTAATTTCACCCGACTGGAGAAATTGATGATATAGTTCACTATTAATTTCGTAGATGGATACTTTTCCTTCTTCATTATAGTGAATACCCCATCCATATTTTATCACTAATGGTGAGGCTAATAGTTGGTTTATCTTTTTCTTTGCATTGGTATGAGAGCAGATTCCACGGGTGAACCTTCAGATACCGTGATAAAAGTGTTTTTGTAGCTTACTTACTTTCTCTCCTTTTTCCAAAATCTCCACTGTCTACATTAAATATATATGTACCTCCATATGTTTCAATAATATAATGCCCAATCGATTGTTTAGCTACTTTTCCTTTAACCATCTTTTCACCGGTTTTACTCTCTATTTTAGCTACTGCTTCTTTGTAAGTATAAGTAGGTAATTCCATATAAAATAATATAGTTAAGGTTATTAATCCAATTGTATAAATCACAAGTAAACGCTTGAATGCTTTTTGTAATCGTTTCTGGTCAATAAAAAATGTATTTATGATTCCGATAATCCCAATAGTTAGTGTGCTCACTGCGCTTCTCACAGTTTCATCTACAAATACATACTTTCTTGCAATGAGGAACATGAATAGCGACAGTAATATATAAGCGATATTCATCGTAAATAGACCTTTAATTTTCATTCATTTGTCCTCCCTCCTGTACATATTCCACAAATGGAAGAGAATTTCCTCCATAAAAATGAAATGAGGAACGCTATCACAATCACTCTTAGAACAAAAAAATCGAACGCATGTGTAAACGTTCGATCGGTTCTCACTTATATTTCTTATGCCCACCTAGTAATCGGCACGTTTTAATGCTGTTCCTACTTCTGTGTAGTAGGATTCAGCTCGTAAAATTGCAGTGGAGCCATATTGGCTTCGTAGCAAATCCATTGTTTTCCCTAATTTTCATTTTCCTTCTTCAAACAAACTGAGATACATTGAATATTCCGCCTCTAAATTGGTAATAGAAATTGCCAACCTACGAACGGGACGAGTATACTAGGGAGCATTTGCATGGGTGTATCAGGTTATGGATGCTAAACATAGCACTGAAATACTAAATTATTTTTTGATGCCATCATATGCCAATTTGGCAATTGCTTTTGCTCCATCTGCATTTGGATGGATTCCATCTATTTTAAACCATTCTGGATGGTTCTTTGTTATATCATTAAAATCAAGTACTTGTAATCCAAGTTCTTTGCCTAATTCCCTTACTGCTTCAGCTGCTTCATCGACCTTATCCTTCTGGATATTAAATT
This sequence comes from Psychrobacillus mangrovi, assembly GCF_037104765.1. NCBI lineage: Bacteria > Bacillati > Bacillota > Bacilli > Caryophanales > Bacillaceae > Psychrobacillus > Psychrobacillus mangrovi. The sequence continues at coordinate 34,283 of NZ_JBAWSY010000001.1, read as the reverse complement.
CCATAGGGCCTTCCATTTTTCCATCAACATAAAAAGGAGTTGCGGGTGTATTGAGATAGACAACAGGTTTGGAACTTAACTGAGTATAGGACTGCAGAAGCTCTCTATATTGCTTTTTAAACTCCTCTTTACTTAACCAATTTTGTACTTTTGAATCATTCGTTCCAAACATAATTACAACGATATCCGGTAAGTAGTTTAAACTGTCCTGATAAATTTCTTCATCAACATATGGCTTGTCGCCTGTTCTCATAGCAGTCCTGCCGCTATAACCAAAATTCTCCACACTATATTCGGTACCGAGCAGGGTTTGCAATTCGGCAGGATACCCATATCCATAAGTAATGCTATCGCCTACACAGGCAACCCGGATTGTTGAAGCGCTCATAGAGGGCGCTTGAAAACCTTCTAAACATACTAGCATAGCCAAAATAATTGAAGTAATTAATAATCTTTTCCTATTTCTTTGATTTATCAAAATGTTATCTCCTAGTATTAAATATCTCTTAAATAAAATGAATCTATAGTATTTATATTATCGGCATAGTAAGGACATATTTCATGGGATTTATCATATAAATTTATTTAGAAATGTCAGAAGAAATCTACGCAAAAAATCTAAATTAACAAGACATTTAATAGGAAACCGTTAAAATAAATATGTCACTCTGACTTTCTAAAATACAACTAGAAGAAAAACATAATGTTGTCCTTTTAGGGATTACGTCATGTTTTCGTTTGGTGTCAACAACGTTCGATTGGTTCTCACTCCTACTTCTTATGCCCACCGAGCAGACCAGCACGTTTTAACGCTGTTCCTGCTTCTGTGTAGGATACAGCGCGTAGAATTGCGGTGGAGCCATATTTGCTTCGTAGCAAATCCATTGTTTTCCCTAGCTTTCGTTCCTTCCACTTTCCTTCTTCAAACAAACTGAGCTGCATCGAATATTCCGGCTCTAAATTAGTAATAGAAATTGCCAATCTACGAACGGGCCGATGATCATAAAACTCGTCAAAAATCTGTTCGCATACTTTATATATTTTCATCGTGGCATTTGTCGGTTCTTCTATCGAACGAGAACGATTGAATCCCCCTCCAAATGAATCTTTGCTGTATCCGACTTGAAGATGGATGGTTCTTCCCGCCATGTTCGCTTCTCTGGCGCGTCTTGCCACATCCTCACACATTTCTAAAATTACTGCCATCACTTCTTTTTTTGTACGATAATCACGATACAATACTTGCCCTTTTCCATAACTAATTTGGCCATTCACTAAAGGAGCTCCAAGCTCGGACAAGTCAATTCCCCACGCATGATGGTAAAGTTGGTTGCCCATGACACCAAATTTTGCTTCTAATGTAGCGAGAGAAGTTTGTGCTAACTGCCCAACTGTAAAAATCCCCATATTATTCAATGTCTTTTCTAAACGAGAACCAATACCCCACATCTCACTTAAAGGAGTAACAGGCCATAATTTTTTTTGCACATCCTCATACTTCCATTCTGCAAAACCTGTCTTTTTTGCTTCTAAGTCTAGCGCAAGCTTAGCCATTAGCATGTTTGGACCCATCCCAACAGCGCACGGCAATTGAAACTGACTGTACATGCCATCTTGTATTCGCTTAATTGTTTTTTCAATTGGACCCCAAAGCTTTTCGGTCCCACCTAAATCAGCAAAACACTCATCGATGCTATACACATGAATTGCTTCATTCGGAACATACTGATTTAAATAGCGAACGATTTCAACGGAAACCCGAACAAAAAACTCCATCTTTGGCTCAATTAAATGAATAGACGGGTGATCTGGAACTTCAAATAGTCGGGTTCCTGTTTTTACACCAAATTTTTTCTTCATCATAGGAGATGCAGCAAGTACAATACTTCCCTTATGCTCCATATTACCAATCACAGCAATGGGGGTATTCATCACATCCAGCCCTGCATCGGCCGCTGCACAGCTCGCAAAGAAACTCCGCATATCAATACATATTATTTTCCGACTTTCTATCCCTTCATACATATTATTTACTCCTCTCATAAGGAACGTCTGTTCTCATATTATATGTCGAACGAACGTTCTTATTCAATGGTAAATAATAGGTTTTACATTATATCCGTTATTACACCTTTTTCAATCCAAGATGGACTTATCCAAAACATTGTAATCAAGTTAAATTTATTTAACAGTTCTTATTTAAGAAAAACACCCATTTTGAATAAGAAAAGACACTACTGAAGTGTTCTTGTTCAGTAAATGTAACTGGTGTTTGCAGACTCTGAGAATAAACATTAGAGCTATTCCTATAATTAATAATTGAATCAATATCAATACTCATCACCCTTTATGCATAATAAAAAGCCACGACAGATTTATGGTCATGCTTGTCTTAGTATCTATGCTGATTACTATGCTCTGATTTATGTTCATTACAGTAACGTGAACGAGTAAGATTATCGCATCCATACTTGCTACATGGTTTCATCTGCTTCTGATTCCTAGTCACGCACTCACCTCTTTCAAATCAAAACAAAAAGACTGCACCAAAAGCGCAGACTATTTCGAATTTAGAATATAAATTTAGATTTGATTTTAGATTTCAGCAATCATTTTTCCTTCATCCATACTTTATTTTACTTTGATATTTAAATGCTCTACTCTGCCCCCAGTGTTCAGTTTTTGACATCCTTCATTACAGATAGTATTAATGGGTTGGCCAAACTGATCACCTCACATCATCTATTCAATTACAGTTGCAACAATTGATGGGTAACCTAAGTTATCTTTGCCATCGAATAAACCATAAACTGTAACAGTATCACCTTCACTCACTTCTATTCCCATTGTATTAATTATTGAGTACATACCGTTTCCGTCATTCTCATCAGTTGTTAAAGTGAACTCACCTAACATACCAGACTTAGATATAACAGTTATTTCACCTGTTACTTTTACTTTTGTATCCTTTTCAATTTCTTCTGCATTAGCTTTTACAAAATCAATGACTAGAGCTTCTTGTTTCAGTTGCGCATTTAGTTGTTCTTGTGTTGGTGCATTTTGATTTACTGAAATATCTTGCGATGCCTCGATTGTTTGTTCGCTCTCGCTCTTACCGCATGCACTTAATATAACCGTAATCAATAGAGCTATCGCCAGAGTTAAATACTTTTTCATTAGTTAAAATCCCTCCAAGTTAGTCATCTTTATCCAAGTATAACCAAAAGAATAGGATTTAAAAAGCGCCCACTTTCTTCCCCCTACCTGAGGTAGAGAAAGACAAGTTCTTCCGCTGTTTTTCCTTGAAGTTCCTGAGGCATTGGCGTATTTTCTAGTGCTGCAAGTGCCATCTTTCCGTGAGAAGGAAAGACTCGAGTATGATAGATCAATGGTTGTTGACACTCAGCATCATACTAGAGGGCTCTTTTTTCTGCAAGACCCTGGACATCTTTCAAACAGGAACGCTGTCCCGTTAGTTTAAGTGTAACATTTCACAATGGATTTCTGAGATCTACTTGATGTTTTAGTAAAAAAATAGACCATCGAAACGATGGTCTTGTTTAACTAAAGCACCCGTTTTAATTTACTAACTTCAAAAATAAAGAAGCAGCCATTAACTTCCTCTGTCTATTCCTGTAAATCTAACCGGCACCTCTACTAGTTAGCAACTTATAACCGAATAATACTCATATAAATGCACACCTTATGCTTGTAGATAAAACAAAGAGAAGGTGGCAAAAAGATGTTGTTTGGTCCAAGTAATATATCTTCAGGTTTTAGCTTGTTTTCAATAAGTCATTTTGCGATAATAACACTTTTTGTTCTAATTATAGTCGTGATTTTCCTTTACCGGTATAAATTAAACGATGACAAATGGAGAATAGCTGAAATAGGAGTAGCCATTTCTTTGATTTTATCCGAAATGACATATCACTTTTGGATGTACTATAATGAACTTTGGAAAGTCGGGCGATCCATGCCATTAGAGTTGTGCAATATTGGACTCATACTTTGTGTAATATTATTGCTGACAAGAAAAAAAATATTCTTTGAAATATTATTTTATATAGCCATATTTGGTGCTACACAAGCTATATTTACTCCTGCATTAACTTACAATTTTCCGCACTTTCGATTTTTTCATTTTTTCTATACCCATATGGTGGTTGTATGGGTGATCCTATATTTCATGTGGGCGAAGGGATATTATCCGACTTTCAAATCAGTAATAAAACTACTTGTCTTTATCAATCTGCTTTTACCTGTAATTTTGTATGTGAACCAACGGAATAACGGGAACTATTGGTATTTACGTCACAAACCCGATAGCCCAAGTCTTTTTGATTTGTTGGGTCCCTATCCTTGGTACATTTTTACGTTGGAAGGTTTATTGCTATTATTTAGCTTTTCTGCATGGCTAATCTTTAGACGGAAAGAGCATGTCAGCGATTGATTGAGATTATTAATAAATGATGGTCTTGTTTAACTATGCACACATTAGCACAATAAAATTAGTAAAGATTTTAGTCATTATATTTCATGCTTTAAGAAATCTATTTTTCTAATATCTTTATTATTATTTTTATCTGCTCGATAACTGTCCTTAGAAGAAGACTCGTAGATACATAAATATTGATCAGGATTTAGTAAATAATACTTTACGTCTCCCTTTTGGTGTATTTCTAAATCCTCTAATTGTATCCCTGCGAAATTCGGTAAAGTGTCAATAATGCCAAACTCAACTGATAACCCCTCTTTAGAGAACTCATGTTCATGCAAATCAATTAGTCTATATTCCATTGAATTCATGATTTTCACAATATCAATCCAGTTATGTATAGATAATTCAGGCGGCACTTCCCACCCTCTTTTATCTCCAGGTACATGAACATCTAAGTCTTGAGCATCCCAACTCTTTCTTGTAATGACTTCTAAACCAACCGAACCCATTAACAATGGAATAATTTCAATATCATTTAGTTTTTTTGCAATTTTAATAAACTCATCAAACTTGTGATTATTCATTTGCTCCTCCACTTTTCTCTTAATTTTACCATAATTATTTTTAACAAACTTGCCCAGTTAGTTTATAATAATCAAGAGTTGCCTAAGCAACATATGATTATTAACTAGAGCACCCTTAGTTTAAGTGTATTTTTTCACCCTAAACATATATAACCCTGTCCTAAAATTAGGACAGGGTTAGCTTAAAATTGTTAAATTTTTGATAAAATACACTTCACCGAACTTAAAACTTACCAATAAAGTCTATAACGTTACTTCGTCATAAAGTTACTTCTGTGCTATCTGAATAAGGTTGCCACATGTATCGTCCAAGACAGCTATTGTGACTTCGCCCATTTTTGTCGGTTCCATTGTAAACTTCACGCCTTTTTCCAGTAATCGCTCGTACTCTTTGCGAACATCTGCTACGCCAAACATTGTTGCTGGGATGCCATCGGCGAAAATCTTCTTTTGATACTCTTTGGCGGCAGGATGGTCATTCGGTTCGAGCAAAAGCTCGGTACCGTCTTGATCTTCTGGAGAAACAAGCGTTATCCACCTAAATTTCCCCATGGGAACGTCATGCTTTATTACAAAACCCAGCGTTTCCGAATAAAACTCTAGTGCCGTGTCTTGATCTTGTACGAATATACTGGTAACAATGATTTTCATACTGTTTTTGCCTCCTTTAATATTTGCGACGTATGGTGCCCATGCTAACAATCTGGCTGCAAGCAAAACAAACCACACATTCGTCAGAAGTCCTGTTCCGATTTTGTTATTGTTTTTTATAAAATTACTCTATCCATCCTTTCAACAAGTTTTTAAGGGGTTCGTTGTTAAACATTAGCACACGATATTTTCCCTTTCGTTTTGATTCTACGAGCCCTGCATCTTCCAACGCAGAAAGATGTTTAGCTATCGCCTGTCGCGAAATGGTAAGGTCGTGCTTCGTAATGAGACGTACCGTAAGTTCATACAATGTTTGCTCGTTACGTTCGGATAGTTCGTCTAATATCAGCCGCCGAGTCGAGTCGCTGAGTGCTTTGAATATAGCGTCTTTATCCCACATGCATCAAGTATAGGCAACCGTATGGTTGCTTGTCAAGTTGTCGAATGGATACAATTTTACTAATAATGAACTGATAGTTTCATAGTTTTCTTCGTAAACCAACTCACCCAGTTAGCTCAATAAGAAAAAGAGTTGCCTAAGCAACCCATCAACAAAACCTCCATTAGAATATATAATCGAAAAGAGAACCACTTTTTATTAACGAAACAAATTTAACTGTATACAATTGACTGTCCAATTAGTACAATTTCTTCTAATTAAAATAAACCAAATCTATTCTAAGAAATAGTTTTACTCTTCTATCGCTAACTTTGTAGTACTTATTTTGCTTTGTGCATTTTGTCCTGAATTATCTAAATTAATTATCAATGTTTCTTTTAATTTATTTAGAGATTCTTCATCTGGGAAGAAGTACCATACTTGTTTCTTTTCTAACTCGCTATATGCCTTTTGATTAGTACCATCCAGTTGCAATTGCTCGATTGGAGATGACTTTATTGTTTGATACATTTTTATCAAGCCGATATATTTTGAAGAAGGAATATTTGTTCTTACGTTCTCTCCAACATCTTTCATCATATCGTCCACTTTTGTTATGTTACTAAAGCTCGTGGCTTTAGTTATTACTTCTTGAATAACTTGTTTTTGACGCGTATTTCGTCCTTTATCTCCTTCTAAATCACTTTTACGCATACGTACATAAGCAAGAGCTTCATTACCATTTAAAAACATCTTCCCTTTGGTATACGTTTTCCACTTTAAACTTCCTGTAAGCTGAGCTTTAAAAGTAAATGGAACTTCAACATCAACCCCGCCTACTGTATCAACAATATCTTCAAATCCTTGAAAATCGGTGGAAACATAATAATCGATTGGAATATCCAATAGGTTCTCCATCGTATTGATAGTGGAGTTCATTCCTCCAAGAGAATATGCATGATTTATTTTATCCTCCATCCCTAGTTCTTCAATGAAGACCCTTGTGTCACGTGGAATGTTTACCATAGATATTTTTTTTGCCCTAGGATTAACCGTTGCTACAATGAGCATATCTGAACGACCGTATTTTTCTCCCTCATCGCGCTCTATGCCTGCCAGTAATAATGTAAATGCAGAGTCCTCAGCTTTAATGGAATTATCCTCGTTTACTTTGTCACGGTCCAAAGCCTTGTACATTTTGGAGGTAGCATTTTTAGTTTCAATAGATAGGTTAATTGCTAAAACGATAGCTCCAGACAGTAAAAGCGTTGCAATGATTAATATAGTATATAGAGTTTTTCTTTTTTTCTTAGATTTTCGATTTGTAATACGTGAAGTAGCCATGTTTAATCCCCCCAAATATGCTACCAAATTGCAAACCTTGTTTGTTAAAATTACCATTTAATAATTATTTTAGCAATATCAAGTAAGCTATCCTGTTTGTTGGATAGTAAAAATTACTGACTAAGCAACTCTATAATTTTTAACTATAGTTGGGTTTTATACTCACTTACACTCTAAAACAACTAAATCTCCATTAATTTAAGTGCAATTCTTCACTACAATTGATTAGTAATATATAAAAATTAAGTTACACATAGAATTTTTTATCCGTTTTTGTTACATGCTAAAAAGTAATAAAGGGGTGATAAAGATGAAAAAAGATGAGTTTATCAATATGGAAACAGCTGAAGCAAATATTGATTTGAATGAAATAATGAATGAGGACAATAAAATCACCTCAAAAAAGGGAGCTAGCTCTACAACTGAGGCGAATATTGCCATCCAAGAAGAGTTCTATGATGCTAGCCATGAGGAAGTACTCCCAACATACATCTACAATAACACTCCAGCTATTAAAATCACTGGAAAGGATTAATCAATCAAGCAAAAAAAATTACATCAATAAGTGCTCTTGAGATGTTTCTTCCGATTGTACCAAATTCACAACTAATTATATCGAATTTATATATGAGTTAAGTAATAAAAGACTTTCTTATAAAGGATAAAATAGGTCAACACAAACAATACTAACTTTACATTATATTGTTTGGGAGGTGAAATTAGATGACCGTTCTAACGATGAAAGAATTGGCATTTATTGAGGATGAAATCCGTGCAGAGGTGATAATCGCTAAAACGATGAACTGGTGTGCAACACAATGTAAAGACAAAGAGCTAAGTAAAACACTAGAGGAGATGGCAGAAAAACACCAGTTAAAAATTGCCGACCTATCCCAATACTTCAACCAAACTAACAACATTCAATAAATGCAAAAGGTGGGTTCATATGCCAAACAATATCGCGGAACGCGGCTTAACAGACCGTGAAATGCTCCAACTGTGTTTAGAGCTGGAGAAGGGACGTTGCCGTAGTATCAGCAATACCATGTTAGAGACCGCTCATCAGCAGCTACGGGAAATTTATGATCAATGTTTAGAAAATGCGAGCTCAAACCATTATCAGCTTTTTGAAATAATGAGCAAGAAAGACTGGTATAGGATCGAGCTTGCATCTAAGGAGCAGGTTGGCAATGTACAGGAACTTATGCAAAATAACCTGCATCCAGGTGACCGATTTTAGAAAATACTTAAAAGCGTACAATTAATTGTACGCTTTGCTTTTGACTAAAAGAGGGGCAAGTAGCGAAATTCAATCCCCAAAAATTCAAAGAAATGCTCTATAACTACTTTTAATTATTCAATTTATAGCTTATTCCACTGAAGCATCCGTTTGTATTGGTAAAGTAACTCATTAAAGAGAAAAACTATAATGGAAGGTGCCGCTATCCTTTTTATATCCAATAGATTCATACAGTCGTTGAGCATTATGATTATCAATAGCAGTTTCTAAGATTAGTCCTTTTGAATTTGTTTGAATTGCATATTCCTTTGCTTTTTCTAATAAAAGTTTCGCTACACCTAAACGCCTTGCTGATTGATCCACATATAAATCGTTTAATATCCACAATCTCTCCATGGATACCGAAGAGAATGATGGAAACAGTTGAACAAATCCTAATGGTTGCACAACATTTACTTGTTCATGGGTAACAAGGAAGATGACAGACTGATTCTCTTTCATTCTCTCTTCAATAAATTTTCTACCCGCCTCTAAGTTGGGCTTTTGGTTATAGAACACTCTGTATTTATCAAATAATTGTGCAACCAAATCCAATTCATTTAATCCTGCTACCACTACTTTAATTTTATCATGAGTAACCATATTCATACCTCCATATAGATATTTCACTTAAGAATTTTTGTTTAACTTTTCAAACAGTTCAAATGTTCCTCTTGCAGTATTAATAAATCGTTGATTCCACATAAATTAGCACCCCTCCCTCAATCTATTTAAATTGCCACAAATTTTAAAGTTTAGGATAATCTTTTAATATTGCAGAATTCCAAGCAAGGAGGAATTCTGCAACATTGGCATACCTAGTATTCCTGTCTTCTTCAATAGCCCTGTTTGCAACTTTATAAAGTTCATTTCCAGCATCCCATTTAAAAAAAGAACGATTTAGTTCTCCCCCTAGAAGGGCGAATGCTGTTGCCCCCATATTAAATACATTGGTTCTTTCGTCAATTGGAGCACCTAATGTAAACTCTTCCGGTGACATAAATCTGGAGGAGCCCCAGAGTCTTCCCATCCTATTTATAAATGGTTTTTCCATATACAAATCAATATCACATATTTTTGTGCTGTTATTCTCAAAATCATAAAGGATACTACCGTCATAAAAATCAACGGCTACATAATTTTTCTTTTCCATATGTACATGGAATTCAAACATACTTGTTAAAGATTTTAAACGGAATTCAATGGGTAATTGTTTAAAACGATAAAAAGGAGAAGCGGGATGATTGTACTTCTTCGGTGGAGGAAAAGACCAATGGGAATGGAGACACTCCCCATTGAACCATTCAAATACTAGAACATACCCCTTCTCAACCTCAAAACTATCAAGTAGATTTACCAGGTGTGGATGGGACAGATTGTTGTAGATTTTAACTGAGTCTTTTAATCTTGCTACTGCATCTTCTGGATGCCCCTTATACTCTAAAGTTTTTGCTCCAGCATACTTCACAAACTTTCTTGAACCGTTTTTTTCTATACCGAAACTAATATTCCCAGAATCTTGTTGATCAAAAACGCAAAAAACCTCACCTAAGCTATGAATCCATTCAAAATCATGTTTCTCTAGTAATCGAAAAGAAACGCTATCTAAGGTAATTTCTAGTGAACTGTTCATATAAACCTCCAGTTTTTCTTAAAGGTATTTAATCTATTTGCTTTATTATTTTTGCCGGGTTTCCACCTACTACAACATTCGCAGGGACATCTTTTGTGACAACTGAACTAGAAGCAATGACGACATTATTTCCTATAGTAACACCTGGGTTTATAACGGACATTCCACCAATCCATACATTGTCCCCGATATTTACAGGTTTTCCATACTCTACACCTGAGATTCTTTCCTCTGCATTTAAAGGATGTGTTGCTGTATATATATGGACACCGGGAGCAATAAAACAGTTATCGCCTATCCGAATTTCACAAACGTCTAAGAACACACAGTCAAAATTGGCATAAAAATTCTCTCCAACATGAATATTGGAGCCGTAATCACAACGTAATGTAGGTTCTATAAATAGAGTTTTTCCTGTTGAACCAAATAGTTCTCTTAAAAGTTCTGTTCTTATGTCCTCCTCCGTCTCTAATGTTTGATTGTATAGTCTAGTCAGCCTTCGGGCATTTAATTTTTCTTTCAGTAATTCTGGATCTGCTGGATTATAAAGCTCACCGTTTATCATTTTTTCTTTTTCACTCTTCATTCATTAGAACTCCTTTGAACTATCAATCTCTATTCCTAAGACAATAATAGATAGCTTAATATTTTGTGTAATGTAACTCCGCAAATTGTTTGTAGCGTCTCACATCGACCAAAGTTAAATCCTTTCCATAGTTACCTGGTACAAAGAGTGGTATCCCGCGACCAATTATCGACGGGGCGATCTGAATGATGAACTCATCTATAATGTTTGCTTTAAGAAGGGGCTGTAAAACTTCTCCTCCACCCACAAGCCAAATCCTTTTGCCTTCTTGTTCTTTTAATGATTGAGTGAATCCTATAATGTCTTCGTTAATGAATTTCACATCATTATTGGAAATAGATAAGGAACGGGAAAATACGTAGCAGTTCTTATTCTTATATGGAAACTCCTTTGGGGAAAGAATCAATATTTGCTCATAAGTGTTCCTTCCCATAAGAATTGTATCGACGGTTTCATAGAATTCAGAAAAACCTGTGTCTTCTTCACCTTCTGTTCCAATTAACCAATCCAGTGAATGATTCTCTCTTGCGATATAGCCATCCAAACTTATTGCACCGTAAAAAAGGACATTTCTCTTTGCCATAATCTAACCACCTGTCAGTAATAATTTTTATACTAACCAACTCAGATTTTTTGCGCGCTCTTCTGCCATTTCTAAAATTTGAACTCGTTTGACTGTATTAGGTTCAATTTTAGAGATCATTTGTTTTGCCGTATCAAAATTAAAAATAACATAGCCTGTTTTCTCATAATCAAATGAATAGCTTAAAAATTTTTCAGCTCTTACTAAAAACCAAACAGTATATGTATCAGTAGATTGCCAGTACCAAGAAGCAAATGGAACCCTATTTGAATCAAGAATAATTCCCACTTCTTCCATAGCTTCACGTTCGAGTGCCTCATCTAAACTTTCATTTTCTTCGAGTCTTCCACCAATCGTAGTTAATATTAGTTCATCTCTGTCCCATGCCATTACGAGCGCCCCATTGTCCGTAATAGGAATACAATGTACGCCAGCAATTCTTTTGTCCAGTGGTAAGGTAGTTATTCTATTTAACACAAAAATACCCCCTATCATCTCATATAAAATGTCAACCTTACCATCTTCTCCAAAGATTATAAATATTCCTTTTTTTTTACTCAAAATAAAAAAGAATCTATTTTAAAAATAGGCACATTTCATATAGATTTAAATGGTGCGTTAAAAAAAGGAAATTCCCATATGAAAAACATAAATTACTATTACAAACAGTGAAAGTGATGGATGGATAAGAATCAAGGGGTTTCGACTAATCTGGTCAACAACTTTAATGGTTTAGTCTTTTACAACGGAAGTAAAGTGAATAGTAGAATCACGGTGACTTATTTGTTAGAAGGTATAAAAAACAGCCATTTCATTAAAGAAATAGCTGTTTCCATTATTCAAGCATAATCTTACTATTTACCAAAAATCCACCCTATTGAAAAACGTTCATATATATTATGCCATAAAAAGAAAATATCTCTTCGTAATATTTAAAGGCTCATTAGTAAGTACTAATTTATAACAAACCAATAAGTAAATAAATTGCAGTGCCCCATATAAAGATAGCTGATAATTTATTAAATAAAATAAATACATGATTAGGTATTTGTATTTTTTTCAATAAAGCTCCTATTGTTGCCAATATCAAAAACCACAACCATGATACGATAATACAAGCCATCATAAACAATCCTTGATCTTGTCCATTATATTTAACTGCACTCGTCCCGATTACGCCAATCGTATCAAGCAGGGCATGTGGATTAAGTAAGGATACTGAAAGTGCAAAAAGAATTTGCTTTTTAAAAGGCAATGCTTTTTTACCCTCGAAACTCGCAGGATCGGAATGCCAAATCACTTTCCCCATATACATTAAAAATAGAATTCCACCTATGAGTAATACAAAGCGAATCCATTCAAATTGTAATACAATCATAGATAATCCTAAAATTGCTAAAACGATTAAAATTGTATCGCAGATGGCTGCCGTGATTGCTGCAGGAAGTGCCCGAATCAAGCTAGGTTGTGTGACCCCTTGCGTAAATACAAATACGTTTTGCACCCCTAAAGGTAAAATAAGTCCAAATGCTAAAATGATGCCATGAAGAATAGGTTCCATCTGATTCAACTCCTTTCTTCTCTATCATACCTGTGATATAACTATTGAAAAAGGTCCAATTGGATGGTTATTAAACCATCCAATTCAAAAGGAGAGTTGCTTTATGAATTGAAAGCCAAATCGTTCACTACCAATAAGTTTATCGAAACAAATAATCGAGTGGATGACCGAACAAATTAGAACTGGACAATGGCCGAATGGGACAAAGCTTCCTGCACAACGACACCTGGCACTTACATTTGGTGTTAATCGGAGTACGTTACAAGAAGCAATTGACGAATTAAAAGCCGATGGAATTTTATCTTCAAAAGTTGGTTCAAGTACATATGTATCCAATGATTCTTGGAATATGCTTTTGAAACAAAAGCAACCTAATTGGCAAAAGTATATTGAAGCAAGTATTCATAAGCCTAATTATCAAACGATTCAGCTCATTAATGAGTTCGAACAAGATGATTCCATCATTAGACTCAGCACAGGAGAGTTAGCACCTAGCTTGTTACCTACTGCTCAGATTCAAGCGTCATTCCAGCAGCTACAATTGGACGGGAAATCAATCGGTTATTCTTCTCCTCAGGGGAGCCTTAACTTAAGAGCAGCAATTTGCAATTATTTAACAAAACGAGGAATTACGACTGCTCCTGAAAATATTTGTATCGTATCAGGAGGCTTGCAAGCATTGCAATTAATTGCGGTCGGTTTACTGGAGACAGGTTCCATTGTATTTCAGGAAGAATTTTCATATTTGAATTCTATTCATCCTTTCCAGTCTTTTGGTATGCAAATGCACAGTGTGGATTTTAAAAGCCAAGACAAAGAAATTTTTCAAAGGCGACGTGGGAAACGTCAAGGAATATATTATGCAATTCCTACACTACATAATCCAACCGGAAGGATTTGGTCTTTTGAAAAGAAGAAATCATTTTATGCGATGTGCCAATCTTTGCAGTTACCGATTATTGAAGATGATGTTTATTTTGAATTATCGTTTGAAGCTCTTTCACCTCCATTAAAGTCAATCGACACAACAGGACAAGTACTTTATCTCGGAAGCGTTTCAAAAACACTTAGCCCAGGTTTACGAATTGGATGGGTTGTAGCGCCATCTCCTGTCATTAAACGATTGGCTGATATAAAAATGCAGATGGATTACGGTTCTAGCGCCTTTTCACAAGAGATTGTCTCTTATTGGTTAACTTCTGGTTTATATGAAGAACACATTGAAAAATTAAAAGTAGAATTAAAAAGACGTGCTGAGCTAATGGAAAACTTATTAGAGCAATATTTTAAGGAGATCGCTTCATGGGAATCATCAAAAGGTGGATTTTATATTTGGTTAAAATTCAACGCACCTATTATCACTACAGATTTTTTTATGAATCTATTAAATCAGAAGGTACTCATCAATCCCGGTTATATCTATGAACCGAAAGATACTTATCATATTCGCTTATCTTACTCCTATACTTCAGATAAAGAGTTAGTCGAAGGGCTTTACACTCTCTATTCTGAAGCAGTTCAAGCAATAGAAAAGAACCGTGAATTCAATTGAACCACGGTTCTTCTTATAATTCTATTGATGTTTTTCCATTCTCGTTTTCATCACTTCTGCCATTTGTTGAGAGATCTGATTATCTTCTTCCGAAAGCTTATCAATAATGTTGAGATAATCTTCTTCATTACGATTCTGACTTAATTTATAGGCTGCTTGAATCTCTTTTACTTTTATTTTAAATCCAACGATCCCTTTTAGTTCTTTATTTAATAACTGTGGAGAAAGTTTCTCCCACAAAACTGGATCCTTGCGATGCTTTTCATATTTTTGGAGCAGCTTAGCAAGATCTTCTTTTAGCTCTTCTTCAGTCAATAAACTAGCTTCTCCATAAATATGTACTGCTTGATAATTCCATGTGGGAACATTTTCATGCGAGTACCAAGAAGAAGAAATATACACATGTGGGCCTTGATACATAACAAGCACATCTTCACTATTTTCAAAAGTTCTCCATTGTGGGTTTCCATAAGCCATATGTCCAGTTATAAAATTATCGTCCCCATTAATATTCAATTCCAAAGGTAAGTGCGTAGCTATAGGTTTACCCTGTTTTGTAGTTACAATCGTACCGAATGAATTCATTTGAACAAATTCTTTAATTTCATTTATATTTGTTACTTTAAAGTATTTAGGAATATACATCTAGTTTCTCCCTCTATTTTTTATTGTAGAAAATTTATGTAGAAACTTGCGATAATTTGGTTTTATACTTTTCAATAACTCTGCTAAAAAGAGATGCTAATACTTGTTGAAATAGCATGCCGAAGACGACTGGTATTGCGACCTTAGGAGGGAAATAGGCACTTGCCACAACCACTCCCATCGAAATATTACGCATACCCCCTGTAAAAACAAACGTTGTTACAATACCCACATCTTTCCAAAGAAAATGCCCAAATAAGAAACACATAGCATATCCAGACAAAGCTAGAACAAATACAACGACAATAATGCTGACAAACTCCCACGAAATGTTTTTAATAAAAGGTGCAACCACACTACCATTAATCAGTACAATAAAAAACAAACTCATTTTCGAAAATGGCGCAAGTTTCTTTCCAATCGTCTCCACAATGTTTCCTTTCGTCAATTCATTTAACAGCATTCCCAGTATTGATGGCAACACAATCATCCATAACAAATCGAACATAAGAGAGACAGTATCTATTTCTATTGTTTTTCCAATAACAAGATGCAGTAGAAATGGCATGATGATCGGTGACAAAAGCGTATCTATTAAGATAATGGATAAACACAGCGCGAGATTTCCACGACAAACTGCCACCCATATAAAACTCGTCACCCCTGTTGGTACTGCAACAGACAAGATGAAACCAATTGTTAATAAATGATCCTCAAACAGTACTGTTGCAACAATGTACGCCCAGATTGGCATGATAATATGTAAAAATGCAATCGTCATTAAAATGACAAATGGATACTTCGTAAAGCTCTTCAAACCTTTAAAATTTAAACTCAAACTACCCGCAAACGTCATAAATGCAAATAACCAAGGTACTAAAAATAATAATTGGCCCCCTACATCACCGAGCAATACACCAACAATTAAGCTAAGCGGTGTCAAAACAGGCATCAATGTTTGGAGGCGCATATTCAAACTTTCCAACATTGCGCTGCCTTCTTTCCTTATTAAAATTTTTATCGAATAACATTCATATATTGGTTATATGAATGTTTAGATTTATGGAGAGATTCCATATAGTTTTATATATTTCTAAAATAGATTTATCTCTCTTAATAATAATCAATCTATGACAATTATTAATTACGTTATATATTTCCCATAATGCACTGGACTCGTTTGATATTGTTTTTACATTAAGATTTAATAAATATTGAAATATACCAGAATTGGTATCATAATCACATATATAGTTATTATTTAGCTTAGCAATTATACAGACCTCTTGACCTGGATTTATGTATATTACAAAAGAAATTTATTTCACATCTTAGCTATAATTTGTATGACACTATTATATTACTTAATTAAATTTATTTTTTCTATTTTTTTCTTTCAAATCATTCATCATGTATTCCAGACCAGTTAGTATTGGTCTGTTATTATAAAAGACACTAGGAGGTTTTTATTATGATAAGACCCATTCAAGAGAAGGATTTACTGGATATTTTAGATATATATAATGATGCTATTTTAAATACGACTGCTGTATATACATACAAACCTCAAACGCTCGAAAATAGACAACAATGGTATCAACAAAAGATGGACGAAGGATATCCAATATTAGTTTTTGAACTAGATAACAGAGTAGCAGGATTTGCAACTTTTGGTCCATTTAGAGCCTGGCCAGCTTACAAATATTCTATTGAACATTCTATCTATGTAAGTAAGGAATTCAGAAAAAAAGGAATTGCAACTGCATTAATGAACGATTTAATTGCTATTGCCAATGAAAGAGAGTATCGTACATTAATTGCTGGAATCGATGCAACAAATGAAAAAAGTATTGCTATGCATAAAAATTTCGGATTTGTTCATTCAGGTACTATAAATAAAGCAGGATTTAAATTCAATAGATGGCTTGACTTAGCTTTTTATCAATTGGATCTTAGTGGCCCTAAAAACCCAATAGAAGAATAGAAATCACTCATAAGAAAAGGCATTTTCGTTTGTAGAGATGCCTTTTCTTCCTAAGTAAACACTAATGTGATACCTATATTTCACTTAAGCACTTTTCAATAGTAGCTTGAAGAGATAGTAAACTTGTATTTTGCTTAACCTCTAAGTAAAAACTTTTTAAAAATAACTTACAGTTAGCTACTAAGAACCAATAATTTACTTCATCAAGCTCCTTTTTTAGTTTCAAAAGTTCGTCAGGTATTCTATGTAATAAAGTTTCAATTACTCCAAGTTCCAATCCGTTATTTACCATTTCCATTATTGGTATTAGTAATCTTTCGGCTTCATCATGGACATAAACACTATCGGACACAAATACTTTTTTCCATAAGGCATTTAATATTACTTTATATGACTCTTTACTTACTTTATGGTTTTTTACTAATTCATCAAAAGCATCGGCAACATGCGCAATACTATGAGCCCATCCTTTAACAGATACATATCCCCTTAAATCTTTTTCCAGGTTTATATATTCAATTAACCTATCTTTAACATTATTAATCTGAATTTGTGTAAGAAAGTTGTCTTCATTATCTCTGTATAATATAAGTGCTATTAATAGAGTAGTAAAAGATCTTGTAAAAACAGTATCAGTCCCATTTTTACCAATTCCTTTAAATAATAGACCGCTTATACAAAAATCTAAGACTTCCTTTAGTAAATCATGCTCAAGTAGATTCTTCTCTATTATTAGTTTATATAAAGAGGTGTAAATCAATTGATCTCTAAGACGACTATCGGTTGAGCCAATATGTTGAACCATAGATTTAACTAAAAAAACTTTATCCTCATCCTCCCAATTCCTTACCCCACTTCTAATATCCCCTAAAACTATTTTTAGTTCATCTGCATTCATCGGAGCTGTGTTTATAAAATTTATTTGAACTTTTTCCATTTTTCTCATCCCTTTCTTAATAGCAATATCTTCGTATTAATATTTGATTACTTAAAAACCGCTTAAGTCACTAAAATAATAGTTGTTATATTCATTTTATTAAACAGTTATATTGGGAATATACCCTGAAAGCTGATAGACTTAAAAAGGATTTATGTAATATAAGAGTAAATCTGCAGAAGGTTAAAAAAATTACCATAGGTATAAGGAGTGATTAGATTGAATGAGGATATAACAAATATTGATTACCGCCAGATAATGGAGTTTTCACTTGATCCGTTAATTATCCATACCAACCTTCAGATAATTGATGTTAACCACGTGGCAGAAAGATTTTTTAGAGCAACAAAAGAAAATATTATTGGAGCTAGTCCTTTAGATATATTTCAAGAAACATCCAAGGTAGCAATAGAAAAAAGAATACAGTCTGCTTACCAACAACCAGCAAAGGTGATAGAAGAAACAATTTTTCGAATGGATGGAACACTTGTAGAAGTTGAATTGTATTGTCACCCAGTACAGATAGGAAATACAAAAGCCATTCAAACATATGTAAAAGATATAACAGAAAGAAAAGAATCAGAAAAAAAACAAAAAGAAATACTAAAAGAAATAAATGATCTTTCTGCTACACTTGTTCCTATACTAAAAGGTATTGCCGTACTTCCTTTAATAGGATCAATTGATGAGGATAGAGCTAGACAACTCTTGGAAAATGTACCTGAAAAGGTAAAGAACCAGGATGTTGAATATTTAATCATAGACTTTTCTGGAATCTATACATTAGATAGCATTGTTGCAGAGTACCTCTTTAAAATTACTAACGTATTATCCCTACTTGGTGTGCGTTCTATTATTACCGGTTTAAGACCGCAATTGGCTCTAGCTGCTTTACAATTAGATTATAAGATAGAATCTTTATCGACAATGTCGACTGTAAAGGATGCACTATATTCTTTAGGTATAAATCAGAAATAACATATAAACCTCATGCTGCAAGAGCTCAGAGAATAAAAACTCATCCTTCGTACACGAAACGTGCAGCAATAGCACATCTATAATCTCTTCTGCTAGTTTCTGTAACACATTTTTAAAATACTTTGCTAACTAAATTCTAAAATTAAAAGGGACTAAACTGGTCCTTTTTATTCTTTTATCTTAATCAATTATATCCACTAAAATAATTATCCAACAATTTGCCTTTCAACTAACCTGCCCATTGTTCAAAATTGGAAAAGCCTTTACGAATTTAGAAGTAAGACCCCTAGGTAGTTAAAGTGAACAACTTATCCTAATATTGTGCCAATATTTATCCATTAAAGTAATGGACAAATTCGGCTACATTACTTCACCTTTTGGTAGAAACTCTTTCATTGCCTGTTTTATATCAATAATTGGTGTACCGTCTATTGCAACCTTAACAATCAAGTCCATAACAATGTATTCTAGAACTACAGATAAGACTCCTTCTTTTATTGCAAACTTACTCCCTTTAGCTCATGTAGCCAAAGAAGAGCCGACAATCCATTAATAGATCATCACCTTTTAATTGTTGATATTACATTATTTAATATGTAAGTTTTTGGAGAGATAAAACTGTTGATGATCTTTATTAGGATGTTCCTCTATTACACCTACTATTTGATAACCATATTTTTGATAGAAGTTTGGGGCTTGAAAGCTAAAAGTATCTAGTTGTATAAGTTTGCAATTATTTTCTACTGCAATTCTCTCAATATTTTCCAATAATTCTTTCCCATAACCTTTACCCCTAAGAGATTCATCAACCCATAAGAAATCAATATGTAAGTTATACCAAAAAATTGTACCTGTTATGCCTCCTAAAATTTTTCCTCATCATCTCTGAGGATAAAACTAATATTCTTGACTGGATGTTTTACATCCTCAGGAAGTTTAGAAAGATTATGTTCAATTACCTTTTTCCGAATAAAATCACTATCCTCTTGATTCCATTGTTGCGTTATTTTCATAATATGCCTCCATTTATGTTGCTCTGTTAATATTTTATCACAAGAAAATTACTGGATGGGAAAATTATCCAATATTTATTATTAACGCTATACATCTAAAGGATTCATCATAAGGAATAAAAAATCGTATTCTAGAGTTTCCCCTTGAATACGATTTTATAATACTTTTGCCTTTTACAATCTCTAATAATTTCTATATACACTGACTCTATTGTCACAAGAGTCCAATGACATCAGTTGTTAAATAGAAAACCTTGGATTTCAATGATCTTTTTCAAATTTTTATATAACCTCTTGCAGTAATTTCGTTTTTTTTCCTATTCTAACTCATAATAACCACAAACGACATATCCTACTGCTTTTGCCGCCACAAGAAGGGAATCTTCATCAATATCAAATTTAGGATTATGATTAAAATAAGGGTTTTCTACTCCTTTAGGTGTACAACCAATGTAAAAGAAACAGGAAGGGAATTTTTCAGCATAATACGCAAAGTCTTCAGACGGTGGTAATGCAGGAAATTCCATTACTTTTTTAATATCTTTATCATTTGCATTCAGGAGAAACTCTGCAACTTTTCCTGTTATTTCAGGATCATTATATAACGGTGGATAATCATTCGTATATGTTAGATCACATGTTACACCAAATTCTTCTTCAATTCCTTTTACAATACGTTTGACTTCTTTTGCAATTGTTTCTTTTGTTTCATTAGTCATATAACGTATATCACCTTCAAGCTCAACGCTATCTTTAATTACATTAAATGTTCCTTTTCCATCAAAAGAACCGATTGTAATAACACCAATATCAAAAGGACTTAAACGACGACTAATGATCGTTTGTACGGCTGTAACAAAATGAGCACCAGCCACAATGGCATCATTCGCTAAATGTGGTGAGGAACCGTGTCCACCTCTCCCTTGAATATTTAATTTCAAGTAAGCTCTACCGTTGAATGAAAATCCAGCGTGATAACCTACAACTCCTGCTGGTCCCATTGGCAGTAAATGGATTCCAAATACATTATCTAAATCATCAAGCAGGCCGGACTCTACAATACTCTTTGCACCACCTGGCGGAACTTCTTCCGCATGTTGATGAATAATCTTTATAGTACCTGGTATTTCATCTTTTAATTGTATTAGGCAATCTGCTAACACTAACAAGTACGCTGTATGACCATCATGACCACAAGCATGCATAACGCCTTCATTTTTAGATTTAAATGGCAAATCAGTTTCTTCGACAATTGGGAGCGCATCAAAATCTGCGCGCAAACCAATGTTTTTCCCAGGTTTTCCACCTTTGATTGTCACGATAATTCCGTATCCATTTCCTACATTCGATTGAACTTCTACATCTTTTCCTTGGTAAAAATCAATAATATATTGAGCTGTTTTTTCTTCTTTAAAAGAAAGCTCAGCGTTTTCGTGTAGATGTCTACGAATTTCAATCATTTCTTCCTTACGAGATTCTAACATTTCCATTAATTCACTTCTCATTATCTTTTCTTCCTTTCAAATGACATAATTGTATCGTTATATATATTTAATTAAAATATATCACAACACAATTTAGGCTTATGATTAATTAGGAGCATTAGTTATTTACCTGCATCTTTTGGCACCATAAAGATAATAGATAATATTGAAAGTACCCCGAATATTACGTTCACTATAATACCAACGGAAGCTGCAGTTTCAAGATTTCCATTTGCTGCAATTGCACCGTAAACAGCTGCAGAAATCGCTACGCCGAAGGCACTACCTAGTGAACTTGCCATTTTATAAACTCCAGCTGCTTCACCGACTTTGTCAGCAGGAGCATTAGATACAGATGTATCTGTTGAAGGTGTCGCATAAATTCCAAGACCAAGTCCAAATAGCGCAAATCCAATGAATACGACAATCGTATAAGTAAGATCAGGTAAGAAGGTTAAGCCCATCATCGCAACACCAACTGTCGTAATTAAGGCACCCCATATCATTGGTGATTTTGCGCCAACTCTTTGTAATATTTTTTCACCGACACGTATCATCGCAAGTACAGCTACTAAATATCCTAATGATAACATACCGGATTGGAACGAGTTAAATCCACGCCCTACTTGTACATACGTATTGGCTACAACTAGTGTACCAGCAATCGCATTTAGCAAGAAATTGGAAATAGTTGCACCTGTATATGGTTTATTTTTAAATACATCAAAATCAATCAGAACGACATCTTTGCTTTTTTCAACTTTTATGAAAACAATAAAACCAATGATTGTAAGAACGATAAGACCAATAGAAAGTGGGCTTGACCAGCCTAATTTTGAACCATAATTAATAAATACATTCAAAGCTATCATTGTGATAATGAAAACAACTAAGCCCGTGTAATCGAACTTAAAAGAATCATTAGATTCTTGTTTACTTTCTGGCGTATCTTTCAATAGAAACATCCCGATAATCGCAAAGACTATAGAAAAAATGAAAATCCATCTCCACCCCAAAGAGGTTGCAATTGCACCTCCAGCAAAAGATGCAATTCCTGAACCTCCCCAAGAACCGATGGACCAGTAACTTAGAGCGCGCTGGCGTTCTTTCCCTTCAAAATAAGCTTTCATTAATGCAATCGTTGAGGGCATAATACATGCAGCAGAAAGCCCCTGAATGACACGCCCGATAATTAACAATGCCGATCCTTGCGTTAAAACTAGGCAAAGTGAACCAACGATACTTAATATGAATCCAATATTTGCAATTCTCTTACGACCAATTTTATCGGCTAGTCCACCAGCAGCAACAATAAACATTCCTGAGAACAAAGCAGTTAAACTAATAGCGATATTCACGGTTCCAAGTGAAATATCCAAATCTTCTTGAACAGCCGGAACCACATTGACCATTGCTTGTGCAAATAGCCAAAATGTTATTACCCCAAATACTATTCCTGTAATCATTTTATTTGTTCCTTGATAATTTGTTTCCAAGACTAAAAACCTCCTACTAATTCAAATAAAGCAAACGTCAATACTATTCAATACTATTTCCAAATTCTCTTTAATTATTTGCAACTAATTAGAAATAATAGGCCGACTATAATAATTTGTTAGCTTATTTTCCGAAATGGTGGATAAACTAATATATCTTTTTTTATTCAATTCCCCTAATTCTTCATATTGAACTTTAACATAAAGAAACTATATAAAAATAATAAGTCATTATTTGTGCACCTTACTTTAAAAACAGTTAATTATTTCAACAGCGTTAACAGCAATAAAGGGATATTAAAATTCAACTGAGCAAGAACCACAAACACTTTTCTTTAACATTCAAAAAAGCCATTGAAGCTTAACAGCAACAATGACTTTTTATATAATCGCTTTTCTGATATCCAAAAAATGAATCTCATTAATCGGCCCTTGAGTATTATGGACCCATTCAGCCGCTTAGGAAACGGCATGGCAAAGAAATGTGGCCGCTTTAAATTACAAACCCTCTAGACGAATCCTTTAACCTTTCCCCTCCTTTCGCACAATTAAGTGTTTATCCAAAAGCCAATAAATTGATGCTTTTTTGCTTGATTAAATAGGAGAGAAAAATTGAATTTTCTTCAAATCTACTTTAAAATCAGTCAATGGTTCATCCCTCTATTCACCTTATGTTATTTTAAACATACGTTAAATCTTTATCTATCTAAAATAAATCAAAGAAATAAACTTAATGTCTAATGGATTTTATAGGCGGTGTAAGAAGTAGTCTATTTTTGCACAACAGATCGGAAGGTTCATGTGTCTATGTAATTTTTAGGATTTTGTATTATTAAATCATTGCCTAATGACAAAGAATAGTGACACTGAAAAAAGGAGAGATTGCTTTGACATGGGACATTTTAAACATCATTGGTACCTTTGCATTTGCGATAAGTGGTGCACTTGTGGCAATAGAAGAGGATTATGATATATATGGAGTTTACGTTTTAGGTTTAACTACCGCATTTGGAGGAGGTATTATTCGTAATCTGTTAATTGGAATACCGATTGAGGACATTTGGGAGCAGGATTTTTTATTCAAAATTGCTTTGTTAGCTATTACTATTGTTTTTATATTGTCTCAAAACTGGATTGACCTTTGGATAAAGTGGATTGTATTTTTTGATGCTATTGGTTTGGCAACGTTTGCCATTCAAGGTGCAAACTATGCAATCTCAATTGACGCTCCATTAATTGCTGTTGTCATTGCAGCTACAATGACAGGGTCTGGTGGCGGGATGTTACGAGATGTCCTTGCAAGAAGAAAACCAATGATTTTTCAATCAGAAATCTATGCCTTATGGGCTGCATTAGCAGGTCTGGCTATAGGTTTAAATCTTGTACGTGGGCCCTATGCCATATTTATCCTCATAGCGTTAATTGTCATATCCAGAATATTATCTGTCTATTTTAGATGGAATTTACCACGCAAAGTTCTTAAAAAACAGAAGAATATGGACTAAAATGATTCTATAACATATATTGCGCAATTCTTTATAAGAGAATTAATATAGTGATTTACATGGTGAGTGTTTGGCGTGATTATCTTTAAACCATAAGATGAATGTTTTAAGTAGATTATTGTGATGGTCATTGGTTAGGTAAATACGGATATTGAAGAGATTCTATATGTGAGCTTCTTTTGTGTGCAAGATAGGTAACTGATCCGTATGTGACAGCTTTTGTACAGGATCATGATTATGAAAATGAAATTTCGTCACTATTGTCTTTGAAATCAATAATTTTTTCGTTTTCTTTCATGTCTTCGAACACTGGTAGAGTCGTATTCCCCAAAATGTTCATCTCATACAGTTGACCCCTCTAGTTATTGTACTGTGTGCTAATCTAACTATGACGAATAGAAGTTTCCCATTTATCCTTTCTAAATATTAATATGTGTTTTGCCCATTAATGTTTAATGGTGAAATCATTCGTCCTAAGGTATTCAATAACTAATACTGTTTCTCCTTCTTCCGCTGCTAATTCTCCTCCTCTGGCAATTGTCGCTTGTTTTAAACCGTTAGTGGAGTTAGTCCATTCAGATAGTGAATTCATTTTATTATCAGTTTCTGTAATTGTGTCTTCCACAAACTGGTCATTATAAAGTATGACGTCATAATTACATATTTGAGTAAAAATTATAGTGAAGAAATTTGGTAAAAGAAGAATAAACAAAAAGTCGATTTCCTAAAGAAGAAAAGAAATCGACTCTTTAACGTTGAAATATACCTTACGAATAATGTTGTTTTATCGGTAGGTCTCTAATTATAAAGACGCAATGTTGGTTAGGATATACTTTCACTAAAATTTGTTTGAACATGCTGAATTAATTCTTTCTTTTGTGACATCCTTACAAAAATATTATTAGATAAAAGTGAGACGATAATAAGGACAGTACCAAGAAGATCGAACGTCGTTACATGGTTCCCTTGAAAAATCGATATTAAAAGTGTTGTCACGGGAACAAAGTTAATGAACAACAGTGCATTCAATGGTGACAATAAACTCACACCGATGTTCCAACCAAGTAAAGCAATGACTCCAGGGAATATAATCATAAACAATAAATGCGGAATTATTGATTTGATGCCATCTACTGATGGGATGGAAATATATCCAAAGAGAGTTGCCCCTACTGTAATAACAACTGCTGTGATTGTTCCTAGTAAACAGCTTACCGTAGAATAACGTAAAGCAGACCAACCACTAAACTCACTACCACCCATCGTGTAAATAACCCATCCAACAACTGCAATTAATATGAGCATTGAAGGAATAAAATTATCCGTCGCACCAAGAAATGCTTTAATATCACCTTTTGTAATCACAAACACAGCACCGACAAATGACACAAGCACACATATTAAAGTGAATAGATGAGGTCGTTTTTTAAAAATCATCCATATTATCACAATAGAAATCATTGGCATTAGTGACTCCATAATTGATGCAGCCATCACTCCTGATTCACCTAATAAATCTTCTCCCCAGAAGATGAAAAGATTATAGACCGTAAATGCCATAGTACCGAAAAACCATAAATGTAGACCTTTTCCTTCAAATCGAAAAGCTTGTATTCCCTCTTTCCATAATAGCAGCGCTACTAAAATTATCGTAACAAATCCATAACGAATGATTGTAAAATAGAAAGGATCAATATGTTTGAAAGCTGCATGCGCTACAGGAAACATTGCTCCCCACGAAACTGCAGCAATAAAACATAAAATAGCTCCTAACAATACACTATTTTTCAATTTTCCTCTACCTCCTTGAAAAGCTGACATATTACATCATCTAACTTATTGAGTATCTTGTAAAATGAATAATAATAATGATTATTATCATTTTTATTGATATCATAGAAATGAATATGAAAACATTAAAGGGTGGAATAATAGTGGAATTTAAGGACTTAGAGATTTTTCAAATGGTAGCGGAAAAAGGAACGATAACAGATGCGGCAAAAGAGTTTAGTTACGTGCAATCAAATATTACTGCGAGAATTCAAAAGCTCGAAACTGAACTGAATACCCCTTTGTTTAACCGGCATCGTCGTGGGATGAGTTTGACACCTGAAGGAAAAAAACTATTAATTTATAGTAAAAAAATATTATTGTTATCAGATGAAATGAAAAAAACCATTCAAAGTAATGAAGAACCGTCTGGAAAGTTAGAAATTGGAACAGTAGAAACCGTAATTCATTTGCCAAAAATATTATCAACCTATATTAAGAAATATAAAAATGTCGATTTGTCGTTATTTACTGGCGTTACGGAAACATTAGAAGAAGAAGTATTAAATCATGAGTTGGACGGAGCGTTTGTTACAGAATCGGACTTTCATCCCGATCTTGTATCGCATGAAGTGTTTCAAGAGGAGCTTGTATTAATTTCAGATATGCGCGCCTCCTCACTAGAAGAGTTGAAAGAGGAGCCGTTAATATGCTTTAGTAAAGGCTGTGGATACCGAGCACGTCTTGAAGCTTGGTATAAAGACCAAAACATTATACCGCAAAAAGTGATGGAATTTGGTACATTAGAAACCATCTTGCGTAGTATTGTCGTGGGACTTGGCGTTACATTCGTTCCAAAGTCAGCAGTCATCCATATGGAACAAAGTGGACTCATCCAATGTCATACACTTCCAGATCAATATAGTAAGATTAAAACCGTTTTTATAAGAAGAGCCGATACTTACTTAACTTCAACAATCGAAAAATTTATCGAAACAATCGAAACGAATCAACAAGTATCAATCAAACCAGTGAACTGCTGAAAATACGATTGCCTAATAAGTCCCTAAATTTTTACAGGTGGAGAAAAACAATTTTTCTCCACCTGTTTTTCCGTTTTAGTAAAGTATGGGCCCTCCCCACGATGCATATTCTCTTTGGGCTTTCGCTAAACCCCAAAGTTAGAATTGGGGAATCCTATTAGTTGGTATATAAAAAACTTTTGGCGGGATTTATTGGTATGCTTTTCTATTAATCATTCCAACTGAATCCAGTTCTATCAGTTTTTTACTTAGCATCCTCCCCACATAATCACCTTTCTCGTGTCATCCAAACGGCTGCAGTTACTTCCATTTTCAGCGCGCATTATCCAAAAATAGAAGTTAGCCTTATCGCCCGCATGACTGTTCAACCATTAGTGATTACTTTAATAGTCTTCATTTACCATTTCTCTTTTATATCGATTTTGTTTAATAGCTTCATCTAGTATTATTTCTTTCAAGAATCTTCTATTTTTTCGTCCATGCCAAACAACCCCGAATTATATTTTATTAAGGTGTAGCTTCTACGAAGGTATTTTTATTATTAATTGATTTATTACTCTAAATATTTTTTAAAAATATGGGAAGAATAAAATTTGTCATGAGTTTAAAAAAATTTTCACGTATAAATCAACAATATATTTAAAAAAGCCTTGAAAGGCGGTGCTTATATATCATGGGTAAAAAAGTTAAGCTATGGACAAACCAATATGTGATTATTATATTATTGTCTTTAGTAATGTTCGCTTCATTTTATATGATTACAGCAGGTTTCCCTATTTTTGTATCAACCATTAGTGATAATCCTGCGATTGCAGGGATCATGACCACGACATTAATGTCAGCATCACTAATTACGCGCTTCTTTGCGAGTGTAATTATTCAAAAAGTTAATATGAAATTACTCCTCATCATTTCCCTCATTTATTTTTTGGGCACAATCGGTCTTACTTTTGTAAACGACTCCATCGGATTTTTAATATTCATTAGAGCACTACAAGGTATTGGATTTTGTATGCTTACAAGTTTAGTCTTTACGATATCAAGTAATATTGTTCCTAAATCTCGATTAGGTGAAGGCATTGTCTTTTTCGCAATGTCTACAAGCGTTGGGACAACAATTGGGCCTCTAATCGCTATTTCTTATCTCGCAAATTATTCATTCCAATCAATGATGATGTTAACTCTCGGTCTTATGACTTTTTCATTATTGTGCAGTTTTTTCACAAAAAATACAGTTAAAATAGACAAGGAAAGTCCTCAGGCTACAAATAAAGAACCTTTCTATAAGTACATGTTCGATAAGCGCGTACTTCTTCCATGTATTTTGGTAGCATTCAATTATATGGCAATTGCAGGAACTGTCAACTTTATGGGCCCGTTTGGTAAAGAAATCAATGTTGGCGGAAGTATTTCACAGTTTTTTATTGCGCAGGGAATTGCTATGGTATTAATTCGTGCTTTCTCTGGTAAAATTTTCGATAGATTTGGTCACAGAATCCTTATTATTCCTGGGGCCATTTCAGGGGCAGTAGGTTTGATCTTGTTAGGTTTCTCAACTAGTATGTGGATGGTTCTCGTTTCAGGGGTATTATTCGGTATCGCATTTGCCATAATCCATCCAATTATTCAAGCTTGGGCATTAACACTTGTTCCCCCCGAGAAAAAAGCAACAGCCAATTCTATGCTTCTTATTTTTATAGATTTTGGTTTGGCCATTGGATCAGTAGGGCTTGGATTCTTAGCAAAAAGTGTTGGCTACGGTATGACTTTTGGTTATTCTGCAGTGTTTATGATTATTATTTTGTTATTATATCTAATTGGGAGCAGGAAAAAGGTAACATTAGAAGCTAATAAGGAAAAATCATCCTAACGAAATATACTAGCATACGGACTGTGTAACATTTCACACTGGATCACCGAAATCTGCTTGATGTTCTGGCCGTAAAAAAGACCATCGGAAATGATGGTCTTTTTTAAAGCATCTTTTAGTTGAAGAATAAAATTAATGCCTTTCCCCATGTGATCATTTTACTGTCTGTGCAAATTTAGACCCTTAGTGAGCCACGGAAACCCCTGGCAGCATAGTAGGAGTCTGCTCCATTGTGGTACACAAAGACAGTATCGTAGCGACGATCACAAAAGATGGCTCCTCCGTGTTTTCTAATATTAGCAGGTGTTTTCACCCAGCTCGATGTTTTTGTATCGAAATTTCCAAGTTTCTGCAACTCACGATATTGATTCTCCGTTAAAAGATCAATGCCCATGGCAGTAGCCATATCAATGGCGTTATTTTCTGGTTTATGTTTTTTCCTTGACTCCAGCGCTTCACGGTCGTAACAAAAAGACCTGCGACCTTTAGGACTTTCCGCTGAACAGTCATAAAAAATGTATTCGTCCTTCTCCTTATCATGACCAACAACATCAGGTTCCCCGTCAGTTCTTTCCATTTCATTAATCGACCACAGTTTTTCAGTATTAGCTTCCAGCTTTACTTGGACTTTAGCCCATTCAATCTCTCCATGGCGGTTCATATTTTTCTCAAAACGGGCTTTCAATGCTCCGAGTAATTCTTCACGTTGTTCTAGTGACAACTCCTTATTTCTCTTTGTCATATAATTTACCTCCTTATTATTTTACTCATAATGATTTAAGGACTAAACTGCGATGTTAGTTAAATATTCGAACTTTGAAATCCCTTATTCTGTATGAATATTGTCACTATAATTGTATCCTAACTGAATAAATCTCACACTATTTAAATTTACATATTCCTGCCATCATTGTAGCAGCAAATTAGCCACATAAAATGAATGACTCCCATACACGATACATCTTCAAGATGATCTCCACTAGTACTGAAATTAATAAAGAGATTCATCTACACCAACTTAGACACAGCTACGCAACTCAATTGTTGAATAAAGTACCCGTAGTTAGTTGAATAGAAAATTGATTTTTCAGCCCAAATTGCCTTTGTCCTAAGATTAGCTTAAATTCCCAAAATCGTTCTAATACGGTTTTTCTCTTCATTCTTATCCAAATACTCAAAGAAACCCAGTTGATTCCCCCAGGGGTCTTTAAAAGTTCCCCATTTTGCAGTGACTTCTTCACGAGAAAATATCTCAAAGTTCTCAATTCCCAACTCTTTAATAAGTCTATCTCTTTCAGCAATTATATTAGTAACCCCTAAACGTAAAGGTCCACTACCTTCAGAAGGTGTTCCTTCCGCAACTTGCAACCAACAACCAGGTAGGATTTCCCATTCGACAAATCCATCGTGTGGTATAAAATCAGGCTTTTTGTTTAGTAAAATTTCATACCACTTATGTCCTTGTTGAATATCAGTAACACGGACTTGATTAGTTATTTCAAAAATCATTTATTTCCCTCCTAGAATTTCATATTTTCTATAGTTTCTAGTAGTCGAATTAATAATCCTTCTAATGAAACTACCTGCCTCTTTAGTTTAACAAGAAAAAAGAGCTTTAGAACTCAGAAAGTTAAAGTAAAGCTCCCCTTAGTTGAAAACAACCAATGTTATAATCTCTCTTCTTGTATTGACTGTGAATAAGGCAAATATGTTATAATTAAATAGTCTAATAATTTTCATTATTCTAGACAATTTTTATTTTGGAGGTAGATATTATGACAAACAATAGAAATCTTTGCTTGGTAATTTATAAGGGGATTACGACTAGCTAATCAAACTGTTTAGCGTTTCCCCACATTTTGAAAGGGGAAAATTATTTGAATCAAACATTATTAGTTATTGATGCTCAACAAGAATTAATTGATGGGAATCAGAAAGAAAGTGAAGTTTTTAATAAAGTGCAACTTATCAGGAATATTAATTTACTGATCGAAAAAGCAAGGAAATCAGATGTTCCAGTTATATTTGTAAGGGATTTAGATGTTGCTGAAGGGAAAGGGAAAGGGTTTCAAGTTCACGATGAAATTAATGTGCCTTCTGATACACAGTTTTTTGATAAAACTGCAACCAATTCCTTTCACGGAACAGGACTTCTAAATCATTTAAGAACACAAGAGATTGAACATATTGTTATCATGGGTTGTAAAACACAACATTGTATAGATAGTGCAGTCAGAACAGCTACTATTAATGGTTTTGACGTTACATTAGTAGGTGATGCCCATTCAACAACAGACAGTGATTTTTTAAGAGCAGAACAAATTATAAAGCACCATAATGAAACTCTTCATGGTCATTACAATGTTGAACACTTTTCAATTGTCAGAAATTCAGGGGAAGACTTGTTTAGTCCAACCCATGACTCGTACAGGGAAGATTAAA
Source organism: Psychrobacillus mangrovi (assembly GCF_037104765.1). Taxonomy (NCBI): domain Bacteria; kingdom Bacillati; phylum Bacillota; class Bacilli; order Caryophanales; family Bacillaceae; genus Psychrobacillus; species Psychrobacillus mangrovi. Next base: position 2,523 of record NZ_JBAWSY010000001.1, on the reverse strand, counting down.
AGTAGCACTTAATATCGTGATGCTTATCTTTGTGTTCATGAATGTACATTTTGCAAACCATGTACAGAAGATATGAAAAAAGTATGCCTTAACTGTGGTGGCGAACTTGTTAGAAGACCATGAAAACAACAAAATAGATGAGCGTTTGTTTCAGAATAAGCAGGGTAAGTTCCCTGCTTATTTTTTTATTTTAGTCCATATACGGATGTTAGATTCATTCTCATATCCAACTAATCAACCCGTTTAGTTGATTAACTTGATATTGTTATTCTTTCTTAAACTAAACTGCCACGGTGCTTGAATACTTTGGCGTAAGAGATACAAGTGTCACTCGTTTGTCCAATTCAGAACGTTTTCTAACTACAAGACCCGACTCTTCTAAACGACGAACGGACTTTGTAACTGTTGTATGGTTTATAACTAAAGAATTCCCTAACTAGTTCTGAGATTGATTATCTGTATGCTGTAAGTGCATTAATAATAGTTCTTGACTTGGGAATAAACCAATTTCTCGGAGTAAGTCAGCTGCCATCGTCCGATGAAATCGCACAAGTTCAATGATTGAAAAGTTTATTGGGAATTGTGAGTAATTAGCAATGCCCTCTGTTAGTATTCATTCTTTACTTATTACCAAAAAAGGTATCCTTTTTGATATTCCGTTTTGAAACATTATTATTTTGTAAATCTGTAGAAATAGAATCTACCATTGACTTCTGTCCTGCAATAAAGTATTTACCGTTGTTCTTATATAAAGCGCTAAACTTATCTATCTCCTGATGTAAGTCATTCCTTGAATCAAGGTAAGTTACACTTATTGAAGAATTGTTAGCAATTCCATCTAGTTCATCTTTATATATATATGACTTTTTGCTATCCATATAAAGTAGATGTATTTGTTTCTCGCTTCCATTCCCTTCTGCCTCTATTTGTTTTAATATCGACCGAAATGGTGTAATTCCAATTCCTCCGGCTATTAGGAGTGAGGGGCTGTCATCTTTTAAATAAAAACTCCCTACTGGCCCACTCATTCTAACTTTCATACCCTGTTTTAATTCCAACATTGCTTTCTTAAAATCACTTGGGTTATCACTAATACGCATTGTTAATTTAATATTATTTTCAGTAGGAGCAGATGCGATTGTGAATGGTCGGCTAGGATTTTTTACTTTCGAATGAGTAATGCTAAATAATCCATGTTGCCCTGCCTTCCAGGTTAAATCCTTTTCTTTTTCAAATAGGAAGGTTAATACATCCTCTGACTCCTTGTAGCTTTCTAAAAATAATAATTCTCTCTTTTTAAATATTGATAATGAATCTTGAAAAAAACTCATTTCCCTATCTCCTTGCTATCTATATATAAATTTGTACTTTTATAACAACGACTCAGTATATCGAGCCGTTGTTATGGCCGATTCGTTAGCTTAATTAGATAAACTAAAATAACGGATTCAGGTTTGGTCCTAAATTTCCCCTAACACTTTTTTAAGTTCATCGACCTTGCCCGCCCAACCAAATTTCGCACCGTTGAACGCTTGATCTTCTTTTTCGAATCCAGTTTGTTCAAGATGTAAGTAGGCTGTTCCCTCCTCTTGCTTCAATGTCCATGTGACTATAGTGTTTATCGGACCACCCACCCATGTATAAGATAATGTATAAGGCTCGTCCACTACTAATACTTCACAATTCACAATTAAATTCCATTGCTCATTTCGGAATTGACATTTATGTCCTACGATTGGTTTAAAGTCATTTTCCATTATCCATTTTGCAAGTGTATCTGAATCTGTTAATGCGTTCCACACCTTATCGATTGAACTTGCAAACTGAAAATCTAATGATACTTCTGCCATTATTTATTCCTCCTCTAACAAAATTTTTAAAAGTGCCACTTTTTCGTTCCAAAATTTCTCGTAATAGGATATCCAATCCTTAATTTCCATTAAAGGAGTTGCATTTATTCGATACCTTGTTTCTCTACCAACCTTTCGGTCAACCACTAAACCAGCTTCTTTAAGGATAGCCAAATGTTTAGAAACCGCGGTACGACCCATTTCAAATTGATCGGTTAATTCGTAAAGAGGTAACTCTTCCGCATCAGCCAACAAACGTAACAATTTTCGTCTTGTGGGGTCAGCGATGGCTACATAAACATCACGATCTTGCTTTTTCTCGTACAATTGCCCCCTCCCCCTTATAAAATGGACACCGATTAGTGTCCTAATTATATGACACTAATCGGTGTCCAGTCAATGTTATATTTAACATAATTGCATTAGTTTTATTCACTATCATCCTGTAAATTTCTTGAACTAACCTGCTGCGTTAGTTACGTGTAACATTTCACAGTGGATTTCTAAGATTTACTTGTAGTTTTGGATAAAAAAATAGACCATCGAGGTAGTGACCCCTTAAAGTTAGAGTTTTATTTATGCAGCTAATTGGCTGGCATGAGTTCGGTATTTTACCGGACTCATGCCGGCCAGTTTTTGTTTAATTCGATCGTTATTATAGTAATCGATATAC